>NZ_LMRE01000035.1:0-3567 GCF_001424745.1 Methylobacterium sp. Leaf469
TCCAGCCGCTCCAGCAGCAGCGCGTCCTCGCCCAGCACCGTCGCGATCGACAGAAGACGACCCGCCTGCGTGTAGCGGACATGGGGCTCCATCGGCGGATCTCCGAACCGTCACGCCGGGAACGCAACGAACCACTTCCGGTTGACCTATTGTGTAACTTTCTACCGCGACGTTCAAGTGATTGCCGCCGCCGCTCAACCGTGCTCTCCTGGCCAGCCGCATGCGTCACGACACGCCCGACCCCCCATCCCCACCCGCTGGCCGGCCCCCGCCTGTGCCCCTCAAGCCACGCGGGCGGAGCCAGGCGCGTGGCCACGCTACGGCCGCGGCCATCGACCTGCCCGCCCTGCGCGCCGCCTACGAGGCGGGCGCCAGCACCGTCGACCTCGCCGTGGCCCACGGCCTCGCCCGGACGACCATTCGGGACTTGCTCGAACGGGCGGGATGCACGGTTCGCACGGTGGCCCAGGCCCATGCCGTGCGGGAGCGGGCGAGCTACGTCCGCGCCGCGCGGCCAACTCCTGCGTCCGGGCGCCGGATCGTCCTCGATGTCTTCGGAGCGCCCTGGCGGGTGACCCACACCAGCCCGACCGGGCACGGCTTTGCGGTCGCGCGCGGCATCCGCGTGCCCGGAGGGCGCGGCAGCCCCGCGGTGATCCTGACCCCACCGCTGGCGGCGCATCTCGAGCGGCACCGCCTCGCGCCACGGCTGCTCGACCTGCCCCTCGGACAGAGCGTCATCGTGCGCCTGCGCCAGCGTCTCGCCCAGGATTTCGTGCGGGAGACCGCCGCCTGGTGGCAGGCCCGCCGGGACGACCTCGACCGCCTGCCGCCGGGGGCCTTCGCCGCCCGCCACGGCGTGCCGCGGAACACCGCGATGGTGATGCGCCGACGGCTGTGCGGCCCCCGGCCCGGGCGCCGGGCCTGGCTCGACGCCGCTGCACGAGCCCTGCTGCTCTTGGACCGACCCGCGGCCGAGGTGGCGACCCTGCTGGGGGAAAAAGCGGGATCTCGTCTACCAACTGCGGAGCGCGCTGCGCCGGCAGGCGGCGGCCGGTCCTGGGGCGTCGCACGTCCCGGCGCCGGGGTGACAGATCCGAAGATCCGCGTCCTGAAGACCCACTCGGCGCCCTCTCGCCGAGCAATGCGGGCTCTCTCTCGGGTAACGGAGCCGGTCGGGCAGGAATGCCGGATCTGCTCGGGACGGGGTCCGTGCTCCAGACGTCCGAAGCTGCCCCGGGAAGTGGTTCCGCTCGCAGACGGTCCCCGGCACCGACAAAGCCAGCGCCCTTGCACAGCCAGAGTTGCGGGCAGAGCCAAGACTGGAAGCGCTCGCGGTCACATGCCGATAAAACGATCGTTTTCCCGACGATCGCGACGGGTCGGCTTCCGCCCCTCGAAACGGCCGAGTTTCTGTCGGGAAAGTATGACTGGTTTTCTATTGCGGATTAAACCCCGCTGAATCAATATCCCGACATGTTCGTTGGATATGCTTGCGTCTCCACCCTCAACCAGAACCTCGACCTCCAGCGCGATGCCCTGATCAACGCCGGGCGCGAACGCCTGGACAACGCGACGACGCCCGAAAAGGCGTCGAATGTGCCTTCATACGCAACCGCGTCCAGGAAGCCGTGACAGGTTGGCTCGAGCCGCTTACGCTCCGGTGCACCTCAACAACGAAACCGCACGCCTTGTAAACAGCCCTCGGGACCCGCAATGTCCGGGATCGGTGCTCCATACTCGCCACGACAGGTCGGGTTCACCAACCCTCGTCAATTGAATCTGCGCGAGGGCTACATAAATGACATTAGCCAGTGTATGATGTCAGGGTGACGGTCGGGGTTAGAAGAAATTTAGGAGGCGACTTCCCATGTCACGTTTCAAGATGGTGGACGTGACGGTGGCCTTGTCCAGCGACCCCCGTCGGGATGACCTCAGCGAATTGCGTGACGCAGAGGCTCTCATGGCGGACCTTCGTCGCGAGGGTCTGGACGACCACGAGATCGCGTCCTTGTTGGGCCTGCAGACCCTCGCGGAGCAGGGTGTTCAGGTCCCCGCACCACGTACCCGGATCATGGAGCCGTATTAGACGACGACCCCGCCGAGCGCGAGGTAGCGTCGCAATCGGCCGACGGCTTCGATGTCCTCGCGGTACAGCGACCCCTTCCACGTAGCCATACCCTCCACCAGCAGGTACCAACCGAGCTTGACTTGCCTGCTCGTGTCCACGGTGGAGGTCACCAGCTTATCGAGCCGCGCCATGCCGCGGACGATGGAAGGCGGACCGTTCTCAACGAGCCTCGCGAGGGCCGCCTTCTCACGGTACGAAACCTCCGATTCCGGCAATCGATAGAGTTGTTCCAACAACTTCGACTGCGTGTACCCAATCGCCCAGTTCTCGGCATCCGGTAGGAAACCGGCCTTCGCCCAGATGTACGGGCCATGCATCATGGCCGTAAGGGCGAGCTTTTCTAATTCGAGCCGGTTCATTACCTCGAAGGCATTGCCCAGAATACGGCGTCCATAGGTTTGACCCTGGATATCCTCTCGCAAGGTGGTCTTGTTCAAATGAACTTGGTCGGCGTTGAGCTCGATGCCTCGTCCGCTGAATATCACCTGTTCGCCGAATTTGTCGAAAGCCCTGAACTCGACGCGGATCTCGTTCGCTGCGGGATCGATCATCGTAACCCTGAAGGTCTTGTCGAACGGCAGGCCCTTACTGAACGCATCGCATAATTCGCGAGGATAGAGATCCAGGCGACCGAATCGATCGTCCCACCAGCGTATCGCGTCGTCGCTGACCTTGCAGGTGATGACGAAATTGTCGGTCGTCCGGAACCTGTCCCGTAAAGCGTCGTCCAGCGGATTGGGAAACGGGTTCGGCGGACGCACGGCAGCCCTTGGGAGTTTGATTGAATACGCCGGTCGAGCCAGGGTTCGAGACGGGCTCCACGGTGGTATAGGCCCAAGCTTGGCCCATGGCCATGTCCGCCAACCATCCCGCGGATTGATTTCGCCGTCCCTGAAGAGCGGATCACGGGCCTGCCGGACGAAGGAAGGCATCCGATGACGACGCCTCCGCCCCGGTCGCCGTCGGTTCCCAAGTGCGCCGACGCTGGCGTGCCGGTCGCAGCGGCCCCGGGGTTGCGACGTCGGATGGGCCTGCGTACTTCGAACCTTCGGGAAACCGGCTGGATTTCGCCCTGTAGCCCTCTGCGCGGCGTTGATGGATTGGAAACTACTTGTCCCCAAGTCATAGATTTTGATACGATCACATCTGGCCTGTTCGGGTTTGATGCGATCCGGTCCCTTCTGAGCCGGCAAAACCTTCGGGAAACTTTCGGGACGGTTTGTGCCAATCTGGCTTCATAAAATGGATGCCACTTGTCGTCGGTCACGCGCAGTTTACGTACCAAAGCCACTTTTCGCCGCATATGAACGTCCGCGCCTTTGCAGACGTCCCTTGCCGTCTAGGGCCTGTCGTCGCCTGAACAGATTGGCTGGGCTTGCGTTTTCGTCTCTCTGATGGAGGAGGGACGATGCTGAGCAACGCGCAATGGGCTGATC
>NZ_LMRE01000036.1:0-3376 GCF_001424745.1 Methylobacterium sp. Leaf469
CGGTGTCATCGAGGAGCACGCAAACGGTCTGGGCCATCGCACAGACGCGCACACGTCACCCACCACGTGAATCCTCTGATCGCGTCAGTGCACTAGAACGTTCGTGCAACGGCTTGCACTCACGCCACCTTCGGTTTCATAAATGAAGTAACCAAACGAGTCGCCCAGCCCGTCCACGCCGAGTTCGTCCAAAATCTCGTCAGAGAGGGGTGATAGGCAGACGTAATGACCAGGGCGCAGCTCATAGCGGAAATGTGAGTCGTCCATGCTGGCCTCCGAAGTCGAATACGATGTCTACGAGTCTCCGCGTCTGAACCCTCTCCAGTTTGGCGACTACGTAGCCGCCGAAGGCAAGGGCTGCGAAACGGTCCTACGGACCGCCAAGTTTTGCAAGCGAGGGCCCAGGGTCCGCGCTTGGTTCGCAAGGCAGCAAATTGGATCGTATCTCACAAGCGCCAGCCGATCCATCGGGCACCTAGACGCTGCCGAAATCGAAGCCCGAAGGGATGCGGCCAACGCATCCCTTGGCCAGCAGAAGCGGGACGACGCCAGCCTGAGTGCCGACCGACTGGCTTCCTTCACTAAGATGTTGAACAAATTAAAGTTTGCAGGGAAGGATCTCGTTGCCCTGGACGAAGAACAGTCAGATATAAATATTGGCGGTGTATCAATAAAAGCAAATATTTCATGCTTGGTTAAAAGCGTTTCTCGATCTGACGTCAGCCGTGTTGGAGCAATATTCCTAAATACGCAGTCCGGAAAAGGCTTGGGTGAAAGAGAGGCGACTGCTGCGAAGCGCAAAAAGGCTGGCGAAACCGTCTCTCTGTTAGTTTTGCGTCGTGTAATAAATGAATTTTCAGATCTTGGTGAACCTCATCCAGATGATTGTATGCATATCTACATAAATGCTGGGCATTTCTGAACGGCCCCAAAATCTTATCAAAATCGCCTGGGGGACTTAGAGGCGGATGCTCGCGGCATTGAAAGCCGCTGGGCCAAGATCACTCCCCCTGCGGATTTTGATCCGGCAAAGGCCAACTTTCACAGATAGCAAGCCTACTTCGCCCGCCACACCTGTCCCGCCTGCGTCCGCTCTCCCTCCACCATCCGGCTCGCGCGCATCTTCCTGAGCGCGCAGCCGACACGCCGCGTCACGTCCGTGAGCAAGCGCCGGTCACGGCTGTCCTTCCCTTCCGTCTGGCACACTGATTCGGCCAACTGGCGGGCCGTCATGGGCTCCACTGCCTTGCGTAGCTCGGCCAGGAGGTAGTCCCGTAGCTCGTTGCGGTAGAACAGGACGATACGGGCCGCGCGAGGCGTGGAGCCCACGAGTTCGCCGCGATAGCCGCAGGCGTCGAGAACCCGATCCAAGGTCTCTATGTCGTTCGCCAGGACCGCCATGCGCTCGCGCAGATCGGCGTTCTCTCGGCTTAGTTCCTCGCGCTTGGCGAGCAATCCATTGATGAGGGTCTGATCCTGCATTTTGCCATCATAGGCGATGGCATTGGCCTTTACCTGGCGTGCTTTTTGGTGCATTTGCTCCATAAGGCCGGGAAGCCGCCAGCCGTATTCCCGATCGCTGCGCGCATGGATCAGCGTGTCGTGGGCGGCCAGATACGAAGTATCTACAGGCTCCCACGGTGCAGTGCCAAGGGTCGAACCGGCCCCTACAGGTTCCAGCGAGACAGGCCAGTGAGAGCCGTAACGTCGGCGCTGGCGGGTATTCGCCCAAGAGCATGCCCAAGGCCGTTCGTACCTGTCATGCCGTCCCGCTGCCGACAGACGGAGTTTCGCAGCCCAACTTACTGGCCGAGTTCCAGACGCTCGGGGCCGTTGCGAACGCCTACCTCGGCGGGGTGATGCCGCCAGAGCTTACCCTTGCCGTGCGCGCGGCTCAACGGGCGAGGCTCGTGACACAGGAGACGGTCGCTCGCCAGATCGGCGTCAGCCGCCCCCAGCTCGCCAATGCGCTGCAGGGTCGGTTCGGCCTCAGCCAGAGTGCGGCGGCGAACCTCATGCGGTGGCTAGAAGCGGTCTGATCGGCGCGGCTATGTCACCCTTCCGGTCGCTGGATCAACAGCGAAGACCATGACCCCTCCTGCATGATGAACGGGCGGATCAGCTTTCTTCATTGGTTTTGGCTCTAACCCGGGGCGCTGGGCGAGATGCTGCGCCCGTGATGTCCACACCCCATAGGGCGGATCAGAGGGAGGGCCATATTCTGCAGCGCCGAAAAACACCCTGTTTTGATCAGCAGCACCTCCCACCCAGCCATAAGGGGCGCCAGGAAGGCCGCCGCCTGGAACTACATTCAGGTAGCTATCGACGGTGGGCGTAGCGCCGGGTTTCTCCAACGCCCCAGCCTCAAGCTGACGGCAAGCGAGTGCGATGTACCGGGGGATTTCCCGGTCTTTGGCGTAGTAGGCAACGAGCCGGCGCGCGATCCCGAGTTGGGCCGCCGCAGCATCAAGGGTGAAGCCCGTCCGCTTCAGGAATGCCGTAAAATCCGAGTTGGTCATGACCTCTTCGGCCATTTCCTCGACGCTCTCCGCACCGATATCAAGATCGTCATTGCCCGGCCAGACCAGGGATGCGCCCCACTCGCCCACCTTCACGGAGCGGAATAGCTCGGGGTTGTCGCGAAGCGGCTTGAACACCTTGAACGTAAAAATTATCGGAGCGAGATCTACGATATCGGTGCGCCACGTGCGTGAGCCGGAAGCCCAAGTAACGGACACGCTGAAAGGCCCGTTGGCCGGCTCGACGCTGGCAAGCTTCGGCAGGGCTCGCCCAACAGTGATGGTATCAGTCGCGCTCATTGAGGCGTCTCCATTCCGTCATCAGGGCTTCGGTTTTGTCGGCGGCCCAAGCTACGGTCTCGGCCAGCATTTTGCGGCTGCAGGTGCCTTCAATGACCTGAAGCGTCTGGATATCCACGAGGGCGTGATGATCTGGACCGAGAATGTGAAAATGAGGCGGATTGTGCTCGCGTGACCGAACCTCAAGCCGGAAGCCGTCGAAGGTTTTGAAAGTTGGCATTCGCCCTCGCTTCCCCTCACTGAGGAAGATAGTGCATGTGGTGCACTGTAGCAAGAGCGACGAGAGGGAGCATCACGAAGCCCATGACAGCCGCTCAACCTCGGCGTCCAACTCCGCGTTGGTGACGATACCTGAAGGGTTCAGGCGGTCTCGCATTGCCTTCCCTGGACGGAATTGCGGTAGCCGCTTCGCCTCGACCGTCACAGTCTCCCCCGTCTTCGGGTTCCGGCCGGATCGCCTAGAGGCTGTTATGAACCGCTTGCCAGTTGAGCGGCCTGTTTGAGCATGAGTCAGACGAAGGCGACGATGTGGAGATCGGCGAGTGTGCTGGGATAGC
>NZ_LMRE01000037.1:0-3091 GCF_001424745.1 Methylobacterium sp. Leaf469
CCTGTGCGAGCAGCACGGGTCGGACGCCGGCCGGTGGTTCCTCGAAGCCGGATTCGGCCGCGTCGACCACCCGAACCCGCCGACCTTCGCCAGCCTCGACGCCGCCCAGGACTGGATCACGCACCGCCTCGCCACCACCGACGATACGACCTCCTAACTCGGGAAAAACGAGCGTTGTTCGGCTCCTCGAACGCCCGGAAGACAACGGGTCATCGGGCGCTGAACGCAAGACCCACAAGGTTAAAGCCCTGGTTGGCCCCGAAGTGTCCGACGGTGTCATCCCGAAAGGCCGAGGGCGAGGGCGAGACGTTCGCGTGCCCGGCTCACCCGGCTCTTCACGGTACCGACCTGACACCCGAGCACCATCGCGGCCTCCGTGTGGAGCAGGCCGTCGACCATCACGAGCAACAGGGTCTCGCGTTGCTCCGGCGGGAGGTCGTTCAAGGCGAACTGTAGCTCGGCCAGGGCAACGCGGTGTTCCTGCTCGGGCGGCGCGGAGACCGAACCGGCGATGACGCCGTCGACGTCCTCGACCTCCCGGCGGAAACGCTTGCGCTGGTTCAGATGGATGTTGCGCAGGATCGTGAACAGCCACGCGACGAGGTTGGTCCCCGTGCGGAACTGGGATCGGTGCTCCCATGCCCGCATGAGGGTCGCCTGAACCATGTCGTCTGCCTCTGCGGCATTGCCGGTACGGAGCAGAGCGAAGCGTCGGAGACGTGGCACCACGGCGATGAGTTCGTCGCCGAACGCCTTCGTGACCTGACGTTCGGCCTCGGCGTCGAGCAGGGCGGCTCGCAGACGTAGCAGAACTCGGCCGAGCTTCGTATCGGCATCGACCGTGTTCACGCTGGGAATGAGTTCGTTCAGCCGTGCCCCGATCTGATCCTGGACATGACGGGGCAATCCCTCGCTCGGCGAAGGTTCGTCGGTGACGATGCTTGTCAGCATTCTGGGGAGGAGTCCTTGTTCGGGATATCAGCCCTGAGAGGCTGCCCCTCTACGGTAGATTCTACCGGGCCGGTTCTGGATGATCGTTCACATTCACGTCAATGATCCAGATATACCGGTCTGCGGACCTCCCGGCCCGGAACCGTCCGTCCACGACCGCTGTTACGGCCTGGCTTGAATCGAGCGGTACGGAAGGCGGTGGGACGTGGTGGTTGCCGTCGACAGGCATGAGCTTCGGCAGATCATCGCCGGCCTCAGCGAGGGCGTGATCCTGGTCGAGCCCGACCAGACCATTGCCTATGCCAACGAGGCGGCCCTCGCGATGCATGGCGCGGAAACCATCGGCGAACTCGGCGAGACCGTGGACGATTATCGTGGGCGCTTCACACTGCGCTACCGCAACAACCACGCTCCGAACCAATACCCCATGGAGCGCGTCGTCTCGGGAGAACGTTTCCACGACGTCATCGTCGAGGTGACCCGAACGGACCGGCCAGAGGTCGATTTCGTGCACTCCCTACGCAGCCTCGTCGCCACCGACCGGGAGGGCAATCCGAGCTGTCTGGCACTCATCCTCAAGGACGTCTCGGAGCAGTTCGAGGCCGAGGAGCGCTTCGAAGCCACCTTCAACGCCAATCCGGCACCTGCAGTGATCTGCCGGCTGTCGGACCTGCGTCACGTCAAGGTGAACCACGGTTTTCTGGAGATGACCGGTTATACCCGCGACGCCGTGATCGGCCGCAGCGTCTACGAGGTCGACGTGCTGGCAGGCGCCCGCAGCCGGGATCTGGCGATCGCCCGGCTCAATACCGGCGCCACCATCCCGCAGATGGAGGCTAGCCTCGATCTGCCTGATGGCAGTTCGCGCTTCGTCATCGTCGCCGGCCAGCCCATCGAGTTCGGCGACGAGCCCTGCATGCTCTTCACCTTCGCCGACCTGGAACTGCGCCGCAAGGCGGAGAAGGCCCTTCGTCAGAGCGAGGAGCGCTTCGCCAAGGCGTTCCACCTCACTCCCGTGCCGACCCTGCTGGCACGGGCCGAGGGATTCTCCATCACCGGCGTCAACGAGGCCTTCACCCGGGTGTTCGGTTACAGCGCCGACAAGGTCACGGGACGTACGCCCGCGGAACTTGGTCTCTGGGTGCACGACGCCGCACGAACCCGGTTCGAGACGGCGGTGGCGCGCACCGGCTATGTCCTCGGCCTGGAGGTCTGCCTCCGGCACGAAGACGGCACCAACTTCGATTGCCTCGTCTCGGCCGAGCGCGTGGAGATCGGCGACCAGACCTTCGCCCTTCTGGTGCTGCAGGACATCACCGAGCGCAAGCGCACCGAGCGGGAGCTTTTCGAAGCCATCGAAACCGTCATGGCCGACACCTCCTGGTTCAGCCGCGGGCTCATCGAGAAGCTCACGACCCTTCGCCGGCCGGCGAGCGAGACCCGTGACGCCGTCGTTCCGAACGTGACGGGTCGCGAGCGCCAGATCCTCGACCTCATCTGCCGAGGACTGGACGACGATGGCATTGCGCAGAGATTGGGGCTTTCGCGCAACACGGTCCGCAACCACGCCGCATCGCTCTACCGGAAGCTCGCGGTCCACAAGCGCTCGGAAGCCATCGTGTGGGGTCGCAACAACGGGTTCCCGATTTCGGAGGCTAGCAAATAAAAACTGCCTTACCAGTATATTTGCACCATTGCTCACGGGCCACGGCGGACCACTTGAGGGACGGGTTCGCACCGGACTTCGCGAAGCCAGTGGAAGCCAGTGCATGCGGAAGGCGATCTAGATTTCTTCGTAGCTGGAAGGCCCGGAGAACGAAGCCGCCGGAGCATCGGCGTTCATATCCGAAGTCGTGGGCGAGAAACCTCTCAGTAGTCACTACCGAAGCTCGAACTGAAACCGAACATTGCCGTTCAAACGTAGCTTCGCTCGCACGTTACAGCCGACGAACGTCATCGAAACGAGAACAGGAACACCATCATGGTCGACACGAATCGGATCACCGGCGCCGCGAAGGAACTCGGCGGCAAGGTGCAGGGCGCGGTGGGCGACCTCACGGGCTCGAACCGGGACTCGGTCGAGGGCCGCGCCCGCGAGGCGCAGGGTGCCGCCGAGAACCTGTACGGCCAAGCCAAGGAC
>NZ_LMRE01000038.1:0-2343 GCF_001424745.1 Methylobacterium sp. Leaf469
GAGGCTCCAGATCAGCCCATTGCGCGTTGCTCAGCATCGTCCCTCCTCCATCAGAGAGACGAAAACGCAAGCCCAGCCAATCTGTTCAGGCGACGACAGGCCCTAGTACTTGGATTGGGCATGAGATTTATGATTTTGCCAAAGGCAAGCTCAAAGATCATGTTTGGGAAGAGGTATATGGAAAAGATGCCTCTAGCCTCTCAGATAAAGACAAACAGGAGATTGCAGAAATTGTTGCTAGGGCACTAAAAGCTAAGGCTGGACAAAAGAACTCTCAGGCGGTTTTTTCTGAGCTTGAGCGGGACACTGCAGTAAAGGGTGCTGCAGTTACCGGATCGACCGCCAAGAAGCCCGTGCATGTTGTCCCAAGGTCTGAATTTCACAGTCGGGGCGGCTACGGTACAATAGAAGAACCTCCTATCCGCAAGCGCACGACTACCGAGCCAATGCAGGTTGTTCTTATCAGTCCTGTGCTTGAGGAGGGTACGAGGCGTTGGAAGTTCAAGTCTGGGAAAACAGAGTTTGGGGCGCCGGTCAAAGACAAGGCATTCATAGCTGCTGTTCTATCCGGTCAATTGCCAATTGTGATGAAAAGCAACGTGCAGATGACCGTTTTGCTGGAAACCGTCGAGGAATACAAAGACAAAGGCTGGTCCCCCACCGAGAGGACCGTACTGAAAGTTTTAAGTGCGCCATCTCAGTTTATGAATAGACAAACAACACTACCTTTTGACAAAAAGGAAAATTGATGCCCACGCCAAACTAATTATAGCTAGCGACCAAGCTGCCGCGTAATTAATTCCACTTAAATAGCTTAAGGCGAGCCAAAGCAAGCCACCAGACAATGCGGCGACTAACCAAGCTCCAGCTTTGGCGCGCAGGCTGCTCATATAATTACTATACACTTGGCTCGTCAGTTATCAAGTGCGATGTTGTGGCATCCTATCGCAGTCAGACACTGTACAAAAAATACCGCTGTAAACTTACCTCTAGCTAGCTTGTTTCGAATATTTGGCTCGGTTTCTTTGACACCAACAGCCGCCAACTTCTCGACTAACTGGGCGTAGGTGACGCCCTTCCTCTTCAGCTCGGCCTTGAGAAGCGCCTTCACGCGCGCGTCCCAATGCTCTTCGACGGGTTCGATGGCGGGTTCGGTCATGCCAATGGCATCCTATGTGATTACGGATGCCATCATACGCGATACGATTTCGCTTGACCATCGGTCAATAATGCCATCATATGCGGTGCATAAGCACTGGACGCGATGGCAATGGCCTCCCACTTCCTCCTCTCCTCAGCCGCTCGGACCCTTTCGCTCAAGGCGATCTACAAGGGCGGCGAGGACGCGGCCTACCAGACCTTCAAGCGCCTTCGCTGGCCTCTGACAGATGGCGAGCCCGTGTGCCCTGCCTGCGGTTGCCTGGATCACTACGACATCAGCACCCGCCGTCGCTTCAAGTGCGCCGGTTGCGGCAAGCAGTTCAGCGTCACGTCGGGCACGATCTTCGCCAGCCGGAAGCTCGCCTTCACGGACCTGTGCGCCGCCGTCGCCATCTTCGTGAACGCCGTGAAGGGTCTGTCAGCGCTGCAACTCGGCCGCGATCTGGACGTGTCCTACAAGACCGCCTTCGTCCTCGCTCACAAGCTGCGCGAGGCGCTTTCGGCTGAGACGGCCGGGCACGGGCTTGAGGGCGAGGTCGAGATCGACGGCGCGTACTTCGGCGGCGTCGTGCGTCCTGAGAACCGTAAGGAGGATCGCAAGGATCGTCGCCTCAAGGCGAACCTGAGCGCTGAGCGCCGGGTCGTCATCGTCATGCGCCAGCGCAAGGGCCGCACCCTGACGTTCATTGCCAAGCGCGAGGCCGAGGGCGTCGCCCTGGCCGAGCAGCACGTCGCGCACGGCTCCAAGGTCTATGCCGACGAGGCGACCCACTGGGACGAGCTTGAGGCCAAGTTCCCCGACGCTGGCCGCATCAATCACTCTGAGGCTTACTCAGCGGACGGCGCCAACACGAACCAAGCTGAGAGCTTCTTCGCTCGCCTGCGCCGCATGGTGGCTGGGCAGCACCATTTCGTGACGGCCCGCTACCTTCACCAGTACGCCGCCGAAGCGGCTTGGAAGGAGGACAACCGTCGCCTCCCGAACGGCGAGGCGTTCAACCGCACGATTGGTCTGACAATGGCTTCGCCTGTCAGCCGTTCGTGGAAGGGGTACTGGCAGCGGCACGGGGCATAAATTGAGCAGCTAGTGCACTGACTCAGACGGATGGTTCAGGGGTTCGGTTGAGAGCGTCGAAGATGGCAGCGGCGGGTTTGGTCCAGACGAAGGGTCTGGGCCTTTGG
>NZ_LMRE01000039.1:0-1975 GCF_001424745.1 Methylobacterium sp. Leaf469
CGATCTGCGGCGCCGGCCATTGCGTCACCTCGGGGAAGCGGGCGGCATCGACGATCCCGCAACCGACCGGATTTGCGGAGTGCACGCCGTCCGGCGCGTCCTGGGTTGCACGCGGGACCTTGCCGCCGTAGGCGAGCCGCCAGTCGATCGGCACCATCGTCGCCGGTTCGGGCTCGGACAAGTCCCAGCCATCGAGCACATCTTCGGGACCAAGCCCGATGAGGCCCTTCCAAGTCTTGCGGGTCCGCGCGCGCCATACGCGTGGACCGGTGACCCGCAGCCGCTTGGAAACGGGCCCGACTTGCAAGGCGCACGACCAGGAGGGAAGAGCCACGTCGTCCCGCGCGAACGACGTGCCGACGAAGGTCACGTCCGTGCCGGGCTTGAACGGCACGAGATCCGTGCAGGCCATCTGTGGCGCGGCGTGCGGGTCGCCATCGTAGACATCCGACATGACGAGCGGCATCTGCTCGTTCGCAGCTTCCAGGGCACTGCCCTCGACAAGCCGGAACGTGCCCCGTACCGCGACGACGCCGTTCATCGCACCGGCGAGGTTGTACTGCCGGAAGGCAAGCGCTGGAAACGGTGTGCGGTTTTCGACGGACACGAGGCGGTCTCTCAGGAGCCATCGGCAGAGTTGCCGCCCCCTCCCTCGTCAGAGCCGGGCTTGTTGAGATCGACCACCGAACCGTTGATTTGCACAGGACCGGATGCGGTGAAATTGAAGTTTGTGCCAAGGATGATGATTGTGCCGTCCTTGCGCATGATAAACTTGGACTTTCCGACCTCGATCACAAATTCGTCCCCGACCGTTAGCTTTTTTGTCCTTCCGACATGCTCACGTGAAGTCTGGCCGACGTTGACGACCTTCGTGACGCCGACCTGTTCGGTGCTGGCGAGGCCGGTGGTGTTGTTTTGGAACCGCGAGACCTGGGTGTTCATGACGCCGCCGAGGCCGCCCATCATGCCGGCGACCTGACCGGCGAGCTGCGTGCCGGCGCCGGCCATGCCCGCCCCGCCCGCCTGGATCATGCTCTTGGCGCTCGCCGCGTTGATGCCCGCGCGGGTCTGATCGATCGCGCCGCCGAGCAGGCCTCCGATCCCCCCGCCACCGACGAGGCTGGTGAACCCCGAGGCCAGGCCGACCAGAGCCGACGGGTCGAGGCCGGACGCTCCGCCGCTCTCCCCCCCGCCGGCACCGTCCGCGGAGCCCACTCCGCCGGCTCCGCCGCCGCTTCCGGCCGAGCCCATGGCCTGCATGGCGACGCCCATGGCCTGCCCGAGCAGCCCGGCGGTCTGTCCCGACAGCGCCGCCATCGCTGTCGAAAGGCCCGCACTCGCCGCGCCGCCCACCGCGCCCACGGTGAGCGAGCGCGAGCCGCCGATCTGCTGGCTCTGGTTGTTGGCGACTTCCATCGCATGGTTGGCGCCGATGCTCTGGACCTGGTTGGCGTCCACCCGCGTGGTCGCGTCGTTCAAGACCTTCGTGGTCATGTCCTTCTGGGCATGCGTGAACAGATTCTCGGCGCCCGCTTGGTCCTCCATCGAGACCTCGTTGTAGCCCGTGCCCTTGTGGGTGTCGGAGCGGATCACGAGCTTGGTCTTGTTGGCCGGCAGGTCGTACGGCACGGGATTGTTCGGGTTGGGCACGATGCCGACCACGATCGGCCGGTCGGGGTCGCCCTCCTGGTAGGCCACCAGCGCCTCCATGCCGATGCGCGGGATAATCTGCTGGCCCCAGCTGCCCCCACCCCAGCTCTGCGACACCCGCACCCAGCCGGTGTCGGTGCCGTCCGCCTTGGAGCGCCGGTCCCACGGGAAGGTCAGCTTCACCCGCCCGAACGCGTCCGTGTGGATCTCCTCGCCCGGCGGGCCGGCGATCCGGGCGATCTGCAGCCCGTCGATGCGCGGGCGCGGCGTCCCCCGGTGCGGCGTGGCCGGCAGGTGCGCGGGCATCACCGCGAACTCGTTCTCG
>NZ_LMRE01000040.1:0-3649 GCF_001424745.1 Methylobacterium sp. Leaf469
CGTCCGTTTGCGCAGCCGGACGGGCGTCGGCCGCGCGGCGACGGCGATCCTGGACTCGTCGCCGACGGCGATGCCGTGGTTCGACGAGGTTCCTCGAGACGATTTCGAGACGAGCCTGTTCGCCAAGGCACGGCAATTGGAGGCGCAAGGCGTCGACAAGGACCGAATCCAGGACTGGTTCCGCGGCGAGAGGATGGCGCACGCCAAGACCAAAACAGAGGCAGAGAAGAAAGAAAAGACGAAGGCGCCAGCAAAGGCCGAAACGGGTCAGGTGACCAGCAAGACCAATAAGAAGGAATTGTGCGAGATTGCCTGCGAGTGCCTCAATGATAGGGGTAGTCATGTAACCTACCTGGCCTGCGTCGCGGAGAAACTGCGCAAGCGCTACTATAATCCCAGCAACGGCCAGCATTCTGCGGGCGGCCCGCGGCGACCGATGAGTGAAACGGCGGATGGGCCTCGGCCGGAAGTGAGTTACAAGAAGGGGGAAGAGCCGGATAGCAAGTATGCTCCGGTGGAGAGCCGGACCGCGCCGGGCATGCCCTCGACGGCTCCGGTGGTGCGCGGTGCTCCTCGGCCTGACGTGTCGTGGTGGCAGGACGGCGCGCTTTCAGAGCTTTGGGAAATGAAGTTCCCGAAGGCTAGGGGTGGTGTTGACGGTAAAACAAACGCTCAACGTGGAGGCGCGTATGAAGAAATCGCGGAGGACCAAAGCCAGCCTGGCCGGAAACCGGTCAAGGTGAAAGAGATCGATGTCGCGAAAGATTGCGACTGCAACAAAGGAAGCTCTGCGTCATGACAGCTGTACCGAGCTACATCGCCTGGCAGAGCCGGCGCACCCCGACGACGATCGAGACGGAGCTGGTGTACCGAGACCCACGATACAGCGATATCGTCTCAAGGGTCGGTGGGCTTCTCTCGCTTTACTTCCTAGACGGATGGACGACCCAGAAGCGACGGCAGCTTCTGGCCGTCGTCGAGGAATACTGCGACCTCTTCGCCGATCGGATCACACACTATCAGAAGCCCGGCGAGCGTCAGCTCCGGTCCTTCAATGTTGATGAGGCTGTCAAGTACTACGAAGAAATTTCGAAAAATGAGGAAAGCGAGATGTATTGCTTCCTCAAGGGAGTCAATGCGATGGACAACGACGATCCCTCATTGTGGCTGTTGATAGCTTTCGGGTTTGAGAGAGACAACTCGCAGCGGCACCTGTCTGGGGTCAAGATCCACGTCCCGCCGGCGTTCATTCTGGACAATCCCGATCGCTGCGTGGACTTAGTCCGCCGCTGGTCCGAGCGTCTCGGCGCCGTGCATGGCTCTGGCGGGCTAGGCGTGCTGACAGAACCTGGCCGCGAGACGGTCGGTAAGGTCCTGTATTATCCGTTGATGCAGCGTTATCCCGCTCTCGAGTACGACAACATGGGTGGTTACTTCTCCGGGACGCGGTTCGGCGGCTACGAAGTGCCTCGCGCCTCGAACTGGCTCACGCTGCTGGGGGACGCCAACATCGCCCGGCTCGGCGGAGAGGACGCGATCCGAAGCCAGCTCACCCCCGAGTTGAGCTTGGCGCCCTATGCGGGCGGTGTGCTGATCCGGGCCGGGCAGGCGCCGGTCGTGGACAGCAACGGCATCGGCGGCATCCCGCAGGCCTATCGGGATGCCGCCCGAATCATCAAACCCACGCTGCTGGGGGACGCCAACATCGCCCGGCTCGGCGGCGAGGACGCAATCCGAAGCCAGCTCACCCCCGAGTTGAGCTTGGCGCCCTATGCGGGCGGTGTGCTGATCCGGGCCGGGCAGGCGCCGGTCGTGGACAGCAACGGCATCGGCGGCATCCCGCAGGCCTATCGGGATGCCGCCCGAATCATCAAACCCTTCCGTTTCGAAGGCTACCGCAGAAGCATCATCGAGGTTCCCGAAGAGAAAGACGGACTGGAAGAGACGATGAAGTGGGTCCGCCGCTTCGACTGACGGTCGAATTGGCGCGAGGGACAGAGGATGTCGCGTCCCGATCCCTGGACCACGAACCGCCCGCTGGAAGGCATGCGGGAGACGCACGAGGCGCGCGTCGTCTGCCTGTCGCCGGACGTGTGCCTGACGCCGCGGGGGCTCGACCCTGGTGCAGGTTCCCGACCCGATCGTCGACTACGGCGACCATTTCGACGGCTACGCATCCTCGGTGCGGCTCACGGCGCAGAAGGCGCTGGTGCTGCGCCGACGCAATCCGTGACTATACCAATCGCTGCAAATCCACGGGGGAAGCGAAAGGACTTGTCAAAGAGTATCTTGAGCGCCAGTCGCCACTTCACGTTCCCGATCAGGTGCTTGGTGGCAACTTGTCGAAGATCCTTCGCATGGGGAACTCTCATGTCAACTCGATCATCGGCGGAGGTTGGCCCAGCCGATTGGCCGAGTTCGAGCGACATGCGAAAAGCTTGAAGCCTGGAGAGAAGATGAACGTGCGGCTTTGCGCCACGATCAAGGGGCNGAGGTTGGCCCAGCCGATTGGCCGAGTTCGAGCGACATGCGAAAAGCTTGAAGCCTGGAGAGAAGATGAACGTGCGGCTTTGCGCCACGATCAAGGGGCAGGATGTCTGCAGTAATCGCGTATCTTGATTGAAAAAATGAAAGTGAGAAAACAATGACGGTCGAAAGATATAAGGCTCTGTTCGACGAGGCAATTGGAATGTATAACCCAAATATATTGCGCCCATTTGAATACGGTGGGGGCAAAGCGCATGTTCCGGAAGTTCTGGCCTACATGTGGTCGAGGGTCGGCATCTCCATCTGGCTCAAAGGCACGTTCAGGACCTGCGACCCCGACATGGTCTGGCCGTCCATCGAAGATGCCCTCGAGGGCAAGAGCCTGCTGAACGCGGCCGATTGCGTGCCCTACCTCATCACGGCCTTCGGCAGCGTCTACGCTTGGAACCGCTCGCTCGGCGCGATCGAGTTCGATTTCCAGCGCGGCCGGATCACGATCCGCGCGGATCCTCGGGACATGGCTCAAGAGGCGAGCCCTACCAAGTTCGTGACGCCGTTCCTGGCCGAGGAGGACAGTTACGACGACTACGACCTCTACGACGAGGCCGTGCGGAAGTTCGGGCCCTTGAACGAGGACCAGATCTTCTCGTTCGCACCGATCTTCGCCCTGGGAGGCCAGCCCAAGAAGGGCAACCTCATCGTGACGAACGCCCGGGCCCACCTGGCGCTCCTGTCGCAGTCACAAGGGTTCGACATCCTTCACTTCGACCGGAAGCGCTATCCGGGCGGCTTCGAGCGAGTGGAGTGATCTGACGCCACGAATTCGCGATCGAGGGCGATCTCGTCGTCCCTCGACCCGTGCCTGACGCCGCGGGGCTCGGCCCTGGTGCCGGCCCCCGACCCGATCGTGGACTACGGTGACCATTTCGACGGCTACGCGTCCTCGGTGCGGCTCACGGCGCAGACGGCGATGGTGCTGCGCCGAGGCAATCCGTGACTATACCAATCGCGGCAAATCCACGGAGGAAGCGAAAAGACTTGCCAAAGAGAATCTTGAGCGCCGGTCGCCACTTCACGTTCCCGATCAGGTGCTTGGTGGCAACGTGTCGAAGATCCTTCGCATGGGGAACTCTCATGTCAACTCGATCAT
The DNA here is from genome assembly GCF_001424745.1 of Methylobacterium sp. Leaf469. Classification (NCBI taxonomy): domain Bacteria; kingdom Pseudomonadati; phylum Pseudomonadota; class Alphaproteobacteria; order Hyphomicrobiales; family Methylobacteriaceae; genus Methylobacterium; species Methylobacterium sp. Leaf469. The sequence goes on from NZ_LMRE01000040.1 coordinate 3,638, forward strand.
CGGCGGAGGTTG
>NZ_LMRE01000041.1:0-1595 GCF_001424745.1 Methylobacterium sp. Leaf469
CGCCATCGCCACCCGCTACGAGAAGACTGCCGTCAGCTTCATGGGCGTCCTCTCCCTCGCAGCCGCCCTCGATTGGCTCAAGCGATGACACGCCCTAGCAGTCAAGATAATTGCAGCCGCCGTCTTCTTCGAATCGGCTACGTGCTGTTTCAGTTTTATCTTGGTATTTAGCCAAAGACTGCTTTTTGATGTATCTACCAAATCAAGCGAAACATCGCTGAACGGGTCAACATACGAAGCAATGTCTCTAACTGTTGCTAAAACCGCAAGAGAAGCTTTGGAAATGACTTCTAGGTCGATTTCCTGTCCTTCTTCGATGTCGAGATAAAGGCTCAAGCTCCCGACCGACATGTTCGCTCCCAAGTTGTTGGGAGGATTCGTAACACGGGGCACTCATCCGTCAATCGGCCGCTTCCCAAAACATTTCAAATTGCTATCGTGATCGCTCTACGAGAGGGGGGGCAAAATGAAGCTTACAGCTAGCATTTTCGCGGCGATGACTTTTGGGTCTTGTGTTTCTGCGGGTGATTGTATTGCACAGGCCGGCCCAGGCGGAGCCGCCACGAGTGGATTATGTGCATTCTCAAGCGGCGCGTACGCCGGAAAAACCCTGGATTATACAGGGCTTGCTGCCCTGCCCGTTGGGTCAAGTTGCCAGGATGGGCAGGGTGGAAACGGAGTGATTGTTTCAACACCCGTTGGCCCAAAGCTGTCGGGCTTCAGTACGATTTGTAAGTTCACAGTCGGCCCCAGAGCGGGAACCACGCTAGACTATGCGCCGATGAAGGCAATTCCTGTTGGGACGGGCTGTCAAGACGGCGGCCCCAGTAGCGGCGTAGTGATCGCGGATGATGGTACGCCGCACCCGAAGGCGACCGGCGCCGTACCGCCAGCCGCACCGGCACCTGCCGCACCTAAGCCGTAGGCCGCGCCTTCAAGGCCGGCTAGAAAAGGAAGAGGGCTGGCGCTTTCGCTGCCAGCCCTCTGATCACTCGGTGAGGCTCGAACTCACGACCTCCAGATTAGCAATCCGGCGCTCTATCCAGCTGAGCTACGTGTGCATACCACTCTCTTATAGTGAAGCCTGACAGAGTTGTCAACAGAAAAGTTCCGCAGTCCAGCCAAAGGCCAATTGACACTATGGACGATGGCTTACGCCATCATATTTGGTGCATTTGCTCCATAAGGCCGCGGCTTCCTGACGCCAACGGCGCTCTCGTCACCGTCTCCATCGCCGCCCGACTGCGCTTCGACGATATCGAGGTGATCGCGGACGCGGCCCGCGCGGGCCTTGGGCTCTGCTGGCTTCCCCACTGGCTTATCCGCGACAGCGTGCAGGCGGGCGAACTCGTCGAGATCTGGGCGGACCGGCCTTGTACGACGGTGGATTGCTTCGCCGTTTGGCCCGCGACGCGCTACCTGCCGTTGCGGTCCCGCCTCGCCATTAATGTGCTCACGGAGCGGCTTTCAAAAGGAGATTACCCCCGCAAACATAAGCACTAGGGCGTGTCATCGCTTGAGCCAATCGAGGGCGGCTGCGAGGGAGAGGACGCCCATGAAGCTGACGGCAGTCTTCTCGTAGCGGGTGGCGATGG
>NZ_LMRE01000042.1:0-292987 GCF_001424745.1 Methylobacterium sp. Leaf469
CAGACTGGAGAAACCGTGGTACCGACCACAGACTGGAGAAACCGTGGTACCGACCAAACCATCGTCGGCCTTCCCAGCGGTCCGGAGCGTCTAGAGCCCCGTCGTGCCCCTGTCAACCCAAGCAATCCAGCAAGCCAGACCACCCAACCAACACAAAACACCACCCCAAAGACAAAAACAGTGGACCATCCAGCCAAAGCCGGATCATCCATCCGATAACGCCTCCAAGAGAACCGGCGCCGCCGCCAAGACCTAAGTCCCGCTGGCCGCCGCCGATGAACAGGCTTCTACGGGCCCACAGCCCAACCGTCAACGGCCAAATGACGGGGAAACGAAATTTTCGCGACGAAAGCGTCATCCCGCCTCACACGGCCCCCTGACGCGATCTGGAACGCCAGTTCCGACGCTCCCTCCGTCCGCATTCGGCCCAGGATCCTGCCGTTCCGAGCGACTTGAGATGCGGTCGGCGCGCGCGGTATGCGTCGTGGCATGACGCACCGAGACACTGCGCAGCCCCGACAGGGGCGAGCCCGATGAGGTTCGCCCTCCCCTGGCGCCGCATCGCTCCTCCCGCCGGCCGTGCCATCGGGGCTCTGGCGACGCGTTTCGAGAGCCTCGGCGACAATTGCGAATTCGGGTTGGTGCAACGCTATTGCGGCGTCGAACCCCTGGGCCTGTTTCGATTCTCGTCCGTCGAACACGCGGCGCTGATCGACGCCCTCGAGACTGATTTCCGGCACTATGGCGCGGCCGACGATCTCGAGATCCTGGCGAGCTTTACGGGGCGGCTCTATGTCCGCAGCCGGCGCTACGGGTTCGCCTACAACACGTCCGATTTCATCGAAACCACCGCTCCGGAGACGATCCATCGGCGCGAGATCGGCAAGATCGCCTATCTCAAGCGCCGTCTCTTGGAGGATCTCGCGTGCGGCGAGAAGATCTTGGTGCGCAAGGGCGATACCGATGGGCAGGCCGATGCCCTGGCCCGGGCGATCCGGCGCCACGGACCCGCGCCTCTTCTCAACGTGCGTGCGGCGCAGCCGGGGGACCCGTCAGGACGGGCGGAGGCGCGCGACGGCTGGCTGGCCGGACATGTCCGGCGCTTCGCACCGTACGAGACCGCCTACGAGATCGACCTCGAATCCTGGTTCGATCTCATGACCGATGCAGACCGCCTCGTTCGGGCGCGGGGCCTCGCGGCTCCCGCTCCGGTCCTGCCGAATCTCCTGACCGGTGCGTCGGGCCGGGCCGTCGCGCACGTGCTCGGAACGCCCACGGACGGCGTCTGCGTGTTCGGTGCGCGCCAACGCACGGACCGCCTCGATCCGAACGCGGTCCACGTCTTTTCCGCCTGGGTCTGGGTTCCAGCGAGCTTTCGCGGCGAGCGGGTCGGGGCGGCCATCGGGCATTTTCGCCTCGGCTGGCGCGATGCCGACCTCGACTTGCGGGAATGCTGGCAGCGGGTCTGGGTCGCGGCACGCATGCCCGACAGCTATCGCGATCTGATGATGGGGCTCGTCGTCGTCGGGCCGGTGGGCGACCGCCTGTGGTCGGCCGGGCGGCGACTCGAAGCGGCCCCCCTCCCCGGCCCGGCGCCTCAGCCGTGGGCGATGACGATGGGGCTCGGCCCCGGCCTGTAATCGGCGAGCGCCAGGCGGAAGGTCTCGCTGCCGTCGGCCTCCGCGGCGAGGGGCGTGAACCCGAGCCCGGGGTAATGGCCGCGCACCATGCCGTTCTTCGGGCTCGGCCGGTAGCGGCCGACGAGGTGGCGGCCGCCCGCCTCAGCGACGACCTCCGCCAGAACCCTCAGAACCGCCGCCTCCACCCCTCGGCCGAGGACCCGGCAGCTCATCAGCCAGGTCTCGATGGCATGGGTTTCCGGCTCGGTCTCCCGCGCCACCACCACGCCGATCATGCCGTTGTCGCCGAGGCGGTCGACGAGCCGGAACTGCAGGCCGAGGGCGTGCGGATCGGCGATCAGGGCACGGATCTCGTCCTCTGTGGTGCGCCGGGTGGTGAGGTTGAACTGGTTGGTCTTGTTGATCAACTGGACGATGCGCGGCAACCCGACGGGGTCGAACCGCCGCCAGACCAGGCGCATGCCGAGGCCGGCGAGGTAGGCGGCGAGGTCGCCCCCTTCCGAGACGGCCGCCACCCGCGCGGCGTTGGCGGCGTAATGGGCCCCGCGCGCCCGGTCCTCGTCGGTGACGCGGAGGGCTTCGAAATAGCCCGCTTCGGCGAGGCGGCCGGCGTAGAGGGCGGGGTCCTCGGGCAGTTCGGGCACGGCCACCATGGGCAGCTCGGCCCGCACCCATTCGCGCTCGAACGGATTGTCGTCGACGAAGACGAGGGCGTCGAGGCCGATGCCGAGGGTCTCGGCGACCCGGCGCAGGTTCGTGGCCTTGTCGTCCCAGTTCGCCAGGAAGGCGGCGATGTCGCCCCGGCGCAGCAGCATCTCGGGATGATTCTCGAACACGTCGAGGGCGTTGGCCGCGTCGTTCTTCGAGACGACGGCAAGGATCACCCCGCGCGCGGCGAGATCGTGCGCATACGCCTGGAGGCCGAGATAGGCCTCGCCCTCCGCGCTGCCCTGCCCCAGGACGAGACCGGCGGTGCCGTCGTCGCCCACCACGCCGCCCCACAGGGTGTTGTCGAGGTCGAGCACGAGGCACTTTTTCGAGAGGCCCTGCCCCGCTGCGAGCAGCCGGGCGACGTGGTCGCCGTAGAGGGGGGCCGCGGACGGTGCGATCGCCTGCTTGGCGCGCAGCCACCAGACCGGATCGTGCCAGGCGGCGAGTCCGTCCTGGGCCGCCGCCTCGTCGAGGGCGAGGATGTCGACGCCGTCGGACTCCGCCGCCGCGCGGATGCCGGCGTTGAGGCGCGTCACGGCGTGGCGGCGCGAGCCGGGTAGGCGATGCTCGTTGGAGCCCATGAGGGGCAGTGCCACGGGAAGAAGCGTCTGCTGGATCACCGGGCAGCGGAAGCCGTCTCGCGCGCGGCGCCAGGTCTCGCGCAGGCGGCGAAGGGCTTGCGCCTGGGCCGCCTGCGCCTCCTCCGGGCCGGCCGCGGGGTTCAGACCGCCGGTGAGGTGCGGGGTATCGAGGGCGAACAGGATCGCGTCCGGTCCGAACGCGTGCAGGCCGGAGGCGGGATCGGCCAGATCCTGCGCGTAGGCACCGAAGGGCGCCTCGTAGGTCTCCACCCACAGGCCCCGGCGCAGGCCGCCGATGCGGATCGCCGGCAGGAGGTGCGAGACCGTGGACGAGGACAGCACGGCGAGGCGCAGCGGACGCGTCGCCAGATCGCCGGGCGGTCCCGCCGGAAACGCCTTGCGCACCATCCGGTCGAGGCCGTTCGTCCGCATCGGGTCGAGGCGTGTGTTGGCCAGGGCGACGAACGCGTCCCAGGATCGGGCACGCGCGGTCGCGCCCGCCCAATCCTTCGGTTCGGGGAGCCAGGCGAGGGGGAGGCTCAGGGCCGGTCCGCCGTCTTCGCCGCGATGATGGCGATGAAATCCGCCACCCGCGCCATGCCGTCGACCTCGCGCGTGGTGAAGCGGATGCCGAATTCCGCCTCCGCCGCGACGATGAGCTCGATCATGCGTCCCGAATCCCAGCCCTCGATGTCGTTCGCGGTGGTTTCGGGATGGATGATCAGGGCGGGATCGCCGAACACCTCGCGAAACAGGGTGGTCAATCGTGCCTGGACCGCGTCGGTGTGCATGCCGCCCTCGCCTCGTTCGCCCGAGCTACGATCCGGGCCGATCTCGGCGCCCGCATATCAAGACGCCGCCCGGTCAGCCACCTCTTTCGCTTGCCCCGGGGCTGTCCCGGCGATCTCCCCCGAGCTCACGGGGAGCGCGGTCCGCACGCCCCGTCGCAGGGTGTCCGGCCCCCGAGGATGCGGGCGATCCGGGGCCGCAGGGGGAGGAACAGGCGGTAGGCGACCTCGGCAAGCCACGGCACGCCCGGGACGTGGCGTATCCAGGCGAGGCGATGCCATCCGGGCAGATGCGCCCACAGGGTGAAGAAGCCCGCGGCCCCCGAGGCGAGGCGTCCGTCGCGGTCGCGCACATGGAAGCGGGCTCGGGCGTCGGCGCGGCTGAGGCCGCCGAGATCGGCCGGACCATCCCGGCTCACATCCACCCAGGCGAGGGCATCGGCACCCCGGCACCGGCGATAGGTTCGGATCTCGGCCGCACAGAGGGGGCAGGCGCCGTCGTAATAGACGGTGAGCGGGGCGTCGGAGGTCGTGTCCATCCCCGTGAGATAGGGCGGTACGCACGAAAAAGCGGCCGCGACAGATGCCGCGGCCGCCGGGTGTTCGATGAACGTAGGGCTCAGTGCGCGGAGCGGATCTTCAGGGCCTCGCGGCCGGCATAGCGGGCCTGCGAGCCGAGGCCCTCCTCGATGCGGATGAGCTGGTTGTACTTCGCCAACCGGTCGGAGCGGGCCAACGAACCGGTCTTGATCTGCCCGCAATTCGTCGCGACGGCGAGGTCCGCGATGGTCGAATCCTCGGTCTCGCCGGAGCGGTGGGACATCACCGCGGTGTAGCCGGCGCGCTGGGCCATATCGACGGCGGCCAAGGTCTCGGTGAGCGTGCCGATCTGGTTCACCTTCACCAGGATCGAGTTCGCCGTCCCCTCGACGATGCCGCGCGACAGGCGGGTCACGTTGGTGACGAACAGGTCGTCGCCGACGAGCTGGCAGCGGTCGCCGACGCGCTCGGTCAGCAGCTTCCAGCCCGCCCAGTCGTCCTCAGACATGCCGTCCTCGATGGACAGAATCGGGTAGCTGTCGACGAGCTTGGCGAGGTAGCTCACCTGCGCCTCGATGTCCCGGGTCTGGCCCTCGCCCTCGTAGCGGTAGGCGCCGTCCTTGAAGAACTCGGTGGCGGCGCAGTCGAGGGCCAGCACCATGTCGGTGCCGGGCTTGAAGCCGGCGGCCTGGATCGATTGCATGACGAAGTCGAGGGCGGCCTCGGCCGAAGGCAGGTTCGGGGCGAAACCGCCCTCGTCGCCCACATTGGTGTTGTGGCCGGCCTTCTTGAGGGCGCCCTTCAGGGTGTGGAACACCTCGGCACCCATGCGCACGGCCTCGGCGAGCGAGGACGCGCCCACCGGCATGATCATGAATTCCTGGAAATCGATGGGATTGTCGGCATGCGCGCCGCCGTTGATGATGTTCATCATCGGCACCGGCAACACCCGGCCCTGCGTTCCGCCGATGTAGCGGTAGAGCGGCAGGCCGGCGGTTTCGGCCGCCGCCTTGGCGACGGCGAGGGAGACGCCCAGGATGGCGTTGGCACCCAGCCGCGCCTTGTTCGGCGTGCCGTCGAGTTCGATCATCGCCTCGTCGATGGCGATCTGGTCCTCGGCGTCCATGCCCCCGATGGCGTCGAGGATGTCGGACTGCACGGCGTTGACCGCCTTGCGCACGCCTTTGCCGCCGAATCGACCCTTGTCGCCGTCACGCAGCTCCACGGCCTCGTGGGCGCCCGTGGAGGCACCCGAGGGCACGGCCGCCCGGCCGAAGGAGCCATCCTCGAGGAGGACGTCGACCTCGATGGTCGGGTTGCCCCGGCTGTCGAGGATCTCGCGGGCGGCGATGTTGGTGATCGCGGTCATGCAGGAGCCTTCTTGCGTCGTTGCGATCCCTGGGGCGAGCCCGACACGAGGCCCGGTCCTCAATCCCTGCCGACCGGGGCATCGGGTCGAGATCGCGATTCAGTCGAGGCTTATCCGCCAACGTCACGCATCGGGCAAGCGTCCGGCCCCTGCGGAGGGTGGGAAGGCTCCCAAGAATGTTCGCCCGCCCCTCAAGAAAATCTTGTCGTCGCCCTGTGCTCCACGCGACAGCGACGAACCGACAGATGCGCGCCCCTGCATCGCACGTTATAGCGAGGGGCATGACGCACGCGCCCCTGAACCCCGAAACGCTCCAATTGGGGCAGGCCACGCCCCTTCCCGGCTCCCCCGAGGAGGCCCGTCTCGATCGGGTGCCGAATCCGCATCCGGGTACGGATTACCTCGCCCGCTTCACGGTTCCGGAATTCACGTCGCTCTGCCCCGTCACGGGCCAGCCGGATTTCGCCATCTTGGTGATCGACTACGTGCCGGGTCAGTGGCTGGTCGAATCGAAGTCGCTCAAGCTGTACCTCACGGCTTTCCGCAACCATGGGGCCTTCCACGAGGATTGCACCGTCGGCATCGGCTTGACCCTGACGGAACTGCTGGCCCCGCGCTACCTGCGCATCGGCGGCTACTGGTATCCGCGCGGCGGCATTCCCATCGACGTGTTCTGGCAGAGCGGTGAGCCGCTGAAGTCGGTCTGGCTGCCCGAACAGGGTGTGCCGCCCTACCGGGCACGCTGAGGCGCACCGGGCCTGCACGCCCCTCGGCGGTCCTAGCGGTCTTCGTAGATCGCGCGCCGAACCTGCTCGACGAACCTGCTCTGCGACTCCGTCGGGCCCTGATGGACCGTGGCCACCGCCGTCAACATCCGGCACAGGTCATCCCGCTCGCCCTGGGTCAGCCGGTCGCGCAGGAGCGGCGCGAGGGACCGGATCGCCAGATCGGGATCGGGTGCCGCCTGATCGGCCGCATGGCGGATCACCACCATACGGGTTGCCAGATCGTCGCTCGGGTCGGTCACGTCGCGCATTTGGGTCAGGATCTCGCTCTCCTGCTCGGGCGTCCGGACGCCGCGCTGTCGGGCCACCAGCGCCATCAACACGCCGGCCGCATCGGCGGGATTAAGCAGGGATCGCAGCGGCGCCGAACGGATCTGGCGCTCGCTCGCCCGTCGGCGCCGGGCGGTCCGCCAGTCCCGTACGGCGTGATCGATGTGTTGCATGCCGTTCCCGTACCTGACCCAGTAGATCAGGCCGGTCACGAGGGCCCCTGCCAGAGCGATGAGGATCGGCATTCGAAATCGTCTCCGCGCCCGTTCGCGCGGTCACCTCATGCAATCTAGGCGTGTGTTTGGCAATCGTCGCCGATGGTCGAACGGGGCCGTCCCCCTGTTGCGTGGTCTGCCCTCGCCGTGCATGCGAAAGGCGGCCGGCTCGCGCCAACCGCCCCGTCGTTCGCACCCGTGAAAGGTGCCTCAGTAGCCGTAACCGTAGGCGGGGGCACCGTAGCCGTAGGCCGGACGGTCGTAGCCGCCGCGATAGTAGGAATCGCGGGCTGCACCGGCCGCGATGGCACCCGCCGCGAGTCCGGCGATCCCCAGGCCGACAGCCGCGCCCGTACCGATGCCCCGGCGACCGCCGCCCCGATAGGCATGACCGCGATGGCCGTACCCACCGTGATTGTAGCCGCCCCGACCGTAGCCGTAGCCATGACCGCCCGGGCGTGCCTCGGCCGCCGTCGTTGCCGCCATGGCGCCGAGGGACAGGGTGACGGCCGTGATCATCGCAAGCTTACGCATGAAGGTTCCTCGAAACGTTGCATCTCTTGAGAATAGCAACGGTCTCGAAGCGGGAGGGTTCCCCGATCGGCCATTCGCGGCGAAAGCCCGAAGATTGGGATTCACCCGCGCGGGGATTTGTCGATCGCCTTGGCGAGGCGGTCGAATGCCTGCAATTCGGCCAGGAGTGCGGGCATGTCCTTCAACGCCACCATGTTGGGACCGTCCGACGGGGCGTGATCGGGGTCGGGATGCGTCTCGATGAAGAGGCCGGCGACACCGACGGCCACGGCCGCCCGGGCAAGCACCGATACGAATTCCCGCTGACCGCCTGAGGTGGCGCCCTGCCCGCCCGGCTGCTGCACCGAATGGGTGGCATCGAACACCACGGGGGCGCCGTGGGTGACGCGCGCCATGATCGGCAGGCTGCGCATGTCGGACACGAGGGTGTTGTAGCCGAAGGAGGCGCCGCGCTCGGTCACCAGGACGTTGGGGTTGCCGGCACCCGTCACCTTGGCGGCGACGTGGGCCATATCCCAGGGGGCGAGGAACTGGCCCTTCTTCACGTTGACCACCCGGCCCGTCGCGGCGGCGGCGAGGAGCAGGTCGGTCTGCCGGCACAGGAAGGCCGGGATCTGGAGCACGTCGATCACCTGCGCCGCGACAGCGCACTGCCCGGCCTCGTGCACATCCGTGAGGACCGGCAGGCCGAACCGCTCCTTGATCTCGGCGAAGATCGGCAGTGCGCCCGCGAGGCCGAGGCCCCGGGCAGTGCCGCCGGAGGTGCGGTTGGCCTTGTCGAACGAGGCCTTGAACACGAGGCCGATGCCGAGCGTGTCCGTCATGCCCTTGAGGGCATCGGCGATCTCCACGGCGTGGTCGCGGCTCTCGAGTTGGCAGGGGCCGGCGATGAGGGCGAAGGGCAGGTGGTTGGCGAAGGCGACGCGGCCGGCCTGGACGACGGAACCGGCGGTATTGGGGGCAATCTCGAACATGGGAGCGGTCTAGCCCGGCCGGCGCTCCGCGAAAAGGCCGGCCCGGCGGCGCAGGGGGGCGGCCGGCGTCACGATGCAGACCGTGAGGCTGCCGGACAGGGTGTCGTCGCGCGGCCCGGTCTCGCAGCGCAAGGCCGCCTTGCCGACGATGCCCTCGCGCGGCAGGCCCGTCAGCAGCGAATCCTGGTGGAGCGTCAGGGCCAGGACCTCGACGGCCTCGGCCTTCGCCCCCGCGAGCGCCTCGGCCGCGCGTCCGACGAGCACGAAGAAAGGCCGTTCGGGTTCGCGCGCCTGGGATCCGAACACCATCCGGCGCGGCGTCCGACAGGCGAGGCTCATCCGCTCGGCATCGGCCGCTCGGAACACCGCGCCGGACCCGGCGCGCCCGGCGAGGGACGCGCCCGTGGCGCGGATGACCTTGGCCGTGAGGGCGTCGCAGGCGTCCGCGGCGTGGGCCGTGCCACCGACGAGAGCAACGAGCAGACCGCTCGTCATCCAAAGGGCATGGACCGCGCGAGTTGGCTTGCGCGAGGTGCTCACCCCTTCGTCTCCACGGGACCAAGTTTGGCGGCGGCGTCCCGCAGAACGTCGTTCATCCGAGTCTGCCAGCCCTCGCCCGTCGCCTTGAACGCGTCGATGATGGCGGCATCGAGCCGGATCGTCACCGGAACCTTGACGCGCTCCTTTTCGGAACCACGTGATTGGCGGAGCTTTTCGCCCAGCGTCGGGAACGCCTCGGCGAACGGACGTGCAGTTCGGAAATCGTCCGCGGTCCATTCCGGGTTGTCGGTGACCGCGTTCCAATCGGCCTGGGAATAGCCCGGATTGGGGACGTAATCGGACGCGATCTTAGTGGCGGCCATACAACATCCTTTCCAATGCACTCGCCGGCCGAAGACTGATGAGGGTCAAGGCCTCCGTGCCGAGTGGGGATACGATCGCAGCGACGACGATGCGGCCGTTGAACGATCCGATCAGCTCACTCCGCGGGCGACCGGTCTGGCTGGATTTGGCCGGAACTTCCAAGGCGGTCGCGAAATTAAAACCGGCCTCGAAATCCGCGAAGTCCAGATCGTGTTTGACGAGATTCGCCAAGCGCTTCGGCTCATCCCATACAATCATCGACCATCTGTACGATGAGAGCTGCCTGACCGTCTACGGCGGGGAAACGAACGCTTAACGCCCCACCTCGAGCGACCCCGTCCGTTCGTCCGGGCAGGCGGCGTCGGGGTGCGCGCGCAGGATGCGCGACAGGCGGACCGGGCGCGTGCCGGTGTCATCCTCCAGCACGCCCGTGAGGGCCTCCACCGTGAGCGTCCCCGTGAAGCGAAGCGTGTGCCCGTCCGAATCCACCGTGAAGGCCAGGGCCTTGGAGGCGGCGTCGACCCGGACGGTCCCCGCCTGGACGGGGCCCGCCAGGGCGGCCTCGTAGATCAGCGTATCCCCCATCGGCGAGCGGCGCAGGGTCACCCGGTGGCCGACGGGCTCGTGGTCCGCCGTCAGGCACAGATCGGCATAGACGGCGGTGCCGGACGCCCACGAGGTCCGGGCCTGGGCCGCGCCGGCCGCCGCCCACAAGGCGATGGCGAGGCCGAGGGTCCGTGTCGCGATCCCGCCCATCGCCGCCTCCCTGTCTCCGACGCGCCCCGGGGCGCGTCGGTTTCCAGATCGCGTCGGGCAGCCTACGCGGCGTCGCGTTCACGCACCCGGCGCTCCGCCTCGACCGATGCAAGAAGGATGCACACGGCGATGCCTTCGGCGGCGGCGGTGACGTCCTTCAGGCTCGGATAGGAGGGCGCGAGGCGCAGGACGCTGTCGCGCGGATCGCGGCCGTAGGGCGAGGTCGCGCCGGCCGGGGTCAGGGCGAGGCCGGCTTCCTTGGCCAGACGCACCACCTCGGTGGCGGTGCCGTCGCGCGCCTCGACGGTGATGAAGTAGCCGCCCTCCGGCTTCGTCCACCGGGCCGCGCCCGTGCCGGCGAGGTGGCGGGACAGGGCTTCCTCCACGGCGGCGAATTTCGGCGCCAGCAGGGCGCGGTGCGCGTCCATGTGGGCGTCGAGACCGGCCGCGTCGCGCAGGAAGCGGACGTGGCGGAGCTGGTTGAGCTTGTCCGGCCCGATGGTGCGCTTCGACGCGCGGGCGAGGTACCAGCGCACGTTCTCGGGCGAGCCCGCGAAGAAGGCGAGGCCGGCGCCGGCCAGGGTGATCTTCGAGGTCGAGGCGAAGACGAAGGCGCGGTCCGGGTTCCCGGCCTCGGCGCACAGGCTGAGGATGTCGGCGACGGCCACGCGCTCGGGGGTCAGGTGGTGGACCGCGTAGGCGTTGTCCCAGAACAGGCGGAAATCGGGGGCGGCGGTCTTCATGGCGGCGAGGCGCCGGACGGTCTCGTCGGAATAGGTCTCGCCCGAGGGATTGGAGTATTTCGGCACGCACCACATGCCACGCACGGCGGGGTCGGCGACGGCGGCCTCGACCACGTCCATGTCGGGGCCGTGGCCCGTCATCGGCACGGGGATCATGCGGATGCCGTAGGCCTCGCACAGGGCGAAGTGCCGGTCGTAGCCCGGCACCGGACACAGGAAGGCGATGTCGCTCTCCTTCGACCAGGGCTTCACGGACCCGGGCACGCCCGTGAGCAGGGCCCAGGCGATGCTGTCGTGCATCATCGCGAGGCTCGAATTGTCGCCGACCACGATCCCATCGGCCGGTGCGTCGAGGAGGTGGGTGAACAGGGCACGGACCTCGGCGATGCCCTGTTGGCCGCCGTAATTGCGCGCATCCTCGCCGGCTTGCGTGACGTAGTCGCCGTTGCCGGCGAGGCCGAGCATGCCGGCGGCGAGGTCGAGCTGCTCGGGCGAGGGCTTGCCCCGGGTCATGTCGAGCTTCAGTCCCCGGGCCTTGAACGCCGCGTAGGCGTCGCGGGCGCGGGCGTGCAGGTCCGCGAGATCGGCAGGATTCCGATCGGCGATGGTGGTCATGGGTCGGTTCCGGATGGTTGGGGTGCTGCAATCAAACGCGATGCACCATGACCGCTCGCGGGGCGCGCGTCACCCTGGCGGGAACGCGTTCCTCGACGCCCTGCCCTGCGCTCCGGACAAAAGGAAGCCGGCCACGCGGGGCCGGCTTCGAGTCGAGGAGGGAGGCGTGAGGGAGGGGCGGCCGGTCGGCCGCCCGGAGCGGATCAGCCGGCCTTGTTGAGGGCGACGGCGACGAAGCGGGTGGTGCCCTTGGAACTCTTCACCCGCATGAGCACCGCCTTGCGGCCGCTCGATTCGGCGGAGCGGATGCGCTCGGCGACCTCGGAGGGCCGGGAGACGCTGGCACCGGCGACATCGAGGATGATGTCGCCCTGCTCGATGCCCTTGGCCGCGGCCGGGCCTTCGGGATCGACCTCCATCACCGCCACGCCCTCGTCGCCGGCGCCGACCTCGGAGGCCGGGGCGAGGCTGAGACCGAGGCGGGGCTGACCGTCCGACGACGATCCACCGCGACCGCCGCCCGTGGCCGATTTCGGGTCGTTCGGAAGCGCCCCGAGTTCCACCGTGGCGGTGTCGGACTTGCCGCCTCGGAGGTAGGCGAGTTCGACCTTGGCGCCGGGCTTCAAGCCGGCGATGCGGCGGGACAGTTCCTTGGCGTCGTTGACCGGGGTGCCGTTGACCGATTCGATGACGTCGCCGGACTTGAGACCCGCCTTTGCGGCGGGGGTTCCGGCCTCGGCATGGTCGACCAGTGCGCCCTTGGCCTTGTCGAGGCCGAGGCCGTCGGCGATGTCCTTCGTCACCGGCTGGACCTGCACGCCGAGGTAGCCGCGCGCCACCTTGCCGTCGGCCCGGAGCTGATCGACCACCGCCTGCACGGTCTCGGCGGGAATCGCGAAGGCAAGGCCGACGCTGCCGCCGGAGGGCGACGCGATGGCGGTGTTCACGCCCACCACTTCGCCACCGACGTTGAAGGTCGGGCCGCCCGAATTGCCCTTGTTGATGGGGGCGTCGATCTGCAGGAAGTCGTCGTACGGCCCGGCGCCGATGTCGCGGCCGCGGGCCGAGACGATGCCGGCGGTCACGGTCCCGCCGAGGCCGAACGGATTGCCGATGGCCACCACCCAGTCACCAACGCGCGGCGCCGACTTGCTGAGCGAGACGTACGGAAAGGGGCCGCCCTCGGTGATCTTGAGGAGCGCCAGATCGGTCTTCGGGTCCTTGCCGATCACCTTGGCGTCGAGGGTGCGGTTGTCGTCGAGGGTCACCTGCACGCTCTTGGCCTTGTCGACCACGTGGTTGTTGGTGACCACGTAGCCGTCGGCCGAGATGATGAAGCCCGAGCCCATGGCGCCGCGCTGACCCTGGCGCTTGGGACCCTGGCCGCCGAAGCCGGGGCCGCCCTGCCCACCCTGCCCGCCGGGACCGCCCTGGCCGAAGCGCTTGAAGAACTCGCGCAGCTGCGGCGGCACGTTCTGCTGGCCCTGGTTGCCCGGGCCGTCCTCGTCGTCCGAGGTCGCGCTGTCGTCGAGCTTCACCTTCACGGCGACGACGCCGGGCTTCACCTTGTCGACGACGGTGGCGAAGGAGCCCGGCGGGTGGTCCGGCGTCTCGATGGGGTTCTTCGACAGGGCCTGGGCCTGGACCGGGGTCACGGGCTGGGTGACGACGCCGACGGCGCCCGTCGCCAAGAGGGCGGCCACGGCGACGGAGGCGAGGGCGTTGCGGCGCAGGCGGTTCGGCTGGACGGGCATCAGAGATCTCCGGATCGGGGGACGCCGCCACACATTCCCCGTGGGGAGCGGCGGGCCGTGATCCAGGGTGTAGGGCCGGCCGGGTGACCCCGCCGTGGCGGCGACATTACGGTTTGGACAGGTTCGGCTCGGGTATCAGTCCGGCGCGCCAGCGCAGGTCGAGGAGAAGCCCCTGCGGGTGGGTGTCGAGCAGGAGCGTCACCGGCACGCCCGCCGCATTGAGGAGCCGGGCGGCCCAATGGTTGCAGACATTGGCGTAGGAGAAGCGCCCCTCCCCCTCGTAGAACAGGCTCGGCCCGTAGAGTCCCGGGCCGCCGGCGACGGGATGCCCGTCGACGAGGCGAAAACTCGCGTCGAGGCGCGCGAGGAGCCGCGCCAGTCCGGCGCCGGAGACCCGCACGGCCACGAGGTCGGAGAGCGGAAAGCTCGCCCGCGCGGTCCGCTCAAGGCCGACCACCTGCACCACGCCGGCGCGACCGCCGGGGGTGAACAGGGCCTCCAGGGCGAGGCGGGCGTCGAACTCGGCGAGCGTCGGCGTCGTGCGGTAGAAGCGGGCCTCGCCCCAACCGAATTCGAGGTCCGGATAGGCCTGGAATCGCAGGGCGATGGCCCGCAGGGCCGGGCCGGCGCCCTCCCCCGTCAGGGCCTCGCGTGGGATCACGAGGCCGGAATGCCAGCCGTGATTGACGAGATAGAGGGTCCGGGTGTCGCTTCCCGTCGCAGGATAGAGCACCGGGTCGCCGGGGCTCGCCGTGAGAACCACCGCGAGCCCGAGGAGCATGAGCAGGCCGGCGAACCCGAAAGCCAGCCTGCGTCGGGTCACGGGGTCTGGTCGGTGAGCCGGGTCAGGGCCTCGGTGATCTTCTCCAGGCGGGAGGCCTGGGCGGCGCGGCGCTCGTGCTGCTCGTCCACGATCTCGTCGGGCGCGCGGGCCATGAAATCGGCGTTGGCGAGCTTGGCGTCGATCTTCTCGATCTCCGTCGCGGCCTTGGCGGCTTCCTTCGTGAGCCGCGCGACCTCGGCCCCGAGATCGACGATGCCCTCGAGGGGCAGGGCCGCCACGGAGCCGCGCACGAGGAGCTGCACCGCATTGCGCGGGGCCGCATCCGCGAAACCGATCTCGGACAGGCGGGCGAGGCGCAGGAGGGTGTCGCTCCAGCGGGTGGCGCGGGCCCTCAGGGCGTCGTCGGCGCCGATCACCACGAGGGGGATCTGCGCGCCCGCCGGCACGCCGGTCTCCGAGCGGGCCGAACGGATCTCGGAGACGAGGTCCACGAGCCAGCCGACCTCGGTCTCGGACGCGGCGTCGTTCAGGGCGGCGAGATCGGGCCAGGATGCCAGGGCGAGGAGCCCCCGGTCCGGGACGTCCTCACCCTTGATCCCCCACAATTCCTCCGTGAGGAACGGCATGAACGGGTGAAGCAGCTTGGCGATCTGATCGATGAGGAAGGCGACGGTTCCTTGCGTCTCCGCCCGCACGCCCGCATCGACGTTTTCGCCCTGCAACACGGGCTTCGCCAACTCCACGTACCAATCGCAGAAGATGTTCCACACGAAGCGGTAGGCCGCCGCCGCCGCGTCGTTGAAGCGGTAGGCGTCCAGCGCCGTCGTGACCTCGGCCACGGCCCGGGCCGCCTCGCCGAGCGCCCAGCGGTTCAGGGGATCGGTGGCGGTTTCGGGGCGGTAATCGGCGCGCAGGGTGCAGCCGTTGATCTCGGCGAAGCGCGAGGCGTTCCAGAGTTTGGTCGCGAAGTTGCGATAGCCCTCGACGCGGTTCACCGCGAGCTTGATGTCGCGCCCCTGCGCCGCCATGGCCGCGAGGGTGAAGCGCAGGGCATCGGCGCCGTAGAGCTCGATGAGACCGAGGGGATCGACGACGTTGCCCTTCGACTTCGACATCTTGGCGCCGGCAGCGTCGCGGACCAGGGTGTGGAGGTAGACCGTGGAGAACGGCACCCGGTCGGTGACGTGCAAGCCCAGCATCATCATCCGGGCGACCCAGAAGAAGATGATGTCCTTGCCCGTCACCAGGGTGTCGGTGGGGTAGTGGCGCGCGAGTTCGGGCGTGGCGTCGGGCCAGCCGAGCGTCGAGAACGGCCACAGGGCCGAGGAGAACCACGTGTCGAGGACGTCCTCGTCGCGGGTCAAGGCGACCGGCCGGCCGTGCTTCGCATCGGCCTGAGCTTGCGCCTCGGCCTCGCTCGCGGCGACGAAGAATCCGCCCTCCTCGTCGTACCAGACCGGAATCTGGTGCCCCCACCACAGCTGGCGCGAGATGCACCACGGCTCGATGTTCTCCAGCCACTGGAAGAACGTCTTCTCGTAGTTGTCGGGCACGAACCGGGTCTGGCCGTCGCGCACGGCCTGGAGGGCGCGTTCGGCGAGCGGCTTCACGTTCACGTACCACTGGTCCGTGAGGTAGGGCTCGATGACCACGTTGGAGCGGTCGCCATGGGGCACGGCGTGGGTGTTGGGCTCGACGAGGCGCAGCCGCTCGCGCGCCTCCATGAGGGCGACGACCTGCTTGCGCGCCGCGAACCGGTCGAGACCGTGCAGGGCGAGGGCCTCGGGATCCGGAGTCGCACCGGCCAGGAAGGCGGCGTTGCCCTCGAGGCTGATCCGGGCTTCCGCGTCGAGGATGTTGATGGGCGTGCAGCCGGCGCGGCGGCCGACCTCGAAGTCGTTGAAGTCGTGGGCCGGGGTGATCTTGACCGCGCCCGTGCCCTTCTCTGGGTCGGAATAGGTGTCGGCGACGATGGGGATGAGGCGCCCCACGAGCGGCAGGCGCACGAACTTCCCGACGAGGTGGGTGTAGCGCTCGTCGTCCGGGTGGACCGCCACCGCCGTGTCGCCCAGCATGGTCTCGGGGCGGGTGGTCGCCACCGTGATGACCTCGCCGGTCTCGGCGCCGTCCGCATCCACCAGGGGGTAGTCGAAGTGCCAGAGATGGCCCTTCACCTCGACCTGAAGCACTTCGAGGTCCGAGATCGCCGTCTGGAACTTCGGGTCCCAGTTCACGAGGCGCTTGTCGCGGTAGATCAGGCCCTGGGCGTGGAGATCCACGAAGGTCTTGGTGACCGCCCGGACCATCTGGTCGTCGGGGGCGCCGTTCAGCCCCATGGTGAAGCGCTCGCGCGACCAGTCGCAGGAGGCGCCGAGCCGCTTCAGCTGATTGACGATGGCTCCGCCGGATTCCGCCTTCCAGGCCCAGACCTTCTCGACGAAGGCGGCGCGGCCGATCTCGCGCCGGCCCGGCTCCTTAGCTTCGGCCAAGCGGCGCTCCACCACCATCTGGGTGGCGATGCCGGCGTGGTCGGTGCCGGGCTGCCACAGGACGTCGCGGCCGCGCATGCGCTCGAACCGGGCCAGGATGTCCTGCAGGGTGTTGTTGAGGGCGTGGCCCATGTGAAGGCTGCCGGTGACGTTCGGCGGCGGGATCACGATGGTGAAGGGCCGGGCGTCCGCCCGGTCGGGCCGTCCGGCCTTGAACGCGTCGCCCGCCTCCCAGGCGGCACTGACGCGCGCCTCGACGGCGGCGGGGTCGAAGGTCTTGTCCATCATGGGCGGGGTCGGGCCAGTTCGAGCATTGCGGGTCTATGCGGGTTGGCCCGCTTTCAACCCGTCAGGCCCGCCGCGTCAACACGAGGGCGGATATTCCCCGCCCGCGATCCCTCAACGCCCGCGTGCGACGCGCTCGATCTCGGCCCGCACGAGGCGCTCGACCAGGGGCGGCAGGTTCTCGTCGAGCCAGCCCTTCAGCATCGGCCGGAGCATGTCCTGCACGAGGTCTTCCAGGGTGCGGGGATTGTTGGACAGTACCGTATTGGCCAGCATGTGGAACGCTTGGCCGACGCTGGCATCGGTCACCGACGAGGTCAGGCGCTCGGCCGCCTCGGGCTCGCGATACGCCGGCTGCGGCTCGCGATACTCCGTGCGGGGCGCTTCGTAGGCCGGCTGCGGCGCCGGACGCGGCGGCTCCGGGGCGGCCATGCGAACCGGTTCGGGCTCCGGCTCGGGATCGTCGTCGAACGAGATCGCGTCGAAATCGAGGGTTTCGTTGGTGAACCCGATATCGGGCTCCTCGAAGGTCGCGGGCGCCGGGGCCTTGCGGACGGGCTGCGCCACCTCGGCGAGGTCAAGGATGTCGTCGTTCTCAGGGAGCGGCGGAGCGGCGCGCACGGGCTCCACCACCTCGGCCTTGGCGTTCTGGTCGTCGGCGATGATCCGGCGGATGGAGGCGAGGATCTCCTCCATCGAGGGTTCCTGCGCCTTGTCCGGCACCTTGGGGCTGGCTGCACTCATCCGGACGACGCTCGGCTCTCAAGGATAACGGTTCACGCTATCCGCCACTATTTCACGCTCCCATCCCGACACAAGCGCCCGGCGGAACGGGGTACGGGATAAAGTCCGCCGCCGCGATTCCCTTGGCCCGTGTGGCCGGAGGGCGACCCCCGGGATCGCCCGGCGCCGCCCCTTCCGAAGCGCACGCCCCCGCGGGAGACCCACGCGACGGCCCGAGCAACGGTCGGTTAACCAATCTAGGTTAAACCGGACTGCATCGGTGCAGCGCCGGATCCCCTAAGACCGGACGCCCGATCAGCGCCCATCGGGGGTGCGGACGCCGAACCATAGATCCTTGACCTGGTCGAAATGCTCCTTGGGGCTATAGGCCGCCACAGGGAGGGCGGTGAAGCGCACGGTGAGGCGGCCGATGGTCTGGACCACGCCGTAGGAGTTCACCACCCGGTCGCGCTGGGCCAGGATGAGGTTGACGCGGGAGTTGAGCAGTTCCTGCTGCGCGTTCAGCACGTCGAGAGTCGTGCGCTGACCGACGCGGGCTTCCTCGCGTACGCCATTGAGGGCGACCTCGTTGGCCTGCACCTGCGCCTGCGAGGCGATGACCTGGGCCTTGGAGGCTTCGAGCCGGCCCCAGGAGGTGACGATGGCCGAGCGGATCTGGTCGCGGACGTCCTCGACCTCGATCCGGCGCTGGCCCACGAGCTCCTTGGCCTGGCGGATCTGCGAATAGGTCAGGCCACCCTCGTAGAGCGGCACGGAGATGCGGCCGACGATCTGGGCGTTGAGGCTGCGGTCGCCGGGGAACTGGCTGTCGAAGCGCTGCTGGACCGTGCCGGACAGGCCCGCCGTGGGGTAGAGCTGGCCTTCGAGCACCTTGACGCTGGCCTCGGCCACGTCGACCGCATGCATCGATGCCAGGATCTGGGGGTGCTCTTTCAGGCCGATCGTCACGGCGGCGTCGAGATTGGCCGGGACGTAGCGGTCGAGGGGGCGGCCGGGGGCGAGCTGGCGCGGCTCGACACCGATGAAGCGGCGGTAGGTGCCGATGCTGGCGCGCAGGGTCGCCTCGGCGCCGCTGACTTCGGAGCGGGCGCCGGCGAGGCGCGCCTCGGCCTGGGCGACGTCGGTGCGGGTGACCTCGCCGACGTTGAAGCGGTCGCGGGTCTGGCGCAGCTGCTCTTCCAGGACCTCGACGTTGTTGCGGCGAAGTTCGAGGTTCGCCGTGTCGCTGAGCACGAACATGTAGGCCTGCGCCGCGCTGAACAGGGTGTTCATCTCGACGGCGCGCAGGGTTTCGCGCGTGCTGAGCACGTTCGATTCCGCCCGGCGGGTCTGGTTGTCCGTCTGAAATCCGTTGAACAGCGTCTGGTTGACGGTCAGGGATGCGCCGCCCGGCCGTGTCACGTTGTTGATGTCCAGTGTCTGGACCCGTCCCTCGGTCCGAGCGAGACCGATATCGGCCGATCCGCTCACCGTCGGGCGATAGCCGGATTTCGCCTGCGCGACGTTCTCGTCGACGCCACGCAAGGCGGCGCGGTTCGAGTTCAGGGTCGGGTTCGCCGCATAGGCGCGCGACAGCGCGCTCTCCAGCGTCTCGGCCTTGGCCGGATGCCCTACCGCCAGCGTCACTGCGACGATGCCAGCGCATCGAAGCCCATGGCGCATCGCTGGTTTCCGTTCTCTCACGTTCATCAGCCCTTGCGGTTTCACGATGAACCGGTCGGCCGCTATCCTGCGGCGCCGCGCATTCGCGCAATCCGGGTTGCCCGCCCATGGGCAAGTCTAGCCGAACTTGGCGTCGCGGGCATCGGGGTGGGGACTGGCCGGGTGTTGAATGGACGGCAGTGCCACAAAAAAGCGACACCGGCCGGTCGTCGACGGGGCGTGGTCGCCCCGGAAGGAAGGCGGCGCGACGCGTCCTAGAAGGCGAAGTCGTTCGCGGCCGCGAAGGGACCGAGCACCGGAAGCGTCGCGTCGAAGAGCGGGCGGGCGCCATAGGCGTCGCCGGTCCGGACGAACAGCGTCGCCTTGGCGGCGCGCGGTTGCCCGATGACGCAGACGAGGCGTCCGCCCTCCTTCAGCTGTTCCAGGAGCGCCTGCGGCCGCACCTCGACGCGACCGTTGACGAGGATCCCGTCATACGGCCCGCTCGCCGGAGCACCGGCCTCCAGCGGGGCTTCGACGAGCTCGGTACCCGCGAGACCGCCGAGGCGCTCACGCGCACCGGCCGCCAGGGTGGCGGAGGATTCGAGGGCGACCACCTCGGCACCGAGGTGGTGCAGGATTGCGGCCGCGTAGCCGTAGCCAGTGCCGACATCGAGCGCCTTGGCGCCTGCCTTGAGGTCCAGGGCCTGAATCATCCGGGCGAGCAGCATCGGGGCCGGCATCGCGCGAACATCGCCACCGCCGCCGTCGAGGGTCAGGGTCTGGTCGATATAGGCGAAGTCCTCGCGTCCGGGCGGGACGAACCGCTCGCGCGCCACGTCCTCGAACGCGTCGAGGACGGGGACGCTGTTCACGTCGAAGGTCCGCAACTGACAATCGACCATGAGGCGTCGCGCCTGCGCGTAATCGAGCATGAATGCGGTCTCTTCCTTCGACGGCGGTTCCGGCGTCCGGTCCGGACCCCCTCTCGTGGGAGGCCGTTCGGTGACGCGCGAAGCCCGCGGGTTGTCGGGGATGGGCGTTGAAAACGCAAGGTTCCGGCACGCCGGCGCGCGTTCGCCGGTCCCCGTGCGAGAATATCGGGGACAGCGACGGAAAGGGATGGGAAATGGGAAGGATTTGGAGGCCTCGCCCGGAATCGAACCGGGGTGCAAGGATTTGCAGTCCTCTGCGTAACCACTCCGCCACGAGGCCTTCCCGCTCTGCCCCGAACGAGCGGGGCGGCGCCCCCGGCCGGGCGGTCCGTCCGGGGTGAGCGGTCTCTAGCAGAGGGGTGGGCCGATCGGCAACGGTGTTTCGCCGGCCAATCCATGTTTCCCCGGTCCACCCATGTTTCCCCGGTCCACCTATGAGAAGTCGCGCGGGGGGGGCGATGTGGTGAATCCGGCCCTTCCAAGCCGGCGCTCGCGATCCGGTCCGGCCGAGGCGGGTGGCGCTCGGGAAATGCGACGGATTTGTCAAACGCCGGTCCCCGGGGCCTTGCGTCCGGCGGCGGCCCTGTGTAGAGACCCGATCGCGGTCCCCGATAGCTCAGTTGGTAGAGCAAGCGACTGTTAATCGCTTTGTCGCAGGTTCGAGTCCTGCTCGGGGAGCCAAATTCTTCTCTCGATCTTGCGCTGTGCCTTCGTGGTGCAAGGTTAGGATCATGGTCCTCCGGACCTTCGTTTCATCCTGGGTCGGCGCAATCCTTGGCGCGATCCAGGTGGTCATGCCGCTCTCTTGCGCATCCCATCGGGTTCGCGCGGAGCCGTGGCGGTGATCCCCGATAGCTCAGTTGGTAGAGCAAGCGACTGTTAATCGCTTTGTCGCAGGTTCGAGTCCTGCTCGGGGAGCCAATCCTTCGTCCATGCCGGGTGTCTCGGGCCAAGTGCCTGGGGGCGCCGAGTGCCGAGACTGACACACCCCGCCATCCTCATGCTCGCCTGCCCGGCCGGGCCGCCCGAAATGGCCCCTCCGGGGTTCCGCCGTGACGCGGAGCCGGGCTGCGTGCGGCTGTGTTCTGCCACCCACCCTGCCGAGCCATCGATGATCTCATGAAAAACGCCGCAGACCCTGGGGTCCGCGGCGTCGAAGGAGGTGGGTGGCGATGTCGGTCGGTTGGACCTACCGGTCGCCGGCTCCCGAAAGGAGCTTCTCGATCTGCTCCATGCCGTTGCCGTAGGCCTTGGCCTCGGTGGGCAGGCTGCGGTCGGACCGCTGCACCAGCTTGCCGTTCTTGCGAATGGCCCACTGGTAAGGCGCGCCTTCCGCCTTCGGCGGCACGATCTCGAGGGTGTAGGGATGGGTGTTGATGGTTGTCTCGCTCATCCGCGCACTATGCCATGCGGGAGCGCCGCTCGCCAGACACCGGAGCGTTCAAGAAATCGATAAACGGCCCTTCGGTGCATTTTCTCACGCGGAGACAGGCCTTTTCACCCGCCCCGGCCATGCACGGCGCGGGTTCTGCGATCGCGCTCCCAGGTGATTCGCGGTCGGTCGGGCGTGATCGTCTCCCGGGAGGTCGATCCCGGCGGATGCGGTCTTCAGTCGGACGGGGGCTGTTCGGCTAACGATCGCACGTCGGTGATTCGGGCGTCGTCGGACGTCCGTGCGGCCAAGGCCCGGGCACGCCAGGCGTCGCGCTCGGCCAGAGCTTCGGCCAGGGCGGCCTCCGCCCTGTCGGCCCGGGTCGTCTCCAGCTTGGCCAGGGCCTGTGCCCGTTCGCGCGCCCGGGTCTCGGCCGCCATCTGGACCTTGAGGTCCCTCGGCGTTCCCATGATCTGTTCCTCGATGCCGGCGCCGGCCCGGGGGCCGGCGCCGCGGGACCTTATTGGGCCACTTCGTTGCCGGCGTAGTTGATGGAACCGTCGGCGCCCTTCTTCCAGACGTACATGACGTAGTCCGGCCGGGTGATGTCGCCCTTCTTGTCGTAGGCGATGTCGCCGATCACCGTGTCGAACGGCTTGCCCTGGTGCAGGACGGCCGCGACCTTCTGGCCGTCGGAGGATTTCGCGATCTCCATGGCCTGCTTCAGGATCTGGACGGCGGCGTAGGAGTAGAGGGTGTAGCCCTCGGGATCGAAGTTGATCGCCTTGAAGGCGTCCACGGTCGCCTTGGATTTCGGGTTCTTGCGAGCGTCGGGCGAGAACGTCATCAGGGTGCCGTCGGAGCCGGGGCCGCCGACCTGCGCGAACTCGCGGTCGGCGATGCCGTCGCCGCCCATGAGCGGGGCGGCGAGGCCCTGGTCGCGCATCTGGCGGATCAGCAGGCCGGCCTCGGTGTAGAGGCCGCCGAAATAGATCACGTCGATGCCCGCCTGCTTGAGCTTCGACACGAGGGACGAGAAGTCCTTCTCGCCGGGGTTGATGCCCTCGAAGATCACGTTGGTGCCGCCCTTGGCCTTCAACGCCTTCAGGGTCTCGTCGGCGAGGCCCCGGCCGTAGGGCGTCTTGTCGTGCACGAACGCGATCTTCTTGCCCTTGAACTTGTCCGCGAGGTAGGCGCCCGCCACCGCGCCCTGCTGGTCGTCGCGGCCGCAGGTGCGGAACGTGTTCCAATTGCCACGCTCGGTGTACTTGATCGCCGTCGAGGCCGGGCTGATCTCGATGATGCCGGATTCGGCGAGCACGTCCGAGACCGGGATCGAGACGCCGGAATTGAACGCGCCGACCACGGCCTTCACGCCCTCGGAGGCGAACTTGTTGGCCACCGACACGCCCTGCTTCGGATCGGAGGCGTCGTCGCCCACCGTCATCACGAGCTTCTCGCCGTTGACGCCGCCGGCCTTGTTGATGTCGGCGATGGCCTGTTGCGCCCCGGTCTTGATCTGCGCGCCGAAGGCGGCGTTCGGCCCGGTGACGGGGACGACCACGCCTATCTTGATCTCCGCATGCGCCGCCGTAACCATCAGGCCCAGAGCGACGCCCACTGACAACACTGACTTCATGCTGGTTTCCCCTCTCGAAGCGTCGTACCGCCCGGCATCCCGTGACGGCACGATCGCGTGGAATTCAGGTCACGGCGCGGCCGGCCGGTCGCGCCAGCTCAACGGGCCGGTGCGCTCGTAGAGCCAGGCGTATTGTCGGGTCATCTGACCCGCGCGGGTGAAGCGATAGGCGAAGGCCCCGACGGCGAGCGCGAACACGGCATCGACGGCGTAGGCCGGCGCGGACAGGAGCGTCCCCTCGAACAGGGCGTAATGCAGGAACCGCGTCACGGCCGCGATCAGCAGGAGCGCGAGGGCGCAGTGCCAGAACGGGCGCCAGCCGCGTGCCATGCCACTCCCGGTCATCCAGGCGGCCGAGCCCCCCATCGCCACGGTGACGAGGAGGAAGATGCCCAATGTCGCGCCGGTCAGCGCGAAGGTCTCCGGCATCAATGCTGTCCCCCTTCGAGGTAGGCGGCCTTCACCTGAGGATCGTCGAGGAGCGCTTGGCCCGTCCCGCTCATGGTGACGGTGCCCGTGACCATGACGTAGCCGCGATGCGCCAGCTTGAGCGCATGGTAGGCGTTCTGTTCGACGATGAACACGGTCAGACCCTCCGTGCGGTTCAGTTCGCGCACGGTGGAGAAGATCTGCTTGACCACCAGGGGGGCGAGGCCGAGCGACGGCTCGTCGAGCATGAGCAGGCGCGGCCGGCTCATGAGGGCGCGGGCGATGGCGAGCATCTGCTGCTCGCCGCCCGACATGGTGCCGCCGCGCTGGTCGATGCGCTCCTTCAGCCGCGGGAACAGGGTGCACATTCGCTCGAGATCTTCCGCGAAATGCTTTCCGCCGTTGACGGCCGCGCCCATCTGCAGGTTCTCGCGGACCGTCATGCGCGAGAAGATGCGCCGGCCCTCCGGCGACTGGGCGAGGTTGAGGCGCGCGATCTCGTGGGTCGGCAGCTTCGTGATGTCCTGACCCGCGAAGGTGATGGTGCCCTCGCGCGCCTGGGGCTGGCCGAAGATCGTCATCATCAGGGTGGATTTGCCGGCCCCGTTGGCGCCGATGAGGGCGACGATCTCACCCTCGTTCACGTCGATGTCGACGCCTTTCAGGGCGCGGATGCTGCCGTAATAGGCCGACACGCCGCGCACGCTGAGCAGCGGCGCCTTCGCTTCCGCCGCCTGGGCGCGGGTCTCGTCCACGAGGACGTTGATGCCGGCGACGCTCATGCATGGGTTCCTGCAAGGCCGACTTCGGCCTCGACGGCGGCGACTTCCTCGTCGTCGACGCCGAGATAGGCGGCGATGACCCGCGTGTCGTTGCGGATCGCGTCGGGCGTGCCGTCGGCGATCTTGATGCCGTAATCGAGCACCACGATCCGGTCGGAGATCTGCATCACCACCGACATGTCGTGCTCGATGAGGAGCACCGAAGTGCCGAACTCGTCGCGGATGAGGCGCAACAGAGTGTTGAGGTCCGCCGATTCCCGCGGGTTCAGGCCGGCGGCCGGCTCGTCGAGGCAGAGCAGGACCGGGTCCGTGCACATGGCCCGGGCGATCTCGAGGCGGCGCTGATCTCCGTAGGGCAGGTCGCCGGCCGGCTCGTCGGCCCGGCGGGTGAGGCCGATGCGTTCGATCCAGGCAGCGGCCTTCGCGATCGCTTCCTCTTGCGCCCTGCGGTAGCTCGGCAGGCCGAGGATGCCCGCCAGGCTGAAGGCGGAGGCCTTCATCAGGGGCTTGTGCATGGCGACCAGCAGGTTCTCCAGCACGGTCATCTGCGGGAACAGGCGGATGTTCTGGAAGGTGCGGGCGACGCGGGCGAGGCGATTGACGTCGTGTCCCGGCAGGCGCTCCAGCAGGTGGGTCTCGCCGCCCGACTGACGCAGCCGGATCATCCCTTCGGTGGGTTTGTAGAAGCCCGTGATGCAGTTGAAGACCGTGGTCTTGCCGGCGCCGTTCGGGCCGATGAGGGCGGTGATGTCGCCGCGCCCGACCTTGAACGAGACGTCGCCGACGGCGGTGAGGCCGCCGAAGCGCATGGTGAGGTGATCGACCACGAGGATCGGATCGGCCGGGCCCCCGGGAACGGCGGCCGGGGGCTCGTCCTTCAGGGTGGCGAGGCGGGTGAGACCGGTGGCGTCGCTCATCGGGCGCGCGCTCCCAGGCGCACGGAGGGCGTGCGCTCGGAGATGAGGCCGCGCGGACGCCAGACCATCATCGCCACCATGGCGAGGCCGAACAGCAGCAGGCGGTACTCGTTGGGGTCGAAGCCCTCGCCGAACACCGCCTTGAGGAAGCCGAGGTTGCGCAGCAATTCGGGCGCCCCCACCATGGCGATGGCGGCGACGGCCACCCCGAGTTGGCTGCCCATGCCGCCGAGCACGACGATGGCGAGGATGATGGCGCTCTCGAGGAAGTTGAAGCTTTCCGGCGAGACGAAGCCCTGCCGCACGGCGAAGAACGAGCCGGCGAACCCGGCGAACATGGCGCCGAGCGCGAAGGCCGAGAGCTTGGTGATGGTGGTGTCGATGCCGAGCGACCGGCAGGCGATCTCGTCCTCGCGGAGCGCCTCCCAGGCGCGGCCGAGCGGCAGCCGGCGCATCCGCAGGGTGACGAGGTTGGTGACGAGCGCGAGCACGAGGATGAGGTAATAGAGGAAGACCACCCGGTGCATCGGGTTGAAGGCGAGGCCGAAGACGTTGGCGAACCCGCCCTCCCCGGCCGTGAACGGAATCCCGAAGAAGCTCGCCCGCGGGATCGACGACAGGCCGGCGGACCCGCCCGAGAAGTCGACCCAGTTGATGAGCACGAGGCGGATGATCTCCCCGAAGGCCAGGGTGACGATGGCGAGGTAATCGCCGCGCAGGCGCAGGACGGGAAAGCCCAGCAGCACGCCGAAACCCGCCGCGAACAGTCCGGCCAGCGGCAGGCAGACCCAGAACGACAGGCCGAACACCGTCGAGAGCAGGGCATAGGAATAGGCACCGACGGCGTAGAAGGCGACGTAGCCGAGGTCGAGGAGGCCGGCGAGGCCCACCACGATGTTGAGGCCCCAGCCGAGCATCACGTAGGTGAGGATGAGGATGCCGAGATCGATCCAGTAGCGCCCCTCCGACAGGCCGCCCGACCCGAGGGCGGCGAGCAGCGGCAGGGTGAGGGCGACCACGAGGGTGAGGGGCCCGATGATCCGGCCGGGACGTGCGACGCGGGCGGGGGCCGTCGACTCCGCCTCCGCCAGGGTCCGGATATCGCGGCGGCGCGAGACCTCGCCGAGCACGAGGCGCTGGGCGAGCCGCAGGACGAACACCGCCGCGCACAGGCCGGCGACGAGGCCCCAGCGGCCGGTGAGTTCGAGGCCGGTGCCCTGGCCGAGATCCGTGCGGTAGGCCACCACCGGGATGGCGAGGCCCAGGGTCACCAGGGCAAAGAGCGCGGCATCCTTGATCATTTCGGGCAAGGCGGCGCCGGAGCGGCGCGCCACGGTCGGGGCCACCCGGCCGATCGTCGTACCTTGAGCCACCTAGACCTTCTCCACTTCGGGGCGCCCGAGGATGCCGGACGGCTTGAAGATGAGCACCACGATCAGGATCAGGAACGCGGCGACGTCCTTGTACTCGATGGAGAAGTAGGCCGACCAGAACGTCTCGATGAGGCCGATGATCAGGCCGCCGAGGACGGCGCCCGGCAGGGAGCCGATGCCGCCGAGCACGGCCGCCGTGAACGCCTTCACGCCGGGCACGAACCCGTCCGAGAACGAGACCACGCCGTAATACAGGAGGTAGAGGGTGCCGGCGACGGCGGCGAGTGCGGCGCCGAGCACGAAGGTCAGCGAGATGGTGCGGTCGACGTTGATGCCGAGCAGGGCCGCCATGCGCCGGTCCTGCTCGCAGGCGCGCTGGGCCCGGCCGAAGGAGGTGCGCTGGACGAGGTACCAGAAGCCGGCGAGCAGGAGCGCCGTCGTCGTCATGATGATCGCCTGCTTGTAGGACAGGGTCACGGTGTACTGCGCGTTCTCGTAGAGGACGATCACGTCGCGCACGAGGGGCGGCACCGGCTTGTTGCGGGCGCCCTGCACCACCTGGACGAAGTTCGACAGGAAGATCGACACGCCGATGGCGGAGATCAGCGGCGCCAGGCGGAACGAGCCGCGCAACGGTCTGTAGGCCGCCCGCTCGATGGCCCAGCCCCACAGGGCGGTCAGCACCATGGCGAGGATCAGCACGATCAGGAAGACGAGGGCGACGGAGGTCAGCCCGAGCCAGGTCGTGAGGATGAGGAAGAAGATCAGCGCGATGAAGGACGACAGCATGAACACGTCGCCATGGGCGAAGTTCACCATGCCGATGATGCCGAACACCATGGTGTAGCCGAGCGCGATCAGACCGTAGATCGACCCGAGGGTCAGCCCGTTGATGAACTGCTGGGCGAAGAATTCCATGGGCGCCTTTTCCAGAACCGGGCGCCATCGCGGGACCGATCAGCTTGAGCGGACAGGCCTCGCGAATGACGTGCCAGCTTGGCATGTTCCGAACGGGGGGCAACGGTCAATCCTCGGTGCCCATCCTCCGTGCACGGTCGCCGGCTCCTGAAACACGAACGGCCCGGCACAGGGGTGCCGGGCCGTCCTCGCAGTGAGACGCGAGAGCCGCTCGCGGTGGAGGCTTACTTCAGGAGGGAGACCAGGGCCTTGCCGGCCGGGGTCTTTAGTTCCTTGGCGTCGAGGGTGCCGTCGTTGTCCGGATCGGCGGCCTTGAAGCGGGCTTCCACGAGGGCGAGGTACTCGGTCTTGTCGAGGGTGCCGTCGCTGTCCGGATCGGCGGCCGTCAGGGCCTTCTTGCTGACGCGGCCCTTGAGCTCCTTGGCGTCGAGGGTGCCGTCCTTGTCGGCTTCCAGCTTGTCGAACCGCGCGGCGGCCACGGCCTGGACTTCCTTAAGATCGACCGTGCCGTCGTTGTCGGTGTCGACCATCGAGAGCACCTTCTGCGCGCTCGGCTCCTTCGCCGAGGCCGGCAACGTCAGGGGGAGCGTGAGCGCCACGGCGCCGAGGGCGGCGGTCAGACGGAACAGTTTGGACATGGAAGAACCTCTCTCGGGCAATCGCCATTGCCACTTCATCACGGGCGAACGGTCGAAAATCTATTTCATGCCGCAGTGCAATATTTCAACCCCCGCCCCGGGGTGAACCGGTAGAATCCTGCCGGTTCGGCGACCTTCGGGACGGGCGGCGCGGTGGGCCGCCCGTCCCGCGCCCGGTCAGTCGCGGGGTTTCGGAGCGGGACCGGCCGGTGCCGGCATCGCCGCGAGCTTGTCGAGCATCTGCAGGGCAATCTCGGCGCAGGCCTTCATCGGTTCGTCGGCGGCGCATTTCACGTCGAGGGCGGTGTCGCCCCGCTCCAGGCGGAACTGCGCGGCCTTCGGCGGCGGAGGCGGGGCGTCGGGGCCGCCACGGGGGCCGCGCGGGCCGCCATGGGGCGGTGGAGGCGGCGGCGCGCCGGCTTCGGGTCCGGTTTTCGGACCACCGGGCGGCGGCGGAGCGGGCTGGGCCACGGCGGCGGACGCGCACAGGATCGCGGCCGCGCTCAGCAGGGCGAGGGTCTTGGTCATGGGTGGAACTCTCGGTGAGGGTGCCCGTGAGGCACCGAGGCTAGGAACGCGGACCGGAAGGCCGGGGTTCAGAAGACGCGCTTCTCGCGCACCTGACCGTCGAAGCCGACATGGAGGTGGCGCTCGCGGCCATCCGCGCCCTTGGCCGCGACGTCGAGGTGGCGTGGTCCCCGGCCCGTGACGCGGATGTCGGAATAGCCGGCGGCCTCCACCTGGGCCGTCAGGGCGGGCACGTCGGCCTTCGGGCCGAGGCCCACCTTGTCCTTGGCCCAGTCGAGGGTGCCGGGGGGCGGGCCGCCGGCGGGGCCGACCACGACCTTGGTGCCGTCGGCGCGGGTGATCAGCGCGGCATGGAGGAAGCCGTTCTCGAACCGGCCCTGGACGGTGACGGCCTCGCCGGTCGTCACCAGGGTGCCGCCCTCGCCGCGCTTGCCCGTCTCCACCAGGGCTTTGCCGGTGCCGTCCTGCACCACGAACTTGTTGCCGTAGATCTCGGCGACCGTCCCCTTCGCGGCGATGGCGGCGGAGGGCTTCAAGTCCGAGACCGCGACGGGCTCCACCGGCGTGAGGGTCGCGGTGTCGTTCTGCGCCAGCGACAGGCCGACGGCGCCGAAGGCGAGGGGGGCGGCGATGGCGCCGGCCACGAGGGTACGCTTCCTGGAACGCTTGGCCTTCTTCGGGGTCAGGTCGGTGGCGGTCCGGTCGATGGTGTCGGTATTCATGGTGTCGGTGTTCCTGTCGGCGTTGCCCTTTCGGGTTGACGCCGTTCTAGGGAAGCCCCGCCAATCCAATCTGAACCGCGCGGTTCAGCCCCGGTTAAACCCAACGGCGTAGCCCGCCCCTTCCCATCCGCCGCCGCCCACGGATTCCGCGCCCGATGAAGATCCTGCTCGTGGAGGACGACGCGCCGCTGGCCGCCGAGATCGCCAAGACGTTGCGGGCGGAGAACTTCGCCCTCGACCACGCCGTGAACGGCGAGGACGGCCAGCACCTCGGCGAGACCGAGACCTACGACGCCGTGGTGCTCGATCTCGGCCTGCCCAAGCGCGACGGCATTGGGGTGCTCCAGGCCTGGCGCGGAGCCGGTCGGACGGTCCCGGTGCTCATCCTCACGGCGCGCGACGGCTGGAGCGACAAGGTGGCGGGCTTCAAGGCCGGCGCCGACGACTTCCTGGTCAAGCCGTTCCGGGTCGAGGAACTCGTGATCCGCCTGCGGGCGCTGGTGCGGCGCGCCACCGCGCACGGGGCGAACCGCGTCGTCTGCGGACCCCTGACATACGATTCAGGGCTCGGCACCTTCGAGCGCGACGGCCTGCCCCTGAAACTCACGGGCCTCGAATGGCGGGTGCTGTCCTGCCTGATGCTGCGCAAGGACGGGGTGGTGCCGCGCGGCCAGCTCATCGAGCGAGTCTATGACGGCGACGCCGACGTCGATTCGAACTCCGTCGAAGTCATCATCACCCGCCTGCGCCGCAAGATCGCCCCGGCCCGCATCGAGGGCGTGCGCGGCCACGGGTATCGCCTGATGCCGGGCGAGGCGGCCTGATGCCGCCGCCGCGCGAGTCGGAGCCCCCTGCCCCGCCCGCTCCGAAAGCCGAGGGCGTGGCCGGGCCGTTCCATCTCGGTTCGCTTCAGCGCCGGCTGCTCGCCGCCGCCCTGGTCCTCGTCACCGTCGCCCTCGTGGTGGCGGGCGTCGCCATCGGGCTCGTTCTGTACCGCTTCGTCCGGGGCCAGCTCGACAGCCGGCTCGACAGCCAGCTCGTCGCCCTCGCGGCCGGCCTGGAACGCGGCCCCGGCGACCGCTTGCGGCTCGCGCGCAACCTCGACGGGCCGCCCTTCGACCGGGACCGGGCCGGCTGGTACTGGCAGGTGCGCCAGGGCGGCACCGTCCTGCGCTCCGGCGCCCTGGAGGGCCGCGACCTCGCCGTCGAGGCGGGACGCCCGGAGCGGGACGACACGGATCGGCCGCGCCCGGCCGACGGCACCGGCCCGTGGGGCGAGAGCCTGATCCTGCGCGTCCTCACCCTGCCGCCCGCGCCTGGCGTGCCGCCCGCGATCCTCGTGGCCTCGGCGCCGTCCGCCGCCCTGCGCGGCCCCTTGCGCGAGGCGGCCGGCGCCCTGGCGCTCATCCTGGGCCTCCTCGGTGTCGGTCTTCTGGCCGGAGCCCTCGCGCAGATCCGCCTCGGCCTCAGGCCCCTGGAGCGCCTCCGCCGCGACCTCGCGGAGGTTCGCGCCGGGGGCCGTGCCCGCGTGCCGGGCAAGCAGCCGGCCGAGATCCGCCCCCTGGTGGCGGAGGTCAACGCGCTCCTCGACCAGAACGCGGTCAACCTCGAGCGCGCCCGCACCCATGTGGCCAACCTCGCCCACGGGTTGAAGACGCCGCTCGCGACCCTGTCCCTCGCCTTGTCCGACCGGTCCCGCGACCCCGACGGGACCCTGGCCAGCCTCGTCGGTTCGATGGATTCCCAGGTCCGACACCATCTGCGCCGCGCGCGTGCGGCGGCCCTCGGTGGAGCCACCCGCGCCCGCACGCCCCTCGCCGGACCCGTCGCGGATCTGCGCACCACCTTCGCGCGGCTCTATGCCGAGAAAGGGCTCGTCATCGACGTCACCCTTCCGGCCGGCGCGGCCGTCGCCTGCGACGCCCAGGACCTCGACGAGATGCTCGGCAACCTCATCGACAACGCCTGCCAATGGTGCCGCGGCTACGTGCGCGTTGGTGCGGTCAGCACCGCATCCGGCCTGGTGATCACCGTGGAGGATGACGGGCCGGGCCTCGCTGCCGAGGCCGCCGCCGAAGCGGTCCGGCCCGGGCGGCGCCTCGACGAGACCGTGCCGGGCAACGGCTTCGGCCTGTCCATCACCCAGGAATTGGCCGAACTCTACGGCGGCGGCCTCCGCCTCGACCGCTCCGGCCTCGGGGGACTCCGCGCGGCCCTGACCCTGCCGGTGTGACGCCCTCAGGCGAAGTGCTTCGAGAGCTTCAGCCCTTGCGCCTGATAGTTCGAACCGGCCCCGGCCCCGTAGAGGGTCGCCGGCACCTCGGCCATGCGCTCGTAGACGAGGCGGCCGACGATCTGGCCGTCCTCGAGCAGGAACGGCACGTCGCGCGAGCGTACCTCCAGCACGGCCCGGGCGCCGGCCCCGCCGGCCGCGGCAAAGCCGAAGCCCGGATCGAAGAAGCCGGCGTAATGCACCCGGAACTCGCCCACGAGGGGATCGAACGGCACCATCTCGGCGGCGTGGTCCGGCGGCACCTGCACGGATTCCTTCGAGGCCAGGATGTAGAACTGGCCCGGATCGAGGATCAGGGCGCCCGAGCCGTCGGCGGCCAGCGGCTCCCAGAACTCGGCCGTCCGGTGCGCGCCGGGTCTGTCGACATCGACGAGGCCGGTGTGGCGCTTGGCCCGGTAGCCGATGAGCCCGTCGAAGCCGGAGAGATCGATGGAGACGGCGATGCCGCCCTGGAACGACGGCTGGCCCGCATCGACCAAGGGCGTGTGGGCGTGAAGCGCCGCGAGCGCAGCGTCGGTGAGGCGCGGATCGCCCCGGCGGAAGCGTATCTGCGACAGGCGCGAGCCCGTGCGCACCTTGACCGGGAAGGTGCGTGGGGAGATCTCGGCGTAGAGCGGGCCGTGATAGCCGGCCTCGACCTGATCGAACGCCGTACCCCGATCGGTGATGACCCGGGTGAACACGTCGATGCGCCCCGTCGAACTCTTGGGGTTGGCGCTGGCGGCGAGATCGGCCGGCAGGGCGAGGTGCTCCTGCAACTCGGCGATGTAGACGCACCCCGTTTCCAGCACGGCGCCCTGGGTCAGGTCCATCTCGTGCAGCACGAAGGCCTCGATGCAGGCCGCGACCGTGCGGGCGCCGGGCAGGAAGCTCGTGCGGACGCGAAACACCCGGGCGCCGAGGCGCAGATCGAGGCTCGCGGGCTGGATCTGGTCCGGGGCGTAGGACGTGTCCGGCCGGATCGCCCCGGCCTGCGTCAGGGCCGCGATCCCCTGCGCCGCCAGGATGCCGGTGCGCGCCTCTGTCTGCATCACGTCCGGCCCTTCGCTTCGCCCGCACTCGATCGGGCGCCTCGTGTCGATGAGGATCGCCGAATTCGCGGCAGTGTCGCGGCGACGGCCTAAGGCCGCGTTAAGCTTCCGGCTCCTCGGGAGTCGCGAGCACGATCTGCGCGAGCACGATCCGCGCGAGGGCGAGGCGGGCGAGAGCCCCCATGGTGACGAGGCCGGCCAGCGCGCTCGCCAGGACGGGAAAGCCCGCCGGCCAGACGATCAGGCCGAAGCCGAACAGCACCGCGCCGAGGCCCGCGCCCGGCCCGACGGCGAGCACCACCGAGGGCATGCCCACCATGCGGGGCGACGGCCCGGTCCGCCGCGCGACCCGGGCGCCGGCCATCCGCGACAGCCCGTCGAGGGCGAGGGCGGCAACGAGCGCCGCGGCGGCCCAGGTGTTGGCATCCGGGGCGTGCCACGCGAAGGCGGCGGCGAGCCCGGCCATGGCGAGGCTGGCGAGAAGCCCCCGCGTCGGGGTTCCCCCCGGAAGCGGCGGAGAACCCCGCGAAACCGTCTCGTCGACCACGCAGGCTGGTCCTCATTTTTCCGCGGGTGTCCCCGCATTCACCACGATTGACGCGGTTTTCGCCGGGCCGTACCACGACGCCCTGAGCTTGTCGCGATCCTGGGTCGCGCCCGGGTCAGGCCCGGCCACGGAGGCGTTGAAGGCGATGTACAAGGCTCAGACGCGTGGGATCAGCGTGACGGTGATGCCCCGCTTCGTCGAGGAGGAATCCTCGCCGGACGAAAGCCGCTACTTCTTCGCCTACACCGTGGAGATCGTGAACAACGGCTCCGAGCAGGTGCAACTGCGCTCGCGCCACTGGCGGATCGTCGACGGGCGCGGCTCGACCCAGGAGGTGCGGGGCGCCGGCGTCGTCGGCAAGCAGCCCGTGCTCGAACCGGGCGAGTCGTTCAGCTACACCAGCGGCTGCCCGCTCTCCACGCCCGACGGCCTCATGGCCGGCAGCTACACCATGGCGACGAATGCCGGCGAGAGCTTCGAGGCCGAGATCCCCGCCTTCTCCCTCGACTCGCCCCACGTCCGCCGCAGCGTCCATTAAGCTCATGCCCGGCCCGCGCCCCGAGACCCTCGACCTGCTGGCGCGGCTCGTGGCCTTCGACACCGAGAGTTCGAAGTCGAACCTCGCGCTCATCGACTTCGTCTGCGGCTACCTCGCCGATCTCGGCGTCCCGCACGTGCGCATTCCCGACGCGACCGGCAGCAAGGCTGCGGTCTTCGCCACCATCGGCCCGATGATCGACGGCGGCATCGTGCTCTCCGGCCACACCGACGTGGTGCCGGTGACGGGGCAGGCCTGGAGCACCGACCCCTTCACCCTGCGCGTGGCGGACGGGCGGGCCTACGGGCGCGGCGCCGTCGACATGAAGGGCTTCTGCGCCCTGGCGCTGGCGGCGGTCCCGGATTTCCGCGCCGCCGACCTCAAGCGCCCGATCCACATCCTCCTGTCCTACGACGAGGAGACCACCTGCCTCGGCGTCGCCGACACCATCGCGCGCTTCGGCGCCGACCTGCCGCGCCCCGGCGCCGTCATCGTCGGCGAGCCCACCGACCTCGAGGTCGCCGACGCCCACAAGAGCATCGTCACCTATATGACCACGGTGCACGGCCACGAGGCGCATTCGGCCAAGCCGATGCTCGGCGCCAACGCCGTGATGGCGGCGGCCGACCTCGTCTCCGAATTGAACCGCATCGCCGATGCGATGATCGCGCGCGGCGACGCGTCGGGCCGGTTCGATCCGCCCGCCACCACCGTGCATGTCGGCACGATTTCCGGCGGCACGGCCCGCAACATCCTGCCGAAGCTCTGCACCTTCCACTGGGAGTTCCGGGGCCTGCCCGACCTCGACATGAGCGAGATCCCGGCCCTGTTCCAGGCGAAGGTGGACAGCGTGCTGAGGGAGCGGCTCAACCGCTACGGCGATTACGGGCGCATCGAGACCCTGGAGGAGGTGGCGGTGCCCGGGCTCGCACCCGAGCCCGGCTCG
This sequence comes from Methylobacterium sp. Leaf469, assembly GCF_001424745.1. NCBI lineage: Bacteria > Pseudomonadati > Pseudomonadota > Alphaproteobacteria > Hyphomicrobiales > Methylobacteriaceae > Methylobacterium > Methylobacterium sp. Leaf469. Next base: position 34,691 of record NZ_LMRE01000042.1, read on the forward strand.
GCGGCCGAGCACCTCGCCCTGCGGGTGGCGGGGCGCAACCACACGGTCTCGGTGCCCTACGCCACGGAGGCCGGACGGTTCCAGGTGGCGGGTATCCCGACCGTGGTGTGCGGCCCCGGCTCCATCGACCAGGCCCATCAGCCCGACGAGTACATCACCCTCGCGGCCATGGAGGCCGGCGAGGCGTTCATGCGCCGCCTGATCGACGAATGCCGCGTCCCATGAGAACCGTCACGGCCCGCACCATCGCCGCCGACGGCCCGGTCAAGCTCCGCCCGCTGGAGCGCGAGGATCTGATGTTCGTGCATCAGCTCAACAACAACGACAGCATCATGCGCTACTGGTTCGAGGAGGCCTACGAGTCCTTCGCCGAGTTGGCGCAGCTCTACGAGCGCAATATCCACAACCAGACCGAGCGGCGCTTCATCATCGCCAATGCCGACGGCGAGCCCGCCGGTCTCGTGGAGCTCGTGGAGATCAACCACCTCCACCGGCGCTGCGAGTTCCAGATCGCGATCCACCCGATGTTCCAGGGCCAGGGCTACGCCCCCCGCGCTACCCGCATCGCCATGGACTACGCCTTCAGCGTGCTCAACATCCACAAGCTCTACCTGCACGTGGACAAGGACAACGCCCGGGCCGTGCGCATCTACGAGCGCTGCGGCTTCGTCCCCGAAGGCATTCTCAAGGACGAGTTCTTCGTCAACGGCAAGTACCGCGACGCCGTGCGGATGTGCCTGTTCCAGCCGGAATATCTGGCGCGCCGGGGCAGCGGCGAGATCGCCGAGCCGGTGCTGAAGGCCTGACGACGCCGCCAAGGGATATGCGTATGATCGTCGTCTCGCTCACCTACGTCAAAAGCACCGAGGAGGCCGACCGCCACATGGCGGACCATCTGGCGTGGGTGAAGCGGGGCTATGCCGAGCACGGCTTCCTCGCCTCCGGCCGCAAGGTGCCGCGCACCGGCGGGGTAATCCTCGCCCGCGGCCCACGCGCGGAGATCGAGGCCTTCATCGAGACCGATCCTTTCCGCCAGCACGGCATCGCCGACTTCGAGATCACCGAGATCGACGTGACCACGGCGATCGAGGGACTGGAGGCCTTGAAAGGCTGAGCCCAGTCCTCGGTTCTCATACGGTTTCCGGCTGATCAGTTCGGTGACGCGGTATAATGCGGGCTCCCTCTCCTTCCAGGAGAGGGAGCCCGTCGCGCCCGCTCGATCCGAAGTGATCAGGCGGACACCGTATCAGTCGGCCGCGACCTGCGCCTCCACCTCGGCCGGATCGAGGTCGTAGCGTCGCGAGCAGAACTCGCAGGTGATGCCGATGCGGCCGTCGTCGGCGACCATGTCCCGGCGCTCCTGGGGCGAGAACGACACGATCATCGCCATGACCCGCTCGGGCGAACACCGGCATTGTTCGCGCACCCCCTGCGCCTCGAACACCCGCACGCCGCGCTCGTGGAACAGGCGGTAGAGCAGGGTCTCGGACGACACCGCCGGATCCACCAGTTCGTGGTCCTCGATGGTCGAGACGAGGCTGCGGGCCTCGACCCAGGCGTCGTCCTCGGAGACGCCCTGGGCGTCGAAATGGGCGTGGCCCTCCGGGATGTCGCCGGGGGGCAGGTCGGCGAGCCGCGCCCGGTCGATGGATTGCGGCAGGAACTGCACAAGGAGGCCACCCGCCCGGTAGGTGGTGGTCCCGTTCGCGTATTCCTCCGCCACGGCGAGGCGGACCTGGGTCGGAATCTGCTCGGATTGACGGAAATACTGGTGGGCCGCCTCCTCCAGGCTCTGACCCTCCAGGGCGACGACGCCCTGGTAGCGGCTGCTCTGCGGCCCCTGGTCGATGGTCATGGCGAGGTGCCCCTGCCCAATCAGGTCGTGACTTTTCAACGGGGAGCTTCCCAGGGCCTGGACACGACCGGCATCGAAGCGCGCCGTGGCCCGCACCCGGTCGGGGGCCTCGAAATCGACGACGATCATCTCGACCGGGCCATCGGTCTTGGTCTGGAGCTGGAACCGGCCCTCGAACTTCAGGGACGAGCCAAGGAGAACGGTGAGGGCCGCCGCCTCGCCGAGCAACCGCGCCACGGGGTCCGGGTAGCCGTGCCGGCGCAGGATGGTGTCGACGGACGGACCGAGGCGCACCACCCGGCCGCGCACGTCCAGCCCCTCGACGGCGAAGGGCAGCACCACGTCGTCGTCGCCCTCGATGACGAGGGCCGGGGCGACGGGGTCGGGTCCGGCGGGGCGTTCGTATCCGGCAGTCATGGCATCTCCCTTCGGGGGCGGGCGAACGTGGGCCGTCCGAAGCGCCGAGCGGGGCGTTGCCTCGGCACTCGGCGCTCCAGCCCCTCCGTCGTCCGGCTCGAGCCGTTCATATAGGACGCGACCGCCGCTCGCGCGACGGGGGACACGATGCCTCGGGGCGTCCCGTCAGAGGGCGTGCAGGCACCAGGCCAGGATGCCCTTCTGGGCATGCAGGCGGTTCTCGGCCTCGTCGAAGATCACCGATTGCGGGCCGTCGATGACCTCGGCCGTGACCTCCTCGCCGCGATGGGCCGGCAGGCAGTGCATGAACAGCGCGTCCTTGGCCGCCGCCGCCATGAGCTTGGCGTTCACCTGATAAGGCGAGAGCAGGTTGTGGCGGTGATGGTCGTCCTCGTCGCCCATGGAGACCCAGCAATCGGTCACCACGGCGTCGGCGCCGTCGACGGCCGCGTAGGCATCGGTGGTGCAGTTGACGGCGGCGCCCTGCGCGCGGGCCCAGTCGAGGAGCGGCTGCGGCGTCGAGAGCTCCGGCGGAGCGGCGACGTTCAGGGTGAAGTCGAACCGCGCGGCGGCGTGCACCCAGCTCGCCAGCACGTTGTTGGCGTCGCCCGACCACGCGACGGTGCGGCCCTTGATCGGCCCGCGATGCTCCTCGAAGGTAAGCACGTCGGCCATGATCTGGCAGGGATGCGAGACCTTGGTGAGCGCGTTGATCACCGGCACCTCGGCGTGCTCGGCCAGTTCCAGCATCAGGTCGTGGTCGAGGATGCGGATCATGATCGCGTCGACGTAGCGCGACAGCACCCGGGCGGTGTCGCCCACGGTTTCGCCCCGGCCGAGCTGCATCTCGCCGCCCGTCAGCATCAGGGTCTCGCCCCCGAGTTCGCGCATGCCGACATCGAACGAGACCCGCGTGCGGGTGGACGGCCGGTCGAACACCATCGCGAGGGTCTTGCCGATCAGCGGCCGTTCGGCCGCGATCTCGCCCTTGCGCCGACGACCCTTGATGGCGGCCGCGGCGTCCAGCACCGTGCGCAGCTCCTGCGCCGAGAAGTCCTTGAGGTCGAGGAAGTGGCGCGGGCCGGGCCCGGTCCCGTTGAGGGTGGTGGTCATGGATCCGTTCTTCGTCTGACGGTTCGTCGTGGGACCGGCCATCACGCGGCCGCCCCTTGTGCCGGGGTCTTGAGTGCGGTGGCCGTCGCGTCGAGGCGCGCCACGGCCTCAGTCACGTCGGCATCGGTGATGATGAGCGGCGGCAGCAGGCGCACGACGTTGTCGCCCGCCGGGATGACGAGGAGGTGCATGTCCCGTGCCGTCGCGGCGAATTCGGTGTTGGGCACGCCGAGCTTGAGCCCGAGCATCAGCCCGTCGCCGCGGATCTCCTGGATCACCCCGGGGTGGCGGTCCTGCAGGGCGGCCAGACGCTGCTTGAGCAGCAGGCCAACCTGTCCGACCCGGTCGAGGAAGCCGTCGGCCAGCACCACGTCGAGGACGGCGTTGCCCACCGCCATGGCCAGCGGGTTGCCGCCGAAGGTGGTGCCGTGGGTGCCGGCGGTCATGCCGCGCGCGGCCTCGGCCGTGGCGAGGCAGACACCCAGCGGGAAGCCGCCGCCGATGCCCTTGGCGGCGCTCATGATGTCGGGCGTCACGCCGGACCATTCGTGTGCGAACAGCCGGCCCGTGCGACCGACCCCAGTCTGGACCTCGTCCATGATCAGGAGGAGGCCATGCGCGTCGCACAGGGCGCGCAGGGCGCGCAGGTGCTCGTGCGGAATCACCCTGACGCCGCCCTCGCCCTGGATCGGCTCGATCATCAGGGCGGCGGTCTCCGGGCCGATGGCGGCCTCCAGCGCCGCGAGATCCCCCGTCGGAACCTGATCGAATCCGTCTACCTTCGGGCCGAAGCCCTCGATGTACTTGGCCTGGCCGCCGGCCGCGATGGTGGCGAGCGTCCGCCCGTGGAACGCGCCCTCGAAGGTGATGATCCGGAACCGCTCGGGGTGGCCGCCGACCGCATGGTACTTGCGCGCCATCTTGATGGCGGCCTCGTTGGCCTCGGCGCCCGAATTGGCGAAGAACGCCACGTCGGCGAAGGTCGCGTCCACGAGGCGCCGGCCCAGCCGCTCGCCGTCGGGAATCTCGAACAGGTTCGAGGTGTGCCAGAGCTTTTGCGCCTGATTGGTCAGGGCGTCCACGAGGTGGGGATGGGCGTGGCCGAGGGCGTTCACCGCGATCCCGGCGCCGAAATCGAGGTATCGCTCGCCGTCGCGCGCCACGAGCCAGGCGCCCTCGCCACGCTCGAAGGCGATGGGGGCGCGGGCATAGGTCGGCAGAAGAGCGGATGTCACGATCCCGACTCCGTGTCTCGCGGCGTCCGAAGGCGACCGCACCAAATGAAAGTGCCGCCTCGGCAAGGGGGCGGCACGCGCGCGATTACTAGAGAAAAGCCCAATTCTGTCAATGACGGGAGGGGTTCACACCTCCGACATGACGGCCCGCTACGCCGTTCGCGGAGGTGCCTTGCGTGCCACGCGCGGACATGGTCAGAGCCCCTCGGAACGGTTTCTCAGGAGATGCGACGCGCATGAGCACGGCCAAGGAACGCCTGGAGGCCATGGGCCTCACCCTGCCGAAGGCGGCGGCCCCCGTGGCGAACTACGTGCCGTTCGTCCGCACCGGCAACCTCGTGGTGATCTCGGGGCAGATCTGCTTCGGGCCCGACGGCAAGCTCGACCCGGCCCATCTCGGCAAGCTCGGCGCCGAGGTCTCGGTTGAGAACGGCATCGCGGCCGCGCGCCTGTGCGCCATCAACGTCCTGGCCCAGGTCCAGGCGGCCGTGGGCGACCTCGACCACGGCGTGGTGCAATGCGTGCGGCTCGGCGGCTTCATCAACGCGGTGCCGAGCTTTTCCGGCCTCGCCGGCATCATGAACGGCGCCTCCGATCTCATGGTCGAGGTGCTGGGCGACCGGGGCCGCCACGCCCGCGCCACCGTAGGCGTCGCCGAACTCCCCCTCGACGCGGCCGTCGAGGTCGAGGCGATGTTCGAGGTCAAGTGAGCGTTTGAGTTGAGCGTCAACGCACCGGCCTGGCTCACCGCCCGGCCCATCGCCCATCGCGGCCTGCACGACCGGGGGGCCGGTGTGCCGGAGAACACGATCGCGGCGGCGAGCGCCGCGATTCACGGCGGCTACGCCATCGAGTGCGACGTGCAGCGCAGCGCCGACGGCGAGGCGATGGTTTTTCACGATGCCGGGCTCGGCCGCCTGACCGGGATTCCGGACCCGGTTGCGAGCCTGTCGGCCGCGGCTTTGCGCGATCTCGCGGTCGCCGGCTCGTCCGAACGCATCCCGACCCTGCCCGACTTCCTCGCCGCCATCGCCGGGCGTACGCCCCTCGTGATCGAGGTGAAGTCGCGCTACGACGGCGACATGCGCCTCCTCGAGCGCGTCGCCGAACTCGCAGCCGCCTATGCGGGCCCCGTGGCGGTCAAGTCGTTCGATCCGCAGCTCGTGGCGGCCCTGCGCGACCGCGCGCCCGGCATCCCGCGTGGCATCGTCGGCGAGACCCGCCAGGACGACCCGGCCTACGCCGCCCTGCCCCCGAGCCTGCGCCGCGCCCTGTCGGACCTGCTGCATTTCGGCGAGACCGAGCCGGACTTCCTGTCCTGGCGGGTGGACGACCTCCCCTGCGCGCCGACCCATCTCTGCCGGCTGCTCGGCGGACGCCCGGTGATGACCTGGACCGTGCGGACACCCGACCAGCGGCGTCACGCGCAAGCGCATGCCGACCAGATGGTGTTCGAGGGGTTTCTGCCCTGAGCGGCGTCTGCCCTGGGAAGACTCCCGCCCCGAGAAGTCCTCGTCGGCGGACTACCGCGCCAGCGGCTTCAGCCCATCCAGGAAGGCGGAAACCTCGCGGCGATTCCACGACGCACCGTTGTTCCAGAAGTTGAGCAGGGCAACGTGGTTGAGGCGCACCCATGCGATCACGCGCGGAAGCGCAGCACGCGAAAGGGTGCCGGGTAAAAAGTCGTCGCGGGGCTGCGGGTCCGGGCCGATGGAGACGATGAGGCAGGGCAGAGTTCTGCCCGCGCGATCGGGATACCACTTCACCCGAGGGCCATGCGCGCCCAGTGCCGTCGAGATGAAGATCGTGCCAGGAATGTTGGTGTCCTGTTCGTCGAGATTGGCCATCTCGATCAGGACGTCTTGGGCGAAATCGTCCGGCGGCGTGCGGGACGGATGCGTCTGCCCGGCATGAACGTCCATCAATCCCATCGTCTGCCCCTTCCGAAGGCACGTACCGCGTCATCTTGAGCTTGCGGATCCGTCCTTGCAAGCCCCACCAACCTTGCGAGCGACCAACGCCGGACGTCGGTGACGACGGACATCCCTGCGACGGTGCGCGGCTCCGCTCGCCCTTGGCCCCTCCGCCGGCGGGGCCTAGATTGCCTCCTCATGGACACGCCCGACGCAGCACCCGACGCCCCGGCCGAAACCGTGACCACGTTGCAGGTGCGTGCGGTCCAGGGCCTCGGCCAGATCGCGGCGGCCGAGTGGGATGCGTGCGCGACCTCGCCCGAGACCCTGTCGGCCGGCGACGAGACCCACAACCCGTTCACCTCCCACGCCTTCCTGTCGGCCCTGGAGGATTCGGGCTGCGTCTCGCGCCACACCGGCTGGCTGCCGCTCCACGTGGCGGTCGAGCGCGAAGGGCGCCTCGTCGGGGTGGCGCCGTGCTACCTGAAATCCCACAGCCAGGGCGAGTACGTGTTCGATCACGGCTGGGCCGACGCCTACGAGCGGGCCGGGGGCGCCTACTACCCGAAGCTTCAGGTCAGCGTGCCGTTCACGCCGGTGACCGGCGCGCGCTTCCTCATCGCTCCGGGGCAGGACGTGAACGAGGCGGCCTCGGCTCTGGTGGCCGGCCTGCGCGCCCTGCGGGCGGAGACCAAGGCGTCCTCGATCCACGTCACCTTCATGCAGGAGCGGGAATGGGCGCAGGCCGGGGAGCTCGGCTTCCTCCAGCGCGTCGACCAGCAATTCCACTGGGACAATGCCGGGTATGCGAGCTTCGAGGATTTCCTCGGGGCTCTGGCGTCCCGCAAGCGCAAGGCGATCCGGCGGGAGCGCCGGGATGCCCTGAGCCGCGGCATCACCATCGAGCACGTCACCGGGGCCGATCTGAAGGCGGAGCACTGGGACGCGTTCTACGCCTTCTATTCCGACACCGGTGCACGCAAATGGGGCCGGCCCTACCTCAACCGGAAGTTCTTCGATCTCGTCGGTGAACGGATGCCCGAGCGAGTGCTGCTGATCCTCGCCCGCCGCGAGGGGGAGATCATCGCGGGCGCCATCAACTTCATCGGCGACGTCGCCCTCTACGGCCGCAACTGGGGCTGCGTCGAGGATCATCCGTTCCTGCATTTCGAGGTCTGCTACTATCAGGCCATCGACTACGCCATCGCCCATGGCCTGAAACGGGTCGAGGCCGGGGCGCAGGGCGAGCACAAGCTTGCGCGCGGCTATCGACCGGTGCTCATGCACTCGGCCCACGACATCGCCGACCCGGCCCTGCGCCGCGCCGTGGCCGACTATCTCGCGCGCGAGCGCGCGCACGTGGTCGAGGCGGCCGACGTCCTCGACACCCTGACGCCGTTCCGGCGCGACGGGGCGGAGCGGCCGCCCGAGGAGCCCGCGTGAGCCCGACGGGGATCAGACCCGCCGGCGCCAGATCCACCCCCGAGGGGACCCGATGACCAGCCTGTACGATCTCGTTCCACGCGCCGCCGACGGCACGCCGTATCCGCTGGCGCGGCATCGCGGCCGGGTGCTCCTCGTCGTCAACACCGCCTCGCAATGCGGTTTCACCGGGCAGTATGCAGGGCTGGAGGAGATGTGGCGCCGGCACCGCGACGCCGGCCTCGTGGTGCTGGGATTTCCCTGCAACCAGTTCGGCGCCCAGGAGCCCGGGGACGCCGCCGAGATCGCCCGGTTCTGCAGCCTGACCTACGACGTCACGTTTCCGGTTCTCGCCAAGGTGGCGGTCAACGGCTCTACCACCGATCCGGTCTTCGCCCATCTGAAGCGGGAGAAGCCGGGCCTCCTCGGGCTCACCGGCATCAAGTGGAACTTCACGAAGTTCCTCGTCGGGCGCGACGGGCGCGTGATCGCCCGCTACGCCCCGAAGACCAAGCCTGCCGATCTCGATGGGGCGATCGCGCAGGCGCTCGCCGCGCCGGCGCCTCAGGCCCCGGCGGGTGCCGCCGCCGGGTAGGCCGGCGCCGTGTCCTTCGACTGGATCTCGATGAACACCCGGGTGACGTCGGGGCTCCGCGCCTTCAGCTTGCCTTCCAGGCGGCCGACCATCGCCTCGATGTTGCCGGCGCTCAGGGTGTCGTCCATGTCGAGGCTGACGTTCACCAGGATGTCGGACGGCCCCATGTGCTGGGTCAGTACGGCGTTGACGTTGTGGACGCCCGGCTCCGTGCGCACCACCTCGCGGATGGCCGCGACGAGGGCGGGGTCCGCCGCCTCGCCGATGAGCAGGCCATGGGTCTCGATCATCAGGAAGCCCGCCATGCCGATGAGGATCGCCCCGATGGCGATGGAGGCCCAACCGTCGAGGTCGGGCATCTCGAGCACGTGCGCCAGGATCACGCCCGAGAGGGCCACCACGAGGCCCATGAGAGCGGCGACATCCTCGACGAGCACCGTGAACAGGGCCGGGTCCTTGCTGCGGCGGATGGCCGTGAGCGGCGGGCGGCTGCCCTTCTCGGCCCAGAACGACTTCAGGGCGACGGCGCAGGAATAGCCCTCGGCCAGAACCGCGAAGCCCAGGATGCCGACATTGACCCACAGGCCCGGGATCGTGTGTCCGAACACGTGCGCGTCCGAGACCGGCTCGGGATAGTGCAGCTTGTGGATGCCCTCGTAGACCGCGAAGGCGCCGCCGCCGAGGAAGATGAACAGCGCGACGATGAAGGCGTAGAAGTAGATCTCGCGGCCGTAGCCGAACGGATGCAGGGCATCGGCCGGGCGCTTGGCCCGCTTCATCCCGACGAGGAGCAGGATCTGGTTGGTGGTGTCCACCATCGAATGGACGCCCTCGGCCAGCATCGCCGAAGAGCCGGTGAAGAACGCGCCGACGAACTTCGCCGCCGCGATGGCGAGGTTGGCGCCGGCGGCGGTGTAGATGGCGCTCGTGCTTTCGTGGGCCATGTGGGTCTCGTCCGGAAAAAGCCGGGGAAAGCCCAGGCGTCGAACCCTGCAACGCATGGGGCAAGGCCAAGGTTCGGTCGGTAGACGCGCGGGGGACGCCTGTGCATCGTGGCGCCCGAAACGACCCGACCGGAGCGAGCGACCGTGACCGCAGCCTATGACCCCCAGAACATCTTCGCCAAGATCCTGCGCGGGGAGATCCCGGCGCAGAAGGTCTACGAGGACGACCACACCCTCGCCTTCATGGACGTGATGCCCCAGGGCGACGGCCACACCCTGGTGATCCCGAAAGCCCCGGCCCGTGGCCTGCTCGATGCCGACCCGGCTTCGCTGGCGGCGGTGGCGGCGACGGTCCAGCGCGTCGCCCGCGCGGTGAAGGCGGCCTTCGCCGCCGACGGTCTGACCGTGTTCCAGTACAACGAACCGGCCGGCGGCCAGACGGTGTTCCACCTCCACGTCCACATCCTGCCGCGCTTCGACGGCGTGGCGCTCGGGCGCCACTCGGGCGGCATGGCCGATCAAGGTGTTCTGGCCGATCACGCGGCGCGCATCCGGGCGGCGTTGGAGACGGCGTAGCGCTTGCACACCCCGGATTCCGGGGGACCGCTCGGGCCGGCCTCAGCCGGCGTTGACGGTGCCCTCGGCCGGAGCGGCCGCCGCGCCCATGAGCAGGCGGCGCAGGGCCGCGTTCTCGGCTTCGAGTTCGCCGACCCGGCGCATCAGCATCAGCATGGAGCCCGGATCCTCGGCGGGAGCCGGCATGGGCGCCGGCACGGCCTCGTCCAGAAAGGTGATGCCGACGCCGTCGGCCCGGCGCCAGGCCAAGGTCGAGCGGTAGGTCCTGTCCTTCTGCGGGATGTAGAGGTCGAAGGATTCGGGAAGGGTGGTGGTTTCGCTGAGGGCCAGGCGCGCGCCGGACGCCGACATGTCGCGCACGAGGCAATCCATGCTCGACGCACCCTTGTTAAACAGGATCCGGCCCTTGAGGAACGTCCTCTGCCGTACTTCCCTGCGATGCTCCGACATGGGGCGCGATCTCCGTTCACCGCTCGCGATGACGGATCCTGACACGCGCCCCTTAAGGAATGATCGCCGGGATCGGCGACTCGATCGCGTCTCAGTGGAAGCGGCTGTCCATGGTCTGGAACAGGTAGAATCCGTTGAATCGCACGGCCGTCTCCGCCGCCCGGTCGTCGAACTCGATGGGGGCCGCGCCGAGATCCGCGATCTTGCCCCCGAACGACCAGTGCCCGCCGCCGAGGAAGTGCGGCACCGCGCGGCTCTCGGGCACGGCGCAGCAGAGGCCCTCGACGGTCCTGAGGCAGAAAACGTTGTAGTTCTGCATCGGTCAACCTCCGATTCGCCCACCCACCGGGAGACGTAGCCGGACAATCGGACGGGTTTGTGTCGGCTCCCGGTCCGGCGGCCCTTTCGGTCTCGGGCTCAGCGCTCGGGGACGTTGCGCTCCAACTCGTCCAGCCACGCTCGGGCCGAGCCGTCGGAGGGCGCCCGCCAGTCGCCACGCGGCGACAGGGCGCCCCCGGCCGAGACCTTCGGCCCGTTCGGCAGGGCCGAGCGCTTGAACTGGCTGAAGCCGAAGAAGCGTTTCAGGAACAAGGCGAGCCAGCCGCGGATCTCGGGCAGCGCGTAGGCCCGGCGCTCGCCGCGCGGAAAGTCCGGCGGCCAGGCCCCCGCGCGCGCGTCGCCCCAGGCGTGGAGCGCCAGGAAGGCGATCTTCGAGGGCCGGAAGCCGTACCGCAGGATATGGAACAGGTTGAAATCCTGCAGGGCGTAGGGGCCGATCACATCCTGCGTGCTCTGCGGCCGGGCACCCGCATCCACCGGCACGAGTTCCGGCGAGATCTCGGTGCCGAGGATCGCCTCCAGGGTCGCGCCCACGTCTCCGTCGAACTGTCCCGTGCCGACCACCCAGCGGATCAGGTGCTGGATCAGGGTCTTGGGCACGCCGGCATTGACGCCGTAATGGCTCATCTGGTCGCCGACGCCGTAGGTGCACCACCCGAGGGCCAGTTCCGACAGGTCGCCCGTGCCGATGACGATGCCGCCCTGCTGGTTGGCCAGCCGGAACAGGTAATCCGTGCGCAGGCCCGCCTGCACGTTCTCGAAGGTGACGTCGTAGACGGGCTCGCCGCGCCCGAACGGGTGGTCCATGTCGGCGAGCATCTTCGTCGCCGTGTCGCGGATGTCGATTTCCCGGGCGGTGGTGCCGAGGGCCGCCATCAGGGCGTAGGCGTTGGCCTTGGTCTCGTCCGAGGTGGCGAAGCCCGGCAGGGTATAGGCCAGGATGTTCGAGCGCGGCAGGCCGAGGCGGTCGAAGGCCTGGGCCACGACGATGAGGGCGTGGGTCGAATCGAGGCCGCCCGAGACGCCGATGACGGCGCGCTTCGTGCCCGTCGCCGCCAGGCGCTGGGCGAGGCCCGCGACCTGGATGTTGTAGGCCTCGTAGCAATCCTGGGCGAGGCGGGCCGGATCGGCCGGGACGAACGGAAATCGCTCGACCCGTCGCTTCAAGCCGAGGTCGCCCCTGGGCGGATCGAGGCGGAACCCGACGCGGCGACAGGCCGACCCGCGGGCCCGGGCGTTGTCGTCGAAGCTTCCGGTCTGGAGCCGCTCCTGGGCGAGCCGGTCGAGGTCGATGTCGGCGAGGGTGACGACGGGGGTGTCGGCGAAGCGCGCGCCCTCGGCGAGGCGCTCGCCCAGTTCGTCGATGCTGGTCTGGCCGTCCCACGACAGGTCTGTGGTGGATTCTCCCATCCCCGCCGCAGCGTAGACGTAGGCGCACAGGCCCCGCATGGAGGCGGCGCGCGTCAGCAGCGCGCGGGATTCCGCGCGGCCCACGGTGATGGGGCTGCCCGATGGGTTGGCCAGCACCGTGGCGCCGGCCAGCGCCAGATCCATGCCGGGGGAGGCGGGCACCCACAGGTCCTCGCACACCTCGATGCCGAGCACGAATCCCGGCACGTCGTCGGCTTCGAACAGCAGATCGGTGCCGAACGGAACGGTCTGGCCGCCGATCCGGATCGTCTGCCCGGTGATGCCGGCCCCGGACGCGAAATGGCGCTTCTCGTAGAATTCCCGATAGTTCGGCAGGTAGCTCTTCGGCACCACCCCGAGCACCCGGCCCCGGTGGATGGCGAGGGCGCAATTGTAGAGCCGGTGGCCGGCCCGCAGGGGGGCGCCGACCACCAGTACCGTGGCCAGCCCCTCAGAGCCCGCCCGCACCGCCTCCACGGCCGCCTCCACGGCCCCCTGGATCGTGGCCTGCAGGAGCAGGTCCTCGATGGCGTAGCCGGACAGGCAGAGTTCGGGAAACACCGCCAGCGCCGCGCCGTGAACGTCGCAGTCCCGCGCGAGCGCCAGGACGGCCGCGGCATTGGCCGCCGGATCGCCCGGGTGGCTGCGCCCGGTGCAGGCCGCGGCCCGGGCGAAGCCGTGGGTGTAGAGCGAGCGGAAGGGCTGGGCGGCGCAAGTCGGGGCGGGGCTGGTCTGGGCCGGGGGAGCGGTCAAGGGGCTGGGGGTCCGTAGGGGAGGGGCCGTAGGGATCTGGTGAGCCATCCTAGTCCGATCCGCCCCGTCCCTCCAACGGCCGTCGGCCGGTGGCGCAAGCGTCTGTTAACGACGATGGTCCTAACTCGTGGGTGAACCGCGCCCCTCCCGGCAGCGGACCCGCTTCGAGTAAATCCGGCCAATCATGCGCGCATCGGGACGGCTCCCCTACTCCCATCGTGATCCCTCTCGCCCCGTCCGTGGCGGCGACCGCCTCGGACTGTCCATAGGCGCCCTTGCGCATCGGCTCATGAACCTGCGGGCCACCCTCACCCGCCGGCTCGCCGGGCCGCCGCAGCGCCCGGACTACACCGTGGCGGCGACCCGGCCGGCGCCGAGCTGGATGACGAGTCCGCACGCCCTCGTCGGACGGGAAGCGGCCTACCGCACCCCGCCCGCCGTGCAGGGCTGGCCCGACCACGTCTTCGACGACCGCGCCACCCTCGACATGATCCCGGCGCGCGCGGCCCCCTTCGCCCGGCCCGAGGACGGTCTCGGCGACGGCGAGGCCGGACCCCGCGTCCTCATCCGCGCCCCGCGCCGGCCCGCCGCCATCGTGCCGGAGGCCGACGAGGCCCGCCCGGTCCAGGCCACCACCGCCCCCGCCCCGGCCGTGCGCTACACCCGCACGCCCGATCCGGTGCTGCAGGAGCGCCGCCAGCGCGCGCTGGATGCCGAGCGCGCCGTCCTGGCCCAGGCCGAGGCCGCCGCCGAGGAGATCCGGACCCGCGCCGAAGCCGAGCGCGCCGCCGAAGCCGCCGCGCGCGCGGCCGCCGAACTCGAAGCCATCGAGCGGGCGACCCGCGAGGCGGCGGCGGCCACCGCCGAGCCCCTGTGGCGCCAGCCCTTCGTGGTGCCGGAGGGCGTCCGTTTCTTCCGCAGCCCCGACCGCCGGCAGGCCAGCCCCGCCGTCGAGGCGCCCGTTCTGGAGGCGCCCGTTCTGGAGGGGCCCGGCTTGGAGGGGGCCGTCTTGGAGCTGTCGGTCATCGCCGAGACGCGTGCCGACGCCCCGGCGGCCGATCCCATGGCCGATCCCATGGCCGAGGATCGCGACTGGTCCGAGGTTCCGGACTGGTCCGAGGTGCACGCCTGGTTCGACAACCGCGATTCCGCGGCCCTCGACGCGTGGTCGGAGATCCAGGCGGATTCGGCCGGCGTCGCGCCGATTGCCGATGTCGTCCCGCCGCTGGCGGAGGTCGCGCCGGCTCCGGACACCGTCGTCCCCGCGCCCGCCGATCTCGCGCTCCTGCGCCCGGCGCCGGTCTACGGCCTCGACCGCCTGCTGCAGTTCGACAGGCCTCCCGCCCCCGCCGACGGTCAGGACAATGCGGCGTGCGCCGTCGCGCGGGTGGCCGCCGCCGCGCCGCGTTCGCCCGTGCTGAGCGCCATGGCCGCCCGCGCGGCCATTCGCTCGGCCCGCCCGCCGGTGGCCCCCTCCCCTGCCCCGCTCCCGCTCGCCGCGATCGTCCCGGCCCTGCCGGACGCGCGTGCCGAGCTAGTGGCGTTGCCCCGGTCCTTCGCGGAATCCCAACCCTTCCCCGATCCCAAGCCTTTCCCCGACCCCAAGCCTTTCGCCGAACCCGTGATCTTCACCGAGTCGGCCTTCGTTCCGGCGGCGATCCCGGCGCGGACGGTCCTGCTGCGCACGCCCAAGGGCGCGCCTGCCCCCGAGCCCGTGGTCGAAACGCCGGAAGCCGAAGGAACCCTCGCGCCGCAGGTTGCGCCTGAGGCGCAGGTTGCGCCTGAGCTTCGGGCCCAGCCCGAGCCCGAACTGGCCGCGGCGGTCGCCCCTCCCGTTCCGGTCCTCAACATCCCGCGCGCCATCCTGCCCGAGCGCCAGACCCTCATCGCCGCCGGGCGGCACATCTCCCTGTCGCTCGTGGAGAACGAGGATTACGAGCATCCCTCCCTCGAACTCCTGGCCGAGCCCGACCCGAGCGGGACCGAGGAGGTCGATGCCGACGTGCTGGAGCAGAACGCCCTGAACCTCCAGCAGACCGTGCAGGATTTCGGCGTGCGCGGCGACATTTTGGCCGTACGGCCCGGCCCCGTCGTGACCCTCTACGAATTGGAGCCCGCGCCCGGCACCAAGTCGAGCCGCGTGATCTCGCTCTCGGACGACATCGCCCGGTCCATGTCCGCCGTCTCGGCCCGCGTCGCCGTGGTGCCCGGCCGCAACGTCATCGGCATCGAGCTGCCCAACGACACCCGCGAGACCGTATACCTGCGCGAGCTCCTCGCCTCGGCCGATTTCGGCCTGAGCAAGCACAAGCTTGCCTTGTGCCTCGGCAAGAACATCGGCGGCGAGCCGATCATCGCCGACCTCGCCCGGATGCCGCACCTTCTGGTGGCCGGCACCACCGGCTCCGGCAAGTCGGTGGCCATCAACACCATGATCCTCAGCCTGCTCTATCGGCTCAAGCCCGAGGAGTGCCGCCTGATCATGGTCGATCCGAAGATGCTCGAACTGTCGGTCTACGACGGTATTCCGCACCTGCTCTCGCCCGTGGTCACGGACCCGAAGAAGGCGGTCATCGCCCTCAAATGGGCCGTGCGCGAGATGGAGGAGCGCTACAAGAAGATGTCACGCCCGCATGGCCGAAGCGCGGGCCAAGGGTGAGATCATCACCCGCGAGATCCACACGGGCTTCAACCGCGAGACCGGACAGGCCGTCTACGAGACCGAGGAGATGGACCTCTCGGCCCTGCCCTACATCGTCATCGTCGTCGACGAGATGGCCGACCTGATGATGGTGGCGGGGAAAGACATCGAGGGTGCGATCCAGCGCCTCGCCCAGATGGCACGCGCAGCCGGCATCCACCTCATCATGGCGACGCAGCGCCCGTCGGTCGACGTCATCACCGCCCATCGAGGGTGCGATCCAGCGCCTCGCCCAGATGGCACGCGCAGCCGGCATCCACCTCATCATGGCGACGCAGCGCCCGTCGGTCGACGTCATCACCGGTACCATCAAGGCGAACTTCCCGACCCGGATCTCCTTCCAGGTGACGAGCAAGATCGACAGCCGTACGATCCTCGGCGAGATGGGCGCCGAGCAGCTGCTCGGCCAGGGCGACATGCTGTTCATGGCCGGCGGCGGCCGCACCACCCGCGTGCACGGGCCGTTCTGCTCGGATTCGGAAGTCGAGAGCGTCGTCGCTCATCTCAAGCGCCAGGGCCGGCCGTCCTACCTCGAGGCCGTGACCACCGACGATTCGCCCCCGGACGAGAAGCCCGCCAAGGGCTCCAAAGCCGACAAGGCCGAGAAATCCCAGGCCCTCGAGGCCGAGGACCTCGACGTGCCGATCTTCGACGGCGGCGCCTTCGCCGCCACCGGCGGCATCGATCCGGGGGCCGAACTCTACGATCAGGCCGTGCAGGTGGTGATGCGCGACAAGAAGGCGTCCACGTCCTACATCCAGCGCCGCCTGCAGATCGGCTACAACCGCGCCGCCTCGATCATGGAGCGCATGGAGATCGAGGGCATCGTCGGCCCGGCCAACCATGCCGGCAAGCGCGAGATCCTCATGGAAGGCGGCCCCGGTCCGTCGTCGATGATGGATTACGACGACTGAGTCCGTCCCCTCCCTCTGGGGAGGAGCGCGGCCCGGATGCGTCGCATAATCGCCACAGGGGCGGACTCTAAGCGGAGCCCTCCCCGTTCGAACCGCCTTCAGGAGACCGTCAGATGATCGGCCGCCGTCACCGCCTCGCCGCCGGCCCGCTGCTCGTCCTGGCGGCTGTCCTCGTTCAGCCCCAGCCTGCCGCGGCCCAAGGCTCGTTCCTCGACGGCCTGTTCGGCCGCAAGGAGGAGCCCGCCCCGGCGCCGGTCGAGCCGCCGGCCCCGCCCGCTCCCGCCCCCGCCGCTCCGAAGAAGCCCGCACCGCAGGCGGCAAAGCCAGCCAAGGACACGCCGACGAAGGACACCAAGGCGGTGGCGGGCGACAAGATCGTGACCCCCAAGCTCCCCCTCAAGGCCTCCGAGCCCGCCAGGGTGGCCGCCGTCGGTGCGCCGCTGGCGCAGGAGGCCGATGCCGCAGCCGTGCTCGCGCAGGCCAACGCCTACTTCAACGGCATTACCACCCTCACCGGCACCTTCGTGCAGATCGGCGCCGACGGGCGGCGCATCGGCGGCAAGCTGACGCTGGCGAAGCCCGGCCGCCTGCGCTTCGACTACGACCAGCCCTCCCCCCTGGAAGTGGTCGCCGACGGCACGTCCGTGGCCGTGAAGGACCGCAAGCTCGGCACGCAGGACCTGTACTTCATCTCGCAGACCCCGCTGAAATTCCTCCTGCGGGAGAAGATCGACCTCGCCCGCGACCTCACGGTCTCGGACGTCTCGAACGATCCGGGCGGCGTCCGCATCTCGATGGAGGACCGCTCGACGCTCGGCGGCACCTCGAAGATCCAGCTGTTCTTCGATGCCGAGGTGAAGACCCTGAGCCAGTGGCGGATCACCGATCCCCAGGGCTACCAGACCATCGTGCAGCTCTCGAATCTGCAGAAGGGCCGCAGCGTCGAGGGCACGGCGTTCTTCATCAATTACGGCCGGTCCGAGGACAAGGCGATGGAGAAGCAGATCCGGGCGCAGTGAGGAGCGCAGATCGCCGGCCGTCATCGATGAAGTGCCCGAGCCGGCGCCCTGTCGCGAACGCGGAAGCCACTTCCTCCACGATGTCGCGTTCGCGAATCGAGCGATCCCAGGGAACGCTAACCGAGACGGATGTGGCTGAACAGCGTCGAGCCAGCGTTTCAAGCTGCTCCACCGACGAACCGTCTACGGACGATCTGGCGCATGACGTCCCCTATGCCATGCGGCGGGTGCCATCCGAAACGTTCGAGGAGGCCCCTGTCCTTGCCGGCGACAATTCTGGCGAGCTGCCTTGGAGGAATATCGAGCGCCCTGTCCCACGGGAGGGGCCCAGTCTGAGGGCCAGTCTCCTTGGTTCGGATCTCGCAGTAGTTGAGTCGCCTGATCTGGGAGATCATCCAGAACAGGACTTCCGCCGCGCTACTCGGCATAAACACGAACACGTCCGTGCCGGGCCTGCAGAAGACTAGGTTCGTCAACGCCGCGCCCATGGAGCCCACAACGGTGCTGGCGCCCTTGAACGCGGCGATCTGATCACGGAAATCGAGCGATGCCGTCGTGACCTCAGAGAAACCATCGGCGACCAGGGCCGCTGAGATCTGCCTTTCGTGGACGAAATCCCGCGTCGGTGCGGGTCTACGTGGCACATAGATCATGCTGGCCGTTCCCGCTTGGACATCGTCTGCAACGGCATCGAGACATTGCATGACGTAGGGCGAGATATACTGAGAATGGGAAGCAAGGCCGTCGACGTAGATCAATTCCTGTAGAAAGACTGGTTCCTGACCGCAGGTCAGAATCTGATCTCGGTCGTATCCTGCCTGCTGAATCGCCTGAATCGCGACCTTTCGGATTGCAGCTGTGCTTTCGTGAATGAGAACGGGCCAATCTGTCAGAGCGAGGTAGGTTCGCGCGAACCAAGCCCGCGTCAGCATCTCGATCAGGAAATGCCCGTAGTTCTCCGCACCCCGGCTTTTCGCCAGGACGGCTTTCCGGATGGCACGGACGCCTTCGCGATCTCGGATCGACCGGACCGCTTCGGCCGAGGAATCGATTTGTTCGTCGGAATGAAGTGTTCGCGTGCAAGCAATAAGGTGTGCGTTCTCGTCGAAAACCAATCCTTCGTTCGAGACAAAAACGTTTTTCAGAACATAAATATCGATATTTCTTCCGGCGTGAACTGAATTTTGCCAAATATTGACCATGAGCTTCGCGATGTCTGGTGGCATCTTCTCAAGCTCTATAATCTTAGGAGGAGTGTAGTAGACAGTTGGGCACTCAATTTGGCGGATTAGGGAACCGGATGGTGCAGACACCAAGGGAGTTTTGAGGGCGTAGGACATTTGATCGCTTGCCTAGAGGACAGCGATGCGCGGCCTCCGCTCCTCCTATCCTGCGGAAGGACTTGTGTCGCTCTCGGCAACCGACCTGTCCGCCTCCCTCCAGCGATTCAACTCCGCATCGATCGCCCCTTGCGTGCCCTCCATGAACGCCGCACCGGAAAGTCCCGCGGACAGGACCGGGAGGTAGCTCACGGTGATGGCCCCGGGATGGTGGCGTGAGCCGCCATGGGGCCAGTACAGGCCGGAATTCACCGCCACGGGCAGCACGGGCAGGCCGAGCTTGGCGTAGAGCAGCTCGACGCCGCGCTTGAACTGCACCGGATCGTCGATGCCCCCGCGGGTGCCCTCGGGGAACATCAGCACCGAGCGCCCCTGCGCGATGGCCGCGCGGCTCTCGTCGATCATCACGCGCAGGGCCTGGGTGCCGTTGGCCCGGTCGATGATGATCATCGGCGAGCGCCGTAGGAACCAACCGACGATGGGGATCGCCACGAGCTCGCGCTTGGCCACGATGGCCACGTTGGGCACCAGGGTGAGGAAGGCCAGGGTTTCCCAGGCCGACTGATGATTGGCGACGATGAGGCAGGGTTCGGCCGGGATGCGCGCGCGCCCCTCCTCCACGTAGGTGAGGCGGACGATGCGCGCCAACCCGAACAGGATCCCGCGCGACCACAGGCGCGTCGCCGCACGGATCGGGCCCGTGGGCGAGCCGAGCGCGGCCAGCACCACCAGGGGCACGAGGAAGAGCGCGGTCCAGCCGGCCCAGTACAGATTGAACAGCGTGGAGCGGATGCGCGACACGGTAACGACGACCCCTGAATCGCGCGCCCTCCCCGATCCCGATGGGAATCGCGGCCGGGCGCGGCATTTCCACGGCGACGGCCGGGGCGGTTTCGGGCTATGGCGAAGCCGCCGCGCCGTCGCGCGCAGGTTCCTTTAAACCTTTTCCGGCCTCACGCGAGCGGATCGATCGTTGCGCCTCACCGTCACCACCTGGAACATCAACTCGGTGCGCCTGCGCATCGACCTCGTCCTGCGCTTCCTCGCCGAAGTGCAGCCCGATGTCCTGTGCCTGCAGGAGACGAAGTGTCCCGATGACGCCTTCCCCCTCAAGGCCCTGCGCGGGTCGGGCTACGAGAACGCTGTCTTCGCCGGGCAGAAGGGCTACAACGGCGTCGCGATCCTGTCGCGGTTTCCCCTGATCACCCGCGACTGCATGGCCTTCTGCGACCGCGCGGATGCGCGCCACATCTCGGCGGCGCTGGGGCCGGAGGCCGGCAAGGCCGCGGGAATCGTCCTGCACGATTTCTACGTGCCGGCCGGCGGCGACGTGCCCGACCGGGCCCTCAATCCGAAATTCGCCCACAAGCTCGATTTCCTCGCCGAACTGCGGGCCTGGGGCGGGCGGCGCCCGTCCGGTCCGGCGATCCTGGTCGGCGACCTCAACGTCGCCCCCCTCGAACACGACGTGTGGTCGCACAAGCAACTCCTCGACGTGGTGAGCCACACACCCATCGAGACGGAAGCCTTCGAGACCCTGCGGGGCGAGGCGGGCTGGATCGACACGGCCCGCCTGCTCGTGCCCGAGCCCGAGAAGATCTACACGTGGTGGAGCTATCGCTCGCCCGATTGGGCCGCGGCGAACAAGGGGCGGCGCCTCGACCACGCCTGGGTCTCGCCCGACCTCGCCGGAACCGTGCGCGATCTCACCGTGGCTCGGCACGCGCGTGGGTGGGAACGTCCCTCCGACCATGCGCCGGTGACCCTGACCCTGGAGCTTTAGGCTCGAACCACGGAACGGGAGCCGTCTCACGCGCATTGGTCCTGCGAAATGCCGCGCCCGCGCGGCCAACCCGGAGTTCCCATGCGCAAGCTGCTCGTCGCTTTCCTCCTGCCCAAGCTCGTGTCGTACCTCCGTCGCCGCTATTCCGGTGCGCCGAACCGCCGCTCCATCTGAGGCGTCCGCCCGGTCACCCGGGCAGCGCAACCAACACGAGACGATCGAACGGGTCCTGTGCGGCCCGTTCTGCTGTTCGGCCGAGGGCAGGCCGGAAGGTCCCGCCCAGGTTGTGGGGCGGTCGCGGCTCTGTTAAATTCCGATCCGCATCAAGAGTCGGGCCGACGCCTGACGCCAACCTGCTCCCGGGCAAGGTGGCGCTCTCCCGATCCGGGAGGGGATGTGGCCGGACCGGCAACAAACGGGTTTCGCCACACGTCGTCGTCCCGCTCACCCTGCGGCCTCAACGACGATAGGCGAATCCAGCGATGCCCCTCGATCCACCCTCCGCGTCGCCCCAGCAATTCGCGAGCGACAACTACGCTGGCATCTGCCCGGAAGCCTGGGCGGCGACGCAGGCCGCCAATGCCGGTTCGATGCCGGCCTATGGCGAGGACCCCTGGACGGCCCGCGCGGCGGACGCGTTTCGGACTTTGTTCGACAAGCCCGATGCCCAGGTGTTCTTCGCCTTCAACGGCACCGCCGCCAACGCCCTGGCGCTGGCCTCCCTGTGCCAGTCGTATCACAGCGTCATCTGCGCGGCCTCGGCCCATGTCGAGACCGACGAGTGCGGGGCGCCGGAATTCTTCTCGAACGGCTCGAAGCTTCTCGTCGCCCCCACGGAGAACGGCAAGCTCACCCCGGCCGCCGTGCGTGCGCTCGCCACCGGCCGCTCGGACATCCACTTCCCGAAGGTCCGGGTGGTGACCATCACGCAGCCCACCGAGACGGGGCAGGTCTATACGCTTCCCGAGATCCGCGCCCTGTCGGCCACCTGCCGGGATCTCGGCCTGCGCCTCCACATGGACGGCGCGCGCTTCTCCAACGCCTGCGCGAGCCTCGGCTGCGCACCGGCCGACATGACCTGGCGGGCGGGCGTCGATCTCCTGTGCTTCGGCGGCACCAAGAACGGCATGGCCGCCGGCGAGGCGATCCTGTTCTTCGATCCGGTGCTGGCCGAAGATTTCGGTTATCGCTGCAAGCAGGCGGGGCAGCTCGCCTCGAAGATGCGGTTCCTGTCCGCGCCCTGGGTCGGGATGCTCGAAGGCGGCGCCTGGCTTGTCCATGCCCGGCACGCCAATGTCTGCGCCCAGCGGTTGGCCGCCGCGGTGTCCGGCCTTCCCGACTGGTCCGCGATGTTCCCCGTCGAGGCCAACGCGGTGTTCCTCAGGGCGCCCGCCGACCGGTTGGAGGCGCTGCGCGCCAGGGGCTGGCGCTTCTACACCTTCATCGGCGGGGGCGCCCGGTTCATGTTCGCCTGGGATTCCGACCCCGAACGGGTCGACGCCCTCGTGCAGGATATCCGGAGCCTCGGCCGACGCGCGGCCTGAGGCGCGCCAACGAAGAAGGGCCAGCCTCGCGGCTGGCCCTTCTTCGTTCTCGTACCGAGTCGGTCGCTTATACCAATTCTCAGTGAGACCGACCCATAGGTCGGTCTCACTGAGGTCCGGCGGACGACCGCCGCCGCGCCGTCGCGCGGACAGACCTCGATGAGTCAGGCTCATCAAGGTCAGGTATTACTCGGCCGCGCTCATCTCGGGGGTGAAGTGACCGCACCAATCGGCGGCGCCCACCACCGGCCACAGGCCGTGACCCTGCGGCTCCGGCTGGCTCACCGGGGGGTTGAACCGGCACAGGCCCTCGTCGGCGGCCGCAGCCGCGCCATTGACCTTGTGCTCGTCGAAGAACTTGCAGCTCTCACACTTGGCGTTCGCCATGACGGTCGCTCCTGATCGAAATCGGCAGCGTGGCTGCCTGCAGTTGAGAATTAGAACAGATCCAATCTGGCAGTCAACGGGCTTGTTGGCGGGCGGTTCCCATGAGTGGATTGGGGGCGGCATCCTCGTTCGGTATTCATCGCGCAGGCGGCCGAATCCCCTCGCCGGAACGGCGCGACGCAACCCCGACGCGGCCACGATGGCATCCTGCACGGGGTGGCCTGCCAGGGTCGGGAATCCAGGGGGTATGGCGAGGGGTGGCACGGCCTGCGCTTTCGTGTATGTTGCGCGCGCTTCGACCCGTGTGAACGGGGCCGGGGCACAAGCTGCTTGTGGACTGACCGTGCTGGACGACATCCCGGCACCGGCCTCCCGCAAGTGTTCGCGGCCCCCTGGTTCGCCGGGGCCCGCACGATCCGAAAAACCCACCGAAAGGGATAGCGATGTCGATCACGGCAGAGCGCAAGACCGCGCTCATCAAGGAATACGCGAACGGCGGCAAGGACACCGGATCTCCGGAGGTCCAGGTGGCGATCCTCACCGAGCGGATCACCAACCTCACCGGCCACTTCAAGACCCACGGCAAGGACAACCATTCCCGCCGCGGCCTCCTGAAGATGGTTTCGCAGCGCCGCTCGCTGCTCGACTACGTCAAGGGCAAGGACGAGGCCCGCTACCGCAGCCTCATCGAGCGACTCGGCATCCGCCGCTAAGCCGGCGTTCTCCACGCGGTTCCGGGCCCGGCCCGGGGCCGCGTTTCCATAGATCGGGATGCCGGAATGGGTCCGGCCCCCCGAAACCCGGGTGACTTGAAGGCGTGCCGGCCGGGGACAGGATCGCGAGGGGCTTTTCGGACACCGAGAAAGCCCCTCGCCATCTTGCCCCTGGCGGCGCCGGGTCCGCCCGACCGCATGATGGCAAGGACAAAAGAATGTTCGACGTACAACGCGAAGAGCTGATGTGGGGCGACCGCAAGCTCGTCCTCGAGACGGGCAAGGTCGCCCGCCAGGCCGACGGCGCCGTGATGGCGACGTACGGCGAGACCTCGGTGCTCGCCACCGTCGTCTCGGGCAAGGAGCCCAAGGCCGGTATCGACTTCCTGCCGCTCACCGTGAACTACCAGGAGCGTGCCTACGCCGCCGGCCGCATTCCCGGCGGCTACTTCAAGCGCGAGGGCCGGCCCTCCGAGAAGGAGACCCTGGTCTCCCGCCTCATCGACCGCCCGATCCGCCCCCTCTTCGTCGAGGGCTGGCGCAACGACACCCAGGTGGTGGTCACCGTCCTGACCCACGACCTCGAGAACGATCCCGACATCCTCGCCATGGTGGCGGCGTCCGCGGCGCTCACGCTCTCGGGCGTGCCGTTCATGGGCCCCATCGGCGCCGCCCGCGTCGGCTACGCCAACGGCCAGTACAGCCTGAACCCCCTGGTGGCCGATCTCGAGGCCTCCTCCCTCGACCTCGTTGTCGCCGGCACCACCGACGCCGTCCTGATGGTCGAGTCCGAGGCCAAGGAGCTGAGCGAAGAGGTTCTGCTCGGCGCCGTGATGTTCGGCCACAAGCACTTCCAGCCGGTCATCGAGGCCATCGTGCGCCTCGCCGAGAAGGCCGCCAAGGAGCCGCGCAACTTCTCCGCGCCCGAGAACGGCGATGTCGAGGCCGCCGTGCTCGGCGTCTGCGAGGCCGAGCTGCGCGAGGCCTACAAGAACACCATCAAGCAGGAGCGCTACGCCGCCGTCGACGCCGTGAAGGCGAAGGTGATCGCCGCCCTGTGCCCGGCGGACGGCGAGCAGAAGTTTGCGCCCGAGAAGGTCAAGGCCGCGTTCAAGGAAGCGCAGTCGAAGGTCGTGCGCTGGAACATCCTCGACACCGGCTCGCGCATCGACGGACGCGACGTGCGCACCGTGCGCCCCATCGAGTCCCAGGTCGGCGTGCTGCCCCGCGCCCACGGTTCGTCGCTGTTCACCCGCGGCGAGACCCAGGCCCTCGTGGTCGCCACCCTCGGCACCGGCGAGGACGAGCAGTTCATCGACGCGCTGGAAGGCACCTACAAGGAGACCTTCCTGCTGCACTACAACTTCCCTCCCTACTCGGTGGGCGAGACCGGCCGCATGGGCTCCCCGGGCCGCCGCGAGATCGGCCACGGCAAGCTCGCCTGGCGCGCCATCCACCCGATCCTGCCCCCGGCCCACGAGTTCCCGTACACGATCCGCGTCGTGTCCGAGATCACCGAGTCCAACGGCTCGTCCTCCATGGCCTCCGTCTGCGGCGCCTCGCTGTCGCTGATGGATGCCGGCGTGCCGCTCCGCCGTCCGGTGGCGGGCATCGCCATGGGCCTCATCCTCGAGGGTGAGCGCTACGCCGTGCTGTCCGACATCCTCGGCGACGAGGATCACTTGGGCGACATGGACTTCAAGGTGGCGGGCACGGAAGCCGGCATCACCTCGCTGCAGATGGACATCAAGATCGCGGGCATCACCGAGGAGATCATGAAGGTCGCCCTGCATCAGGCGCAGGAAGGCCGCGTCCACATCCTGAGCGAGATGTCCAAGGCCCTGACCGATGCCCGTCCCGAGCTCGGCGAGTACGCGCCGCGCATCGAAACCATGCAGATCCCCACCGACAAGATCCGGGAAGTGATCGGCACCGGCGGCAAGGTGATCCGCGAGATCGTCGAGAAGACCGGCGCCAAGATCAACATCGACGACACCGGTACGGTGAAGATCGCCTCCGCCGACGGCAAGGCCATCAAGGCGGCCTACAACTGGATCCGGTCGATCGTGGCGGAAGCCGAAGTCGGCATGATCTATGACGGCACCGTCGTGAAGTGCATGGAGTTCGGTGCCTTCGTGAACTTCTTCGGCGCCAAGGACGGCCTCGTCCACATCTCGGAGCTCGCCGCCCAGCGGGTCGCCAAGGTGACCGACGTGGTCAAGGACGGCCAGAAGGTGAAGGTCAAGTTCCTCGGCGCGGACGATCGCGGCAAGATCCGCCTGTCCATGAAGGTCGTCGACCAGGAGACCGGCGAGGACCTCACCGAGAAGCTCAAGGCCGAGCGCAACGCCGAGCAGGACCGCGCCCGCGCCCCGCGCCAGGACGCGTAAACGAGCGTCGCCCGGGTGCGCCACGGCGCATCCGGTCACCGAACGAAGGGCGCGGCTTCAGCGGGAGCCGCGCCCTTTTTCGTCTGCGCCGGCCGATCCCGGATCAGACTCCCGGCTGCCCGCGCCTGCGGCGGACCCGCTCCGCGCTCGGAAGGGCGTCGGGCACCAGCGTCGCGCTGACGGGGTTGGGCGTATGGTCCATGGCCGCGCCCGTATAGGCATCGACACCGACGCCGATGAGGCCGCCGGCCAGGAGGTTGCCGGCCATGCCGGCGGCTCCGGCGCCCGCCACCTTGGTCCGCACGGGGACCATCGCCGGCCGGTAACCCGGCTTGACGAAGGTGACGTCGAACTCGTCCGAACGCTCCACGTCGAGGGAGCATGGGGTCGCCGGGCAGGCATAGCCCTTGGTGGTGGTCATCGCCGCCCCCGAAGGCTCGGAGAGGAAGGCCATCTTCTCGGTGGTGCCACGCGTGATGCTTCCGCACGCGCCGACGCCCGCGGCGCACAGCACCGCCACGGACGAGCCCAGGATCTTCATCGAAATCGCTCCCCTGCCGCGTTCTCCGGCGGCGGAGACGTTGTGGGCGTAGGGCGGGAATTCGGCAAGGTCGACGCAATCAAGGCGTGTGAACCGGCCGCCGCATGCGTGAGACAATCGCCGTCGCGGAGGTGTGCGCCGTCGCGGAGGCGCGGCGTCCTGCACGGGGGTGGGCGGGGCACGGCGATTCGCTTCGCGCGGAACGCCAGCCCTCACACGGCGTTCGCCTCGCGACGCACCATGAGCACGTCGCAGGAGCACGTTCCAGAATGTCCGATCCGATGATCCCGAGCCTCTTCGAAGGTGAAGCCAACCTGACCACCACCGAGCGGGCCGTGTCCGTTGTCCTCGGCCTCGGCATCGCCGCCGCCGCGGCCCAGCCGCGCCCGAACAAGTTCCTGAGTCTCGCCGCCCTCATCATCGGCGCCGGCCTCGCCATCCGTGGGGCCACGGGCCATTGCCCGGTCAAGCAGCTGAGCCACACGGCCTGAACGAAAAAAGGGGCGCCCGAGGGCGCCCCTTCCACGTTCCGGTCCGTAAGGATCGGATATCAGAACGTGTTGGTGGTGCGGCGGCCGGCGATGAAGCCGTAGATGGCGAGCACCACGATGGCACCGACGACGGCGCCGATGAACCCTGCGCCCTGGTTCGGGCCGTACCAGCCCAGCGCCTGGCCGAGGAAGGTGGCGACGAAGGCGCCGACGATGCCGAGGATCGTCGTCATGATGAAGCCTGCGGGCTCCTTGTCGCCCGGCATGATGAACTTCGCGACGACACCTGCGACGAAGCCGATGATGATGGTCCAGATGATACCCATGGTGTGATCCTCGATACGCCGACGCCCAGACTTGGCCGTTCTGTGATCATGAAACGCCGCACCGCAGCACTGGTTGCGCCGGGAGTGGCAAGATTGTCGCAACGCGACCGTGCGGAGGCCGTCGCCCCCTTTACGGTCGCCCCCGGGACGCGGCACAACGCAGGTCCGTGGCCCGCGATGGATGGGCCGGCAGCCAAGGCATCTCGCTCAGCATGACGATCCAGCGCTTCGAATCCGGCCCGCGCATGAGCCAGGCGGTCACCTACGGCGACATGGTGTATCTCGCCGGCCAGACGGCCAACACCACTGTCGGCGCCGGCGTCACCGCGCAGACCCAGGAGATCCTTTCCAACATCGACCGGCTCCTGGCGCTGGCCGGCAGCGACAAGAGCCGCATCCTGCAGGCGACGATCTACCTCTCCGACATCGCGACCTTCGCGGAGATGAACGCGGCCTGGGAGCCCTGGGTCTCGCCCGACGACAAGCCGGCCCGTGCCACGGTGGAAGCCCGCCTCGCCGGCCCCGAATACCTCGTCGAGATCGTCGTCGTCGCCGTCAAGGCCGCCGCGTGATCCGCGCGCGCACCCGCCGCAGCCTCGTCGCCGGGGCGCTGATGGCCCTGGCGGCGGGCTGGGGCGGTCCTGCGCGCGCGCAGACCGCACCCCCCGAGCGCGTGATCAACATCTACAACTGGTCGGACTACATCGACCCGAAGATGCTCGATGCCTTCACGAAGGAGACGGGCATCAAGGTCGTGTACGACACCTACGACAACAACGAGATTCTCGAGACCAAGCTGCTGGCCGGCCGCTCCGGATACGACCTCGTGGTGCCGTCGGGCCCGTTCCTGCAGCGCCTGATCCGGGCGGGGGTGTTCCAGCCCCTCGACAAGGCCAAGATCCCGAACCTCGTCCACGCCTGGCCCGAGATCACGGGACGGCTCGCCGCCTACGATCCCGGCAACGCCTACGCCGTCGACTACATGTGGGGCACCACCGGGATCGGGGTGAATCTCGGCCTCGTGCGCGAACGCCTCGGTGCGGCCCAGCCCCTCAACACCTGGAATCTCGTCCTCAACGGCGGCCTGCTGAACAAGCTCAAGGATTGCGGGGTCATGCTCCTCGATTCGCCCGAGGATCTGATCCCGAGCCTGCTGCCGGCCTACGGCCTCAAGCCCGACACCCGGCGCTGGGACGACATCACCCAGGTCACCGACGCCCTGTTCAAGGTGCGCGGCGCCGTGCGCAAGTTCCACTCGTCGGAATACATCAACGGCCTCGCCAACGGCGACCTGTGCTTCGCGGTGGGCTATTCTGGCGACGTGATGCAGGCCAAGAAGCGCGCCGAAGAGGCCAAGAACGACGTCGAAATCGCCTATTACGTGCCGCGCGAGGGGTCGCTCATGTGGTTCGACGCGTTCGCGATCCCCAAGGACGCCCCCCATGCGGCGGAGGCCCACGCCTTCATCGACTACATGATGCGGCCCGAGGTGGCGGCGGCCAACACCAACTTCGTCTCCTATGCCAGCGGCAACGCGGCCGCGAAGAAGTTCGTCAAGGCGGAGATCCTGGGCAATCCCGGCATCTACCCGGACGACGCCACCCTGCAGCGCCTGTTCGTCAACACCGCCTGGGACGACCGGACCCAGCGCTTCGTCACCCGGGCCTGGACCCGGGTGCGCACGGGGCGCTGACGCGCCGCTACGCGACGGCCGGCGGCTCGTCGGCCTCCGGACCCGTCGGCGAATTCAGGATGTCCTCGAGTTCGTCCACGAGCCGATCGATCTGATCGGGCGTCGCCAGGACCTTGAGGGTCTGGCCGTCCTGCGTCGCGAAGGCGAGTTCGATGTCCTCGCCCGAACGGGCGGCGAGGATGCGGGCGAGGCGGTGGGTGGCGCTCATGGGGATCTCCGGGGGTGAGGCGTTATCGGACGAGGAGGGCCACGGCCACGGCCGGGCCGCAGGTGGAGGCCCAATCGGCCCCCGTCGCAGGAAGCCGGTCGGCGATGACGTCGGTGAGCGCCACGGCCGGACGGCCGAGGCGGGTCGCCAGACGCTCGGCGACGAACCGCCCGGCGCCGCAGATCACCAGGGGGGCGTCCGCCGGCAGGTCGCTGCGCGACAGCAGCAGCGCCGCCGCATCGTGGAGCGGGCGCAGCTGCGCCTCCGCGAAGTGGGCGGCGAGCGCCCGCCAGTCCGCGGGATCGCCCTCGCCGTGGTCGCGGCCGATGATGCGGGCCAGCCGGATCTCGCTCTCGGCCAGGGATTTGCCCTTGCCGTCGGCGCTCTGCTGCTGATCGGCGTCGTCGGGCAGGTCGCCGGTGATGCGGTAGACATCCGCCATCGTGGCGAAGGTCTCGGCCATGAGCCGGGTGCGTCGGCCCCGGAACGGGGCATGGTCGCAAAGCGCGATGAGGTGGGAGCGCACCACCCCCGTGTAGACGAGTTCGCCCGTCTCCAGGCGCTCGGCATCGCTGTAGCCCGATGCCGCCGGCGTCCCCCCGACGACGGGGATCAGGTCGGCGGTGGTGGAGCCGATATCCACGAGGAGCGCGTGGGCGTGGTGCCGGCCGACCAGGGCGGCCGTGGCGTGCCAGTTGGCCGACGCGATGTCGGCGGCGGCCGTGCGGGCGTATTCCGGCGCGAGGAGACCGGCGCGGCCGCCGTAGATCCGTACGGACCCTTTGAGATGGGCGGCGGCCCAGCCGGCGAGTTGCGCCACGCCGTCGGCCCGATCCGAAAAACAGTCGGTGAGTTCGCCCGTCATGGTGACGACGTGGTCGGCGGGAGCCCGCGCCCAGTCGGGGAGCTGGGCGAACGTCTCGTCGAGGGCCGGCAGGCCGCGCCACAGGCGGCACGGCGCCTGCACCACGGTCTCGACCCGGCCGCCGCACACAAGGGCCGCCTTGACATGGACCCCGCCGAGATCCCAGCCGATGACGGGCGTTTGTGCGGGGGCGGATGCTGCTGACACGGAGGCGGGCCTGGGAACGGAGAGCGGGATGGCGGACGGATTCGAGATCATTCCGGTGATCGACCTGCGCCACGGGCAGGTGGTGCGGGCACGGGCCGGCGAGCGCGCCTCCTATGCCCCGATCGTGACGCCGTTGGCAAAGGAATCGTCGCCCGGGGCCGTGGCGCGCGGACTCATGGCAGCGGTGCGCGCGACCCGCCTCTACGTCGCCGACCTCGATGCGATCATCGACGGCACCCCGCCCGACCGGGCGAGCCTGGAGGCGATCCGGTGTGCCTGCCCGGATGCGCGGCTCTGGGTCGATGCGGGCTTCTCGCACGCCGCCGGGGTGGACGCGTTTCTCGCCGCCGGCCTCGGGCGGCCGGTGATCGGCAGCGAGAGCCAGACGGATGCCGGCTTGGTGCGGGCGCTCGGCGGGCGGGCCGTGTTCTCCCTCGACACGCGGGGGAGCGAGCGGCTCGGGCCGGATGCGCTTCACGACGAACCGGCCCACTGGCCGCGCGACGTGATCGTGATGACCCTGGGCCGGGTCGGTGCCGGGGCCGGGCCGGATCTCGACCGGCTCGCCGCCCTGCGGGCTTCGAGCCCGGCGACCCGCCTCTATGCGGCGGGGGGCGTACGCGGTCCGGCGGATGTGGCGGCCCTGGCGGGGATCGGCGTCGCCGGCGCCCTCGTCGCCTCCGCGATCCACGATGGTTCGCTCGGGGCGTAGTGCAAAAAGAAGGGGCGGCCGAAGCCGCCCCATCCGAAGAGTTCATCGTCCGAGGAAGATGGATGCCAGTCGCTGGATCAGGCCCCGCGGTGCGGGCGGAGGCTCACTCTGCCCAGGACTGCCCCCAATCTAAGCGTTCGACGCGAAGGGGTGCGAAGCCGAGTTGCGCTGCTCGGTGGCCTGAGCGGCGGTGGGCTCGCCCTTGACGGCGCGCTGGATGGACAGCTTGACGGCGTCGTAGTTGTACTTCTGGATCTTGGCGTCGTCGGCCGCTTCCCAGTGAATGAACACGCCGACCAGGATGAACAGGTCGTCGGCCTCGTCGGCGGGGATGATGCCCTCGGCGACGGCGTCCTGCACGGCCTTGGCGACGCCGTGCTGGGCGGGGCCGAACATCTGGACGGCCTGACGGGCGTCGTTGATGGTGACCTTGTTGAACATCAGGGTGTTCGGCTTGCAGGGCAGGTTCGGCGCGATGACCGCGAGCAGGCTGGTGAAGCCGTGCTTGTTGTTCACGAGGCCGTTGCAGAAAGCCGTCTCGGCCGGCGAACCGCGCGGTCCGATGATGAGATCGATGTGGGCGACCTCGTTGCCATCGCCGACGAGGGCCTCGCCGACCAGAACCTTGTTGATCTTCGCCATGTGGGGTTTCTCCCAGGAGTCTTGAAAAGACGTGACCGCCCTCGAAGACGAGCGCGGCCGAAAGCTATCCTTGTTCACGGCGTCCAGCCCCCGAAAGGGCGGACCGGTTAGCCCGGATCGCGGCGCGGACCCTACTCTGGGCGTTTGCCCGGAACAACCCTGCGCGAAGCGTGGTTTCCGGCAAATTATTTGATCTGGGCCGGAACAAACGCTGACGTTGGTGAATCCGCAGTCAGTGTTTCGTCGGCGCAGGTCAGGCGAGCAGATGATCGAGGAACAGGGTCGCCACGGTGAAATCGGCGCTGGTGCCGGGGTTGAGTCCGGCCGCCTTCCAGGCCCGGTCCTTCGCCATCAGGGCGTCCACGGGCAGGACCGCGAGATCGAGGTCGAGGAGATCCACGGCCTCCGCGCGCAGGGCCTCGGCGACGGGCAGCCCGTGCTTGCGCGCCACGTGACTGTCCGGCACGCCGGCGAGGTAGGCGAGGAAGACGGCCGTCGTGGTCCACGGCGCCGACAGCTCCCGTGCCCGCGCCGCCGCCAGGGCCGGCAGGCCGATGTCGAAGAGATCGGCGAACCCGGTGACGTACGCGCGGGCGATGGCGTCGCGCGGGGCCGCCTCCGCCATGCCCGTCAGCAGGGCGGGCGGGGTCCCGGAGCCGGTCACGTCGTGGCGCTCGACCGTGCCGAGGCCACCGGGATTGGCCAGCCGGATGGCGGCGTAGACTTCCTCCGCGTCCCGTCCGTCGAGGCCGTCGAGCACCCCGGCCAGGGCGGCGCGCAGCGGCGTGCCGGCCTCGGCCGCCAGCGCCAGGGGCGCGCAGAGGAGCAGGATTCCCAGATTGGTGTTCTGGCCCACCGCCGCCAGGGTCGCCTCCATGGCGGTGCGGACCCGTGGTCCCACCCGCGTGCCGGTTCGTGCCAGATGCGGGGCCGAGACCTCGGCACTGATGACGAAATCGCGGGTGGCCATGCGATGGCCGTCGGCGAAGGCATGGACGTTGCCGGGTTTCAGGGCGTCGAGCTCGGCGAGGCAGCTCGCCCGGTAGGCTTCGCCGATGGCCGTGAGGCGGGTCATGCGCGCGGCCCTATTCCCGGAGCCCTCATCCCAGGGCCGAGACGAGGCGCGGGGGCCGCGCCGTCCGCACGGCG
Organism: Methylobacterium sp. Leaf469; assembly: GCF_001424745.1. NCBI lineage: Bacteria > Pseudomonadati > Pseudomonadota > Alphaproteobacteria > Hyphomicrobiales > Methylobacteriaceae > Methylobacterium > Methylobacterium sp. Leaf469. The sequence continues at coordinate 67,338 of NZ_LMRE01000042.1, forward strand.
GCGAGGAAGCCGCGCGCGACCGCGAGCGCGATGTCGACCTCGACGACCTTCTGCAGGCCCGACCAGGCCGGCATCGAGTTGACCTCGAGGACGAGGAAGCCGCCCTCCCCGTCCTCGACGAGATCGATTCCCGTGTAGTCGACCCCCACCGCCGCCGCGGCACGCTCGGCGAGCTCGGCCGCCGCGGGCGGCATGGTCCAGGGCAGCGGCCGACCCCCGCGGTGGACATTGGTGATCCAGCCGTCGCCCTCGCGGATCATCGCCGCGATGGCGCGGCCCTCGCAGACGAACACCCGGTAGTCGCGCCACAGGCCGTCGCTGCGGGCGACGTAGCGCTGGAGATAGTAGACCCGGGACACCGCGTCCTCGCCCGGCAGATCGTCGGGGGTCTCGATGAGCTGGAGCCCCTCCCCTTGCGAGCCGAACAGGGGCTTCAGCACCAGGGGCCGGCCGGGACCGGCCTCGCGGGCCACGATCTCGGCCGCCGCCGCGCGCTTGGAGACCACGAAGGTGTCGGGCGTCGGCAGGCCGGCGCGGTCGATGAGCAGGCTCGTCATCGCCTTGTCGACGGAGCGCTCGATGGAAGCGGGCGAGTTCCACACGGTGGTGCCCGAGGCGACGAGGGCGTGGAGCACGCCCAGCCGCATGGTGGTGGCCTCGAAGGTGCCGCCGGCCACGGTCCGCAGCAGGACGCCGTCCGGCAGGGCGTCGGGAAAACCCGGCACCCGCAGGGGCTCCCGTCCGCCCGTCCGAATGGCGACGTCGGCCAGGGAGAACAGCACCGGCTCCGCACCGAGATGCTCCAGGGCGGCCTTCAAGCGCGCCTTGTGCCAATTGCCGTTGTCGGCCGCGAGCCCGATCCGCATTGTCTTGTTCTCACACGATATCCGGATTGATCCGGCCGGGCTGCCGCGCAGTCCCCTCGCCCCGCTTGCGGGGAGAGGGCCGTGCCGATCCTGTCGTCGTCACGGCGAGGCGGCAGCCGAGGGTGAGGGGGCGTTCGGCGAAGGAGTCTCGTCCGGAGACACCCCCTCACCCTCGCTTCGGCTGGCGCCGTCGCTGGCCGCCGGGGTCCATACGGCCCTCTCCCCGCCCGGCGGGGAGAGGGGGCAGGCGCCCTGCCCCCGTGATCCACGTCAGCCGAACGAGGCTTCCACCAGCTCCGGCATCAGCCGCCCGCCGCGAAAACTCTTGCCCGTGGTGACGGAGGTGACGATGACCTCGGCCGGGCTGAACAGGGCCCCGTCTATCTTGTAGAAATCGCCGTTCACCCGGCCGAAGATGTCGGCGAAGGGCGCGCCGTGGTCGGCCGAGGTGGTCGACGGCAGCTGCTCGGCGAGTTGGCGGGCGTCCGCCTCGTCGGCCTCGACGTAGAGGTGAACCCGGCCGCCGTAGATGATGGCGTCGTTGGTGCGGCCCATGGCCTGGATGAAGTCCGGGTGCTGGGGCGACAGCGGCGCCGAGCCGAGGCCGTCGACGATCTTGTGCAGGTCGAACCCGACGGTGTGAGCCTTGTGCAGGGCCACTTCGAGGACGCGGGCGACCACCTGGGTCGCGCCCGCGAGACTCTGGGTCGGGGCGTAGATGAAGGTGAGCTGCGCCGGGCTGAGGCCCGTGGCCTCGGCCACCTTGGCGATCACGGAGGCCGGCGGGCCGCCGGCGGCTTCGAGCACCAGGGCGGTCTGGGTGGCGGTGTCCTTGTAGCCGAGCTCGGCGTAGAGGTCCTCCACCACGGCGACGGCGCGGCCTGGGCCGGAGCCGAGGGCGAAGAAGCCGGAATCCCCGGTCTCGTCGGCGAGCGACCAGCCCGCATACTGGCTGCCGAGGCAGGCGATGACCGGATCGGACGAGTGCACCACCACGGAGTAGGGCCAGGCCGCGACGGGGCCGGACGGCGCGATGGTGACGGTGCCGAGGCCGCCGAGGCAGATCTCGGCGATGCGGCGGCCGGCCTCGATGGAGCCGCGCACGGAGGCGCCGGCATCGACCATGCGGGCGCCGTCCTGCGTGGTCACGGCGAGGCGCAGCAGGCCGGCATCGGCGACGAGGCGCTCGACCAGGGGAGCGGTGAGCGCATTGACGCTCGGATAGGGGCTTTTGGGCGCGGTCGGACGCGTGGTCATGGGTGTTCCTCCGTCAGATCGAGCAGGGTCCGCAATCGGGCAGCCCGGCCTCGCAACATCTCTCTCGTGGCGGCCGAGTCCGTCCCCGTTGCGAACAGGGTACACAGGGGCGCGTCGCGCGCCACCGTGCTGCCGGATCTTGGGCGATCGCGCACGAAATCCGGCCAGTCGAGCGGCGGCATCGGCGCGTAGCCGGTGGCCGCGTAACAGATTTCCGTGGCCGCCGCATCCACCGGCGCTTCCTCCACGGCAGGCAGGCGGCCGAGGCTCGCCGCGATGTGATGGGCGAGCAGCGGCGTCGGGCGCCGGTCGAGGACGTCGAGGGTGGCGCCGGGGCGCGGGTTGATCTCGGTGAGCCACCAGTGTTCATCGGACACGAGCAGGTCGGCGCTGGCGAGGCCCCGCAGCCCGGTTTCCGAGACGATGCGTTCGACCGCCTCGGCGATCCGGTCGACCATGCGCGGGGCGAGGGCCGGCCCCTCGTGGCGCGCACGCTCCACGGCGCCGGCATAGCGGAACGGGCGCAGGGGCGACGGCGCGCTCCACTGTTCGGTTATGCCGACGATTGCAATGTTCCGGCCGTCCGCCAGGAAGGCCAGGGCATGGGCCCGGCCCGGTACGCGGGCCTGGAAATAGGCGCCGGGTGGCGCCGGCCCGGCGGTCGCCGCCCGGATATGGGTGCCGCCCGAGCCGCCGGCCCGCTTCAGGAGCCATCCGGCCCGGTCGGGCACGGGATCGCGGGTGACGGCGGGATGGGGCACGCCGAGACGGGCGCACAGGCCCGCGAAGCCGAGCGGGTCCTTGAGGCGCGTGACCGTGTCGGGCGCTGCGCCGAGGAGGCGGAAGCGCGCCGCGAGGGCGGCCATGAGATCGGGCGTACCCTCGAAACCGCTGCCGAGGACGAGCCCGACCGGTGGCCGGTCGGCCAGGGCGGACAGGGCATCGAGGTCCGCGCTCACATCTCGCCCGCCGAGGCGCCCGTCGCCGAACCGGCCCGATGCGCGGCGGTGGTGCTCGGCGAGGTCGAGGGTGTCGTCGTCGCCGAACAGGTCGAGGACCAGCGGGCGAAACCCCGCCCGTCGCGCCGCCTGAGCGAGGGCACGACCGGATTGGGCGGCGACGAGGAGCGTGCCGCCCGTCGCAGCGCCTGCGGGACCGGACAGGGCGCGCGCCTCGCCGATGGGGACGGGCCGAACCGGTTAGCCCGCGACCTCGACGGCCACCGTGTAGGCATCGCGAAAATCGAGGCAGAGGGGCTCCTTGGCCTCGAGCATGCGGCGGAACAGGCGCGACTGGGTCTGGTACTTCACGTTGCCCACCGCCAGCGCGCCGATGCCGACGCCCTTGCCCACCGGCAGGGGCACGTCGACGGCGTTGACGTCGATCCCGGCTATGCCGGCCGGGGGGACGGCGTTGACGTCGGAGGCCACGAGGAGGTTCGGCGCGGATTCGAGATCCTCCGCCGTGAGGATCGAGACCCCGGCGGGGCCGGCCGAGAGGATCACGTCGGCCTTCGTGATGGCGGCGCGCCGGGCCTCCACGGTGGAGCCGTCCACGGACCCGACCTCGACGCCGAAGCGCCAGCGCATGGTGTGGGCGATCTTGCTGACGCGCTCCTCGCCGTCATGGCCGACGATGGTGGTCTCGGCGCCGTTGAGCGCCCCGATCACCGCCGCCACGTAGGCGACGACGCCGGCCCCGCCGAAGATCACGATGCGCTTGCCGGCGAGCTCCGTGTCGAACTTCGCCTTCAGGGCGCGGGTCACCTCGGCGACCATGGCCGCCCCAGTGGTAAAGGAGCCGGCCGGGTCGGCGAAGATGTGGTTGGCGAACGGCGGCACCAGGGCCTTCTTGGCCCGGTCGACCATGTCGAGGGCCTCCTCGGCGTTCTTGCCGGCGATGAAGATGCCCGTGCGCGTCCCGTCCTGGGGCGAGCGCGAAAAGATCGAATCCTGCACCAGGGACGTGACGTCGGGCAGGCTCGCGCCCGTGTAGGTCGCGATGGTCTCGAACCCGGCATCGACGGCCATGTTCACGTCGAACGGGCTCATGTGCTTGAGGGGCGTGATCATGTGCAGGATCGAGCGGGCCATGGCGGGTTTCCCTCCGTGCGGTCGCAGTCAGTTCCAGAAGACTTGCCCCGAGCGTGCGCCGGGGTGGTGAAATGTCAAAGCCGGTCGTTGCGACGCCGGTCAAGGATCGGAGTAGGCCGCCCGCCTTAAAGCGGCGTCACCGTGGCGCCGGTGTTTCGCCCGCGTGCGATGAGGAAGCGCAACGGGCCGGGCCGCTCCAGGGACGCGACGAGGCAGCGCGCCACGTCCTCCGACGGCACCAGGGCGAAGCCCGTCGGACCCCACGAACTCTGCCCATAGCCGCTGATCCCCTGCGCCGCGACGGCGGAGAGCGCCTCGGCCACGGCGGGGCTGGCGTAGCGCCCCCCCTGGTGGGGGGCGAAATGGTCGCCGATGAGGCGCTGGATCCGGGTGATGCCGGCGCCGAATCCTTCGGGCTCGGTGGTAGCGGCGGCGGGCAGCACCTGCATGAGGACGAGGCGGCAGATCTCGGCGGCCTGAGCCTCGGGAAAGCGCGGCAGATCGCGAAAGGCCTCGGTCTCGTGGGTGCCGTGGACGCCGGTCATGCCGGTGTCGAGGATGAGGACGACGCGCCAGGCCTCCGGATAGTCGAGCCGCGCGATCACGGGTGGGGGCGTGCCGAGGCCGTCGCGGCCCCCGTCGACGATGAGTCCCCCTTGCGTGAACGCCGCCAGGCCGACGCCGGAGCGGTTGCCCCGGTCGAGGGCATCGGCGAAGGCCTCCGGCGCGAAGGCCCGGCGGGCGAGGCGGGCCAGGGCCGCCGCGACGGCCAGCGCCAGTTGCGTGCCGGAGCCGAAGCCCGCATGGGCGGGCATCGTCTCCTCGACGGTCAGCGCCGCGTGGCCCTCGATCCCGAGATGGCCGGCCGCCGCCAGGGCGTAGCCGTGCGCCCGCGCGGCTTCCGGGCCCGTCACCGTCAGGCTGGTCGCTGCGCGCGCCGTGAGGGTGACGGCCGGGGCGTCGAGGGCGAGGCCGAGGCTGCCGAAGCGCCGACCGAGCCCGCCGTGTAGGTCGAGGAAGCCGAAATGCAGGCGGCCCGGCGCGTGCACCCGCACGCCCCGCCTATCCACGTCGTCCCCTGCCCCGTCCCCTGCCCCATCCGGGATCTGTGTCACGTCGATCCCTCTCGATCCTGCGGGCCGCATCATACGGCTCGGTCAATCGCGTCGCTGCGGAGCGGATTGCCCGGCAGCGGGCTTCTCCCACGGAGCGCGGACGCCTCGCAAGCGCCGCGAGCGCATCCATCCTCCGGCCTGCATCGCGCGGGGTCCGTCGGAACTTTCGGTGCTGGGGCAAGTCAAAGCTCGGGCAAGCCAAAAAAATTCCAGCCTCAATCGGTTCGGCGTCGGCCCCGGGACTTGCTTGGGGCGTCGCCCCGATGCAAACGTGCCGCCCGATCGTTCTGGACTGGCTCAGTCCCGCCGTGCGCGACCCCTGTTTTCGTGGTGTGTGCCGGGCTCTCGATTTTCCAAGGTGCAAAGTATGGCGGCCTGGGTGAAGGGTGGTGCGACGGATGCGGATGCAGCGGTGGAAGCCGCCGCGACGCTCCTCGCTGCGGCGCGCACGCCCATCGTGGCGGGCCTCTGTGCCGAGCTGAGCGCCGCGCGGGCGGCCTATCATCTTGCCGATGCCATCGGCGCTTCCGTCGATCCCGTGGCGGGCACGAGCCTCTACGCCGAACTGGGCTCCCTGAGCCGGACCGGCGGGATGCTGACCACACCGGCCGAGACCACGGGCCGGGCGGATGCGGTCCTCATCGTCGGCAACGCGCCGTGGGACCGGCCCATCGTCGGGGAGATCGCCGAATCCGCGCCGACGCGGGGACGCGCCGCCGGGGCCGAGCGCACCCTCCTGTCCCTGGGCGGTCCGGGCAACGGCGCTACCCGGCACGTGGCCTACCCGGCCGAGGCCGGTGGTCTCGCGGTCTCCGTCGCGCATCTGCGCGCCTACCTGAAGGGGCATCTCGCGGGTGAGACCGCCTACGGCGATCTCGCCAAGCGTCTCGCCGCCGCCCAGTACGGCGTCGTCCTGTACGACGCGGCCGAGCTCGGCGAACTCGGCGTCGAGATGCTCCAGGGCATGGTCAAGGACCTCAACGAGGTCACGCGCTTCTTCGCCCTGCCCGTCTCCGACCCGTTCCAGGGCCGCGCCCTCCTCCAGCTCGCGGCCTGGACCACTGGCCAGGCCCCCCGCGTCGGGTTCGGCCGCCACGTGCCCGAGCACGATCCCTGGCGCTTCGACAGCGCCCGCCAGATCGCCGCCGGCGAGGCCGATGCCGCCCTGTGGCTCGCCTCTCTCCCTGCGCCCCGGCCGGACTGGCTGGGCACCCTGCCCGCCATCGCCATCGTCGGCGAGGGCAGCCCCGAGGCCACGGGCGACGCCGCCGAGATCGTCATCGCCGTCGGCGTGCCGGGCGAGAGCGCCGGCGGTGCCCTGTGGAACGACCGCCGGGCCACCGTCACGTACGCGCCGCCCACGGGCCCGTCGGCCGAACTGACGGCCGCCGGCGTGCTCGGCGCCATCCAGGACCGACTCGTAGAGATGAAGGCCGCCTCATGCTGATCCGCATCCAGGGGGGACGGGTCGTCGATCCGACGGCCGGACGCGACGCCGTCGGCGACGTCTGGATCGAGAACGGCCGGGTCGTCGCCGCCTCCGAGCGCACGCCCGACCAGACCATCGACGCCACGGGTTGCGTGGTGATGGCCGGCGGCGTCGAGGTCCATTCGCACATAGCCGGCGGCAACGTGGTGATGAGCCGCCTGCTCCTGCCGGAGCTCTACACCAGCGAGGCGGCCCCCGAGGGCCATCCCTTCGCGCATGCGGGCGGCTCGGCCGCCTGGATCGGCGCGAACTATGCGCGGATGGGCTACACCATCGCGGTCGAGCCGGCGATGCCGCCGGCGAGCGCCCTCTCGACCCAGCTCGAACTCGCCGACATTCCGCTGCTCGATCGCGGCGCCCTCACGGTGATGGGCAACGACGACCACCTGCTCCAGCTCCTGCGCCAGCGCGAGGGCAAGGCGGCGGTGCGCGACCTCGTCGCGCTTGCGGTCGCCACCTCGCGGGGGCTGGGCGTCAAGTGCATCAACGCGGGCGGCGCCTCGGCCTTCAAGGACGGGATGCTGAAGCTCAGCCTCGACGAGGAGATTCCCGTCTACGGCCTGTCCACCCGCAAGATCATGACGGCCCTGCTCGATGCGGTCGAGGAGATCGGCGTGCCGCACCCGCTGCACGTCCATTGCAACAACCTCGGCATTCCGGGCGCCGACGAGTCGTTCGTGGACACCCTCGAAGCGGCGGAAGGCCGGCGCATCCACTTCGCCCACGCCCAGTTCTACGCCTACGGCGTCGCCGATCCCGAGAATCCGGCCACCGGTGGATTCCGCTCGGCGGCCGAGCGCATCACCGAGGCGATGGAGAAGCACCCCAACGCCACCTTCGACGTCGGCCAGGTCGCCTTCGGCCAGACCGTGACCATCTCGCTCGACATCCTGCGCCAGTTCGCGGGCCGCAAGGGTGCCAATCCGAAGAAATGGATCCTCACGGCGGGGGACGCGGAAGGCGGCGGCGTCGTGCCGTTCCTCTACAAGCCGCGCGGCGCCGTCAGCTCCCTGCAATGGGCCATCGGCCTGGAGCTCATGCTGCTCTCCAAGGAGCCGGAGCGCACGATCCTGACGACGGACCATCCCAATGGCGGTCCGTTCACGGATTACCCGCACATCATCCACCTGCTGATGGACAAGGAGAAGCGCGACCGCGAGATCGCCGGCCTCCATAAAGTCATTGGCGAGCGCTCGGGCCTGTGCGCCATCGAGCGCGAGTACAGCTTCTCCGAGATCGCGCAGCTCACCCGCTCGGGCCCGGCCAAGCTCCTCGGGCTGACGGATCGCGGCCACCTGCGCGAGGGCGCGCGGGCCGACGTCGCCATCTATCGCGACGATCGGGATCGCACGGCGATGTTCGCCCGGGCGAAGTACGTGCTCAAGGACGGGGTGACCATCGTCGAGGACGGCGAGGTCGTGGCCTGGACCTCCGGGCACACCCTCGAACTCACCGTCGAGTCCGACAAGGCCATGGTCGCCCTCTCGGAGACCTACCTGCAGGACCGCTTCGGCGCGGGCCTGAGCTCCTTCGAGGTGCCGGACGAGGCCTTCCCGAAGGCGGACGTGTTCGAGGAGGTCGCATGTCTGGCTTGAAGGACATGTCCGGCTTGAAGGATGGGCGTCGCGTGAGGACCGGTGGCTGACATGACGGAACTCACCCTCAACGGGATCCCGGTGATCGACACCTTCGCCGAGGCGTTCGACGTCGCCGGCACGGCGATCATCATCACCAACGATACGGCGAAGTGGGCGATGATCGCCGCCGTCACCATGACGGGGTTCGCCACGTCCGTGATCGGCTGTGGCGCCGAGGCCGGCATCGATTGCGAACTGTCGCCCGAGGAGACGCCGGACGGGCGCCCCGGCGTGCGCGTCCTGCTGTTCGGCTTCGAACCGAACGGCCTGAAGGACCAGCTCCTCAAGCGCGTCGGCCAGTGCATCCTCACCTGCCCGGGCACCGCCTGCTACGCCGGCGTCGACGGCCCCACGAAAATAAAACTCGGCGGCGCCATTCGCTACTTCGGCGACGGGTTCGCCGTGGCCAAGCGCCTGCCCGATCCCATCACCGGCCAGTCGCGCCGCTACTGGCGCATCCCGGTCATGGACGGCGAGTTCCTGTGCGAGGACTTCGTTCGCGCCGTGGACGGGGCGGTCGGCGGCGGCAACCTGCTGTTCCTCGGCCGCAACCACGCCGAGACCCTGAAGGTCGCCGAGATCGCCGTCGATGCCGCCCGCACGGTCTCGGGCGCGATCCTGCCCTTCCCCGGCGGCATCGTCCGCTCGGGCTCGAAGGTCGGCGCACGCACCAAGGGCATGATGGCCTCGACCAACGACGCCTATTGCCCGACCCTGAAGGGTCGGGCCGGCACCGAACTCTCGGCCGACGTCGGCGTGGTGCTGGAGATCGTCATCGACGCCCTGACCTCGCACGGGGTCGCCGAATCCATGCGCGCGGCCCTGCACGCGGCCACCGAGGCCGGCGCGGCCCACGGGCTCGTGGCGGTCACGGCCGGCAATTACGGCGGCAATCTCGGCCGCCATCACTACCACTTGAAGGACCTGCTCTCGAAGGAGCCGGCGAGCGAGGCTGGAGCGGCATGAGCACCCTCACCCTGCGCCAGGAGCCGCTGGAGCGGCTCGATTTCCTGCACGTCACCCCCCTCTCCCTCAGCGGACTCAGCGAGACCGAGGCGGCGAAGCTCCCCGTCGGCACCAGCCGCCGGGGCCTGACCCTCGGCGACTGCTTCACCATCAGCCTCGACGGCTCCGAGGATCTCGTCATCGAGGGTGGTTCGTCGCGCCTCGACCGGGTCGGCGCTTCGCTGGACGGCGGCAGCATCCGGGTCGTCGGCGATGTCGGCCAGCGCCTCGGCGCGGGCATGCGGAACGGCACTGTCACGGTCACCGGCTCGGCCGGTCCGTTCGCGGGGTCGGGGGCCACCGGCGGCACCATCACCATCGAGGGCGATGCGGGCGACCATGCCGGCGGGGCGGTCTACGCCGCCAAGGCCGGTCTCGACGGCGCCACCCTGATCATCAAGGGCGCGGCGGGGGATCACCTCGGAGACCGCATGCGGCGCGGCCTCATCCTCGTCGGGGCGGCCGGGGCCCATGCGGGCTCGCGGATGATCGCCGGCACCATCGCGGCGGCCTCCGTGGGCGACCACCCGGGCTTCGGCATGCGGCGCGGCACGATCCTCACGGGCGGCGTCGGTGCCCTCAGCCCGAGCTTCGTCGAGACCGGGACCCACGACCTCGTGTTCCTGCGCCTCCTCGCCCGGTCGCTGCGGCCCCTGAGCCCGGCCCACGCCGACCTCGCCGCCGGGGCGCTCACCCGGTACTCGGGCGATCTCGCGACCCTGGGCAAGGGGGAGCTCTGGGTATCGGCCGCCTGACGGCGGCTGCGACAGTCGTTCCACCCCGGAACGAGGGCTACTATATTGCGTAAATCTCCCGTGCGGGCGACCTTTCCGTCCCGCCGGGAAGCATCATCGTGCTGGCCCGCGCGTCCAGTCCGACGCATTCCAAGGCGCAGCCGATGCTCATCCTGCTCTCGATCTGTCTCCTGTCCGAGCCGACACGTTGCCGCGAGGACCGGATCGATCTCTCGTTCGAGGCCCGCAGCCCAGCCGTGTGTCTGCGCAACTCCCAGAGCGCGCTGGCCAAATGGCAGGCGGAGCATCCGGAATGGCAGGTGAACCGCTGGCGCTGCGCCGTACGGGGGACCGTTCCGCGCGATCTGTGATCGCGTCGCGAACCCCGTCCCTCGCCGGCTGAGCCGCTGCACTTGCGAAAACTGGCTTTCTGCGCCTAGACATCCGCCATGCGCGACGATGATCTGCGGATCATCTGTCGTGCATGGGAGGAAGTGGCAAGAATTGGCCGAACAATGCGCTCGCTGAAGGTTCGGTTCGCCCTGCTCCTCGGCAGCACGGCCCTGCTCGTCGTCCTGGCGGCCCTCGGCGTGCTGTGGTCGATCGGGGCGGCGGAGCGCACCATCGACCGGACCCTGGCGGCACAGGGGCGTCTCGAACTCTTGGTCGAATTGTCGGGCCGCATGACCCAGTACGGTCTCGCCGCCCTGGAGGCGGTGAGCAATCCGGACGCGCAGCCGGAAGGCCTGTCGGTTGCCCGCACCAACGTCGATCGCGCCCTGGTCGCCGTCGACGAGGCCCTGGGACGCAGCATCGCGGTCAGCGACGATCCCCTCGACCGGACGCAGTACGCCGCCCGTTCGCGCCCCCTGGCGCAGCTCCGCTCGGCTCGTGCCGTCCTTGACCGGCAGGTCGCCCAGATCTTGCGCCGGTCCGAGGACGAGCAGCGCAAGGGCGCGATCCGCGGCGCCCTCAACGGCTTCGGCGCCATGACCGGCCAGCCCCTCTCCTTCCTCATCGAAGTGGAGCGCCGTTCGATGATCGCGGGGTCGGATGCCGCGCGCGACCTGTCCGCGACCCTGCGGGTGGCGTCCCTGGCGGCGGTGGCGGCGGCGCTGGCCATCGTGTTCGGACTGTACCGGGCGGTGACGCGCCCGACGCTCGCGCGCATCGCGGCGGTGCGTCAGGCGGCGAGCGCCGTCGGCCGGGGCGAACTCGACACCCGCCTGTCCGTCGCGACCCGGGACGAGCTCGGCCTGCTCGTCGCGAACTTCAACCGCATGGCCGCCCGGCTCGCCCGGCGCGAGGGACGCCTCGCCGCCGACCGGGCTGCCCTGGAGGATACGGTCGCGGCCCGCACCACGGACCTGCGCGCCGCCAACGCGCGCCTGGAGGCCGTGGACCGTTCGCGCCGGCGGTTCTTCGCCGATGTCAGCCACGAGCTGCGCACGCCGCTCACCGTGATCCTGGGCGAATGCGACATCGCCGCCCGATCGGCCGGACGCCCCGGCATCGACTACGCGCCGGTGTTCTCCACCATCCGCAAGCGTGCCCTGCGGCTTCAGCGCCGGGTCGAGGATCTGCTCCGGGTGGCCCGTTCGGAATCCGGTCAGATCGAGCTCGACCGGAGGCCGGTCCTCGCCTCGGCGATCCTCGCCGACGCCGTCGAGGGCATGGCCTCCGAGGCGGCCCGCCGCCGCGTCGGCCTCGTCCTGGAACCCATCGCCACCGATGCGGTTCTCCTGGCCGACCGGGAATGGCTCCGTCAGGTTCTGGAAAGCCTGGTCGACAACGCGCTGCGGCATGCCCGCGGCCTGACCCGCGTCACCCTCGCGCTTTCGGTTTCCCTCGACGGCGTGGCGACCGTCACCGTCACGGATGACGGCCCCGGCTTTCCGGAGACCGGCGACGCCCTGTTCGAGCGTTTCCGCCGCGAAAGCCCGTCCGGCGAGAGCGGGTTCGGCATCGGCCTGGCCCTGGCGCGCTGGGTCGTGGAGCGGCATGATGGTGCGATCCGCTTGGGGGCCGGGCCTCAGGATCGCGGGGCGCAGGTCGCCCTCGCACTTCCCGTTTCCGACGAAGCAGCGTCGGCCTCCCATCGGACAGAGAAGGAAACCACGGCATGACGCGGGTCTTGATCGTCGAGGATGACAGCGACATTCGCGCCATGCTCGCGCGTGGCCTCGAGGCGGAAGGGTTCTCCGTGGGGGTCGCCGGCTGCGTCGACGATGCCCTCATCGCGGCGCGCGACTCGGCGCCGGAGGCAGTCGTCCTCGACATCACCCTGCCGGACGGCTCGGGCCACGATGTCTGCCGCTCGCTCCGCGAAGGCGGCTACCCCGGTCCGATCCTGTTCCTGTCTGCCCGCGACGAGGTCCGCGACCGCGCCGAAGGCCTGGCGCTGGGCGCCGACGACTACATCGTCAAGCCATTCGTGTTCGACGAGCTCCTCGCCCGCCTGCAGACCCATCTCCTGCGCCGCAAGGAATCTGACGAGCCCCGCACCATCGTCACCGCCGGCCGCCTCGTCCTCGACCTCAACATCCGGCAGGTCGGCTTTGCGGATGCGACGGCGCGCCTCACCCCGCGCGAGGCCGAGCTCCTGGCGCTCCTCATGGACAAGGCCAACCAGCCGGTGTCGCGCGGCGACATCTTCGACAAGCTCTGGGCGGGCCAGGGTGGCCTGTCGCTGAATGTCGTCGATGTCTACGTGGGTTACCTGCGCACCAAGCTGTCGGACTTCGTTCGCTTGGGCGGCCCGGTCATCGTGACGGTCCGCGGACGCGGCTTCATGCTGGACCTCAAGGGACAGGATTTCCGGCACTGAGGGCGCGCCGCGTAAGCGCTTTCTGAGAGGATAGCGGGAGAAACCGGCAATTTAACGCTTGCCCTGCCGGGCGGAATTGTCGATATAGCTCCCGCGACAGAAACCACTGCGCCGTCAGTGTCTTACGATCTTCTTAAGGTCGATCGGGGCGCTGCTGTTCAAAAGAAACTCTGGAGAAACACCATGACCTGGGCTGCCCCCGTCGTTTCCGAGATCTGCGTTGGCATGGAAGTCACGAGCTACGAGTCGGCTGAGATCGATACCTTCAACTAAGGTTGTCGGAGCGAGCCTGAGGAGCGGGACAGCGTCGGTTCAGCCATGCATGTCGTCATCCTCGGCTCCGCCGCGGGCGGCGGCCTTCCCCAGTGGAATTGCCGCTGCCCCATCTGCTCCCTCGCCCGCGAGGATTCCACCCGCGTGAGGCCGCGGACCCAGTCGAGCATCGCCGTGTCCCCCGATGGGGATCGCTGGCTCTTGGTGAACGCCTCCCCCGATATCCGCCAGCAGCTGTTCGACACTCCGGTGCTGCACCCGCGCGAGGGCCTGCGCCACTCGCCGATCCATGCCGTGCTGCTCACCAACGGCGACGTCGATCACGTCGCCGGCCTGCTGACCCTGCGCGAGGGCCAGCCCTTCACCCTCTACGGGACGGCCGGCATCCTCGATTCGGTGAACGCCAACCGGGTGTTCGACGTGATGGCCGACGGGGTCGTCGCGCGCGAATCCATCGGCCTCGATGCGGCCTTCGAGCCGGTGCCCGGGCTCACCGTCACCCTGTTCTCCGTGCCCGGCAAGGTGCCCCTCTGGCTCGAGGGGGAGACCGTGGACCTCGGCGCCGAGACCGAGACCACCGTCGGCGCGATGATCGAGGCGGGGGGCAAGCGGCTCGCCTACATTCCCGGCTGCGCCCGCGTCACCGACCGCCTCAAGGCCCAGATCACGGGCGTCGAGGCCCTGTTGTTCGACGGCACCGTTCTGCTCGACGACGACATGATCCGCGCCGGCGTCGGCACCAAGACCGGCTGGCGCATGGGCCATGTGCCGATGACGGGCGAGAACGGCTCCATCGCGGCGCTCGCCGACATCGAAATTGGCCATCGCGTCTTCGTGCACATCAACAACACCAATCCGGTGCTGGTCGAGGATTCGGCCGAGCGCGCCTCCGTCGAAGTCGAGGGCTGGACCGTGGCCCACGACGGTCTGAGCCTGTCCCTCTGACGGCCCGCGGCGGCCTTCACGTGACCCGGTCGCACCGATTGTCGAGTGTGACACGCTGGCAATTTACTACCCCAGCACCTATGTAGTGCGCAATATAATTGCGTTCGTGGTGTCGTTGGCCTGACAGGGATCACGGTACCATCTAGAAGAAGCGCCCAGGAAACGCCCACCGTTGGAGCCGGACAACGCCCATGACCGCGCCTTTCCCCACGCCCGTCGCCGATGAGACCCAGCGCCTCCTGAGCTCCGAGGAACTCGCGGCGGCCCTGCGCGACATCGGCGCGAAGCGCTACCACAACCTGCATCCGTTCCACCGCCTGCTGCACGATGGCGAATTGAACAAGGATCAGGTCCGCGCCTGGGCGCTCAACCGCTACTATTACCAAGCCATGATCCCCATCAAGGACGCGGCCGTGCTGGCGCGGATGGAGGATGCGAGTCTTCGCCGGATCTGGCGCCAGCGCATCGTCGATCACGACGGTGATGCGCCCGGTGACGGCGGCATCGAGCGTTGGCTCAAGCTCGCCGAGGGCGTCGGTTTTTCGCGAGCCTATGTGGAATCGACCGAAGGCATCCTCTCGGCGACCCGGTTCTCCGTGGACGCCTACGTCCACTTCGTGAAGGAGCGCTCGCTGCTGGAGGCCATCGCCTCCTCGCTCACCGAGATGTTCTCGCCGACCATCATTTCCGAGCGCGTCGCCGGGATGCTGAAGAACTACGACTTCATCACCAAGGACACCCTGGCCTACTTCGACAAGCGCCTCACCCAAGCGCCCCGCGACGCCGACTTCGCCCTCGACTACGTGCAGAAGCACGCCACCACCCCCGAGTTGCAGCGACAGGCGATGGCGGCGCTGACCTTCAAGTGCAACGTTCTGTGGACGCAGCTCGACGCCCTGTATTTCGCCTATGTCGCCCCAGGCCTCACCCCGCCCGACGCCTGGACCCCCGGCACCGGTCTCGTCCCCGAGACCGTGACCGCGCAGGCGGCCGGTACCGGCACGCTGGGTCCGCACGACGTGCCGCGCCTGCCGCGCGGCGTGCGCCTGCGCCACGACACCGTGCGCGGCGAGCACGTGCTGCTCGCCCCCGAGCGCACCTTCGACCTCGATGCCAACGCCGTGGCGGTGCTCGAATTCGTCGATGGGACCCGCACCGTGCGCGACATCGCCGGCCTGCTGGCGGAGAAATTCACCGCCGACCGCGCGGTAATCGAGGCCGATATCCTCGTCATGCTGAACGACCTCGCCACCAAACGGGTTCTTGAGCGATGAACGCGATCACGCCGACCGCCCCCGTCCTGCCGGCGCCCGTCGGGCTCCTGGCCGAACTGACGCATCGCTGCCCCCTGCGCTGTCCGTACTGCTCGAACCCGCTCGAACTCGACCGGCGCTCGGGCGAACTCGATACGGCAACCTGGCAGCGCGTGCTGACGGAGGCGGCGGCTTTGGGCGTACTCCACGTCCACCTCTCCGGCGGCGAGCCGACGGCCCGCAACGACATCGTCGAGATCACCCAGACCTGCGCGAAGCTCGGCCTGTACTCGAACCTCATCACCTCGGGCGTCGGCGGCGCGCTTGCCAAGCTCGACGCGCTCTACGACGTCGGCCTCGACCACGTGCAGCTCTCGGTGCAGGGCGTCGATGCCGCGAATGCCGAGAAGATCGGCGGGTTGAAGAACGCACAACCCCAGAAATTCGCCTTCGCCGAGCGGGTGACCCAGCTCGGCCTGCCGCTGACGCTCAATTCCGTCATCCATCGCGGCAACATCCACGAGGTCGAGGGCTTCATCGATCTCGCCGTCAAACTCGGGGCCAAGCGCCTGGAGGTGGCCCACACCCAGTATTACGGCTGGGCCTACGTCAACCGCGCCGCTCTGATGCCGAACAAGGCCGAGGTCGATCGCTCGATCCGCATCGTCGAGGCGGCGCGCGAGCGCCTCAAGGGCCAGCTCGTCATCGACCTCGTGGTGCCGGACTACTACGCGAAGTACCCCAAGGCCTGCGCCGGCGGCTGGGGACGCAAGCTCATGAACGTGACGCCGGCCGGCAAGGTGCTGCCGTGCCACGCCGCCGAGACCATCAAGCAGCTCGAGTTCTGGTACGTCACCGACCACTCGCTCGGCGACATCTGGGCGAACTCGCCGGCCTTCACCGCCTATCGCGGCACCGACTGGATGCAGGAGCCCTGTCGCTCGTGCGACCGGCGCGAGAAGGATTGGGGCGGCTGCCGCTGCCAGGCGTTGGCGCTCGCCGGCGACGCCGCCGCCACCGACCCGGCCTGCTCGCTCTCGCCGCTCCACGCCAAGGTGCGTGATCTCGCCACGGAAGAAGCGGCCGAGACCCCGCCCGACTACACCTACCGGACCATCGGCAGTAACGTGCAGCCCAACGTGCGTACGCCGCTCAACGAGGACGTGTCCCTTTGAAGTCTGCGACCCTTGCCGCACTGCTGATGCTGGCGGCCACCTCCGCCCTGGCCCAGAGCACGCCCCCGACCGAGGCTCCAGCCGTCGCCAAGGCCAGCACGGGCGCTCCGAACGCCTCCGACCTGCTGTTCGAGCGGCCGCAGATGCAGAACGTGCCCCCCGGCACGAAGCTCACCTACGGCTACATCCGCCGCAGCGGGATCTCGAAGGGCCCGTTCGGGCCGCCCCTGGACGATACGATCAAGCTGGGCGTCGAGGCCGGACAGAGCGCGGACAGCCGTGATATCCGGGTCGAGATGTTCTCGGGTGCCAACCGCTTTCCCGCCGGCCCGTTCGAGAACATGCCGGGCAACCCCGTGATGACCCTGTTCCTGGAGCATCACCTCATCGACATGGCACGGGTGCTTTCGGCCAACCCCCGCTACATCAAGAATGCCATCCGCAAGGGGCTTCGCGACAACGCGACGGTGACGCCGACCACCATCGACTACAAGGGGCGGACCGTGTCCGCTTGGCGCATCGAGACGCAGCCTTTTCTGGACGATCGGATGAAGGAGCGCATGCGCGGGATGGAGAACATCCGCTATACTTTCGTGACGTCCGATTCCGTGCCCGGCGAACTCGTCTCCATCGAGGCGCAGTCGAAGAACGCCGAGGGTGGCGAACTCCTGGAAGAGAACCTGACCTATGTTCCGAACGCTGGTTGAGCGTCTCGCCCTCCCCGCCCTTCTCGTCGCCGGCCTCGCCGGTCCGTTGCAGGCGGCGGAGCTAGAGAACGACTATCCGACTGAGACCCGGGCCGATTACATCTTCGGCTGCATGGCGGCGAACGGGCAGTCCCGCGAATCCCTGTCGCGCTGCTCGTGCTCCCTCGATGCCCTGGCGTCGATCCTGCCCTACGACCGTTACGTCCAGGCCAGCACCGTGCTGTCCATGCGTCAGGGCATCGGTCAGCGCGCCAACGAGTTCAAGTCGACCAAGGTCTTCGACGACAAGGTCGCCGAGCTCCGCCGGGCGCAGGCCGAGGCCGAGATCCGCTGCTACCGCGGCGGCGCCTGACGATCCACACAGCGGGAACGCCCGGACCCGACGCCATCCATGGGGATCGCCGCCGTCCCGGGCATTAACGCGAGCCTGCCCCCAGATACGCCCCGTGGACCCCTACCAGTCGGTCCACGGGGCGTTCTCCTGAGTGGTTCAGCTCTCGCCGCGCGCCACCCGGGCTTCGTATTCCGGCAACTCGATCTGGCCTTCCTTGGCGACGCGCGCCTTGTCTTCCTCGGGGATCACGTCGGCCACCATGTCGAGGCGCTTCCAGAGGGCCAGCGGCGTCTCCTTGTCGGGCGTCGGCACGTACTTGTTCTGTGCCACCTTCTGGTACTTGTGGATGTAGCGCGGGCAGTTGACCCACGCCTTGGTGACCTCGACCCGCACGAGATACTTGGCCTCGGTGTACTCGGCCATCAGGGGATCGTCGCGCAGCATCCGGGCATGACCCTGGACGCGGACCCGATGCGGGGTCTCGAAGTCGATGAACAGCAGGCCGACCTTGGACTGACCCTCGATGTTGCCCATTGAGTACCACATGCCGTTTCCGTCGAAGCCCGGGAAGACGAGGGTATTGTCGTCCAGCACCTTCACGAAGCCAGGGCTGCCGCCCTTGTAGGAAACGGTGGGCATGCCGTCCGGATCGACGGTGGATAGGAAGAACATGTCCCGGCTGTTGATGAAGGCGGCCTCGTCCTTGCCGATCCCGTCATGCACCCAGCCGGTGTCGAGGCGCTCGGCGAGCTTGACGGTGTTGTACTCTTCCTGAAGCGCGCGATGCGCGTCGTAGTAGAGCGATGCCATGGGTGTCCTCCGTGTGTCGGCCGCTCTCGAGGTGGGCGGCCGTTACGGAGATGATTGCCGGGATTTTCGGTAGATCACAACAGCGGGGCGCGCCCTTCTCCCCTCCGCGGGAGAAGGTGGCCCGCGAAGCGGGTCGGACGAGGGGGGCTACGATGGCGAACGTGGCGCTGCTCCTCTCCCGGTCGCTCCGCGACCACCCTCCCCCACGAAGGGGGGAGGGTTTCGCGCACGAAAAAGCCGGCGCCGCTGTCGCGACGCCGGCTTCATACATGGGGCGCAGCCGAGCAGAGCACGGCTGCGCCATCCCGAAAAGAATCAGTTCTTGGCCTTGTCGACGAGGGCCTTCTCGGAGATCCACGGCATCATGCCGCGCAGCTTGGCGCCGACTTCCTCGATGGGGTGGGCGGCGAGCTTGGCGCGGGTGGCCTTGAACGAGGTCTGGCCGACCTTGTTCTCCAGCATCCAGTCGCGGGTGAACTTGCCCGACTGGATGTCGTTGAGGACGCGCTTCATCTCGGCCTTGGTCTCCGGCGTCACGATGCGCGGGCCGGTGACGTACTCGCCGTACTCGGCGGTGTTGGAGATCGAGTAGTTCATGTTGGCGATGCCGCCCTCGTAGATGAGGTCGACGATGAGCTTCACCTCGTGGAGGCACTCGAAATAGGCCATCTCGGGAGCGTAGCCGCCCTCGACCAGGGTCTCGAAGCCGGCCTTGATCAGCTCGACGAGGCCGCCGCAGAGGACGGCCTGCTCGCCGAACAGGTCGGTCTCGCACTCCTCCTTGAAGGTGGTCTCGATGATGCCGGCGCGGCCGCCGCCATTGGCCGAGGCATAGGACAGGCCGAGGTCGTGGGCGTTGCCGGAGGCGTCCTGCGCGATGGCGATCAGGGTCGGCACGCCGCCGCCCTTGAGGTACTCGCCGCGCACGGTGTGGCCGGGGCCCTTGGGGGCGACCATGAGCACGTCGAGGTCCTTGCGGGGCTCGATGAGGTTGAAGTGCACGTTGAGGCCGTGGGCGAACAGGAGGGCGGCGCCCTGCTTCATGTTCGGCTCCAGGGACTCCTTGTAGATGTCGCCCTGGAGTTCGTCCGGGGTGAGCATCATGACGACGTCGGCCTGCTTGGCGGCGTCGGCGACGTTCATCACCGTGAAGCCCTCGTGCTCCGCCTTCTTGGCGGTGGCCGAGCCCTCGCGCAGGGCGATGACGATGCCCTGCACGCCGGAATCGCGCAGGTTGAGCGCGTGGGCATGGCCCTGGCTGCCGTAGCCGACGATGACGACCTTCTTGCCCTTGATCAGGTTCAGGTCGGCGTCACGATCGTAATAGACCCGCATGGCGGTACCTTCTCTTTTCTCTCGATTGAGCATGAGTGCGCTCCGGCGCCCTCATCTGAAACAGCATCCGCGCGGCCGTGCGATCCGGGCAGCTTTTAGCGAGACGATTCCCTTGACGAAAGGGGAATCGTCATCCGAGCGGCGTTCTACGGGCCTTACGCGGGCAGGCGCAGCTCTTTACGCGGGCAGGCGCAGACCTTCGCGGGCAAAGACGGCCCGCACGGCGGGGCGCGCCGCCATGGCGCGGGCATGCGCCGTCCAGTGGGGAAAGCGCTCCGCCATGTCGAAGCCGAGGGCCGGGCCACGGCCCCAGGTCCAGAACAGCAGCAGGTAGGGATCGACCACGCTGTAGCGGTGCCCCAAGGCCCAGCCGCCGTTCGAGAGCTTCACGTCCGTCATGGTGAACAGGTCGCCACACGTATCGGCGCCCTTGGCCGCGATGGCCGGAAACGCATCCTCGTCGGCGGTGTAGCGCTCCGGCCGCCGGACATGGGCGTAGGCGATGTGATGGTTCGTCGAGAGCCATGCGAGCCATTCGTCGGCGCGTGCCTGATCGCGCGAATCCTCCGGCCATAGGCCCGCCTCCGGATGGAGGCGCGCGACGTGGCGCAGGATCGCCGTGTTCTCGGTCAGCACCCAGCCCTCCTGCAAGCCCCCTTGCAAGCCCCCCTGCACGAGGGCCGGCACGCGCCCGCGCTCGTTGACGGCGAGGTACTCCGCCGCACGCTGATCGCCCTTGGCCAGATCGAGCCGAACGGTCTCGAACGGCGTGCCGGTCTCCTCCAGGGCGATGTGCGAGGCCAGCGAGCAGGCGCCGGGGGCGTAGTAGAGGGTGGTCATGCCGATGTTCGTTTCCACGCATTCAGAGATCGAGGTGCAGACCAAGAAGGTTTGCGACCGTGCCTCGGACATCCTTCAGGACATCCGCGGGGACTTTCCCGATCGGTCGGAAGCCACGCATCGTGCGATCCACGCAACGGATCTGATCGCACAACACGGCGCCGCTCACGGCGAGTCCGTTCGGCAGGATGACTTTGGTCGGCCAGGGAGCCACATTCGACGTCACCGCACAGATGATCGCGGTGGCGTTTCGCTGGTGGAAGCCCCGGTTGGTGAGAACGAGCGCCGGCCGCACACCGGATTGCTCGCGGCCCAGAGTCGGGCGCAGGTCGACCCAGACGAGATCCCGGGCATCCGGCAGGGCCGCCTCAGCGGCTCCAATCGTCATGGATGATCTCCGTGCCGACGTCCGGCCCCCAATCAACCAGCTCCGGCAGATTGGTCGGGCCGAGACGATCCATCTCCGCCAACATCTCGTCGAGTGTGGGGACACGGCCGCGTAGGCTGATCTCTACGATCTGCCCATCGCTCAATCCGTTCTCGCGATCCACCTTCGCGGGAATCCGGATCACGAACTCATCCCCTGTCTGGTTGAGCTTGGCCTTCATGACGAGAGCCCCTTCCTCCGGTGGCAGGACAGTACCACCGTCGAGAGAAAAGCCTCACATCGCCTCCGACCCACGTCCCATGGCGGCGATGCCCGTGCGCGAAATCTCGACGAGGCCGATCACCGTCATCAGGCCGATGAAGCGGTCGATTTCCTCGGTGGTGCCGGTGACCTCGAACACGAAGGAATTCAGGGTCGCGTCGAGGGTCTTGGCCCCGAAGGCGGCCGCGAGGGTCAGGGATTCCGTGCGGTGCTCGCCGGTCCCGGCCACCTTCACGAGGCAGAGTTCGCGCTCGAGGGACTGGCCCTGAAGCGTCAGGTCGACCACGCGGTGCACGGGGACGAGGCGGTCGAGCTGTGACTTGATCTGCTGGATCACCGCATCGGTGCCCGTGGTGACGATGGTGATGCGCGAGATGTGGCGCGCGACCTCGGTCTCCGAGACGGTCAGGCTCTCGATGTTGTAGCCGCGACCCGAGAACATGCCCGAGATGCGGGCGAGCACGCCGGGCTCGTTGTCGACGATGACCGCGAGGGTGTGCCGGTTGATGGGCTCGACCCGGCCGGCGTCGGGGTAGTGGGTGTTCATCGCATTCATGGCTTGCCCCAGTTCCAACTCTTCGCTTCTTCGCCCATCCGGGTCCATGCTGGACCCGTTCCAGACGTCATGATACCGCGCCGCCATGGACAGTCGCCAGCGCACGCTCGCCGCCGTGAGGCCCCACGGCCGGACCGGCGTCGAACTCGGTCCCCTCGACCGGCCCCTCGTGCACCGCGGCGACGGCGACATCCTCTACGCCGACCATCTTTCGACGGACGACCTCGCCCGGAAATACGCCGGCCATGCCGCCGCCGGCCCGCGGGCCCGCGGCGCCCTGGTGGAGGTCGATCTCGTCCTCGACCGCCAGACCCTCGCCCAAGCCCTCGGAGACCGTGGTCCCGTGGACTACATCGTCGCCTCGCACGTCATCGAGCATCTGCCCGACCCCGTCGGTTGGCTGAGGGATTGCGCCGAGGCCCTGCACGAGGATGGCCTCCTGTTCCTGGCCGTCCCGGATATGCGCTTCACCTTCGATCGCGGCCGCACGCTCACCTCCGTCGGCGACCTCGTCGGGGCCTCCCTCACCCGCCCCACGGGCCCGAGCCCGGCCCAGGTCTACGAGCATTTTTCCCGCGCGGTGCAGGTGGATGCCAAGGCCGTCTGGTCGGGACGCGAAACCCGCTTCCCCCTGTTCACGGGACACGGGCCCGAGGCCGGCCTGGAGCATGCGCGGCGTATCCACGAGGCGGGCGGCACGATCGATGTGCATTGCAGTGTCTTCACCCCCGACAGCTTCGTGTCCGTCCTCGGCGAGGTGATCGCCATCGGTCTGGTGCCGTTCGCCTTCGCCGAGTTCACGCCGACGCAGCCCGGCGAGATCGAGTTCTTCGCGCTGCTTCGCAAATGCGAAGGACTCGCCCCGGCCAAGCGAGCGGCGTTCACCCCTCGGTCCGATCGGCCGGCCCCGCGTCCGGCCGCGCCGGGCTGGCGCAGCCGCCTGTCCAGCGCGCGCCGCCTCGGCGACCCGCGCTAGGGACCGGGACACGGGAGACGCCCGGCGGGATGCGGGTCAGACCAGCATCTTGCCCTCTTCCGAGATGATGTCGCCGATCTCGGCGCCGGTCTCACCGAGGTAATCCGACAGGATCATCTCGTTGTGCGCCTTGCCCGACGGGATCATGGGGAAGCAGTTTTCCTTCTTGTCGACGACGCAGTCGAAGATCACCGGGCCGTCGTAGTCCAGCATCTCCTGGATCGCCGCGTCGAGGTCGCCGGGCTTCTCGCAGCGGATGCCCTTGGCCCCGTAGGCTTCCGCCAGCTTCACGAAGTCCGGCAGGCTCTCGGAGTAGCTCTGCGAGTAGCGCGAGCCGTGCAGCAGCTCCTGCCACTGGCGCACCATGCCCATGTACTCGTTGTTCAGGATGAAGATCTTGACCGGCAGGCGATACTGCACCGCCGTGGACATCTCCTGGATGTTCATCAGGATCGACGCCTCGCCGGCGATGTCGATGACGAGCCCGTCCGGATGGGCGAGCTGCGTCCCGATGGCGGCGGGCAGGCCGTAGCCCATGGTGCCAAGGCCGCCCGAGGTCATCCAGCGGTTCGGCTCCTCGAACTTGAAGTACTGCGCCGCCCACATCTGGTGCTGGCCGACCTCGGTGGTGACGTAGGTCTCGCGGTCCTTGCACGCCTCGTAGAGACGCTGCACCGCGTATTGCGGCTTGATGATCGTGCCCGACGGCCAGTAGGCGAGGCAGTCGCGCGCCTTCCAGGTGCGGATCTTGCCCATCCAGGCGTCGAAGCGCTCTGGGTCCGGCCGGGTCGGCAGGGCCTTCCAGGCGGCGAGCATGTCTTCCAGCACCGAGCCGCAATCGCCGACGATCCCGACATCGACCTTGACGACCTTGTTGATCGAGGAGGCATCGATGTCGATGTGGATCTTCTTGGAGAACGGCGAGAACGCATCCAGGCGCCCGGTGATCCGGTCGTCGAAGCGGGCACCGACGCAGACCATCACGTCGCACTCGTGCATGGCGAGGTTGGCCTCGTAGGTCCCGTGCATGCCGAGCATGCCGAGGAAGTTCTCGTCCGAGGCCGGGAAGGCGCCGAGACCCATCAGGGTCGAGGTCACGGGGAATCCGGTCTCGGCCGCGAGTTCGCGCAGCAGGGTCGAGGCGTGCGGGCCGGCGTTGATGACGCCGCCGCCGGTATAGAGGATCGGCCGGCGCGCGTTCGCCATCAGCTCGACGGCCGCCTGGATCTGGCCTGCGTCACCCTTGAAGGCGGGCTTGTAGGTCTTGTGGCCGTTCTGGGTCGGACGCTCGTAGAGTCCGCTGGCGAACTGGATGTCCTTCGGCAGGTCGACGACGACGGGGCCCGGCCGCCCGTGCGAGGCGACGTAGAACGCCTCGTGCAGGATGCGCGGCAGGTCGGCGATGGATTTGACCAGGTAGTTGTGCTTCGTGCAGTGGCGCGTGATGCCGACCGTGTCGCACTCTTGGAACGCATCGGTGCCGATGAGGTGCGTCGGCACCTGTCCGGTGATGCAGACCAGCGGGATCGAGTCCAGCAGGGCGTCGGTGAGGCCGGTGATGATGTTGGTGGCGCCCGGTCCCGAGGTGACGAGGACGCACCCGACCTTGCCGGACGAGCGTGCGTAACCTTCCGCCGCGTGGACCGCGCCCTGCTCGTGGCGCACGAGAACGTGCTTCAGGGTGTCCTGATGGTAGAGCGCGTCGTAGATCGGCAGCACCGCGCCGCCGGGATATCCGAACAGGGTGTCGACACCCTGATCCTGAAACGCCCGGATGACCATTTCGGCCCCAGTCATGACCTCGCCGCCCATCGTCCTGCTCCTCGAACTCTGTTCTGAAATCCGTGTCGTCTCTCGTCGCGGCAACAAAAAAGGGCCCCGAAGGACCCTGCATGCGCCACCATCCGGATCGCGGTCCCTGGTGTCAGGACCGCCCCGTCGGTGGCGCTTTCGTTACGATGAGGATGGCACGCATCGGAATGACCGTCTGATCTCTTCACCCGCCGAACCGACGGATCGAATTTCGTGTCGCGTGTCGTAGCCGATCCGCCCCTCAGGGTCAACGCGGATCTACTCGGCAGGAACTTCGCCCAGGACGGCGCCGGTTCTCGGATCGGCATCGAACTTCATCCGGCGCCCGTCCTTGATGCCCTCGCCGTCCCAATGGCCATCGTCGGCTTCGAGCTTGATGATCTCCGAATAGCCGGCGGCCTTCAGGGCCTGCTTGGTCTGTGCCGGCGTGAGCCAATCCGCACCCGGCGTCTCCGCGAAGGCGACGCGGGGGCCGAGGGCGAGGGCCACCATGAGGGTGAGGCGCGTGATCCGTCGCATGCGAGATCCTGTCCGGTGTGGGAGCGCGTCCCCGTCCGACGCACGACCCATCTAGGGCGCTCTCCGCCGAAGTGGATGCCGGTTCGGCGGAAAAGAGCGCGGCTCCAGGCTGGTGGCGTTCGGGGGCGTGGGGACCTCGAAAACACACGACCTCGGGCCTGAAGTGTTTGCCCGCCCGGCCCTGGCCGTCCTATCTGGGACGTGCTGAATGCCAGCGCGTCGAACCTCGCCCCGCCCGCGATGCCATCATCGGAAAATTCCCTGTCGACCACAACGGCCCTGCTCCTCCTCGACGTCGCCGGAAGTCCCTGCGCCCTGGTGCGGACCTCCGTGCGCGAGGTGCTGCCTCTGCCGGACCTGCATGCACCCCCGGCGACGGGCGGTCCACTGGCGGGCTTCCTCGACCTCGGCGGCGTGCCTGTGCCGGTGGTCGATCTCGCCCGTCTCCTCGGCCTCCCGGCCCGGGACGGCGCGGAAGCGGACGACCCCTATCGCCACCTCGTCCTCGCGGCGGACGCGACCGCGGCCTTCCTGGTGGATCGGGTCGAGGATCTCGTCGTCGTTCCGAGCACGGCGATCCAGACCGTGGCCGAGACCCGCACCCTCAACGGCTGCGTCACGGCCGAGATCACCCTCGGCGACCGCATGGTGCATGTCCTGGACCTGGCCCGTCTGCTCACCGCCGAAGAGCGCCAGCGCCTGGACGACCTCACCCGCGCCGCGGCCGGACGCCTCGCCGCATTCGGGCGGATCCCTGCATGAAGCGGCCCGACCGGTTCGGTCCGCAATCCGACCCGGCCTTCCCGGCCCTCAAGGCTCGGATCATCGCGCGAACCGGCCACCACTACTACGCCGACAAGGACGACCTCCTGCTGGATCGCCTGCGCAAGCGGTTCAAGGCCAACGGCCTGCCCGACTGCGCCGCCTACGCGGCTCTGTTGAACGACAGGGCCCTGGGCGAGGCCGAATGGGCGGCCCTCGAGGCCGAGATCACCATCGGCGAGACCTTCTTCTTCCGCTACGCCGAGCAGTTCGCCGCCCTGCGCGGCACCATTCTGCCCGGCCTGATCGCGGCGCGGGCGCATGAGCGTTCCCTGAAGATCTGGAGCGCCGGCTGCTCGACGGGGGCCGAGCCGTATTCCCTCGCGATTCTCCTCAACGAGCTCCTCGGTCCCGCCCTGCCCGATTGGCGCATCGCCATCACCGGCACCGACATCAGCACCGCGGCCCTGGCGACGGCGCGGGCCGGCCTCTACGGCCGCTGGGCCCTTCGAACCCTGCCGCCCGAGGAGCGGCTGCGCTACTTCACGTCCGGCCCGGTCCTGCCGGGTCCGGGCCGGGAGGGGACCTACACCCTGCGCACCGACTACCGCCGGATGGTCCGCTTCGAGCGCCGCAACCTGATGGAGCTCGTCGACGGCACCGCGCCGCCGCACCTCGCCGACTTCGATCTAATCCTGTGCCGCAACGTGCTGATCTACTTCGAGGCCGAAATCGTGCTGGGGATCGTGCGCGGTCTCGGGCGGCGCCTGCTGCCGGACGGTTGGCTTCTCATCGGCCACGCCGAGCCCAATCCCGCCTTCGCCCAGACCCTCGAACCGGTGAACCTGCCCGGCACCGTGGCCTACCGCCCCCGGGGGGCCGGCGAGCCGGTGATGGTGCAGCCGCCCGTCCCCTCCGCCCCGTGGGAACCCACCCTTCCCTGGATCGGCGAAGGGGCGAGCGCAACCGATCTTCGGAGCGTGGCGGACCCGTTGCCGGTCTGCCCGACCGGTGGGACGCTGGAGGTGGGGGCAGATGCGGACGGGGCGGGGCGGGACGCTCGTCCTCGGAACGACACCGCTCCACCGGAGACCCTCGACGACGATCTCACTTGGATCCGCACCCTGAGCGATGCCGGCGAGACCGGCCAGGCTTGGCGCAAGGTCCGGGCGGCCCTTCGTGCCGCTCCGATGGCGGCGGTCCTGCACTATTACGATGGGCTCCTCGCCCGGACCCTCGGGCGCGACGCGGAGGCCGAAGCGGCGCTGCGACGGGCTCTCTACCTCGATCCCGGCTTCGTCATGGCGCATTATCAGCTCGGCCTGCTTCTGATCGCCATGACGCGGCCGGCGGAGGGCTGCCGGTTCCTCGACAATGCCATCCGCCTCGGCGAGACCCTGCCGGCCGTGGCGCATCTCGCCGAAGCCGACGGGATCGGCCCGCGGGAACTGGCGCAGAGCGCGGCCCTTGCGCGTTCCACCCTGGAGGATCTTGCCGAATGAAGGCCATCCCAAGAACGTCCGCCATGAACGCCACCCCATGAACGGAGCTGCCGAAGCCGCCCGCCGACGGGCCCTGCGGGAGGCCCGCACGCGCGCCCTCGCGGGGCGGGATCGGGCCGCGGGGCAGCGGGTGACCCTGCGCTCGTTCCTCGTGTGCGCGTGCGGCGAGGATCGCTACGGCCTGCCCCTCGCCCAGGTCGCCCAGGTCCTGCCCGCTCGCCCCGTCACGGCGGTGCCGGACGCGCCCGATGCCCTCCTCGGCGTCGTCGCCCTGTCGGGCCGGGTGGTGAGCCTGCTCGGGCTTGCGCGTGCGCTGGGACGCCCCGGTGCCGCCGAGCCCGGAGCCGGTCATATCGTGGTCCTGCGCGGTGGTGCGGCGGCCGTGGCCCTGGCCGTGGACCGGGTGGAAGGCGTCGTCGCCATCGCGGCGTCCGACCCGGACCTTCCGAACGCCACCGAAAGCCTCCTCGATCCGGCCGTCGCGGGATTGGGTCCCGGGGCGGTTTCGGGCTATGCCCCGGCGGGAACCCATGGGGGCGACGGCTTCGTCGCCGTCGATCTGCCGCGCCTCCTCAGGCGCTACCTGTCCTGAGTGTCCCTCGGAGAACGCCCGCCGCACCGTCGCGCTCGGAACGAGAGCCGACGGTGATCGGGCGTTCCTGAAGGCACTCCGGCGCCACCTGCCCGGTGTGCGTCGGTTTCGTGGAGCCTTGAGCCAGCCTGTGTCGATCTCCATCGGAAAACGCATCCTCCTCGGCTTCGTCGCCATCACCGTGGTGATCGTGGCGCTGGGCCTCTACGCCCTCGACCAGATCAGCGCCGTGCGCGACAACATGAACACCATCGTCAAGCGGGACCTGACGGTGGCGCGCCAGCTCGACGACCTCGGCAACAAGGCCCGCGACATGGGGCTCTTGCGGCGCAACGCCGTAATGGCGGCGCTCATGCGCAACCGCCCGGAGGCGGAGCTGATCCAGATCGTCGAGACCTGGCGGCGCATGGGCCAGGAGGCCGATGCGCTCTTCGGCGAGGTGGTCCGGACGGCCAACGGGTATTCCGCCACGGCGCCGGCTCCGGCGCGCGCCGCGGCCTGGAAGAAACTCGCCGAGACCGCCGAGGCGGCGGCCGGCGACTTCCGGCAGTTGCGCGCGGTCAGCGAGCCGCAATTCACCGCCATCGCGGCCAGGGACGCCGAGGCCATCGAGGCGCGCAACGAGCCGATCAACCGGATGCAGGAGGTGCTCCTGGCCGACATCGAGCGCACCCGCGAGGCCCTCGACGCCGGGATCGCCGCCGGCCAGCAGCGCGCCGCGGAAATCTACGACCGCAGCCTGTGGTCCGTCATCCTGACCCTGGCCGCCAGCGTGCTGCTCAGCATTCTCATCACCGCCCTCATCCGGCGGGGCGTGGTCAAGCCCTTGGAGGACGTGATGCAATTCGCCGAACGCGTCGGCGGCGGCGACCTGTCCGGCACCCTGGCGACGAAGGGCGACGACGAGATCGCCCGGCTCGGGCGCACCCTCAACGGCATGGTGGCGGGGCTCGCCGATCTGGCGCGCACCAACCGCGCCGCGACGGCGGATCTCAACGCGGCGGCGGCGGAGATCCGTGCCTCGGCCCAGGAGCAGGCGGCCTCCGTCGAGGAGCAGTTCGCCGCCGTCCAGGAGACCGCCGCCACCGTCGACGAGATCACCCATTCGGGCGCCCAGATCGGCAAGCGCGCCGGCGAGGTCATCGCCACGGCGCAATCCACCGCCCAGACCTCGCGGGCGGGCCTGCGCGCGGTGGCCGACACCGCCAAGGCCATGGAGGCGATCCGCGAGCAGGCCGAGGCGGTGGCGGGCAACATCGTCGCCCTGTCCGAGAAGACCCAGGCCATCGGCGACATCATCACCACCGTCAACGACATCTCGGAGCGCACCCACCTCCTGGCGCTGAACGCCGCCATCGAGGCGGCGGCGGCGGGCGACAGCGGGCGGAGCTTCGCCGTCGTCGCCTCGGAGATGAAGCTGCTCGCCGATCAGGCCAAGGCGGCGACGGGGCAGGTCCGCACGATCCTGGGCGAGATCCAGCGCGGCATCAACACCTCGGTGATGCTGACCGAGGAGGCGGTCAAGCGCGCCGCCGCCGGCAAGGCCCGCTCGGACACCACCCAGCGGACCATCGAGGAGATCACCGCGAGGGTCGAGGAGAGCGTCCAGACCTTCCAGCAGATCGTCGCCTCGACCAACCAGCAGCAGCTCGGCATCGAGCAGGTGATGGGCGCCCTCCAGAACATCCGCCAGGCGAGCCAGCAGACGGCAGCCGGCACCCGCGAGGTCGAGGCCGCCTCGGCCAATCTCACCGAGCTGGCCCAGGCCCTGATGACCCTGGCCGAGCGCTACCGGCACTGAGTGTCTCTCACAAAACTCCCGCTGCAACGCCGTATTCGAGGCGAGAACCGATGATGACCGGGAGTTTTGTGAGGCACTCTGAGACGCGGGAGGCCGAGGCCATGAAACGAACCCGCTTCCCGAAGGGCCCGGGCCCGCTTCCGCACGTGCGTTCGCACCTGCGGAAGCGGGCCTGAGCGGCGAGCCGAACCGGATGGACATTCGCCAACTCCTCCTCGCGGCCTTCGAGGTCGAACATCGCGAGCATATCGACGCCATCCGCGCGGCCCTGGCCGGGGCGGCGGAGTCCCGCGACTGGAACGACGTGTTCCGCCGGGCGCACAGCCTGAAGGGGGCGTCGCGGGCCGTCGACCTGCCCGCGGTGGAGGCCGTGGCCCATCGGTTGGAGACCCTGTTCGACCGCATCGTCGAAGGCGGCGGCACCCTCGACCGGGGGGCGGAGGCCGCGGTCCAGCTCGCGCTCGACCGGATCGAGGCCTATGTCGGCGGTCTTACCGACGGGGTCGGCGCGCCGATGCCGGACGATGCGCTGCAGGCCCTCGACCGCTGCCTCGACCCCGGATCCCCCGTGGCAGCCGCGCCGGATCCGGCGCTCCGGTCGGCCGAAGCGCCGCCGGCCGTTCCACCCGCCGCCCCTGCGCCGACCGCGCCGGATCCGGCGCCCGAGGCCGGCGCGCTGCTGCGCGTCCCGGCCGAGGCCATCGATGCCCTGACCCGGGCGAGTCACGAGCTCGCGAGTGCCCTCGGGGGCGAGGTGGTCCTGGCCGAGGGGCTCGCCCGATTGACCCGGCGGGCGGGCGACCTCGGCCTCATGGCCGAGCGGTTGCGCGGGACGGCGACGGCCGCGACGTCCCTGCGCGACCTCGAGACCGGTCTGCTCGCCCTGGCCCGCGAGGCCGCCGACCTGTTGCGGGTGCGCCTCACCGTCGCCTCCGCCGTCGAGGCGGCCGCGGCCCGGGTGGCCGAGCACGCCGAGCGCCTCGCCCTGATGCCGGCCGAGACGGTGTTCGGCGGGTTTCCCCGCGCCCTGCGCGAACTCGCCCGCGAGGGCGGGCAGGAGATCGCCGTCCAGACCACCGGCCTCGATCTTCCGGTGGAGCGCTCGATGCTCCAGGCCCTCAAGGACCCGGTGCTGCATGCCCTGCGCAACGCCCTGAGCCACGGGGCCGAAGCCCCGGAGGCGCGCGCCCGCAGCGGCAAGCCGCCGGCCCTCGCCATCGGCCTCGACGTCGCCGTCCGGACCGGGCGCCTCGTCGTCACGGTCCACGACGACGGGCGCGGGCCGGATCTGCGTGCCATCGCCGAGGCCGCGCGGCGGCGGGGGCTGGCGGCGACGGAGGATGATCCCGAGGCGCTCCTCGCCCTGGTGTTCGAGGCGGGGCTCTCGACGGCGACCGAGGTCGACACCCTGTCGGGGCGCGGCATCGGCCTGTCCGTGGTGGCCGACGCCGTCCGCCGCCTCGGCGGCCAGGTCCGCCTGAGTCCCCGAGCGCCCTGGGGCACCGAGCTCGCCATGACCCTGCCCCTGCAGGCGGCGCGGCGTGCGATGCTCCTCGTCGAAGCGGGGCAGGCGACCTACGCCGTGCCGAGCGCCGCCGTGGAGCGGGTGATCCGGTTCGATCCGCGCGACCTCGACCGGGCCATGGGCCGGCCGGTCCTCAGGGTCGTGTCGGAGGGCGGCGCAGGCGCCACCCTGCCGGTCCTGGCGCTGGCCGATCTGCTCGGTCGTCCCGGCGGCCGGTCGCCCGAGGCGGGGGCCGCCGTCGTCCTGCGGGCCGGGGGCCGGCGCGTGGTCCTCGTCGTCGAGACCCTGCGCGAGGTCCGCACCCACCTCGTCCTGCCGGCGCCGCCCATCGGCGCCGACCCGCGCCTCGTCTCCGGCACGGTGATCCTGGGCGACCGCCCCGTCCTCGTCCTCGAACCGGACGGCCTCGTCGCCCGGGCGGCGGAGGCCGGATTTCAGGCCGGACCGGATGCCGCGCTCCTCCCAGGGGCGGAGCGCGGAACGATCGGTTCGGCCTCACGTTCGAACAACCTCGCGAACAACATCGCCGCCACCCCGGCGACCATCCTGGTCGTCGACGATTCCATCACCACCCGCACCCTGGAGAAGGGCATCTTGGAAGCGGCCGGTTACCGCGTCGTCGTCTGCGTCGACGGGCAGGACGCCATCGAGCGCCTGCGCGCCGGGATCGAGCCCATCCGGCTGGTGCTGGCCGATGTCGAGATGCCGCGCCTCGACGGGTTCGGCCTGCTGAAGGCCATCCGGGCGGAGGAATCCGTCGCGCGCCTGCCGGTCATCCTGATGACCTCGCGGGGCGATCCCGAGGACGTGGCGCGCGGCCTCGACCTCGGGGCCGACGCCTACCTGACCAAGCAGAGCTTCGACCAGCGCCGTCTCCTCGAGACCATCGGGCAATTGCTGTGACCGGACCCGCGACCCCCGACACGCCCCGCGTGCGGGTGATGCTCGTCGAGGATTCCCTCGTCGTGCGCCAGCTCCTCATCCACATCGTCGGGCGCGATCCGCGCCTCGAGGTCGTGGCCGCCGTCGCCTCGGGCGAGGAGGCGCTCGCCACCCTCGCGTCCGCCCGGCCCGACGTCATTTCCATGGACATCCGCCTGCCGGGCATCGACGGCCTGGAGACCACCCGCCGGATCATGGCCGAGCGGCCGACGCCCATCGTGGTGGTGGCCGACGCCATCGAGGATTCGTCCCTGCGCATTTCCATGAACGCCCTGCGGGCCGGCGCCCTCTCGGTGGTGGAGAAGCCGGTGGCCACCACCCATGCGGGCTACGAGACCGTGGCCACGGAGATCTGCACGCAGCTGCGCATCATGGCCGCCGTGCCGGTGATCCGCCGCCGGCCCATCGGCGCGGAATGGGCGGGCCGGCCCCGCGACCTGCGTGCCCTGATCCCCGCCATCGCGTCCGAGGCACCGAGCGTGGTCGCCATCGCGGCGTCCACGGGCGGCCCTCCGGCCCTCGCCCGGGTCATCGGGGCGCTGCCCGAAGATTTCCCCCTGCCGGTCCTCGTGGTCCAGCACATGGGTGCGGCCTTCATGGAAGGCTTCGCCGCCTGGCTGAACGGCGTCGTCGCCCTGCCCGTCGCCGTGGCGCGCGACGGCGAGCGCGCGGCCCCCGGCCGGGTCTACGTCGCGCCCGGCGACCGCCACCTCGAACTGGCGCCCGGCGGGGGCCTGCGCCTGACCGACGCCGACCCCGTGGGCGGGCAGCGCCCGGCCGCCACCGCCCTGTTCCGCTCCCTCGCCCGCCATGCCGGTCCGCGCGGGGTCGGCGTGCTGCTGACCGGCATGGGCGAGGACGGCGCCGTCGGGCTCCTCGACATGCGCCGTGCCGGGGGCGCCACCATCGCGGAGGACGAGAGCACCGCGGTGGTGTTCGGCATGCCGGCCGCCGCGATCCGGATGGGAGGCGCCGGCACGGTGCTGCCGCTGGACCGGGTGGCTTCCCATCTCGCCAGGATCGTCGCCGGCGGGGGCATGCCGTGAGCGAGCCGGCCCGCCTTCTGCTCGTCGAGGATTCCGAGACCCAGGCCCTCGAATTGCGGCTGCTGCTCGAAGGGCACGGCTTCTCCGTCGAGCGCTGCGCCACCGCGGAAGCGGCCCTCGACCACCTCAACACCCGCCTGCCCGACCTCGTGGTGGCCGACCACCACCTGCCCGGCATGAACGGCGACGAGTTCGCCCGCCAGCTCCGCCTGTCCCTGCGCACCCGCGCCCTCCCGCTTCTCATGCTGACGGGGGCGCGCGACGGCGAGCGCCAGGGTTTGGAGAGCGGCGCCGACGCCTACGTGGCCAAATCCGCCGACCGCGACATCCTGATCCTGCGCATCCGCGCCCTCCTGCGCGAGCGCCTGGGCGGCGGCTCGGAGGCGCCCGGCGCCTCGGGGTTCCGGCGCGGGCGCGTCCTCGTCGTTGACGGAAGCGCCACCTACCGCACCTTCCTCGCCGGGCTGCTGGCCCACGAGGGCCACCTCGTCAGCGTCGCCGACACCGCCGAGGCCACCCTCGCCGCCCTCGACGCCGACGGCGCCGCCTTCGACTGCGTCACCATCGATCTCCTCGGCACCGCCTATGACGGCCTCGGCCTGTGCCGGGCCGTCGACGCCCGCCGGGCCGCCGACATCGCCGCCCGCGAGGCCGGCACGCCCACCTTCCACGTGGTCGGCATCGCGGGCAGCACGCCGGCCAAGGATTTCCTCGTCCAGGCCTTCGCGGCCGGTGCCGACGACGTGGTGTCCAAGGTCGACGGCGACGTGCTGGTGATGCGGGTGCGCAGCCTGGTGCGGCGCAAGCTCCTGGAGGAGGACAACCGTCGCATCGCCGGCGAGTTCGGCGCCCGCGAACGCGCCCTGGAACGGGCCCGGGCCGAGGCCGAGGCGGCGGAGGCCCGCGCCGCCCTCGCGGGTGCCCTGGAGCAGGCGAATTCGGATCTCGCCACCGCCAACCGCAAGCTCACGGATGCCCAGGCCAAGCTGGTGCAGGCCGCCAAGATGGCCTCGCTGGGCGAACTCGTCGCCGGCATCGCCCACGAGATCAACAACCCGCTTGCCTTCATCCTCGCCCACCAGGGCACCGTGGAGCGCCTGCTGAACGAGGTCGTCGCGGACCCCGCCCCCGCCGACGCCCCGCGCCTCCTGAAGAAATGCGGCGACCGCGTCGGCGCCATGCGGATGGGCCTGACCCGGATCCAGGACCTCGTCCTGAATCTGAGAAAATTCTCGCGCCTCGACGAGGGCGAGCGCGCCCTCGTCAACGTGCCCGACGCCATCGAGACGGTGCTGGCCCTGATCCAGCACAAGCTCGGCGACCGGATCGGGGTGGTGCGCGACTTTTCCGGCCGGCCGGAAATCCACTGCACCCCGGCGCTCCTCAACCAGGTGGTGATGAACATCCTCGGCAACGCCGCCGATGCCATGCCGGAGGCCGGCACCATCACGATCCTCACCGCCAGTACCGACGAGATCGACGAGATCCGCATCTCGGATACCGGGCCGGGCATTCCCGAACCATTGCGCGAGCGGATCTTCGAGCCGTTCTTCACGACGAAACCTGTCGGCGCGGGCACCGGCCTCGGTCTCGCGATTGCCTACTCGGTGGTACAGGCGCATAGCGGCACGCTCACGGTCGAGGCCGCCCCGGGCGGCGGAGCCTGTTTCATCATCGGCATCCCCCGGCAGGCGCGGTGAGCATGTCCAAAGCTACGATCCTCGCCGTCGACGACGAACCCGACATCCTCATCGCCCTCGAGGACCTGTTCGAGGACGAGTACCGGGTCCTGACCACCAGCCGTCCGGCCGAGGCCCTGGAGATCCTGGCGGCCGAGCCCGACATCGCCGTCATCGTGTCGGACCAGCGCATGCCGGGGATGACCGGCGACGCCATGCTGGCCCAGGCCCGCGGCCTGCACGACGCCCAGGCGATCCTGCTCACGGGCTACGCCGACATGAGCGCCGTCATCAGTGCCCTCAACCAGGGCGGCATCACCGGCTACGCCACCAAGCCCTGGGACGCCGATCTCCTGCGCGGCGCCGTGCGCCAGGCCTACGAGCGCCACCGCCTCGGGCGCGAACTCGCCACGGAGCGCGCCCTGCTCATGGGCCTCCTGGATCACTCCGAGGATGCGATCTCGTTCAAGGACGGACAGGGCCGGTTCGTCCGCCTCAATGCCCGCAAGGCCGAGCGCCTCGGGCGAACGACCGCCGAGTGCCTCGGGCGCACGGAGGCGGCGCTCCGGGGCGATCCCGCGAGCACGGACCACGCCGGCACCGAAACCGACGGGGCGGCGGAGGCCGACGCCCAGGCCATCGCGGCGGGCCGGCCGACGGAGACCGAGATCACCGAGGGGCCGGAGGGGGCGGAGCGCTGGAGCCACGTCGCCCGGGTGCCGATCCGCGGCGCCTCGGGCGCGGTGGTGCATCTCGCCACCATCGAGCGCGACGTGACCGAGCACCGGCTTCTCGAAGCGCGCCTGCGCCAATCGGACAAGATGCAGGCGCTGGGCACCCTCGCGGGCGGCATCGCCCACGACTTCAACAACCTCCTCACGGCGATTCTCGGCAGCCTCGAACTCGCGACCCCCAAGATCGCGGACCAGCCCCGCGTGCTGCGCCTCGTCACCAACGCGACGCAGGCGGCCCAGCGCGGGGCGACCCTGACGAAGCGCCTCCTCGGCTTCAGCCGCTCGCGCGACCTCCGGCCCCGGGCCGTCGACCTCAACCACGTCATCGCCGGCATGGGCGAGTTGCTGGGGGGGAGCCTCGGCGGCCTCGTGGGGCTGACCCTGCGGCTCGACCCGGCCGCACCCGCCGCCCGGGTCGATCCCGATCAGCTCGAACTCGCGGTGCTCAACCTGTGCATCAACAGCCGCGACGCCATGCCGGAGGGGGGGAGCATCACCGTCTCGACCCGGATCCTGGCCCTGCGGGACGATCCCGACCTGCCGGATGGCGACTACGCCGCCATCGAGGTTGCGGACACCGGCACCGGCATCCCGCCGGCGATCCTGCAACGGGTGTGCGAGCCGTTCTTCACCACCAAGGCCGTCGGCCAGGGCACGGGGCTCGGCCTCGCCATGGTGTTCGGCCTCGCCCAGCAATCGGCCGGGCGCCTGCGCATCGCCAGCGAGGTCGGCGAGGGCACCCGCGTCGAACTGCTGCTGCCCCGCACCGAGGCCGAGATCGTGGGGGAGGCCGCACCCGAGCCGGCCCCGGCGGCGCCCGTCCAGGCCGCACGCATCCTCGTGGTGGACGACGACCCCGAGGTGCGTCACGTGACGGCCTCGTTCCTCGCCACCTTCGGCTACGCCGAGAGCGAGGCGCCGGACGGGCCCTCGGCCGTGACCCTGCTGGAACGGGACCGCTTCGACCTCGTGGTGGCGGATCTGGCCATGCCGGGCATGACCGGCGTCGAACTCGCCGCCATCGTGCGCGCGCGATGGGCCGGCGTGCCGGTGCTCATCCTCACGGGTCACGCCGAGGCGATCCCGATCCCGGCCGACCTGCCGGTGCTGCGCAAGCCCTTCGAATCCGGCGATCTCGCGGCCGAGGTGTCCCGCCTCCTCGTCCCCGGGCCTTGACGGCGACGCAGACCGGCCGGGCAGGCGTTGCTCCCCGGGCGTAATCGCGCCAAAGCAGTCCGAACCGTCATCCCATCCGACAGAGCCCCCGTGCCCCCTCCTCCCTCGAAGCTGCAGACCCTGCTGCCCGATCTCGGGCAACGCGTGCTCGTGATGGGCATCCTCAACGTCACGCCGGATTCGTTCTCCGACGGGGGGCGCTTCGCCGATCCCGGGCCCGCCCGCGCCCAGGCCGAGACCCTGGTGGCCGAGGGGGCGGCGCTGATCGACATCGGCGGGGAATCGACCCGGCCGGGGCATACCCCCGTCTCGGCCGAGGAGGAGCAGGCCCGCATCCTGCCGGTGATCCGCGACCTCGCGTCCCGCCTGCCCGTGCCGATCTCCGTCGACACCTACAAGGCCGCCACCGCCCGTGTCGCCCTGGAGGCGGGTGCGCGCATCGTCAACGACGTCTGGGGCCTGCAGCGCGAGCCCGACATCGCCCACGTCGCCGCCGATCACGGCGCGCCCGTGATGGTGATGCACAACCGCGAGACCATCGAGCCCGGGATCGACATCGTCGCCGACATGCTGCGCTTCTTCGAGCGCTCCCTCGCCATCGCTCGGCAGGCCGGCATCCGCGACGCCGACATCGTCCTCGATCCGGGCATCGGCTTCGGCAAGAGCTGGGAGCAGCACCTGGACGCCCTGCGGCGGCTGCCCGAGATCGTCGCCCTCGGCTTTCCCGTCCTCGTCGGCGTCTCGCGAAAGTCCCTGCTGGGGCGCCTGCACAACACCGAGACGAAGCCCGTCGACCGCCTGTTCGGCTCGCTGGCGAGCCACGTGCTGGCCGCGACCCTCGGCGCCGGGATCGTGCGCGTCCACGACGTCGCGCCCCATGTCGATGCCCTCCGGGTGGTGGATGCCGTGATGAGGCCGGAGCGATGACCCTGCCCCATCCCGGCGACCGCATCCTCGTCCAGCGCATCGCGGTCTTCGCCTATCACGGGCTCCTCGAGGAAGAGGCGCGCCTCGGCCAGCGCTTCTACATCTCCCTCGAATGCCGCCTCGACCTGGCGCCGGCGGGCCGCTCCGACGAGGTCGCCCACACGGTGAGCTACGCGGACCTCACCGAGATCGTCACCCGGATCGCGACCCAGCGGCGCTTCGCCCTCATCGAGGCCCTGGCCGAGGCCATCGCGGCCGAGATCCTGTCGGCGCACGAACCCATCCGGTCCGTGAGCGTGCGGGTCGACAAGCCGAGCGCGCCGGTACCGGCGGTGATCGAGGGCGTCGCCATCGAGATCGTCCGCCACCGGGCCGGAGACGCGTCGTGAACGCCGCCTATCTCGGCCTCGGCTCCAACATCGGCGACAAGGCCGCGACCCTCGCCGAGGCGGTGGCGCGCCTCGCCGTGACGCCGGGCATCCGCATCACCGCGCGCTCGGCCGATTACCGCACCCCGCCCTGGGGCGACACCGATCAGGACTGGTTCCTCAACGCGGCCCTGGGGCTGGAGACGAGCCTGTCGCCGCACGACCTCTTGGAGGCGGGCCTCGCCATCGAGACCGCCATGGGCCGGGTGCGCGAGCGCCGCTGGGGGCCGCGGGTCATCGACATCGACGTGCTGCACTATGCCGGCGCCACCATCGACGACGCCCGCTTGGTCCTGCCGCACCGGTTCGTCCGCGAGCGCGCCTTCGTGCTCGTGCCGCTGGCCGAGATCGCCCCCGACCTGGTCATCGGCCCCGAGACCGTGGCGCAGGCGCTCGCCAAGCTCGACACCGCGGGCATCGAGCCGGTCTGATCAGGGACGGATCTCCACGGGCGTGCCGACATCGACCCGGGCGTAGATGTCCGCCATCTCGCCATTGGTCACGCCGACGCAGCCGTTGGTCCAGTCGACGAAGCGGTGCAGGGGGCCGAACCACGAGAAGCCGTTGAGCAGGCCGTGGATCATGATATCGCCGCCGGGCTCCCGGCCCTCCGCCGCCGCCACGGCCGCCTGCTCCGGCGTCGGATAGGACACCTTGAGCGACAGGTAGGCGACGCTGCGCGGGTTGCGATACGCGATCGCATAGAGCCCCTCCGGCGTGCGCCCATCGCCCTCGCGGGCCTTCTGGCCGACGGGCGCGAAGCCGAGGGAGACCGGATAAGTGGCGAGCACCCGTCCCTCCCGCAGGAGGGTCAGGCGCCGCGCGGCCTTCTCGACGAGGACGGCGTCGGCCCGGTCCGAGACTGGCACGAGGTCCGGCTCGACGCGAGTCCATTGCTGCCGGTCTGCGACGACGGCGACCGTCCCGAGACCCACGACGACGGCGGCGGCGAGCCACCATCGCCGGGTCCGGGGCGGACGTGCGTCCGTCATCTCAAGGGGATGCCGGGGCGAGGAGCTTGTTGCCCTCTTCCTCCAGCAGCGGCACGTCGAAGTCCCGCAGGACCTTCTCGATGTCGGTGCGCCGCTTGCGCAGGATGGTGTTGAGGCTGCGCTTCCAGTCGTTCTCCTCCATCCGCACGCCGAGGGCGATGCGGAAGGTGAGCGGTGGCCGGTCGGGCTCTTCCAGCAGCGGCACCACCGCCATGGGCACGCCGCTCTGTTTCGCCAGCCAGCCGGCGGCCGGCCCCCACAGGATCGCCGCGTCGATCCGCTTCTCGGCGAGATCCGCGATCACCTCGGCCGCGATGGTCTGGTGTTTGCGCGCCGGGTCGAGCTGGTAGGGCGCGTAGGCCTTCATGGTGCTGACGAGGCCGAGTTCACCCAT
The DNA here is from genome assembly GCF_001424745.1 of Methylobacterium sp. Leaf469. NCBI lineage: Bacteria > Pseudomonadati > Pseudomonadota > Alphaproteobacteria > Hyphomicrobiales > Methylobacteriaceae > Methylobacterium > Methylobacterium sp. Leaf469. The sequence goes on from NZ_LMRE01000042.1 coordinate 107,045, forward strand.
GCGGTTCACCGGGGGCGTGCCGCCGATGACGCCGATGGCCTTGCCCTTGAGGCGCGGATCGTCGAGGCGCGTCACCCCGTCGAGGTCGCCCTTGCGGGTGACCAGGGTGTAGGCCGAGCGGTAGTACGGGTTGGTGTGCTGCACGAGTTCGCCGCCGGACGCCGACCCCATGATGAGGTCGCACAGGCCGGTGCCCAGGGTGTTGCGCACGAAGCCGGGTCCCTGCGTCAGCCAGTAGTAGCGGACCTTGACCTTCAGCTCCTCGGCGATGATCGCCGCGATACGGTTCTCGAACCCGTCCTCCTTGCGCTGGGAGAACGGCATGTTGCCTGGATCGCCGCAGACCCGAAGGGTGTCCGTGGTGACGAGGTCGGGCAGCGATTGCGCCAACGCGGGTCGCGCCCCTGCTGCGGCGAGCAGGAGCGCGAGGACGAGGCCGGTGGTCGAGCCTGTGCGGGTCATCAGCCGCCCAGGCACTCCTTCTCGGCCTTCTTGGCGGCCTCGGGCTTCTCTTCCTTGTCCGTCGGGCGGACGCGCGGCATGGCGCCGGAGGCACGGGCCTTCAGGTAGGTGTAGAGATCGTCGGCGTAGCACATGACGTTCTTGTTGTCGCCGAAGGCAGGCATGACGTTGGTGCCGGCCGCGCTGACATCCTGTTTGCCGCCAGCGATGACGCCGATGAACTCCTCGTACGACAGGCGCTTGAGCGAGTCCTTGAGGGCGGGCGCGTAGGTCGAGCCCATGGCGTCGGGGCCGTGGCAGACGTGGCACTCGGCGTGATAGCGGCGGTAGCCGGAATAGGCGTACCAGTCGAACTTCTTGCCATCGTTGCTGATGTGATAGGTCGGAGCGCCGTCCTTGTCGAAATACTTGCCGTCCTCGACCTTCACCGCCTGATACTTGTCGAGCAGCTTGGCGTCCTTCTCGGGCGCATTGGGATCGAGTTGGTTGACCAGGGCCGCATCGGTGGGCTTGGCGTCCGCGGTCTTGGCGTCCGCGGTCTTGGCATCAGCCGGCTTGGCGTCCTGCGCCTGGACGGCGGCAGTGGATGCGAGCGCGAGAACGAGGGCGGCCACGAGCGGACGGATGGCGGCTTTGCTTTGGTACTGCAACGACGTTTCTCCCAGGAGCATCCATCGGCCCGTTCGACCGATGTTCGAATTGTTCTTGATAATGACCTAATCATAAAGGTGCCGGCGCGGAAACCCGCGCCGGCACCCTAACCTTCAAAGCTTCGTGCGACCGATTAGTTCGGGAGCGCGAACACGGTCAGCTGACCGCCGAGGTTGGTGTAGTTCGAGAGGGCGGCGTAGCCACCCACCGCGCCGAGACCGGCGTTCGGGTCGGTCAGGCCGGCCGCGAGGCCGATGCCAGCCCAGCCACCGACACCCGACAGGATGCCGACGAACTGCTTGCCCTTGTGCTGGTAGGTCATCACGTTGCCGATGATGCCCGACGGGGTCTTGAACTTGTAGAGCTCCTTGCCGGTCTTGGCGTCGACGGCCTTCAGGTAGCCCTCGAGGGTGCCGTAGAACACCACGTCACCGGCGGTGGCAAGAGCGCCAGACCAGACCGAGAACTGCTCGGAGTTCGACCACTTGATCTTACCCGCGATGTTGTCCCAGGCGATGAAGTTGCCCATGCCGCCGTGGCTGTTGGGGGCCGGGTACATGGCCAGCGTCGCGCCGACGTAGGGCTGACCGGGGGTGTAGGACACCCGGAACGGCTCGTAGTCCATGCAGACGTGGTTGGTGGGCACGTAGAACAGCTGGGTCTTCGGCGAGAACGCCGCAGGCTGCTGGTCCTTGGTGCCGAGAGCGGCGGGGCAGATACCCTTGGAGTTGGTATCCTCACCGTTCTGCTCGGTGGAGTACTTGGCCTGGACGAGCGGACGACCGTAGGTCTTCGAGCCCTTGTCCATGTCGACCTTGGAGGCCCAGTTCACCACCGGATCGAACTTCTCGGCGACAAGGAGCTCGCCGGTGGCGCGATCGAGGGTGTAGCCGAAGCCGTTACGGTCGAAGTGGGTGAGGAGCGGACGATCCTTGCCGTCGACCTTCTGATCCGTGAGGATCATCTCGTTGATGCCGTCGTAGTCCCACTCGTCGTGCGGGGTCATCTGGTAGACCCACTTGGTCATGCCGGTATCCGGGTTACGTGCCCAGATGGTCATGGACCACTTGTTGTCGCCCGGACGCTGCTTGGGGTTCCAGGTCGAGGGGTTGCCCGAGCCGTAGTAAACGAGGTCCAGCTTCGGATCGTAGGAGAACCAGCCCCAGGTGCAGCCGCCGCCGGTCTTCCACTGGTCGCCTTCCCAGCTCTTCAGCGAGGAATCCTTGCCGACCGGCTTGCCGAGCGAGGTGGTCTTCTCGGGATCGACGATCAGCTGATCGTCGGGGCCGACGGAGTAACCGCGCCAGGCCTTCTTGCCGGTCTTGGCATCGTAGGCCGTGACGTGGCACTGCACGCCGAACTCGCCGCCGGAGATGCCGACGATGATCTTGTCCTTCACGGGCAGAACGGTGGCGGTGTTGGTCTCACCCTTCTTGGGGTCGCCGTTGACGACGGACCAGTTCACCTTGCCGGACTTGGCGTCGAGCGAGACGACGGTGGTGTCGGCCTGGTGCAGGATGATGTTGCCATCGGCGTAGGCGAGACCACGGTTGACCGTGTCACAGCACATGACCGGAATGACCGACGGGTCCTGCTTCGGCTCGTACTTCCAGACGATCACGCCTTCCTTGTCGAGGTCGAGGGCGTAGACGATGTTCGGGAAGGGGGTGTGGACGTACATCATGTTGCCGACGACGAGCGGGGAGCCCTCATGGCCGCGCAGCACGCCGGTCGAGAACGTCCAGGCGACCTGGAGTTGCTTGACGTTGCTGGCGTTGATCTGGTCGAGCTTGGAATAGCGGGTGTTGCCGTAATCGACGGTCTGAAGGACCTGCTCGGCCGGGTTGGCCGTGCGCTTCAGGACGTCTTCGTTGGCGAGGACCGGGCTAGAGGCCACCAGGCCGGCGCCCAGGGCGAGAAGGTGAACCGCTCTCATGCATTCCTCCGACAAGTCTTGACACCGAGCGTTCGCAGATCCGGAGATGCGCGAGTTTTCGATGCGACCTGCTGTTTGCGACAGGGACAGATAACGCTTCCGTAGCGGGCGGAGGGCCGAACCGAACCATGAGGTCCCGGGTCGATCCTCCTGGCCGAGGCCCGCTATCCCTTTGCGGCGCCCCTCGAAACCGAAGCTTGAATGAACTCTAAGAAAAATTCCGGGGCCGTCAACTCGCTTTGTGAGGGTTTCCTGAGGCTAGGCCAAAGGTCGTAAGGCCCCGACCTTAGTGAATCGACCCCTAATGCTGCGGCGCAACCGATGTTGCGGTGCAAAAACAGCGATCTTGTTACCAAAGCTTTTTATAGGGCGGACGGGATCTTATGCGCGAAACGCATGCGGACATGCGGAATGCATGCGTGGTCCTCGATTCCGGCTGGATTTGGGCCGAACGCGCCCTTGGCTTCGGTCGGGCGCCGCCGGTAGCCCCGGGGACATGCAGGATAGTGCAGGAGGGTATTCCGATCGCCGTATCGGTGGAAAGCCGCGGAACCCGCGCGACCCGTCACGTCCACGGGCGATGCGTTGTCTCGCCGCATCGGAGGCGCGGCGGCTTTTCCGGGGACGCCGACGCCTCCGCGGGCCCCTTGTCGGCTCAGACGGCGATGATGCCGGGGTAGCGGCCGGCCAGATCGGCCCGGGTCGCGTCCGCCCAGGGCCGGTCGCGGGCTTCGCGCGGGCGGTCCAGGGCCACGGTGGCGACGCGGCGCGCCGGTCGGGCCGACACCAGAACGAGCCGGTCGGCGATGGCGATGGCCTCGGCGACGTTGTGGGTCACCATCAGGACTCCCATGCCGGTTCCGGTGACGCTGTCGACGACCAGACCGCGCAGGGCCGCCGCCGAGGCGTCGTCGAGGGACACGAACGGTTCGTCGAGGACGAGGATGCGCGGGCTCTGGGCCAAGGCCCGCGCCAGGGCGACGCGCCGGGCCATGCCGAGGGACAGGGCGCCGGGATAGCGACGCCGCCACGGGGTCAGGCCGAGGGACTCGAACAGGGCATCGAGATCGCGGCCGCGCGCGGTGCGCGGCAGGGCGAGGCGCACGTTCTGCTCGACGGTGCGCCAGGGCAGCAGGCGCGGCTCCTGGAACACCATGGCGATGCCGGCGGTCTCCGGGTCGGGCGTCACGCTGCCGTCGTAGGCGGTGTCGAGGCCGAGCAGGATGCGCAGGGTCGTGGTCTTGCCCGCCCCCGAGGGGCCGATGAGGCAGGTGATCTCGCGCGCGTGAAGGGAGAAGCCCAAGTCCCGCACCGCCTCGACGGGCTCGGGGCCGCCGGCGCCGTAGATCTTGGAGCGGATGTCGACGGTGAGGGCCGCGGGCCCGGCGCCGCCGGCGGACATGGGCTCAGCGCCAGCGTCGGACATGGGCTTCGAGGCGCTGGAGGACGAGAATGTCGATGGCGATCATCACGCTCATGAACACGATGCTGTAGCCGACGATGGCGGCCACGTTCAGGCTCTGGACGAAGTAGTAGTTGATGGCGAAGCCGACCCCGTTGGGCCGTCCCAGCAGCTCGATCACCAGGACGATCTTCCAGGCCAGCGACAGACCGGAGCGGGCGGCCGCCACCACGAAGGGCTGGAGTTGGGGCACCAGCACGTGGGCGATCCAGGTGCGCCGGTCGAACCGGTAGGTCCGGGCCATCTCCTCCAGTTGCGGATCGAGGCCGCGCGCGCCCTCGCGCAGGATCACGGCGACGTTCGGCAGCTTGTTGAGCACCACGGCCAACACCGCCGCGCCCTCGTTGAGGCCGACCCAGATGTAGGCCAGCACGGTGATGACGAGCGCCGGGGTGTTGAGGAGGATGAGGAGCGGCGTGTCGAGGACGAGGTTGAGGCGCCGCGACCGCCCCAGCGCGATGCCGAGCAGCACGCCCAGTACCATGGCGAGCACGAAGGAGATCCCGACCCGCGCGAGGGTGATGCCGACGTTGGACCACAGGTCGCCCGAGGCGGATTCGCTCTGGATGAAGCTCAGGATCGCGAGGGGCGCCGGCAGCAGCCGCGAGCCGGCCGCGACGGCGGCCGCCTGCCACCCGGCCAGCAGGACGAGGACCGAGACGAGGCGGGTGGCGGTCCCCATGTCGCTAGAATCTCATCGTGCTAGGCAGGCTTCGCGGGAGTGGGCACCGGTTCTGCGTCGAGAACCCGAGTCGGTTCGCGTCGGGGCGCCGAAGCGAACCGGCTCAGAGAGGCGCAGAGCGGCTCCGGCGCGCGGTCGCGTGCGTCAGCCATTCGCCGTGCCGTCGTAGTACAGGTCCGGCGGCAGGGCGGTGCCGGCGCCGACGAGGCGCTCGCCCCCGAGCCGGGCCAGGACGCCGTAGAGACGCTCGCCGTCGGCGCGTTCGGCGGTGAGCGCCCGGCGCGGGATGCCGGCGAGGAAGTCGCGCTTCAGGGCCTCGAAGGTCGCCTCGTCCTCGGCCGCCATGAGGGGGCGGACCACGTCCCACGCCGAGGCGTCCTGGGCGAGCATGTCCTTGGCCGCCTTCGATGCGCGGGTGAAGCCCGCCACCGCCTCGGGCTTGGCCGAGACGGTCTCGCCCGCCAGGAGGTAGCCGATCAGCGCCATGGAGCCCGTGGCGCCGAAGGCCCGCATGATGTCGTCGGAGCCGATGATGCGCCGGAAGCCCTTCGGCTCCAGGCGCGCGCAATAGGTCCAGTACAGCAGGCCGGCGTCGAGTTCGCCCTGCTCGAGCTTGAGCGCCAGGAGGGGCGGCGCGCCGAACGCGATGGTGGCCTCGGTCTCGAGGTCGAGGCCGGCGGTGTCGCGGGCCTGGGCCTTGAGGAGGAGCCAGTTCTTGTCGAGCGGCCCGCCGGCGACGCCGATGCGCTTGCCCTTGAGGTCCTTGAGGGTGGCGATGGGACTCTTGCCCGGCACCATCAGGGACCCCTCGGTGGTGGAATAGGGAAAGAACCGCATGGCGCGGCCCTCGTTGCCGAGGCGGGCCGCCCACAGCAGGTCGCCCACGATGGTGTCGACCTGACCGCCCTGGAAGGCGATGCGGGCGGCATCGTTGCCGGCGAGCTTGACCACGTCGAGGGTGAAGCCGTTGGCCGTGTCCAGGCCGCGGGCCTTGATCACGGCGGCCTCCCACGACACCGTGCCGAAGGGCAGGCTGCCCACGGAAACCCTGGGGGGCGCGGCCCGGGCCGGGCGAGCGGCCAGGGGCAGCAATGCCGCCGTCGCGAGCAATCCGCGCCGTGACAGCATCGGCGGTCCCTCCCTTATTCTGTTGAGAGTCTCAATAGGATGTCCCGGTTCGGCCGTCCACCGGCGCGCCCGCGCCGGCGCTGAGGCGAAACGGCCCGCGCGTTTGCGCGGGCGTCCTTGTGCAGGTGTCCTCGCGCGGACGTCCTTGCACCCGCGCCCCGCCCGTCGCAGGGTCGCCGCCAGGCGCCCGGCCGACGCCGGGCCACGGGAGGATCCACCATGGCCGAACCGCGCGAACCCGTCCTCGACGACGCCACCATCGAGGCCCGCCTCGCCGGCGAGCTGCCGGCCTGGCGCCTCGAGGACGGCTGGATCAAGCGCACCTACAAGACCGCGAGCTGGAAGAGCACGCTCATGGTCATCAACACCGTGGGGCACCTCGCCGAGGCCGCCTGGCACCATCCCGACCTCACGGCCTCCTACGCCTGGGTCGAGGTGCGCCTGACCAACCACGCCGCCAAGGGCGTGACCGAGAAGGACTTCGCCCTGGCGCGCAAGATCGAGGAGGTGGTCGGCTGGCAGCCCGGCACGGAGGGCGGCGCCCTCGAGGGCACCCCGACGGACCCGCGCTTCGCCTACATCAAGCACGACAAGTAGGGCGCGCGTCTCACCGCTCCGCCTTCACCCGGCGGCACTCGGTCTTGAGGTAGGCGGTCTTCCCGACTTCGTCGCGAAGGTCCGTGCGGGCGATGATCTCCTGCCAGCCGTTGGTGCAGCCGAGCTCGTTGGCGACGCGGACCTTGCGGACCTCGCTCGCCCTGTCGTCGGTGCAGCCCTCGATGGGGATGCCGTTGGCGCAGACGAGGACGACGGCGATGAAGGCGTTCACGGGCGGGCTCCGGCTGACAGACGCATCATCGGGTACGCGCGGCGCCGCGCCCCGGTTTCAGCCGATCTCCGGGTCAGCCGATTTCCAGGATCGTGTCGGGCGAGAACGTGGCGCCCTCGACCGGGTTGGCGACCCAGCGGGTGCGCCCGACCCTGAGATCGTGGCCTGCGTGGAAATGACCCGAGATCCACACATCCGGGCGTGCGGCGTCGGGCAGGTCGTCCAGCACCGTGGTGGCGTAGAAGGCCGGCAGCCACCACGGCACGCCGGGCGCCCCGCGAAACGCATCCACCGCCGCCGTGCCGGCCGGGTGGTGGGTCACGCACACGCTCGGCCCGTCATGCGGCACCGACAGGGCCGCGACGAGCCCCGCCCGCTCGCGCTCATGCGCCGCCATGGCGTCCCGCGGCGACCACACCGAGCCGTCGCCGTTGCGGATGGCGCCGCGGAACTCGCGGGACCCGGTGACGGGGTCGGTCATGCGCGCGGCGGCGTAGGCGACGGGGTCGGCTGGCCGGTCCGGCGTCCCGGCGTCGCGCCAGCGCCCGGCGAGGCGCCAGTCGGTCCACAGGGTGGTGCCGGTGAAGCGCACCCCGTCGAGGATCACGGACGCGCCCCCCTGGAGCAGGTGGATGGTGTGCCCCGCCTCGTTAAGGCGCGCGACCTCGGCCTCCAGGGCGGCGAGGAGCTGGGGCGCCGTGCGACCGTCGCCCGTGGGGGCGTAGCGCTCGTGGTTGCCGGGCACCAGCACGATGGGCCGGCCCTGGGCCAGGGCCACCACGGCCGCCAGTCCCCGCTCGGGATGGCCCTCCCACAGGTCGCCGGCGCAGGCGAGGACATCGAAGGCGGGGCGCGGCAGGGGGATCACGTCGAGGCGGCGACGCTCGAGGTGGAGATCCGAGATCGGAAAGACGCGCATGGAGTTCTGGAGCCTCGGACTTTCAGGAAGCCGTCTTCACGCGACCGCCCGTGAGCGACCGTTCTGCCTCAAGCCACCGTTTTGGCCGCGCGCCATTCCGCGCGGGCCGCCCGGAGGATGTCCCCGGCCGAATCCGCGTTGAGGACGGCGATGCCGGCGGCGGCGACGAGGTCGGGCCAGGGGGACAGGGTCAGGGCGGTGACGAGGCCGGCGGCGATGATGGCGAGGTTGGCGTAGGCGTCGTTGCGGGCCGAAAGGTAGGCCGCCCGGGTCAGGCTGCCGCCGCCGTCGCGGTGGCGCGCCAGCATCGCCGCGCAGACGAGGTTGACGCCCAGAGCCGCGAGCCCCGTCAGGGTCAGCGCCAGAGGCGCCGGCGGGGTCAGGTCTGAAAACTTCTCGTAGGCCGCGTAGGCCGTGGCGAGGCCCGGAATCACCAGGATGCCGGCCAGCACCATGCCGAGGCGGGCCCGGTTGCGGACGCTCCAGCCGATCCCGGCGAAGATCAGCAGGTTGATGGCCGCGTCCTCGAGAAAATCGAGGCTGTCGGCGATGAGGGCGATGGAGCCGATGGCGAGCGCCACGGCGATCTCGATGCCGAAGAACCCGAGATTCAGGGCCGCCACCCGGGCGACGACGGGACGGAGCGCGGGGGTGGGCGCGGGCTTCATCACGCGGCCGGATCGATCGGGACGGGAGATTCGGTCACGGGGCCATCCCTGAAGCATCGTCCCCGAAGGCGTCGGTCGGCGTTCGGGACAGGACGAGGCCGAGCCGGCGTGCGCCTCATCTCATCTTGCGCCTCTTCGCCGATGCGCCGCGCCCTGTCGAGGGGGCGGCCGCCCTTCCCCGGAGACTTCTAACTACGGGAGACCTCCAACCATGGGAGATCTCGAATCGTGGGAGATCTCGAATCATGGAAGGGACCGGGGCGGGCCGGAGATCGGCGCGACCGATCAGGGGCCGCGCGCGATGCGCCGGTTGCGCACGTCCTTCAGCGCGCGCCGATGGGTTGGAGAGATCCCCGGCGGCGTCGGCGGCGGGGCCGGCTTCGGCAGGACGGGGGTCAGGGTCCGCACGCGAGACGACAGGGCCGGATGGACCGGTGCGCCCTGCGGCCGCCCGGGCGCCGGCCAGCCCATCGGGGCGGCTTCCCAATCGACCGTGATGGGCCTCGGCGCAGCGGGCCTGCGCGTTCGACCGGTGCGCCGCGGCTGCTGCGAACGGCACGCCGCGACCGTGAAGGCGACGAGGGAGCCGGCGAGGCAGGCGCAGGCGAGGACGAGGATGTCCGGCCTCGGCGTTTCGCTCACCATCAGGCCGACGAGCCCCGTCACCGAGAGCGCCGACCCGATATGCCGGGGTGCGAAGGGGTCGAAATCGGTCATGCCCGACACCCTCGGCCCTGGGGATCACGAAAGCGTGAAGTCAATCCTTCGAATTGTCCCGGCTCTTTCCCCGGTACCCTGGCGCACCGCGTCCATCCATCCCGCCTGCGCACACGTCGGTCTGGTCCCGTGGGCCGCAGGCGTCCTCCTCCTCCGGAGAAGAGGCCTCAGGGTTCGCGAAACCCCGTCGGCAAGCCGTCGAGGCTCACTGCATTCTTCTCGGCGCGATAGGCACGAAGCCCGGCTTCTCCCTTGGCCTCGGCCCAACGCGCGAGAACCGGGCGTTCGCCCGCGTACGCGAAGAGCGGGACGCCGTAGCCGCAGCTCGTCTGCACGAGGTCGATCGCGAGGGACACGACCTGACGGGCCCCGAGCGGTTCCACGCCTCCGTAGAAGCGGTCGAGAAACCCCGCGTAATCCGATGACCCCCGGAACGCGACGCGGCCTTTTCCATAGAGCCGAAGAATCGACGGCGGGCCGTCGAACGCGCAGAACATGAGGGTCACCGGGCCGTAGGCCCTCACATGGGCGGCCGTTTCGCTGCCGCTGCCGGTCAGGTCCAGATAGGCGACATGGTTCGGGTCGAGCACATGAAGGTGTTCGGTCGGCCGGGGCGAGATGTTGGTGCGCGCGCCCAATGCCCCGGAGCCGGTGAAGAAGATCTTCTGCGATGCGATGAAGTGCTGATGCGTGTCCTCCATCGCGGGGAACTGCTTCGCCATGCTGGCCTCGTCGATCGGTTCGCTGTCCGGCAGAGTTTGCGCACGAAGAGCCACCCGTGCGGCGCCATCGTGGCAGACCCAGGGTCGTCTCCGTCACGTGCCGCGGTGTCCGTGAAGGCTCGACCGGTTCGGGTGAATACGGGCCGCGCGGCGGTCCGAGACTGGATTTGGCCGCGCGCCTGTGCGAGGCGAGCGTGACCTGCCGCGCGTCCCCGGACGTGCCGCCGACGCATGCGTGCCACAAACGGAACGAGACGGGGGAACTGCCCATGATGCCAGAACTGCGCGTCCTGTACTTCGAGGACCTCGAAGTCGGCCTGTCCGAGACCCTCAACAAGGAGATCTCGTCCTCCGACGTGGTGGGCTTCGCCGAGATCACCGGCGACCGCAACCCGATCCACCTGTCCGAGCACTTCGCGGCCCGTACGCCGTTCGGCACCCGCATCGCCCACGGCCTCTACACCGCCGGCCTGATCTCGGCGGTGCTCGGCACCCGCCTGCCCGGCCCCGGCGCCATCTACATCAGCCAGACCCTGAACTTTCGCGCGCCCGTTCGGATCGGCGACACGGTTCAGGTCACCGTCGAGGTGGCCGAACTCGTGCCCGAGCGCCGCCGCGCCCGCCTCAAATGCACCTGCTCCGTCGCCGGCGAGATCGTGCTGGACGGCGAGGCCCTGGTGAAGGTGCCGACCAAGGCCGAGGCCGACCCCCTCGCCATCCGCATGGGCGGCCGCCCGCCGAGCGCCTGACCCGGCCGCACCCCCGACCCGGCCCGTGACCCCGATCCCCATCGACAGCCCGGCCGACGCGCGCCTCGCCCCCTACACGGCCATGCGCGAGCGCGATCTCGTCGGGCGCGCGGGCCGCTTTATCGTCGAGGGCGACGTCACCCTTCGGGTGATGGTTTCGCAGAAGGCGCGGTTCTCGCTGGAATCGATCCTGCTGTCTCCGGAGCGGGTGTCGGGCTTGGCCGACATTCTGCCCGATGCCGTCCCGGTCTACGTGGCCGACAAGGCCGTGATGAGCGCCATCACGGGGTTTCCGATCCATCGCGGCGTTCTGGCGGTGGGGCTGCGCGGCCTGGAGGGCGCCCTCGCGGTGCCGCCCGCCCCGGCGCCGGCCCTCGTCGTCGGCCTCGTCGGATTGACCAATCACGACAATGTCGGCGGCCTGTTCCGCAACGCCGCCGCCTTCGGGGCCGACGCGGTGCTCCTCGACGCCGACACCTGCGATCCCCTCTACCGCAAGGCGATCCGGGTCTCGGCCGGCGCGGCGCTCACGGTGCCGTTCGGGCGCCTGCCCGACGGTGCCGCCTGTCTGGCCTTCGCGCACCATCACGGCCTCGTGCCCCTGGCGCTCAGCCCCGCCGGGGGCGAGACCCTGTCCGACCTGACGCCGCCGCCCCGCGCCCTCCTGCTCCTCGGCACGGAAGGCCCCGGCCTGCCCGAGGCGCTCATGGCCCGCGCCCGGACCATCCGCATCGCCATGGCGCCCGGCTTCGATTCCCTCAACGTCGCCACCGCCGGGGCGCTCGCCCTGCACCACCTCGCCGCGCACCGGTTGGGATGATGGCATTCCGCTCGATTTTCCACGGGCGCAGCCCCGAATCACCCCCCGCACCGGCACGCGACAATCCGTGGCTCTTGCCCTGCCGGTCGCTACGCTCAAGATTGCACCCGTGTGCCGGTCGGTGTGCGTGGTAAAGCCGGATCGGGCCAGGGGGCGTGATCCAGGCGATCGATGGGGAGTTGTGAGCGTTGCTGCAGTCACGGGATGGCTTGCGGACTTTGTCCGGACGCCGGGTCATCATCGTCGGCGCCGGTCCCGGCGGCCTCGCCACGGCCCTGCTGCTGGCGCGGGCGGGCGTCCACGTCACGCTCCTCGAAAAGGACCCGGCGGTAGGCGGCCGGACCAAGACCGTCGAGGCACCGGGCGGGTACCGCTTCGACATCGGACCGACCTTCTTCCTCTATCCACAGATTCTCGCCGACATCTTCGAGTCCTGCGGTGAGCGGCTTGAGGACCACGTCAAGCTCGAACGTCTCGATCCGCAATACCACCTCGTCTTCGAGGAGAATGGCGGGATCTCGGGCACGATCCAGGCCACCAACGACATGGCGCGCCTGGAGGCCGAGGTCGCTCGCATCGCGCCGGACGACGCCAAGAACGTCCGAAAGTTCTTCTCCGACAACCGGGTCAAGCTGAAGTTCTTCAAGCCGGTGCTTGAGCAGGCGTTCCACACCCTGCGCAGCATGGCCTCCCCGGCGATGATCGCCGCCCTGCCCCACCTCCATCCGGGGCGCAGCGTCGACAAGGACCTGCAGCGCTACTTCGCCGATCCGCGCGTGCGCCTCGCCTTCGCGTTCCAGACCAAATACCTCGGCATGTCGCCGTTCCGGTGCCCGAGCCTGTTCACCATCCTGTCGTTCCTCGAATACGAGCACGGCGTCTATCACCCCGTCGGCGGCTGCGGCGCCGTCTCGGAGGCCATGGCGGGCCTGGCGCGCCGCATGGGCGTCGACATCCGCCTCGGCGCCAGCGTCGACCGGGTGCTGTTCGAAGGCAAGAAGGCCTGCGGCGTCGTCTGTGGCGGGGAGACGATCCACGCCGACGCGGTGGTGATCAACGGCGATTTCGCCAAGGTGATCCAGGATCTGGTCCCCCAGTCGCACCGCCCGCGCTGGCGCGACGCCAAGATCGAAAAGGCGCGCCTCTCGTGCTCGACCTTCATGCTCTATCTCGGGATCGAGGGCCCGGCGCCGGAGGCGCTCGGCCATCACACGATCCTGTTGTCGGAGGATTACGCCCGCAACATCCGCGAGATCACCGGTGGCACCCTGCCGATGCAGCCCTCGCTCTACGTCCAGCACGCCGGCTTCACCGACGGCGGCATGGCGCCCCCCGGCCACACCAGTCTCTACGTCCTCGTGCCGGTGCCGAACCTCAAGGCCGACATCGACTGGGCGACCACGCGGCAGACCTATCGCCGCCTCGTCCTCGACCGCTTGAAGATCCTCGGCCTCGGCGACATCGAGGAGCGCATCCGCTACGAGCGCATCGTCGACCCGACGGAGTGGCGCGACGACTTCTTCGTCCACGAAGGCGCCACCTTCAACCTGGCCCACGACCTGATGCAAATGCTCTACTTCCGCCCGCACAACCGCTTCGGGCCCGGCCTCTACCTCGTCGGCGGCGGCACCCATCCGGGCTCGGGCCTGCCGGTGATCTACGAGGGCGCGCGCATCACCGCCCGCCTGCTCATCGAGGAGTTGTCGGCCGGCCGCGTCGGCGCAGAAGCGGCCGGCGTGCCGACTACGGCGCCGCTCGCCACCTCCGGCGACGCCGCGTGAGGCGCGTTCTCTTTGCGCTCGCGGCCAGTCTCGTCGCCGGTCCCGCCCTCGCGGCCACCGTCGAGGTGACCGTGGACGGGATCGAGCCGGTGCCCTCGACGCTCTACGTCGCCCTGTGCCAGGACGGCCTGTCGGAGGCCGAGTGCCGGATCGGGCAGAATGCGCCCGTCCGAAGCACGAGCCAGCGCGCGGTGTTCGAGGATGTGGCGCCCGGCACCTACGCCGTCGCGGCGTTCCAGGACCAGAACGGCGACCGCCGCCTCGACCGCACCGGCCTCGGCCTGCCCACCGAGCCCTACGGCTTCTCCGGGGCGCCCGAGCGCACGGCCCGGCCGGATTTCGCCCGTGCCCAGATCGCCGTGCGCGAGCCCGGGCTGGCCCTGCGCGTGCGCCTGGTCCGCGCCCTGCCCCGCCGCTGACCGCCCCCGTGCCGTCCGACGCACCCCTGGTCGTGGTCCGGGGGGCCACCCTGAACTACCGCGACCGGCGCGTCCTCGACGGCGTCGACCTCGACCTGTGCGCCGGCCGCACCGTGGCGCTGCTCGGCCCCAACGGGGCCGGCAAGACCTCTCTCATGCGCCTCGTCGCCGGGCGCCTCGCCCCGCAGGCCGGCAGCGTGCGCATCGCCGGGTGCGATCCGTTCGCGACCCACGCCGCCCGCCGGGCCATCGGCTGGGTGCCCCAGGACATCGCCCTCTATCCCCGCCTCACGGTGGCGGAGAACCTCGACGTGTTCGCCCGCCTCGCCGGCCTCTCGCGGCACGCGCGCCGCGCCGCCGTGGCGGAGGCTCTCGACCTCACGGACATCGCCGACGTCGCCGGGCGCCCCGTCGGCCTGCTGTCGGGGGGCTACCAGCGCCGGGTCAACATCGCCGCGAGCCTCATGGCCCGGCCCCGCCTCGTTCTCCTCGACGAGCCGACGCAGGGGGTCGATCTCCACGCCCGCGCGGCGATTCACGCCGTGCTGGAGCGCCTGCGCCGCGAGGGCGCCGCCCTCCTCGTCGCCACCCACGACTTCGCCGAGGCCGAGCGCCTCGCCGACCGGGCGGCCTTCCTCGCGCAAGGCCGCATCGTACGCGAGGGCGCCCTGCCCGACCTCCTGGCCCGCCTCCGCGACGGCGCCCCCGAGCACGAGATCGCGTTGTCCAGCCCCGCCCTGGGCCCCGCCGAAGCGGCCCTGCGGCGCGCCGGATTCGGCCCCGTGGACACCGGCCTGACCTGGCGGGCGCATCCGGGCGCCGGCTCGCGCCTCGAAGCCGCCGGCCAGCGCCTCGAAGCCGCCGGCCAGCGCCTCGAAGCCGCCGGCCAGTGCCTCGAAGCCGCCGGCCCGCGCCTCGACGCCGCCGGCCTGCTCACCGCCCTGCGGGCCGAGGGCGTGCCCGTCGCGGAGATCCGCATCCGCGCGCCCGGCCTCGAGGCGGTCTACCGCGACGCCCTCGGCCTGTGGGACCCGGCCGACCCCGTCCGCCTTCGCCGCCAGGAGAGCGTCGCGTCATGATCGCCGCCGCCTTCCGGGTGATGCTGCTCGGCCTCGTGCGCGACCGCGCCGCCCTGGTCATGGCCTTCGTGCTGCCGACCGTGATCTTCGTGATCTTCGCCGCGATCTTCTCCGGCGCGATCGGCGAGCGCATCCGCATCCATCTCGGTCTCGTCGACCTCGCCCGGACGGCGACGACGGAGCGCCTCGTCACCGCCCTGGAGGCCGACCCGACGCTTCGGATCGCCCGCCTGTCCGTCAGCGACGTCGCGGGGGCCACCGCCGCCGTGCGCCGGGGCGAGGTCGACGTCGCCCTGGTCCTGCGCGGCGACCTCGATGCCGCCCCGGCCGGCGCCGCCCCGGCCGACCAGCCCGTGGTGCTCGTCGAGAACCCCGCGCGGGCGCTGGCCACCCCCATCGCGCTCGGCCAGTTCCAGCGGGTGCTGAACGCGGCCCTGCCGGACGTGGTGCTGGCCCGGATCGTCGCCGACGTGGAGCGGACGGGCAAGATCGGCGCCGACGAGCGCGCCTTCCTGACCCAGGCCTTCGCCGAGCAGCGCGCCCGCAAGGAGCCGTTCTCCTTCGCGTCCCTGGTGGAGCTGCGCACCACGGCCACGGGCGGCGGCAACGACCGGGTGAGCTACTACGCGGGCGCCATCGCGGCGGTGTTCCTGCTGTTCGCCGCCATGCAGGGGGCGATGTCCCTGGTGGAGGAGCGCCAGGGCGGCCTCGCCGACCGCCTCACCGCGGCGCCCGGCGGCCTCGCCGTCATCGTGCTCGGCAAGTTCGCCTTCCTGGTCGTCCAGGGCATGCTCCAGGCCGGGCTGATCTTCGCCGCCGCGAGCCTCCTGCACGGCGTCGACCTGAAGCCCCACTGGGGGGCGTGGCTCGTCACCACGTTCCTCGTCGCCGCCATGGCGGCCGGACTGGCGCTGGCCGCCTGCGCCGCCGCCGCCACCCGCCAGCAGGCGCACCTCGCCTCGACCTTCGGTGTCCTCCTGCTCTCGGCCGTGGGCGGCAGCATGGTCCCGCGCTTCCTCATGCCGCCCTGGCTGCAGCAGGCGGGCTGGTTCACCCCCAACGCCTGGGCCATCGAGGCCTACCAGACCGCGCTCG
Source organism: Methylobacterium sp. Leaf469 (assembly GCF_001424745.1). Taxonomy (NCBI): domain Bacteria; kingdom Pseudomonadati; phylum Pseudomonadota; class Alphaproteobacteria; order Hyphomicrobiales; family Methylobacteriaceae; genus Methylobacterium; species Methylobacterium sp. Leaf469. Next base: position 123,164 of record NZ_LMRE01000042.1, read on the forward strand.
GTGAAGGCGTCTCCGCCGCCCTGCCCGCCTGGGGCGTGATGATCGCGGTCGCGGCGGTGAGTTTGGTGGCGGCCGTGGGGCTGGTTTCGCGCCGGGTGACGTGAGTGGGGCTCCCGTTGAAGTTGTGGCGCACACGTGGCATCGTGCGCGACGATGATGGAGCCTTCGATGGCCGATTCCCGCTTCCGATCGATCGAGTCCGCGCTGACGGACATCGTCAGGGATGAACGTATCCTCGGGGGAACACCCGTGCTGGCGGGCACGCGTATTTCGGCCGAGACCATCGCCGCCTATCTTCGCGTCGGCCACACGCCCCTGGAGATCCGGGCCGATTATCCCGCCCTGCCGGCCGATGGGATCGCGGCTGTCGAGGCCTGGGCCGCCGTCGAATACGGGTCCGATTGGAAGTCCGCGGTGGTCAACGCCCGCGCGTGATCCGACTGCTGATCGACGAATGTCTCTCGACCGCCCTCGTGGCCGTCGCCCGCGAATGCGGTTACTCCGTCGATCATGTCAGCTACCTGGGCCTCGCGGGGTATCAGGATCGGAGCCTGATCCCCGTGATCGAAGCGGGCGATTATTGCTTCGTCACCAACAACCGCTTGGATTTCCTGCGTCTCTATGGGCGCCAATCCTTGCACAACGGCTTGATCGTGATCGTGCCGAACACCCACCGCAGGGCACAGATCGAACTCTTCGGACGCGTGCTCGATGCCCTGAGCGATGGACTCGATCTCATCAATCATGTTCTGGAGATCGAGGCCGACGGCCGCATCACCTACGCTCCTCTACCGTGACAGGGCTAATCTAAGACAGGGCCAAGCGTCGGATCGTCGGTCGCGCCTCCACGCCGCCGCGACGGGGTAACGCGTTGACCCCCGTCGCCGGCGGCCTAGCTTCAATCGTACAGAGCGGCTTTCGTCCGCACCGGGAGTAACGTGAACATGCGGGCTGGGTCTTCGGTCGCCGTCGTCGGCGCGGGGTTGGGTGGCCTCGCGGCGGCCTGCGTGAGTGCGGCGCGCGGCCACACGGTCACGCTCTACGACAAGAACGAGTGGCTCGGCGGCAAGGCGGCGGTGCTGCACGAGGGCGGGTTCCGGTTCGACATGGGACCGACCATCCTCACGGTACCGAAGGTGCTGGAGCGCATCTTCCAGGAGGCCGGGCGCGACATCCGCGACTACCTCGACCTGCGCCGCCTCGATCCGCAATGGCGCTGCTTCTTCGACGACGACACCCGCATCGACCTCATGGCCGATGTGCCCACCATGGCGGCCTCCATGGACCGGTTCGCCCCGGGCACGGGCGCCGGGGAGGGCTACACGAAGTTCATCGAGATCTCCGAGCACCTGCACGGCGTCTCGAACAAGTTCTTCTTCTGGAAGGCGGTGGAGGACCTGTTCGACACCATCGACATCCGGGCCAACATGAACCCCGGGACCCTGCGGGACGTGCTGTCCCTGCGCATGGGCTCCTCGGTGGCCGGCACCATCCGGTCCAAGGTCAAGGACGCGCGCCTCGCCCAGATGCTCGACCACTTCGTGCAGTATGTCGGCTCGTCGCCCTACGGCGCGCCGGCGGTGCTCTGCGCCATCGCCCACATGCAGACGGCCGAAGGCGTGTGGTACCCCATGGGCGGCACCCGCGCGGTGGCCGAGGCGTTGTCGAAGCTCGCCGGCGAGCTCGGCGCCACCCTGCGGCCGGGCGACGAGGTCACGGGCATCGCCATCGAGAACGGCGCCGTTAAGGGCGTGCGGACCGCCGCCGGCACCACCCCGTTCGACGCCGTGATCTCCAACATGGACAGCGTGCGGACCTACCGCGAGCTCGTCGGCGGCGCCGTCGGCAAGGCCTACGAGAAGAAGTCCTTCGAGCCGGCCTGCTCGGGCGTGGTGCTCTACCTCGGTCTCAACAAGCGCTACGACCACCTCAGCCACCACGACTTCGTCTTCTCCCGCAACCCGGAGGAGGAGTTCGACTACATCTACCGCAAGGGCGAGCCGGCGCCGGATCCGACGGCCTACCTCGCCGCCCCCTCCTCCACCGATCCGAGCGTGGCGCCGGAGGGCGGCGAGGCCCTCTACGTCCTCGTCCACACGCCCTACCTGCGGCCGCATCACGACTGGTCGAAGATGTTCCCGGCCTACCGGCAGGTGATTTTGGACAAGCTGAAGCGCACGGCCGGCATGCCGGACCTGGAGGAGCGCATCGTCGTCGAGCGCCACCTCACGCCGCAGGACATCCACGAGCGCTACAAGGTCTTGAACGGGGCGATCTACGGCCTCGCCTCCCACGGCAAGTTCATGGGCGCGTTCAAGCCCGGCAACCGATCGCGGCAGGTGCGGGGGCTCTACCTCGCCGGCGGCGCGGCTCATCCCGGCCCCGGCATGCCCATGGTGATGATGTCGGGCTGGATCGCGGCCGACGCCCACGATACCGATTCCCAGACGATCGCGTCCCTCGAAGGGAACCGGGCGAGCGCTTAGGGACCGGACGGTGTCGGCCCCGGCCCGCTCGCGGTTCGTATGGCGGTTCATGGTCGGTTATTTCGACCGGTTCCTGCGCCGCCACATGAACGCCCTGCGCCTCGCGCGCTGGGGCGTGCCGGATTGCGCCGGCCATCCCGGGCCCGTCGTGGTCTATTGCAACCACCCGGCCTGGTGGGATGCCGCCGTGGTGATCCTGCTCGCCGGGCGGCTGTTTCCGAAGCGCGCGAGCTACGCGCCGTTCGATGCCCGGATGCTGGCGCGCTACGCGATCTTCGCCCGCATCGGTGCCTTCCCGGTGGACCTCGACTCGGCGCGCGGCGCGGCCCAGTTCCTCCGCTCATCGCGAAACATCCTGGCGCAGCCGGATGCGATGATGTGGATCACCGCGCAGGGGCGCTTCGCCGACGTCCGCGCTCGGCCCCTGGACCTCCGGGGCGGCGTCGCCCGCCTGCCCGAACTCGGACCCGACACCCTGTTCGTGCCCCTCGCCCTCGATTACGCCTTCTGGGAGGAGCGCGGCGCCGAGGCCTGCGCCGCCTTCGGCCCGCCGATCCGGGCTTGCGACCTCCAGGCCCTCCCCCGGCCCGAGCGCCTCGCCCGCATGGAGGAGGCGCTGACGGCGACCCTCGACCGCCTCGCCGCCGACGTCATCGCCCGTGACCCCGCCCGCTTCACCGCCCTCGTCTCGGGCGCCAAGGGGGTCGGGGGCGTGTACGATTGGGGACGGCGCCTGCGCGCGGCCCTGACGGGGCGCCGCTTCGAGCCCGCCCACCGAGTCGAGGAAGATCTGTTGCGCGAGAAAGACCGCACACTGTGATCCTCGCCCTCGCGATCGCTTCGGTGCTGCTTGCCCTCCTGCCGGTTATTCTCACCGCCGTGAACCTGTTCGCCCTGCGCACGCCGGTGCCCGACACCGCTCGCCTTCCGGCGTCGGGCGGGAGTCACGGGTCCCCACACCTTCCAGGAGAGGGACAGGGTGAGGTGTGTGGATTGTCCGGAGATGTCCCACACCTCACCCCAGCCCTCTCCTTGCAGGAGAGGGGGGCGGTCGCGGCTCACGGCGCCCCATCGCCGACGTCTGAATCCCATCAGCCGGGCGCTGACAACGAAGCGCCCCGCGTGTCGATCCTCATCCCGGCCCGGGACGAGGCCGCCACCATCGCCCACACCGTGCGGGCGGCGCTCGCCAGCACGGGCGTCGCCATCGAGGTGCTGGTGGGCGACGACCATTCCACCGACGCCACCGCCGCCATCGTGCGCGACATCGCCGCCACCGACCCGCGCCTGCGGCTCGTGGCGATCCCGCCCCTGGCCGAGGGCTGGACGGGGAAGAATCACGCCTGCGCCGTGCTGGCCGGGGCGGCACGCGGGGCGCACCTGCTGTTCATCGACGCCGACGTGACCCTAGCGCCGGCGGCGGCGGCGGCGCTGGCCGCCTACGCCGTCCGCACGGAGTCCGCCCTCGTCAGCGCGGTGCCGCGTCAGCGCATGGGGACGCTCGGCGAATGGCTCACGGTGCCGATGATCGGCTTCCTCCTCGTGGGCTACCTGCCGGTGCCGATGATGCGCGCCTCCCTCCGCGCGTCCCTCGGGGCTGCCTGCGGCCAGCTCGTCCTCGTCGACCGGTCGGTCTACGCCGCCACCGGCGGGCACGGCGCCATCCGGGGCTTCCTCCACGACGGCGTGCTGCTGGCCCGCACCTTGCGCGGGGCGGGCCACCGCACCGATCTCGTGGCCGGGCACGCGCTCGCCACCTGCCGGATGTACCGGACCTGGCGCGAGTGCTGGGCCGGCTTCTCGAAGAACGCCCACGAGGGCATGGCGACGCCGCGCGCCTTGCCCGTCTGGACCGGGCTGCTGTTCACCGCCCACATCCTGCCGGTGCTGCTGCTGGTCCTGTTCGGCTTCGGCCTCGTCGCGCCCGGGGCGGCGGCCCTCGCGCTCGTCGCCTTCCTGTTCTCCCTCGGCACGCGCGCCGCGATCACGCGCGCCATGCGCGAGCCCCTCGTGACGATCCCGCTGCATCCCGTCGCCGTCGCCGTCGCCCTGGCGATCCAGTGGAACGTGCTCCTGCGCCGCAAGGCCGCCGGCGCCGCCGTGTGGAAGGGCCGGAGCTACCCGCTGAACGGGGCCTGATCCGTCTCTTCGGCGATCCACGCCGCCGTGTCCGGGTCGGCGCCCACCACCGGAAGATGTAGGATGATCGGCGTCTCGTAGGGGTGGCGTTCCTTGAGGGCGGCACTGAGCGGCTCGGCCAGGGCCTCGCGGCTCTTGATCAGGGCCACCACCTCGTCGGCCCGCTCCACCGCGCCCTTCCAAGCATAGACCGAGCGCATCCCCGGCAGCACGTTGACGCAGGCCGCCAAACGCAGGCGCACCAGGGCCTCGCCGACGGCGAGCGCCATCTCGGCATCCGGGAAGGTGGTGTAGACGAGGAGTGGACGCTCCATGCTATGGGTCCTCCAGCGATGGGTCTCGTGATCGCGCAGCGGCGGGTGTGCCGGCCACCGGCGCGTCCCGTGGCGCGATGCGACGCCGAGCGTGGTTGGGTCAACAGGACGGACGAGGGTTCATGTCGCGGCGTTTCAACACGATCGCGTTCATCGCGAGCCCGACGCCGGATGCGCGCCAGGCGGCCGACGCCCTGATGCGCCGCTACGACCACGTGCCGCCCGAGGAGGCGGACGTGGTGGTGGCGCTGGGCGGCGACGGCCTCATGCTCCAGGCGCTCCACCGCTTCATGGATGCCGGCACGCCGATCTACGGCATGAACCGCGGCACCGTCGGCTTCCTCATGAACGAGTACCGCGAGGAGGACCTCCTCGAACGGCTGGAGAACACCAAGCGCAGCCGCATCCATCCGCTGCTGATGGAGGCCGTGGACACGGAGGGGCGCCGACACCGGGCGCGGGCTCTCAACGAAGTCTACATGCTGCGCCAGACCCATCAGACGGCGAAGCTGCGGATCTCCGTCGACGGCCACGTGCGCCTGCCCGAACTCATCGCCGACGGGGTTCTGGCGGCGACGCCGGCCGGCTCCACCGCCTACAACCTGTCCGTGGGCGGCCCGATCCTGCCCCTCAACGCCCGCCTGCTGGCGCTGACGCCGATCTCGTCCTTCCGCCCGCGCCGCTGGCACGGGGCCCTCCTGCCCGATCACGCCCGCATCTTCATCGAGGTGCTCGACGCCGAGCACCGGCCCGTGGCGGCGGTGGCCGACCACACGGAGTTTCGCCGGGTCGCCACCGTGGAGACTTGGCTCGACCACGCCACCAACCTCGTGCTCCTGCACGACCCCGGCCACAGCCTCGACGAGCGGATCCTGCGCGAGCAGTTCGGCTGACGCCTGGGACGGTCTGCCGTTCGGCCGAGGCGCCGGTTCCCCGGTACGTCGGCCGACGCCTCAGGCCGCGAGGCGGACGCGCTCCCGGTCGGCGCGGTAGCTCGCCACCAGGGCGTTCGGGATCGTGTCGAGGATATCCGCGACGGTCGCGGCGCGGGCGGCCTCGTCCGCACGCTCGGCCGCCCGCTGCTTTTCCGCCCGGTCCTCCTGGAACTGCGCCAGGATCGCGCGCGGCAGGGCTTCGAGGATGAGGCCGACGGGATCGCTCCGGGACGCGACGGGCGCGTCCTCGGCCGCGACGGCGTCCGGGATGTCGGTCGAGGCGGACGCGGCGTCGCCGTCGGCGATGGGCCCGAGGGCCGGCGGGGCTTCGCGGCTCTCCGGGGCTTCGGGCGCCTCCGGCAGATCCGCAAGCTCCGAGTCCCCAAGCTCCGAGTCCGCGTCGTTCGAATCCGCGAGGGCCATGTCCCCGAGGTCCAGGGGCGCGTGCTGCTCCGAGGCCGTCGGCCTCCCCCAGGTGGGTTGCGTCTCCGGGCGCGGCGCGGTCTCCGAAGGGTCGACCGCGGCCGCGGGGGGCTCCCGGTGGCCGGTGATCTCGGCGGTCTCCCGAAGCATCCGGCTCATGGCGGCCGCGTGCTGCGGAACGGGCGGGACCTGCTGCTGCGCCTCGCGCCACTCGGCGTCGAGGATCTCCGACTCGACCGCCCGCAGGTCGAGGGGCTGCGCGTCGACGTCCGTCGTGTCGAAATCCTGCGGGCCGGAGAGGAGCCCGTCGAACGCCGGCATGCCGAAGATCCGCGCCTCGGGGAAATCCGTCGCCGCCGGGGGCGCCAGGGCCGCGCGCTCGGTCATCGTCCGGGTCCGCGTACGCGCGGCGTCGCGGGCCGCTTCCGCCTCGAAGCGGGCGAGCAGCGCCATCACGCCCTGGGCCTCGGCGAAGGGCATGCTCTCGCAGGCGGTGAGGGCCCGCTCGATCATGAGGCGCGACAGGGCGGCGCCGTGGGCGGCGGTCTCGCCCCGGCCGGCCTCGCGCCAGGCCGAGAGGGCGGCGGTGAAGGCCGGCAGCAGGGGCTCGGGCAGTCCGGCCTTGCGGTGGAGGGCGGCGTAGGCGGCGTTGGCCCCCTCGTGCATGAGGCCCGCGACCCGTCCCGCCGGGAGGCCGGCGAGGTCGGCGAGGGCCGTCTCGGCGAACGGCATGTGGCCCGACAGGATCGCCCGCAGGATCAGGCCGGCGTTGAGCTGGCCGTGCCGGCGCAGGTGGGCGACGAGGCGGGCGAGATCGATGGGGTGGGCACCGACGCTGAAGGCCAGGGTCGCGCGCTCGCGCGCCTCGCGGCCGGCTCGCTCGCCCCGGGCGGGCGTCAGCCAGCCCGACGCCACGGCGAGGCGCGCCAGGGATTCGGCGACCCGGTCCGTGCAGGCCTGGCGGACTTCGAGGGGAAGGTGGGGCCGCGCCAGCACCGCCTCGCGCAAGGCCGCGTCGTCGCCGTGGCGGGCTACGAGGCGCAGGAGGCTTCCGGTGGTGACGCCGGCGCTGTGGTTGCCCACCAGGGCCGTGAGGGCGACGGGGCCGGCGATCTCCGCCATGGCGCCCGCCACCGCGTGCGACAGGTCGCGCCGCTCGGCGATGGCCCGGCGCGTGGCCTCGCAGCCGATGGCGACGCCGTCGACGAGGTCGGCATCCGTGAGGACGGGGGAGCGCCTGAGGACGATGCCGGCTATGTCCGGCAGGTCCCCGGCCAGGGCCACCACGAGGGAGCGCGGCGCGGTGGCGCTCGCCGCGCAGGCTTCGGCCAGCGCCCGGCGCACCATGGGGGCGGGATCGTCGAGGAGCGCGAGGATCGTGGCCTCGGTCTCGCCCGCCGTATCGGGGGCGAGGCCGCCGTGCAGGGTGGCCCGCACCAGGGCGCCGGCCGCCTCCGCCCGGCGCGCGGCCGAGGCGTGCTGCGTCAGGGCGAGGAACTGGCGGATGATCATGGGCCGCTCCGGGCGGTGAAGAGGGAGGAATCGAGGGGGGCGCCGGTCCGGGCGACCGAGGCGGTGGTGAACTCGGCCGGCCGCCGCGGCGGCAGCGGCGCGTCCACGAGGGCGGGGCCGGATGCGAGCGTCGAGGTCTGCGCCGCCAGGGTGACGGGGGGGGCCGTGGGGGCCGCCGCCGCCGTCGGCGCCGGTGCTGTCGCGGGCAGGACGGTGTCCGCCGTGCCGTCCGAGCGCGGGAAGTAGGTCGGCGCGGGTCGGCCGTCGGTGACGGCCCGGCCCTGCTCCGACGCGGCTCTGCCTTGCCAGAGCTTGGCCACCCCCTCCGAGATGGCGCCCTGGCGCTTGTCGGTCTGGAACAGGGAGCGCAGGCCCCCGTCGAGGGAGGCGTAGGCGGTGGGAGCCTCGGGCAGCACGATGGGGCTCGCAGGCGCCGATCCGCCCGCCTGGGCCGGAGACGCGCCCACGGGACCCGCCGTGGTGCGGGCCGTCGACAGGAGGGCGTAGAGTTCGGCGGCTCCCCGTGCCCGACCGGTCTTGTCGTAGAACAGGTTGCGGTTGGCGGCGGCCGCCTCCGGCATGTCGAGGGCGGCGACGCGGGCCGGGCTGGCCTGGGCGGTGTTGATGAGGGCGGCGGCCCCGCGGGCCCCGAGGACGTGGGCGGCGTAGAGGTCGCCCCCCGTGGGTTCGCGGCCCAAAGCCGCCGTCAGGGCTTCGCCGTTGCGCTGGGTCAGGGCGCCCGCCAGGGTCGCGGCGGTCTTGGGGTCGCGGCGCAGATCGAGGATGGTCTGGCGTGCGTCCGGGTCGGCCACCGTGTAGGTGCCGTCGGGGCGCGTCGTGATGGCGTCGGCGTAGGTTTGGAGGCCGAGCTTCGGCCCGGCGTTCTTCATGGTGCCGAGCCAGGTCTGCTCGATGAACTGGAACAGGCCCGTGGCCGAGGAGGTCCCGGCCTTGGCCGTGGGATTGAGGGCGGATTCGCGCTGGGCCGTCGCCAGGAGGTAGTCGAAGCCCACCCCGGAGCTCTGCGCCCCGTCCCGGATCGCCTCGACGACGGCCGAACCGGCGCCCGAGGCCGTGCCCGACGCCGCGCGCGTGCCCGCATCCCGGGCGGAGCCGGTGTCGCGGGCGGTGGCGGGGGGCGTGGTGAACAGGAACATGCGCCGTCCGGCTGAAGGCACGGCGCCGTGGTGGCGGCCTGTCCTTCGGGTCGGACTTTGCTCAACTATGGTAAAGGAAGCTTAAAGGGGTCGCGGCCGGGACATTGTTCAATCCGGCGCAAGGTAGCGTCGGCGCGCCCAGCCCAGGAGTGGGCCGGCCTTGACCCGGCACCAGGTCAGGCCGCTCGGGGTGTCGCTGGTGCAACCGAAGCCGCGCAGGCGCGCGCCGGCCGGCACCTGCCCGAGGGACGGGGCGGCGGCGTCCGGCGTCTCGCGGATCGTCAGGCCCTCGCCCCGCGGCAGGCCGTCGACCCGGAAGGCCTCCACGGCGTGGGCGGGTCCCGCCAGGACCAGGGCGATCAGCATGAGGGGCAGGCGCATGGCGGGCTTCAGGAGCGGTGCACGCCCATCATCGCCGTCAGACCGCCATCGACGGGCAGGACCGCGCCGGTGACGTAGGCGGCCCCCGCCCCCATGAGGAAGACGGCGAGCGCCGCCACCTCTTCCGGACGGGCGAAGCGCCCGGCGGGGATCTGGCGCTCCATGCCGGCGCGGTGGGCGGCGTAGGGGGCCATCATGCCGGTGTCGATGAAGCCCGGCGCGATGACGTTCACGGTCACGCCGCGCTTGGCCGATTCGATGGCGAGCGTCCGGCAATAGGCGATGAGCGCGCCCTTGCTCGCCGCGTAGGCGGCGTTGCCGGGGTTCGCCCGCAGCGCCGCCACCGAGCCGATGGCGACGATGCGGCCCGAGCGCGCCCGGATCATGCCGCGCACCAGGGATTTGGCCAGCCGCGTCAGGGACCAGAAGTTCACCTGCATGGCGGCTTCCGCCCGGTCCTGATCGAGCATGGCCGCCAGCGCGTCGGAGGATTGCCCGGCATTGTGGACGAGGCCGTAGAAGCCCGCCTCCTCGTGGTCCGCGCAGAACGCCTCGAGGGCGTCGCGGTCGGCGAGGTCGAGGGCGTGGGCCGTCACCGCGCGGTCGGGATGGGCGGCCGCCAGCTCGGCCACCAGGGCCTCGGCGGCGGGCGCCGACGAGCGGTAGGTGAAGGCGACGTCGTGGCCGGCGCCGACGAGCGCCCGCACCAGGGCGGCGCCGAGGCCGGACGCGCCGCCGGTGACGAGGATGCGGGTGCTCATGCGGGCTCGTCCCCGAGCACGAGGCAGGTGTTCTGCCCGCCGAAGCCGAAGGAGTTCGAGAGCACGCGGGACACCCGCGCGTCGCGGGCGGTGGCGACCACGTCCAGCGGGATCGCCGGGTCCGGCACCAGGTAGTTGATGGTCGGCGGGATGCGGCCGTGCGTGATCGTGAGGAGCGAGACCACGGCCTCGATGGCCCCGGCCGCCGTCAGGGTGTGGCCGATCATCGACTTGTTTGACGAGATCGGCAGGCGGCCGATGCGCGCCCCGAACACGGCGGCGCAGCCCATGGCCTCCATCTTGTCGTTCTCCGGCGTCGAGGTGCCGTGGGCGTTGACGGTGTCGATGGCGTCGGGGCCGACGCCCGCATCGTCGAGGGCCGCGCGGATCGCCGCGATGCCGGGCGCGCCGTCGGGGCTGGAGCGGGTGCGGTGGAAGCCGTCGCCCTTCTCGCCGCAGCCGAGGACGTAGCCGAGGATCTTTGCCCCCCGCGCCCGCGCGGATTCGGCGTCCTCCAGCACCAGGGCGCCGGCGCCCTCGCCCATGACGAAGCCGTCGCGGTTCTTCGAGAACGGCTTCGAGGCGCCCTCCGGCGGGTCGTTCTGGGTGGAAAGGGCGGAGAGCAGGGAGAAGCGGATCAGGGATTCGGGGTTCACCGAGCCGTCGGTGCCGATGCACAGGGCCGCCGTCACCTCGCCCCGGCGGATCGCCTCGACGCCGAGCTGGATCGCGGTGGCCCCCGACGAGCAGGCGGTGGAGAGCGAGATGGGCGAGCCCCGGTTGCCGAACCGGTCGGCGATGTTCTCCGCCACGGTGCCGAAGATGAAGAGGTCGTGCCACGCGTCGAAGCGGCGGCTGGCGGCAGCGCGCTGGAGGTCGGCGTAGGTGATCGGCCCGTCCTGGCCCGACGCCACCGCCATGGCCCGGCGCTGGGGCCATTCCATCTCGACGGGCGGCACGGCGATGAACAGCGCACCGGGAAAGTCGCCTTTCGGACCGAGTCCGGATTGCGCGACGGCCTCCTCGGCGGCGGCTTCGGCGAAGCGCTGCGACAGGGCGGGGGCGACGAGCGGATCGGTGTCGAGGAAATCGACGGTGCCGGCGATGCGGGTGCGCAGGCCCTCCGTGGGGAAGCGCGCGATGGTGTGGATGCCCGAGCGCCCGGCGGTGAGGGCCGCCCAATTGTCGGCCTGGCCCTGGCCGAGGGACGTCACGATGCCGAGGCCCGTGACCGCCACCAGGGGGCGGCCCTTGCTGTCGCGAAAGGAAGCGTTCGTCATCGCGCCGTTCTACACCGTTTCACGGATCTTGGGGCCTGGGGCCGGGGTACCGCTCTCCCCCACGTGACCTACCGAATCCGAACGCATGTCGCGTTCTCGCCGTCGTCGGGGCAGCGGGTTACGGACGGCACCCGGCTTCAAGGGGCGATGCGCAACGGGGCTCCCTCTCCTGAAAGGAGAGGGTTGGGGTGAGGTGTGCGAACTCTCCGAAAGGGTCACACACCTCACCCTGTCCCTCTCCTTCCAGGAGAGGGGACCTGCGCTGCCCGAGAGAACTCTGAACCCTGGCAGCCACTCGGGTGAAATCCCAGTGCCGTCCATCAGGCCGCACAGACGCGGAGTACGCCCTCGCCGCGGCGGTGGCCGATGGTGGTGACGGCGACCTCGCGGGCCCGACCCTGCGCCACCAGCCCGGCCGCCAGGGCCGCGCCGAAGGGCGCCGTCACTTCGAGCGTGTGGCCGGTGACGTCGCCGAGCGCCGTCACGGGGATGCCGGGCGCGAGGCGGCCGAGGGCCGCGCCCTCCTCCGCCGTGATCCCGCCGACGCCCGTGGCGCCGGAGAGGACGTGGTCGGGGGCCTCGAATCCGGCGTCGCGCCACAGGGTCTCGACGCTCCGCGCCGTGGCGCCGGGGGCGCGGCGGGTGCGGTCGCTGTGCACCGGCATGAGCCGGGCGAGCGCCTTCGCGCCGCGGGCGCGAGCGTGATCCGCCGATTCGAGGACCAGGAAGGCGGCGCCGCTGCCGAGGATGAACCCGCCCTCCCCTTCGCTCTCTCGGGAGAACACCGGGCGGAAGGGTTTGGCGCGCAGGTATCCGCCCATCTCGTGGACCACCATCACGTCCGGCCGCTCGGCGCTGTAGGAGCCGCCCACGAGCATGCAGTCGACCTGGCCCGAGGCGATGCGGGCCTGGGCGATGCGCAGGGCATCGGTGCCGGCGGCCTCCTCGCCCATGAAGGTGCGGGACGCGCCCGTGACCCCGTGCACGATGGCGATGTTGCCGGCGAGCAGGTTCGAGAGCTGGGCGAGGAACAGGGTCGGGCGCAGGTCGTTGAGCAGGCGCTCGTTGAGGTAGGCGCCCGGGTCCGCGGCGTCGCGAAGCCCCGTCAGGATCGCCCCGTCCACCTCCGTGTCGCGTTCGCCGCCACCGCAGGCCACGACGAGGTGCATGGCGCCCTTCAGGGCCGCGTTGCCCTTCAGGCCCGCCGAATCGAGGGCGAGGCCGGCGGCGTAGACGCCGAGGCGCTGCCACGGCTCCATCTGGCGCTGGTCGGATTTTTTCGGGATCTGCCCGTCCAGCGCCAGCGGCGCCACGGGATGCACCGTGTAGGGGGCGAAGCGCTCGGTGTCCGTCCGGGCCGGGGCGCCGGCGTCCAGGGCGTCGAGATGGGCCGCGATGCCCTCGCCCGCGCAGGAGACGAGACCGAGGCCGGTGACGACGACGTCGTTCATGCTGGCTCCGGTTCCGTCGTGAGCCCCGCGAGAGCCAGGAGGCCGATCCGCTGCGCCCGCGCCCGCATGGGCGCGTCGAGGCCGTCGGGGAACGGCATGGTGCGGAAGCGCAGTTCGGCGTTGCAGAGCGGCTTGCCGTCGTGCCGGATGGCCGCCTTGGTCACGGCGTAGCCCGAGCCGTCATGCTCCAGGCTCGCCTCCACGGCGAGCTCGGCGCCGGGCCCGACGAAGGCGCGGAACCGCGCCTTGTCCACGCCCATGAGGAACGGCATCTGGCGGAAGTCGAGATGGGCCAGGATGAGGTAGCCCGAGGCCTGCGCCATGGTCTCGGTGAGCAGCACGCCCGGCACCAGGGGGTGGCCGGGGAAGTGCCCCTCGAAGACTGGGCTCTCCAGGGGCACCCGAGCCATGGCCTCGATCCGGCCGGCGGCCCGGTCGAGGACCGTGACCGCGTCGATCATCTCGAAATATTCGAGCCGCATGGCTGAGGTTCCGGCGGCTTCAGGAGGCTTTGGCGGCCTTCTCGGCCACGAGGGCGTCGATGCGGGCGCAGAGGTTCTTCAGGACGAAGTATTCCTCGGCCGGGACCTTGCCCTCGTTGACCTCCTGGGTCCAGCGCTCGAGGGGCAGCTTGATCCCGAAGGCCTTGTCCACCGCGAAGGCGATATCGAGGAAGGCGAGGCTGTCGATGCCGAGATCGTCGATGGCGTGGCTCTCCGGCGTGATGGTGTCGCGCGGGATGTCGGCGGTGTCGGCGATGATTTCCGCGACGCGGTCGAAGGTGGCGGTCTGGGTCAGGTCGGACATGCGTTCTCGCCGTGTTTGCTGGATATCCCGCCGCCCCGTTCCGCGCCGACGTGGGGCGGACCTCGAGGCCGGCCCATGATGCCCGGTGCCCCCGGTCGCGCAGCATGCCCTGCCGGACGACGCCGCGCGCCGTCCCCGAAAGATGAAGGCGGTCCCTTACACGAGGGGGGTAGACCGGGCAACCGTGCCGCTTGCCCGGGGCGGCCTCCGGATCGTGAGCGCGGGGTCATTCCGCACACAGCGTCGGCGGCCTAGATGAGGGCTCGGCCGTCCGCCGCGGGCGCCGCCGTCCTCCGAGGCTTTCCCATCCATGCCCCTTCCCCCTCGCACCGCCGATCCGGCGCCGGCTCCCCCTCCGCCCGGTGCCCTGACGCCGCGGGCGCAGGGCGTCGCCCGCATCCTCCTCGTGGTGGGCCTCGCCGCCCTCGGGCTCTGGGTGCTGCACCCGTTCCTGCCGGCCCTGGCCTGGGCGGTGATCCTCGCCATCGCCCTGTGGCCCCTCTACGCCCGGGCCGAGCGGCGCTGGCCGCCGGGACGGCACAACCTGCTGCTGCCGAGCCTGTTCACCCTGGGGGTCGCCCTGGTGTTCCTCCTGCCTCTGGTGGTGCTCGGCATCGAGGCGGCACGCGAGGCGCACGACGTCGTCGCCCTGGCGCGTTCGGCCGAACAGACCGGCCTGCCGGTGCCGGAGGTTCTTTCGCGCGTTCCCTTCGGCGCACAGGCGAGTGCGTGGTGGGCGGCGAACCTCAGCCATCCGCAGGCGGGCGCCGACCTCCTGCACCACCTCGACAAGTCCACCGCGCTGGGCCTGTCGCGCAGCCTCGGGGCGCAGATCGTCCGGCGCAGCGTGCTGTTCGGCTTCAGCCTCGTGGCCCTGTTCTTCCTGTTCCGAGACGGGAAGCTCGTGACCGCCCAGGTGCTCACGGCGAGCGCCCGCCTGTTCGGCCCGCGCGGCGAGCGGGTCGCCCGCCAGATGGTGGCGTCGGTCCACGGCACCGTGGACGGCCTCGTCCTCGTCGGCCTCGGCGTGGGCGTGGTTCTGGGGATCGTCTACTATTTCGCCGGCGTGCCGCACCCGGTGCTGCTCGGCGCGCTGACCGCGGTGGCGGCCATGATCCCGTTCGGCGCGCCCCTGGTCTTCGGCGCCGCCGCCCTGGTGCTCCTCGCCGCCGGCTCGGTGGTTCCGGCGGCGGTGGTGGTGGTGGCGGGCTTCGTCGTCACCTTCGCGGCCGACCACTTCGTCCGCCCCGCCCTCATCGGCGGCACGACGCAGCTGCCGTTCCTCTGGGTGCTGCTGGGAATCTTGGGCGGCGTCGAGACCTTCGGGCTGCTGGGGCTATTCCTCGGCCCGGCCGTGATGGCGGCGCTAATCCTGCTGTGGCGGGAGTTCACGGGCGGGGACGCGCAGGCGGCCTGAGCGCCCCCGACGAAAAAGGCCCCGTCCTCGCGGGCGGGGCCTTCGTTCATCGGAGGGCTTGCCGATCCTACGCCGCGAGCGAGCGCAGTACGTACGGCAGAATCCCGCCATTCCGATAATACTCGAGCTCGTCGAGGGTATCGATCCGGCAGGTCAGCGGGACGTCGCGCTTGGTGCCGTCGGCGGCGGTGATCTGGGCCACCAGGGTCTGGCGCGGCTTGAGGTCGCCCGACAGGCCGAGGATCGTCACGGTCTCGTCGCCCTTGAGGCCAAGGGTCTCCCAGCTCGTGTCGCCCTGGAACACCAGGGGCACGATGCCCATGCCGACGAGGTTCGAGCGGTGGATGCGCTCGAAGCTCTCGGCCACCACGGCGCGGACGCCCAGCAGCTTCGTGCCCTTCGCCGCCCAGTCGCGCGACGAGCCGGTGCCGTATTCCTTGCCGGCGAACACCACCAGGGGCGTGCCCTCGGCCTGGTACTTCTGCGCCGCGTCGTAGATGAACATCCGCTCGCCGGAGGGCTGGAACAGGGTCCAGCCGCCCTCGACCACGGTGCCGGCCTCGTCGCGGACCATCTGGTTCTTGATGCGGATGTTGGCGAAGGTGCCGCGCATCATGACTTCGTGGTTTCCGCGCCGGGTGCCGTACTGGTTGAAGTCCTGCACCCGGACCTGATGCTCCTGCAGGTAGGCGCCCGCCGGGGAATTCGCCCGGATGTTGCCCGCCGGCGAGATGTGGTCGGTGGTGATGGAATCGAGGAAGAGACCCAGGATGCGGGCGTCGACCACGTCCTCGACGGGGGCCGGGGTCTTGGTCATGCCCTCGAAGTAGGGCGGGTTCTGCACGTAGGTGGAGGTCGAATCCCACTTGAAGGTCTCGGCCTCGGTGACCTCGACGGCCTTCCAGTAATCGTCGCCGCCGAACACGTCGGCGTAGCGCGACTTGAACAGGGCCGAGGTGATGTTGGCCTCGATGAACTCCGCGACCTCCGCCGTCGAGGGCCAGATGTCCCGGAGGTAGACGGGCTGGCCGTCCGACCCGTTGCCCAGGGGCTCGGTGGCGAGATCGATCTGCATGGAGCCGGCGAGCGCATAGGCGACCACGAGGGGCGGCGAGGCGAGGTAGTTCGCCCGGACGTCGGGGTTCACCCGGCCCTCGAAGTTGCGGTTGCCCGAGAGCACGGCGGCGGCCACCACGTCGTTGTCGTTGATGGCCTTCGAGATCGGCGCCGGCAGCGGCCCGGAATTGCCGATGCAGGTGGTGCAGCCGAAGCCGACGAGGTTGAAGCCCAGGGCGTCGAGGGGCTTCTGGAGCCCGGCGCTCTCCAGGTACTCGGCCACCACCTGGGAGCCGGGGGCCAGCGAGGTCTTCACCCAGGGCTTCGAGCGCAGGCCCTTGGCCACGGCGTTGCGGGCGAGGAGGCCCGCGCCGATCATCACGCTCGGGTTCGAGGTGTTGGTGCAGCTCGTGATGGCGGCGATGACCACGTCGCCGTGGCCGATGTCGAAGTTGGCGCCCTCCACCGGGTAGCGCGTGGCGATGTCGGCGGCGCGCTTGAACTCCGTCTCCATGGAGCCGGCGAAACCGGGTTTGGCCGCATCGAGGAGCACCCGGTCCTGCGGGCGCTTGGGGCCGGCCAGCGACGGACGCACGTCGCTCATGTCGAGCTCCAGGGTGTCGGTGAACACCGGGTCCGGGGTCTGGGCGTCGCGCCACATCCCCTGCGCCTTGGCGTAGGCCTCGACCAGGGCGATGCGCTCGTCCGTGCGGCTGGTGACGGTGAGGAAGTCGATGGTCTTCCGGTCGATGGGGAAGAAGCCGCAGGTGGCGCCGTATTCGGGGGCCATGTTGGAGATGGTGGCGCGGTCGGCCACCGCCATGTCGTCGAGGCCGGGGCCGTAGAACTCCACGAACTTGCCGACCACGCCCTTCTTGCGCAGCATCTGCGTGACCGTGAGCACGAGGTCGGTGGCGGTGGTGCCCTCGGGCAGCTTGCCCGACAGCTTGAAGCCGACGACCTCGGGGATCAGCATCGATAGGGGCTGGCCCAGCATGGCGGCCTCGGCCTCGATGCCGCCGACCCCCCAGCCCAGCACCGCGAGGCCGTTGACCATGGTGGTGTGCGAATCGGTGCCCACGAGGCTGTCCGGGTATGCGACCGGGAAGGAATCGCCGTCGCCCTGCTTCGTCCAGACCGTCTGCGACAGGTATTCCAGGTTCACTTGGTGGCAGATGCCGGTGCCGGGCGGGACCACCGAAAAATTGTCGAAGGCCGACTGGCCCCACTTCAGGAAGGTGTAGCGCTCGCCGTTGCGCGAGTATTCCAGCGCCACGTTGTCGGCGAGCGCCTTGGGGGTGCCGAACTCGTCGACGATGACCGAGTGGTCGATAACGAGGTCGACGGGCACCAGGGGGTTGATCTTCTGGGGGTCGCCGCCCAGCGCCACCATGGCGTCGCGCATGGCGGCGAGATCCACCACGGCGGGCACGCCGGTGAAGTCCTGCATCAGCACGCGGGCGGGCCGGAAGGCGATCTCGGTCTCGGTCTTGCCGAGGTTGCCCAGCCACGCGACGGTGGCGGAGATGTCGTCCTTCTTCACCGAACGGTTGTCCTCGAACCGCAGCAGGTTCTCGAGGATCACCTTCATGGAGAACGGCAGGGCGGTGGCGTCGGCCAGGCCCGCCTTCTCTGCATGGGGAATTGAGTAGTAGGTGTAGGACTTGTCCCCGACGGTGAGGGTCTGGCGGGACTGGAAGCTGTCGAGCGATGCCACGGCGTTGATGATCCTCGCGAGCGGTTGGTCGAACACGCGCAGGCATAACCTGCGCCACGAAAGCTGTGCTCGGCTGGGTGCGCTGGAATGCGCGCGCCGCTCCGGGGGTGCCCGGACAGGTTGTTGCGCGAAGGACGGTTTGGACGCCCTGAGACTCGCGCGGCGCAGCCTGACGCCCGTATAGAACACTTCGAAACTGGCCGCTACCGGTGGGCTGACAGAGCGGTGGGTCTGTCGTCGGCGGGAGGGGGCTACGCCGCGGCGAGGTGCGCGAAATCCGCGCCTTCGGCCACGTGTTCGGAAGCGTCGAGGATCTCGATCCCGACGACACGTCCGGCGGCATCGAAATCGAGCATGATGCCCGGACGCACTTCCTCGCTCCCGACGATCGTGGCGTCGGCGAGCTGCACGTAGAGTGCGTCCGCCTCACGGTCATACCGGGATTTCATGCGTGCCGGGCCCCCACCCACGATCGAGGAATGCTGTGATCACGTGAAAGGTTGAGGCCGAGCGTATCACATAAACGACGCGAAGCACGCGGCCGTCCCGTTCGGGCAATGCGCGGAAGGCCCGCCGTCGATCCGGATGCAAAGGATCGGGCTCCACGGCATCCGGGGTCAGGATCGTCCGCTCCACCCAAGCCTCATCCAGGGTACGCAGGGCGATCTGGTCCCGTGCGTGTTGGGCGTAGGTGATGGTCGGAGCAGGCCTGACACCCGTGTGTGAACGATCGCGCGCCTCGGTCGAGGAAAGCCCATTCGTTCACGCTCCACAACGGATTCTCGGCAAAAGCACGTTTCGGTTGTGGGTGGGCGGGCGAAGGCGGATCGCAGACACGAAGGGCCGACGCAGGCGGCGAGGGTCTGACGACCTTTCCGCGCATGGGGTCTCGCCACTGAACGATCCGCGTGCGATGGGCGGGGTGCCGAGCGGTGCGAGGCTCTGAATTTGTCGCATGGACCGGATCGGCGACTGGCGCGACATCGTTCCGTGGCCGGTTCGACGAGGCTCATGATCCAGGACCCCCCGTGCGGCTGACCGCCCAGACCCTCGCCGTCCGCCGCTCCGGCCGCCGCATCTTTTCGGACGTGTCGTTCACGCTCGGCGCGGGCGAGGCCCTGATGGTCACCGGCCGCAACGGTGCGGGCAAGTCGACCCTGCTCGCCGTGCTGGCCGGTCGCCTCAAGCCCGAATCGGGGACGCTCACCGTGCACGAGGTCGGCGAGGCGACCCTGCCCGAGTGCCTGCACGTGGTCGGCCACCGCGACGGCCTGAAGAGCCCGCTGACGGCGGAAGAGAACCTCGCCTTCGCCCGCGATCTCCTGGGCGCGCCCACCGCGAGCCCGCGCGCGGCCCTGGAGGAACTCGGCCTCGGCCACGCGTTGCGGCTGCCGGTGGCCTACCTGTCGGCGGGCCAGCGCCGCCGGGTGGCGCTGGCCCGCCTCCTCGTCTGCCGGCGGCCGCTGTGGCTCCTCGACGAGCCGACGGCGGCCCTCGACGTCGCCTCGCAGGCCGTGCTCGCCGGCATGATGGCGCGACACCGGGCGACGGGCGGCCTCGTCATCGCGGCGACCCACCAGGCGCTGGGCCTGGAGGGCGCGCGCGAACTGCGCATCGAGGCGGCCAGGAGCGAGGCGGCCAAGAGCGAGGCGGCCAGGAGCGAGGCGGCGGCGACGCCGTCCGACGCTGCGACCGGAGACGTGTGGTGGTGATGCGCGCCCTGAAGGCCCTCGTCGTCCGCGACCTCGCGCTGGCCGCCCGGGTCGGCGGCTCGGGGGCGCTCTCCCTCGTGTTCTTCCTCATGATCGTCGCCGTGGTGCCGTTCGCGCTGGGGCCCGACCTCAACCTGCTGTCGCGGATCGGGCCGGCCATCCTGTGGCTGGCCGCAGTGCTCGCCACCCTCATCGGCCTCGACCGCCTGTTCCAGGCCGACGAGGAGGACGGCTCCCTCGACCTGATGACCGGCGCGCCCGTGCCCATGGAACTCGTGGTGCTCGCCAAGGTGCTGGCCCACTGGCTCACCACCGGCCTGCCCCTCGCGCTCGCCGTCCCCCTGTTCGGCCTCCTCGTGGCGCTCGACGGCACGGCCATGGCGGCCACCAGCCTGACGCTGCTGGTCGGCACCCCGGCCCTGACCTTCATCGGCGCCGTCGGCTCGGCCCTGACGGCCTCGATCCGGCGCGGCGGCCTCATCCTCGCCGTCCTGGTGCTGCCCCTGATGATCCCGACCCTGATCTTCGGCGTCTCGGCGAGCGAGGCGGCGCTCGGCGGCACGGTGCCGTTCACGACGCCGCTGGCCATCCTCGCCGCCCTCAGCCTCATCGCCGGCGTCGTCGGGACCCTGGCCTCCGCCGCAGCGCTCCGCTGGAGCGAGTGAGCGCAGCGCCGAGACAGCCGTCGCTCGTGTAACGTGGATTGGTGTGACCTTCGGCCCCGCGAACCAGGCCGGGGCAGGGCGCTTGTCCCGTGGACGGCCCCCCGGGGCCCCGAGCGACGAGAGCCCGCATGGTCGATTACCCCAAGCCCCCCTTCCCGCAGCCGCCGATTCCCTATCCGGGCCGGTCCGCCGAGATGACCCCCAAGCCGGATCACGGCGAGGAGAGCTACCGGGGGTCGGGCAAGCTCACCGGAAAGGTCGCGCTCATCACGGGGGGCGACAGCGGCATCGGCCGGGCGGTCGCCATCGCGTATGCCCGCGAAGGCGCCGACATCGCGCTCAGCTACCTCGACGAGCACGACGACGCCCGGGACACCGCCGCCTGGGTCGAGCGTGCCGGCCGCCGCGTGGTTCTGCTGCCGGGCGATGTCGCCGACCACCGACATTGCGCGGCCCTGGTCGACAAGACCGTTTCCGAGCTCGGCCGCCTCGACATCGTGGTGAACAACGCCGCGTTCCAGAAACTCGCCGACACCCTCGAGGAGATCGAGATCGCCGATTGGGACCGGCACTACGCCGTCAACGTCCACGCGATGTTCTACATCCTCAAGGCCGCCTCGCCGCACCTCAAGGCCGGGGCGTCGATCATCAACACCGCTTCGGTGAACGCCAAGACCCCCGTGGAGCAGCAGCTCGCCTACTCGTCCACCAAGGCGGCCATCACCAACATGACCGCCAACCTCGCCCGGATCCTGGGCGCGCGCGGCATCCGCGCCAACGCGGTGCTGCCGGGGCCGATCTGGACGCCCCTGATCCCCTCGACCATGTACACCGAGCAGGTGGAAAAGTTCGGCTCGATGACCCCCGCCGGACGCCCCGGCCAGCCGGCGGAACTCGCGGGCGCCTACGTGCTCCTCGCCTCCGACGAGGGTAGCTACATGAGCGGCGCCATGATCGCCGTGACGGGCGGCATGGTCACCCTCTGAGGGTTTTCTGCGAGGCCTCTATCGCTCCGGAGCCGGTCGTGGCCGGGCGGTCCGGACATCGGGGCAGGCGGAAATCGCCCGGTGCGCCGTCCGGACGGCCGGGCCGTCCATGATCGGAGAGGCGACACGATCCCGGCACCTGGTCTAATCCCGCCTGGGAACCGACAAGGTGTCGCAGGCCGATGGCCGGCCCTACGTCCGGTCGTCCCGCGCCATAGTTACGAGTCCCTATCCATCGCGATGGGGGAAACCATGAAGCCAATCGTTCTCGGCACGGTCCTGACACTTGCGCTCTCGCTCGGCGCGCATGCGCAGGACATGGGTGACGCCGCGGCGGGCGAGAAGGCGTTCGCCCCCTGCAAGGCCTGCCATCAGGCCGGCAAGAACGGGGTCGGCCCCAATCTCGTCGGTGTCGTCGGCCGCGCCGCCGGAACCTACGAGGGCTACAACTACTCCGCCGCCCTCAAGGGCTCGGGGATCACCTGGGACGACGCCAATCTGCACGAGTGGCTGAAGAATCCCAAGGCCAAGGTGCCTGGAACGAAGATGGTCTTCGCCGGCTATCCCGACGACAAGAAGATCAACGACGTCGTCGCCTACCTCAAGACCCTGAAATAGGTACCCTGCCGGCTCCACCCCCGATGGCCGGGAAGGAGCCGGCGTCTCCCCTCACGCCGGGTCGGCGTCGATCCGGATCTTCAGGATCGCGTAGGGCGGCGCCTGCCGATCGGTCCCGTTGTTGTATTCCGGCCGGCGGTTCACCTGGGCGGCCGAGATGTGGAGCCAGCGGTCGGGGGTGATCCAGAATGTGTCGGCCCAGATCAGGCGCGGGTCGGCGGCTAGGATCTCGACGGTGCCGTCGGGGCTGCGCCGGCCCACCGCGTTGAATTCCTGCAGGGCGAGGTACACCCGGTCCTTCGAATCCGTGGTCAGGCCGCCGGTCATGCCCTTCTCGCCGAGATCGTCGACCCCGGCCGCCACCCCGGCATCGGTGACCTGCGGGTCGAGCAGGGCGGCGGTGTCGACGGCGTAGAGGTGCCGGCCGATGAGGGGGGCGTAGTACAGGCGCCGCCCGTCGGGGGAGAGCGCGATGCCGTTGGCGCCGCCCTGGACCGGACGGGGCGGGGCATCGCCCTTGCGCTGGACGACGGCGCGCCCCTCGACGAACTTCGTCAGCCCCTTCTGCGACTTGGTGCTGGCGTGCCCGTGCAGGCGCCGCACCACCCGCCCGGTGGCGAGGTCGACGGCGAGGAGCGCGCCCTCCCCGTCCTGGCCCTGGTCGGTGATGTAGGCGCGGGCGTACCCGTCCCGGATGTCGATGCGCAGGTCGTTGAGGGACGAGGTCGGGGCGATGCCGGATTCCAGCGGCACCACCCGCAGGATGCGGTTGCCGACGATGTCCATCTGCACCAGCTTGGCGCCGCCCTTCACCGGCGGCCCCGAGCCGTCCGGCAGTCCGGCATCGAGGAGCCACAGGGTGTCGTCCCGGTCGAACACGCCGTTGGGAACGTGGAAGAAGCGTGTCTGCGCCTTGTCCGGATCGGGCTGGTTGGTTTCCAGATCGGGATAGGGCCGCACGGCCCCGCCGGGCAGGACCTCGCCCACGGTGTAGGGCACCTTGGCGTCGAAGCGCGGCATCATGATGAAGGCGCGGCCGCCGCGCGCGATGGCGAGGCCCGTCGGCGTCGAGGGCGCATCGGCCACGAAGGCGAGTTCGAGGCCCGCTGGCGTCCGGTCCGTCGTCACGGCACCGGTTTTTGACTCGTGAGCGCCGGATTCGGATTTCGCCGTCGCACCGGAGGCGGGCAGCAGAGCGGCCCCGGTGAGGCCGGCGGCGAGGAGGTCGCGTCGGGCGAGGGTCATGATGGGTCTCGGGTGTTCGAAGGGGATGAGAGCTCAGCCGTGGGCGGCGCCGCGGACCCGAAGGTCGATGGCCAGGATAGCGGGGCCGGACGCGATGAAGAGGCGGCGGCCGTCGGGGCCGCCGAAGGTGACGTTGGCGGCATCCGTGGCGGTGGCGATGCGGCCGAGGCGCCGTCCGTCCGGCGTGTAGACCCGGACGCCGTCGCCGCACGCGGCGTAGACACGCCCGTCCGCATCCACCGCGAGCCCATCGGGCACGCCCGCGTCCAGGGTGGCGAAGGTGCTCGGGGCCCCGAGCGTGCGCCCGTTCTCGACGGGGAACGCCAGGATGGCGCGGGCGCCTTCAGGGTTGAGGGAGGCGCCGGTCTCGCTGACGTAGAGGCGGCGCCCGTCCGGACTGAAGGCGAGGCCGTTGGGCTGGTCGAGGGCGTCGCTCATGCCCGTGAGCGTGCCGTCGGGGTCGATGCGATAGACCCGCCGCGCGGCCTGCGCCGGTTCGCGCACGATGCCCTCGTCCGGCATGGAGATGCCGAAGATCGGATCGGTGAACCAGAGTGCGCCGTCGGGCGCCAACGCCACGTCGTTGGGCGAGTTCAGGGGCTGCCCCCCGTAACGGTCGGCCAGGACCGTGAGGGACCCGTCGGCCTCGGCCCGCACCACGCGCCGGCCCCGGTGCTCGCAGGTCACCAGGCGTCCCTTGGCGTCGAGGGTGTTGCCGTTGGCGTTGTCGGACGGGTCGCGGAAGGTTCTGGTCTTCCCGTCGTCGCCGATGAGCAACATCCGGTTGGACCGCACGTCGCTGAAGACCAGGCCGCCGAGGTGACGCGCGTAGCATGGCCCCTCGCACCAGCGTCCCTCGGAATACAGGGACGTGAGGCGCGCGTCGCGATCGACCACGGCCGCGAAGTCCGGATCGTCGACGTGCAGGACCGGTGCGGCGGCGGCCGCCCTCGGGATCGCGGTCAGGGCGAGGCCGAGGGCGGCCCGGCCGAGGAAGGTACGTCGGTGCATCGTCGCCCTGGGTTCGAGGAAGCGGCGGGCGGCCCCGTGAGGCCGCCCGGTCGTCGGGGTCAGCGCGCCGGCCGGGTGGAGCCGGTGGCGTCCGGGGCGGCGGGCTTGAAGCTCCAGAGGTCCGTCGGCAAGGCCGCCGGCGCGTCGGGCTTGTAGAAGGCCGAATCCTGGATTCGCGAGGTGGTGACGTAGAGGGTTCCGTCCGGGCCCTCCGCGAAGGTGTCGGGCCAGCGCAGGCGCGCGTCCTTGATCAGGGTGGCGGTCGCGCCGCCCTTGGCGGAAAGGTCGCGTACCTTGATGGAATCGTCCTGGGGCGAGGTGATGTACATCCGCCCATTCGTCCGGGAAATGATCAGCCCGTCCGCCGGGCCGTTCTCGCCCACGGTCTCGATCTTGCCCGAGAGGCTCTTGTCGGCGAGCGCCGTCGGCATCAGGGCCGTGGTGACGCCCTCCGCCAGGGCTTCCGTCGGCAGGCTGTAGAGGGTCTTGCCCTTGATCGCCTGCCAATAGAGGGTCCGGCCGTCGGGCGAGAGGGCGATGCCGTCGGCCGCGAACTCGACGCCGCGCCCGTCCGGCCGGCGCAGGGGCTTGCCGTCGTAGGTCACGGTCACGCCCTTGTCCGCTTGCGTCGAGGGATCGCCGTCGAGGACGCGGCGGGCCTTGCCGCTGGCGAGGTCCACCACCACGAGGGCGCCCTTGGCCCCCGAATCCGTGAGGTAGGCGGTCCTGCCATCGGGCGAGAAGCGCACGTCGTTGAGATAGGAGCCCTGCGGCGCCACCGTCTCGTCGAACGCGATGGTGCGGGCAGGCTGGTTCGTCCGGAGGTCGATCTCGACGAGCTTCGCGCCGCCCGGCACCAGGGCGCCCATGGCGGGGGCGGCGGGATCGAGGACCCAGAGGTTGCCGTCCGGGCTCGCGACCACGCTCTGCACGCAGACCCAATGATCCTTGGCCGAGACCTCGCCCTTCTTCGCGTTGCGCCAGGAATTCCAGGCGGCATCGGGGAACGGCACCACCTTGCCGTCCTTCACCTCGGCGACGGACACCTCGGTGTCCTCGGTCCATCGCGGAAAATTGACGAAGATCCGGCCGTCCTTCGACACGGTGACGCCGGTGACCTGATGCTCGAAGCTCGCGACCTTCGTCAGCGCATCTCCGGCCGGCACGTTGCCGGTCGGCGTGCCCCCGGGGGCCGGTTGCGCGCGGGCGGGAGATCCGCCCAGAGCCGTACCGACGGCGAGGGCGGTCAGGAGGGAAGTAGCGGTCGTGTGTCGGGTCATTGCGATCTCACGGGGCGGAAAGGCTCGGGATTCGTGACGACAACGCACGCACCCGCGGCCAAGCTTCATCCCGGCCGAAACCTCGTCCCGTCCGCTCGTCTGGGGTGCGGCGAACGGGCGCCGGATGTCGCGTCCGTCCGGTGTCTAGGGATCGCCGAGGACGGCGACGGATCTCGCCGGGTCGGCGTTGGTAGTCGATGGTCCTTCGCCGCGAGGCCTTGCCAGAAGCCAAGGACCACTTCGGCGAAGAGGCTAACGGTCCGGACCGCGACACGGGCCGACCGAGCGGATCTACTGTGCTTTCGACCTGTATGTGGGAATGGATGCGCTGCCGTCCGGCCTGATCGACTATGTTCCGCTATCATTTGATCTTATCTCAAGATAACCCGAACTCTTGTTTGAGGATCATCGGATAACGTACTCGTGATCAATAATTCGCGTGGCAGGCGAGTGTCTGCGACGATCAGACATTGGAAAATGTCTTTGGCGATTGAGGGATTATTAAGCGCAACTTGCCATACGGGTCCTGCACGCGCTGGGGGGTATTCCAGCCCAGAGGGAGAAACCGAGATGTTTGATTCCGGCAGTCGCGCCACGCTCGATGCGATCGATCGTTCGCAGGCGCGGATCGAGTTCGATCCGAAGGGGGCGGTGCTGGACGCGAACGGGCTCTTCCTCGACCTGCTCGAATATCCCCTCGCCGAGGTCCGGGGCCGGCATCATAGCCTGTTCGTCTCGGCCCAGGAGCGGGAGAGCCCGGCCTACGAGACGTTCTGGGCGGCCCTGCGTGCCGGTCAGTTCCAGGCGCGCGAGTTCATGCGGACCACGAAGAGCGGTCGCGAGATCTGGATCCAGGCGTCCTACAATCCGGTCCTGAACCGGGCCGGCAAGGTGGTGAAGGTGGTCAAGATCGCCACCGACATCACGGCCCAGAAGCAGCGCATCGCTTCCTACGAGGGGCAGATCGCGGCGATCAACCGCTCGCAGGCCGTGATCCACTTCACCCCCGACGGGGTGGTCACCGACGCCAACGCGAACTTCCTCGACGCCCTCGGCTACCGCCTCGACGAAATCAAGGGGCGCCACCACAGCCTGTTCGTCTCCCCCGAGGAGCGCGACGGTCCGGCCTATGCCGGGTTCTGGCGCAGCCTGGCCGGGGGCGAGGCCCATTCGGGCGAATTCCGCCGGTTCGCCAAGGGCGGCCGCGAGGTCTGGATCCACGGGGCCTACAATCCGATCCTGGGGGCCGACGGCAAACCTTACGCGGTGGTGAAGTTCGCCAACGACGTCACGGCCCAGGTGAACGATCGCAACCGCCGCCGCGACGGCCAGCGCCTCATCGACAACGACCTCGCCCTCATCACCGATGCGATCTCCGGCGTGAGCCGTCAGGCGGCATCCACGGCCGAGGCCGCGGCCCAGACCTCCGGCAACGTCCAGGCCGTGGCGGCCGGCGCCGAGGAGTTCTCGTCCTCCATCGAGGAGCTGAGCCGGCACGCCGTCGAGGCCAAGGGCGCGGCCGACGAGGCCGTGGCCCGGGCGGGCGAGGCCGGGACCATCATCTCCGGGCTCACCGCCTCGGCCGAGAAGATCGGCGAGGTCGTCACGGTGATCCGCTCCATCGCCGACCAGACCAACCTGCTGGCGTTGAACGCCACCATCGAGGCGGCGCGGGCCGGCGAGGCGGGCCGGGGCTTCGCCGTCGTCGCCGCGGAGGTGAAGGCGCTGGCCAACCAGTCGTCCCGCGCCACGGAGGAGATCGGCACGCAGATCGCGGCGGTGCAGGCCTCGACGAACCGGGCCGTGCACGCCATCGAGGCCATCGGCCGGACCATCGGGCATCTCAGCGAGATCTCCCTCAGCGTCTCGTCGGCGGTGACGGAGCAGGCCGCGGTCACCCGCGACATGTCGGTGAACATGCAGAACGCGGCCCAGAGCGTCGAGCTCGTCCGCCAGACCATGGACGGCATCGCCCGGGCGGCCCACGACGTCGACGCCTCCGTCCAGGCGGTCAGCGGCGCGGCGCGCGCCCTGGCGTGACGATCCGGAGCGGCAGCCCCTCCGGGTGCGCCGCCGCTCCGCTCACCCCAGATCCTGCAGGTGGCGCGCGGCGATGAGCGAGGCCGCCGTGCGGTTCTCGACGCCGAGCTTGGCGTAGATCCCCTCGAGGTGCTTCGTCACCGTGCGGGGGCTCAGGCCCAGGATCTCGCCGATGTCGCGGCTGGCCTTGCCGCGCGACAGCCACAGCAGCACCTCCGCCTCCCGCCCGGTCACGGGCAGGCGCGCGCGCAGGCGCTCGATCCCGGCCTCCACGGGGTCGCGGGCGAGGCGCAGCAGGATCTCGTCGCCCGTGCCGCCGATGAAGCTCAGGGTGTGGGCGACGCCGTCGCGGTCGGTCAGGGTCAGGGGCGCCGAGACCGTTCCGGCGACGGAGCCCCGCAGCCAGTCCCGCCCCTGCGGCGGCAGGCCGCCCGCGCCCGGGTCGCCGAAGCCCGCGAGCAGGCGCGCCGCCTGGGGGGTCGACCACAGCACCGCCCCCTGCCCGTCCACCGCGAACAGGGTGCGGCCGGTGGTGTCGAGGGCCGCGCGTGCGCTCTGGGCCGCCCGGGCGCCCGCGAGGTGCACCCGGATGCGCGCCAGGATCTCGTCCGGCGCGATGGGCTTCGTCACGTAGTCGACGCCCCCCGCCTCCAGGCCCTTCACGATGTGCTCGGTCTCCGACAGGCCGGTCATGAAGATCACCGGCACGTGGGCGAGGTGGCCCTTGGCCTTGAGGTGGCGGCAGGTCTCGAACCCGTCCATGCCGGGCATCACCGCGTCGAGAAGGATGATGTCGGGGGTGATCTCGTCGACCAGCGCCAGGGCGAGGTCGCCCGCCACCGCCACGAGCACCGTGGCGCCCGAGCGCTCGATGGCGTCGGTGAGGAAGCTCAGGGTGTCGGGGGAATCGTCGACCACCAGGACGATGTCGCGCTGGGGCTCACGCATGGCCGGCGGGCTCCGGCTCGGCCGCCGTCGCGGGCGTGTCTTCGTTCACTGACCCGTGCTGGGCCGCGGGCGCTTCCTGAGCCGCGGGCGCTTCCTGAGCCACGGGCGCTTGCCGCAGTGCTTCGAGCACGCTCATGACGCGGCGCAGATCGTAGGCCGCCACGAGGCCGCGCATCCGCGCCAGGAACGCGGACGGCGGATCAGGCTCCTCCGCCATCCGCGCGAGCTTGGCCTCCAGGCCGCGGACGTGGCCGATCCGGGCGAGGCGCAGGAGATCCGCCACGGCGTCCGGCCGGGGCGGCGGGCCCGCTTCGTCCGCGGCGGCGGGCGGCGTGTCGGACGCGGGCGCCGGGTCCGGCGCGCTCCAGGCGAGGCCGAGCAGACCGGTGACGATCTCCAGAAAATCGCGCAGGTCGAACGGCTTGGCGATGATGGCGTCGTGGGGCGCGTCGTGCCCCCGCGACGGGCTGATCTCGTGGACGTTGGCCGACATCATGGCGATCCGGGCGGTCTGGCCGGCCTCACGCAAGGCCCTGGCCAGGACCCAGCCGGTCATGCCCGGCATGGCGATGTCGAGGAGGAACAGATCGGGCGGATGCCGGGCGGCGAGGTCGAGGCAGGCGGGGCCGTCTGCGGCCTCGATCACGATGAGCCCGAGGGGTTCGAGGATGTCGCGCATGAGGCCGCGATGGGCGGCGTCGTCGTCGGCGACCAGGATGGTGCGGCGCGCACCCGTGTAGGTCCGCGGCACCGCGGACGCCTGGGCCGCCAGCCGCACGGGTTTCGGCCGCGCCACGGAGGCGAGCATGAGGCGCAGGCGAAAGCAGGTGCCCTGCCCCACCGTGCTCTCCACGGTGATCTCCCCGCCCATGATCTGGGCCAGCAGGTGCGCGATGGTGAGCCCGAGGCCGGTGCCCGGGGTGGTCAGCGCCGCCGCCATGGAGCCGCGCTCGAACGGCTCGAACACCCGCTGCAGATCGTCGGCCGGAATGCCGAGGCCGGTGTCGCGGATCGTGAACACCGCGATCTGGCTGCGATAGGCGAGGTCGAGGGCGACGTGTCCCTTCGGCGTGAACTTCACGGCGTTCGACAGGAGGTTGAGCAGGATCTGGCGCAGGCGCTTCTCGTCGGTGGCCACCACCACCGGCAGGGTGTCCGGCCGGGTGAAGCGGAACTCGAGGCCGGCGCCCTCGGCCTGGAGGCGGATCATGTCGCCGATCTGATCGAGGAAATCCGAGAGCCTGATTTCATCGCGATGAATCTGCAGGCGACCCGCCTCCATGCGGGAGATGTCGAGGAGCCCGTCGATGAGCCCCGACAGGTGTTGGGCCGAGCGCCGGATCACCCGGATGCCGTTCTGGCGCGGCGCCGGGATGGAAGGATCGCCCTCCAGCAATTGCGCGTAGCCCAGCACCGCGTTCAGCGGCGTGCGCAATTCGTGGCTGATGCCGACCACGTAGCGGCTTTTCGCGAGGTTCGCCGCCTCGGCCGCCTCCTTGGCCTGCTGGAGCTTCAGGTCGGTGATCTTATGGGCGGCGATCTCGGCTTGGTAGAGCCCGGTCTGGCGGGCGGTCTCCTCCAGGGCGACGTGGCGGCTCTCCTGGGCGAGCACGAACAGCCACGCGACGATGCCGAGGATCACGATGAGGATGAGGAACACGGAGGTGAGCGCGGCGGCCAGCATGTCCCGGTGCTCGGGGTGCTCCGAGACCGCGCCCGCATGGACGATGCCGAGGATCAGCGCCACGGCGCTGACCAGTGTGAGCATCAGGGCGAGGTAGCGCCCGAGCGGTGCGCCGATCCAGATCGCCGTGCGGGCCGGCAGGACGCGTGCGAGGACGCCCTGCGCCTGGGCATCGAGGCGACCGTGCGGCTTGCACAGGTCGCCGCAGCGGGCATCGAGCGAGCAGCACAGGGAGCAGATCGCCCCGCCATAGGCCGGGCACTCGGCCATGTCCTCGGGCTCGAACGGATGCTCGCACACCCGGCAGGTGATGGCGGCCGCGCCGTTCCAGTCGGTTTTCGGGGTTCGCGCGAGGTAGTAGCGCCCGCCCGTGCCCCACGCGATGGCGGGGGCGGCGGCGAAGGCGACGACGAGGGCCAGCATCGGGCCGAACGGCGTGAGCGTGACGCCGAGCCAGCCGAGATGCGCGGCGAAGCCAGCGCCCATGGACAGGGCCATGGCACCCGTGCCGACGGGGTTGATGGCGTAGAGGTGCGCCCGCTTGAACTCGATGCCGGGGGGCGACAGGCCCAGCGGCTTGTTCACCGCGAGATCGGCGCTGAGCGCCCCGACCCAGGCCGAGACCACCACCGCGTAGAGGCTGAGGGTGCTGGCCAGGGTCTTGTCGATGCCGAGTTCCATGAGCAGGAGCGCGATGGCGACGTTGAACACCAGCCAGACCACGCGCCCCGGATGGCTGTGGGTGAGGCGGGAGAAGAAGTTCGACCACGCGATGGAGCCCGCATAGGCGTTGGTGACGTTGATCTTGATCTGCGAGACCACGACGAACACGGTCATCAGGGCGATGGCCCAGGGGCCCGGCGCGACCACGTAGCCGAAGGCGATCGTGTACATCTGCGTCGGTTCCGCCGCCCGGTCGGCTGGCACACCGTGGCGCAGGGCCAGGATGGCGAGGAACGAGCCGAGCAGGATCTTGAGGAAGCCCGGGACGATCCAGCCCGCCCCCGCACCGAGCACGGCGGCCCACCAGCGGCGCTCCCCGCCGGGTTCCATCGCGGGGACGAATCGCAAAAAGTCGACCTGCTCGCCGACCTGCGCCAGGAGGGCGAGCAGGATGCCGGTGGCGAGGCCGAATCGGGCGAGATCGAACCCGCCGGCACCGGTTTCCCCGGCATGGCCGAGCCACTCGCCCACGGGCGCCCCGCCCTGCCAGGCGATGCAGGCGAGCGGCAGCAGGTTGAGGACGATCCACAGGGGCTGGGTCCAGATCTGGAACCGGCTGATGAGGGTGATGCCGTAGATCACCAGCGGAATCACCGCCACCGCGCTGACGAGGTAGCCCAGCGCCAGGGGCAGGCCGAAGCACAGTTGCAGGGCCATCGCCATGATCGCCGCCTCGATGGCGAAGAACAGGAACGTGAAGCTCGCATAGACCAGCGAGGTCACCGTCGAGCCGATATAGCCGAAGCCCGCGCCCCGGGTGAGGAGGTCGATGTCCACGCCGTAGCGGGCCGCGTAGGCGCAGATCGGCACGGCGGTGGCGAAGATGATGAGCACCACCACCACGAGGGCCGCGAGGGTGTTGGTTAAGCCCAGGGCGAGCACCAGGGTGCCGCCGATGGCCTCCAGCGCCAGGAACGACACGGAGCCGAGCGCCGTCTGCGCCACCCGCAGGCCCGACCAGCGCCGCGCCGCCTTGGCGGTGAAGCGCAGGGCGTAGTCCTCCAGCGTCTCGTCGGCGACGAAGCGGTTGTAGTCGCGCCGGATCGGCAGGATGCGCTGGTGCTGGGGCATGGGTCGGCACGAAGGTAGCACGCGCGGACCCTGTTCCCGAGGCGGGGTGAGCCGCATCGCTTGGTTTCGATTCGCGCGTGCGTTCGATGCGCGAAAAGGCCGTCACGATGGGCCTCCGCGCGAGCCCGCTCCATACGCAAGACTGCGTATCGACCGCACCGCACCATGCGGCCTAGCCTTTGCGTATCGATCCACGGCCCTTTCGACGGGCCGGGCGACGACGATCAAGGATTTTGGGGACGATGGCAGAGAGCAAGGGCAACGGCCTGCAATCGGCGCTGCGGCGCAGGCTTCTCATGGGTCTCGCCGGCGTGCCGGCCATCGCGCTGATGCCCCGGATGGCGTTCGCGGCGGGCCCGGCGACGGCCACCGTGAACACCACCGGCCTCGCGGTGACCGACACCGAGGTCACGGTCGGCATCCTGCATTCCGCCACCGGCACCATGGCGATCTCCGAGACCGGCTCGATCCAGGCCGAGAAGCTTGCCATCGCGCAGATCAACGAGGCCGGCGGCGTGCTCGGCCGCAAGATCAAGATCATCCAGGAGGACGGCGCCTCCGACTGGCCGACCTTCGCGGAGAAGGCGAAGAAACTGCTGGTCAACGACCATTGCGCCGCCGTGATGGGCTGCTGGACCTCGGCCTCGCGCAAGGCGGCGCTGCCGGTGTTCGAGCAGTACAACGGCCTGCTGTACTACCCGACCTTCTACGAGGGCCTGGAGCAGTCGAAGAACGTCATCTACACCGGCCAGGAGGCCACGCAGCAGATCCTCGAATCGCTGAACTGGGTCGCCAAGGAGAAGGGCGCCAAGACGTACTTCTTCATCGGCTCCGATTATATCTGGCCCCGCACCTCGAACAAGATCGCCCGCAAGCACATCGAGAACGTGTTGAAGACTAAGGTCGTGGGTGAGGAATATTTCCCGCTTGGCCACACGCAGTTCAACTCGGTAATCAACAAGCTGAAGCTCACCAAGCCCGACGTGATATTCACCGACGTCGTCGGCGGCTCGAACGTGGCGTTCTACAAGCAGCTCAAGGCGGCAGGCATCGACCTGTCGAAGCAGACCCTGCTGACCATCTCGGTGACCGAGGACGAGATCGACGGCATCGGTGGTGACAACATCGCCGGGGCCTATTCCTGCATGAAGTACTTCCAGTCGCTCAAGAACCCCAACAACGAGAAGTTCGTCGCCGCTTTCCACAAGATGTGGGGCGAGAAGACCGTCATCGGCGACGTGACCCAGGCCGCCTATCTCGGACCGTTCCTGTGGAAGATGGCGGTGGAGAAGGCCGGGTCATTCGACGTCGACAAGGTGGCGGCCGCCTCCGCCGACATCGAGTTCAAGGAAGCCCCCGAGGGCTACGTCAAGATCCACCCCAACCATCACCTCTGGTCGAAGACCCGCGTCGCCAAGGCGCTGCCGAACGGCCAGTTCGAGGTGGTCTACGAGAGCAAGGACCTCATCGAGCCGAACCCCTTCCCGAAGGGCTACCAGTAGGACCGCCCTCCGCGCCCGCTGGATCAGGTCCAGCGGGCGCGGGTCCCCTCTCCTGGAAGGAGAGGGAGCGCGTCGCGTCTCTTTCGAGATGACCGCGCCCGCAGCCTCCCACGGCCCAATGCTTGCAACGCGATGGCCGAATCCTTCGGAAGGTCGAAAAGAATGCTCGGCGACTATTCCCTCACGGACCTCAGCTCGATCTTCGTGATGCAGGGCTTCGCCGGGCTGATCCTGTTCTCGGTCTACACCCTGATGGCGCTGGGCCTGGCGATCATCTTCGGCCAGATGGGCGTGATCAACATGGCGCACGGGGAGTTCATGATCCTCGGCGCCTACATGACCTACCTGTGCTCCGGGTTCTTCCAGACCCACCTGCCGGCCCTGTTCCCGGCGTACTTCTTCGTCGCCATGGCGCTGGCCTTCGTGGCGTCGGGAGCCCTCGGGATGCTGGTGGAATGGGCGCTGATCCGCCACCTCTACAAGCGCCCGCTGGACACCCTGCTCGCCACCTGGGGCCTGTCGCTCATCCTGCAGCAGGCCTATCGGACGATCTTCGGGCCGCGCGAGGTCGGCGTCGAGCTCCCCGCCTGGCTCATCGGCTCGGTGCAGGTCACCGACACCATCGAGATCCCCATCAACGGCATGTTCGTGATGGCGATCACCCTGCTCATCACCGCAGGCGTCGCGCTCCTCATGTACCGCTCGCGCTTCGGCGCCCAGGTCCGCGCCGTGGTGCAGAACCGGCCCATGGCGGGCGCGGTCGGCATCGACACGGAAAAGGTCGACCGCCTCACCTTCGGCCTCGGCTGCGGCATTGCCGGCGTTGCCGGCTCGGCCTTCACCATGGTGGGCTCGACGGGGCCGACCTCGGGCCAGCTCTACATCGTCGACACCTTCCTCATCGTGGTCTTCGGCGGCGCCGCCTCGCTGCTCGGCACCATCGCGTCGGCCTTCTCGATCTCGCAGACTCAGTCGACCCTCGAATTCTTCCTGTCCGGCTCCACCGCCAAGGTGATCACGCTGCTGGCCGTCGTCGGCATCCTGATGCTGCGGCCGCAAGGTCTCTTCACCCTCAAGGTCCGGCGCTGAGGAGCCCCCCCGTCATGACCCGCGCCACCGCTTCGACCGTCCACGACAACCCGTTCATGAAGCCCATGGAGTGGATCAGCCTCGCGCTGCTGGCCGCCGTGATCTTCCTCGTGCTGCCGATGCTCCTCGACGCCTTCCGGCTCAACTTGGTGGGCAAGTACCTCACCTACTCGTTCGTGGCGCTGGGCCTCGTCATCTGCTGGGGCTTCGGCGGCATCCTCTCCCTCGGCCAGGGGGTGTTCTTCGGTCTGGGCGGCTACCTCATGGCCATGTTCCTGAAGCTCGAAGCGTCGAGCGTCGAGAACACGAAGATCCAGTCGACGCCGGGCATCCCCGACTTCATGGACTGGAACCAGATCACCGAGCTGCCTTGGTTCTGGAAGCCGTTCACCAGCCTGCCCTTCACGATCCTCGCCGTGATCGTGGTTCCGGCGTTCTTCGCCTTCGTCATCGGCTCGGCCATGTTCCGCCGGCGCGTCGGCGGCACCTACTTCGCCATCATCACCCAGGCCATCGCCGCCATCCTGACGATCCTCATCGTCGGCCAGCAGGGCTACACCGGCGGCATCAACGGCATCACCGACCTGCGCACCCTGAACGGCTGGGACATCCGCACGGACCGCGCCCACAACATCCTCTACTTCGTCAACGGCGGGCTGCTCGTCGCCTGCATCCTGTTCGCCCAATACGTGAAGCGCTCGAAGCTCGGGCGAATCCTCGTCGCCATGCGCGACAAGGAGGACCGGGTCCGCTTCTCCGGCTACCCGGTGGCGAGCTTCAAGACCTTCGCGTTCTGCCTCGCCGCCGTGTTCGCCGCCATCGGGGGCGCGATGTTCACCCTGCAGGTCGGGTTCATGTCGCCGTCCTTCGTGGGCATCGTGCCGTCCATCGAGATGGTGATCTACGCGGCCGTGGGCGGGCGCCTGTCCCTGTTCGGCGCCGTCTGGGGCACGCTCTTGGTCAACTGGGCCAAGACCACCTTCTCGGAGAGCTTTCCCGAACTCTGGCTGTTCGGCCTCGGCGGCCTGTTCATCCTCGTGGTCCTCGCCTTCCCGAACGGTCTCGCGGGGATCTACCGCACCTATGTCGAGCCCCGCCTGACCCGGCGCGTGAAGGCCCTGGAGCCCGCCCCCGCCGTCGCCCTCCCCCACGCGGCCGAGTAGGATTTTTTCGGAATGAACGCCGCGCTGCTCCCCTCGCACATCATCGGTGCCGCCCCGGCGGAGAAGAACTTCCTCCTGGCGGTGGAGAGCCTGACCGTCTCCTTCGACGGGTTCAAGGCGGTCAACGACGTGTCGTTCTACGTCGACCCCAACGAGATCCGGGTGATCATCGGCCCCAACGGCGCCGGCAAGACCACGGTTCTCGACCTCATCTGCGGCCGCACCAGGGCCAGTTCCGGCTCGATCAAGTACAAAGGCACGGAGCTCACCAAACTCTCCGAGAGCGCCATCGTGCAGGCCGGGGTCGGGCGCAAGTTCCAGACGCCGTCGATCTACGACGACCTGACCGTGTTCGAGAACCTCGAGATCTCTTATCCCCGCGGCCGCTCGGTGTTCGGGGCGCTCACCTTCAAGCGCGATGCCGAGGTCCGCGACCGCATCGAGGAGGTCGCCGGCATGATCTTCCTCAAGGACCAGCTGCTGGAGCGGGCCGAGTTCCTCAGTCACGGCCAGAAGCAGTGGCTCGAGATCGGCATGCTGCTGATCCAGGACCCCGAACTCCTCATGCTGGACGAGCCCGTCGCCGGCATGAGCGTCGGCGAGCGCATCAAGACCGCAGAACTCCTGAACCAGATCATCGTCGGCCGCTCGGTACTCGTCATCGAGCACGACATGAAGTTCGTCGAGGACATCGCCCACCGGGTCACCGTTCTGCACCAGGGCAAGGTCCTGTCGGAGGGCTCGATGGACCGGGTCAAGAACGACCCCAAGGTCATCGAAGTCTATCTCGGCCACTGAGAGGGAACGGGTTCATGCTCCAGACCACGCCCGGCCCCTCCCCCGCGCCCTCTATCCAAGCGGGCGTCCAGCCGATGCTGGCGATCGGCGATCTCCACGCCGCCTACGGCCAGAGCGAGGTGCTGCACGGCCTCGACATCCAGGTGGCGCCCGGCGAGATCGTCGCCGTGATGGGCCGCAACGGCATGGGCAAGACCACGCTGATGAAGACCCTGATGGGGATCGTGCCGGTCAAATCCGGCTCGATCCGGGTCGACGGCACGGAGGTCGGCGCCCTCAAGAGCCACCAGCGCGTCGCCAAGGGCCTTGCCTACGTGCCGCAGGGCCGCATGATCTTCTCCGCCATGACCGTGCAGGAGAACATCGAGACGGGCCTGACGGTGACGAACGAGCGCCGGGTGCCTGGCGAACTCTACGAGATGTTTCCGGTGCTGCTGGAGATGAAGGGCCGGCGCGGCGGCAACCTGTCCGGCGGCCAGCAGCAGCAGCTCGCCATCGCGCGCGCATTGGCCAGTCGCCCCAAGGTCCTGCTGCTGGACGAGCCGACGGAAGGCATCCAGCCCTCCATCATCCGCGAGATGGGCCGGACGCTGAAGAAGATCCGCGACGCGCGCGGCCTCTCCATCGTGGTCTCCGAGCAGGTGCTGAGCTTCGCCCTCGATGTCGCCGACCGGGTCCTGGTCATCGAGAACGGCCACATCGTCCACGAGTCCCTGCGCGCCGACATCGACGAGGCCCAGGTCGCCCGCTTCCTCTCGGTCTGAGTGTTTCGGGGCCCCACCGGGCCCTCCGACTCCAAAATCACCTCTTGCGCGGCGCCGGATGACCGGCGCGCGCGAACGGGGACGCATGTCCTCACGTCCAGGGCAAGTCCCGAAGTTAGGGAAGGGAGCACGAGACGATGGCAGAGACCCTGATCAAGGTCGATCTCACGCAGTCGGCCTACGACAACAGCATGGTGCACAATCGCTGGCACCCCGACATCCCCATGGTGGCGATGGTCAAGCCCGGCGACGACTTCATCGTCGAGACCTACGACTGGACCGGCGGCTTCATCAAGAACAACGATTCCGCCGACGACGTGCGCGACATCGACCTCTCCATCGTGCACTTCCTGTCCGGGCCCATCGGCGTCGAGGGCGCGGAGCCCGGCGACCTCCTGGTGGTCGACCTCCTCGACATCGGCGCCAAGCCCGAGAGTCAGTGGGGCTTCAACGGGTTCTTCTCCAAGAAGAACGGCGGCGGGTTCCTCGACGAGCACTTCCCCCAGGCCCAGAAATCGATCTGGGACTTCGAGGGCATGTTCACGAAATCCCGCCACATCCCCGGCGTGCGCTTCCCCGGCCTGATCCATCCGGGCCTGATCGGCTGCCTGCCCGATCCCAAGATGTTGGAGACCTGGAACACTCGCGAGAAGGCCCTGTTCGACACCGACCCCAACCGGGTACCGGCTTTGGCCACCCTGCCCTTCGCGCCGACCGCCCATATGGGCCGGCTGAAGGGCGAGGCGAAGGACAAGGCAGCCGCCGAGGGCGCCCGCACGGTGCCGGGGCGCGAGCATGGCGGCAATTGCGACATCAAGGACCTGTCGCGGGGCTCGAAGATCTACTTCCCCGTCTACGTGCCGGGTGCCGGCCTCTCCATGGGCGACTTGCATTTCAGCCAGGGCGACGGCGAGATCACCTTCTGCGGCGCCATCGAGATGGCCGGCTGGGTCCATCTCAAGGTGAGCCTGATCAAGGATGGGATGGCCAAGTACGGGATCAAGAACCCGATCTTCAAGCCGTCGCCGGTCACGCCGAAGTTCGACGATCACCTGATCTTCGAGGGCATTTCCGTCGACGAGCACGGCAAGCAGCACTACCTCGACGTAACCGTCGCCTACCGCCAGGCCTGCCTCAACGCCATCGAGTACCTGAAGAAGTTCGGCTATTCGGGCGCCCAGGCCTACTCGATCCTCGGTACGGCGCCGGTCCAGGGCCATATCTCCGGCGTCGTCGACATCCCCAACGCCTGCGCGACCCTGTGGATTCCGACGAAGATCTTCGAGTTCGACATCAATCCGGGCGCCGACGGGCCGACGAAGTTCCTCGACGGCTCGATCCAGATGCCGCTCTCGCCGGATCTTTGAGCATGCCGGTCTACGATTACAGTTGCGCCGCCTGCGGTCCGTTCACTGTGCTGCGCCCGATGGCGCAGTTTCAGGATCCGCACGATTGCCCGGATTGCGGCTCGGAATGCGGCCGCGCCTTCCTCAACGCGCCGAACCTCGCCTCCATGGATGCGGGCCGGCGCAAGGCCTTCGCCACGAACGAGCGGAGCCAGCACGCGCCCCGCAAGTCCTCCGGCCACGGCCCCGGCTGCGGGTGCTGCGGCAGTGCCAAGCCAACATCCAACCCCACGGCCGCCAAGAGTTTTCCGAACGCGCGGCCTTGGATGATCAGCCACTGACGCGAAGCACCCTCTCCCCTCTGCGGGAGAGGGTGGTCGCGCAGCGACGGGGCGGGACGAAGTCCCGCAAGAGGGGCAGCGCCGCCCCTTCCGGAAACACCTGTGCCGACCCCTCTCCCGCCTGCTCCGCAGGCACCCTCCCCGCGGAGGGGGGAGGGTTCGTCCCCCCTGAGGAGCACATCACGCCATGATGCACGGAGACATCTCGTCCAGCGCCGACAGCGTCGGCGTCGCGGTGGTGAACTACAAGATGCCCCGCCTACACACCAAGATGGAGGTGCTGGAGAACGCAAGCAAGATCGCCGACATGCTGGTGGGCATGAAGTCCGGCCTGCCCGGCATGGACCTCGTGATCTTCCCCGAATACTCGACCCACGGGATCATGTACGACGCGGCCGAGATGTACGAGACCGCGACCTCCATCCCGGGGCCCGAGACCGAGATCTTCGCCGCCGCCTGCCGGAAGGCGAAGGTCTGGGGCGTGTTCTCGCTCACCGGCGAGCGCCACGAGGAGCACCCGAACAAGGCGCCCTACAACACCCTCATCCTAATGAACGATCAGGGCGAGATCGTGCAGAAGTACCGCAAGATCATGCCCTGGACGCCCATCGAGGGCTGGTATCCGGGCGACCGGACCTACGTCTCCGACGGTCCCAAGGGCCTGAAGATCAGCCTCATCATCTGCGACGACGGCAATTACCCGGAGATCTGGCGCGACTGCGCCATGCGGGGGGCCGAGCTCATCGTCCGCTGCCAGGGCTACATGTATCCGGCGAAAGAGCAGCAGGTCCTGATGTCGAAGGCGATGGCGTTCGCCAACAACACCTATGTGGCCGTGGCCAACGCCGCCGGCTTCGACGGGGTCTACAGCTATTTCGGTCACTCGGCGATCATCGGCTTCGACGGGCGGACGCTGGGCGAGTGCGGCGAGGAGGAGATGGGCATCCAGTACGCCGCCCTGTCGAAGTTCCTCATCCGCGATGCCCGCGCCCACGGGCAGTCGGAGAACCACCTCTTCAAGCTGCTCCACCGCGGCTACACGGGCATGATCGCCTCCAAGGAGAACCGCCACGGGCTGTCGGACTGCCCCTACGACTTCTACCGCCGCTGGATCGAGGACCCGGACGGCACCCGCGACGCCGTGCGGGCCATCACCCGCCCGGGCGTCGGGACGGAGGAATGCCCCATCGAGGGCATTCCGTTCGTCGGCAAGGGCGAGGGCCCGCCGGATCCCCACTGAGCGTCACGGCCGGAACGCCCGCTGCACCGGAGCGCGGACGGGCCTGATCCAGGCCCCCGGGGCTGCGCGCCACGGGCCTCGAACGGTGTCCCCGATGGCCACGCCCGACAGCGCGGCCATCGGTGTTTTCCGGCTCGGCCGTTGCGAGGAGCGGTTCCCGGTTGTCCCTCTGCCCTTGAGCGGGTTCCGTCCCGCCGCGGGGAAGGTTTCGCGCGTAAGGTTTTTCCCGACGAAGGTTACCGTTTAAGGCGTAGGATATTTTTGTGGCGGCTCTCAAATAATCGGATTACGCTTTTCTCGGTTCGCGGCTCAGCTTTTCAAAGGGCATTGGGTGGAATGGTGGCGCTGTTGGAAAGGTAATCGATCCAAGATGTGATACACTGACCGCAAAACAATTGCAGTTGCGGCAAGGTTCCGGTTTTTCACCCCAAGGCGTTCAACGGTCGAGGTTGAAGACAAGGGCGGTTTTTACCGTGATAAAAATCACCTAGGGATTGGACGTATTGCCATGACGCAGATATTCGTGCGCCCCGAACAAGCAATCCCCGAGGACATCGACGGTCGGCCCAGACCGGGTTTCGTGTCGTCCGCCCGGCGCGAGGGGCGTGTGCGGAACGAGACCGTAGCCGACGACAAGGCCGACGACATGGCCGCGCTCCTGGCGGAGCACCGAAAGGCCATCGCGCGCGGAACGCGGTCCCCGGCCGGCGCGAACGACGCGGGCGGTTTGTCCCAGGATCTCCACGATTGCGGCGGTTACCACCTCGCCCTGCTCCAGATCTCCCTCAAGCTCCTCGAAGCGTTCGTTCCGGAAGGGCGGGCGCGGGCGCATCTCGACCGCACGAAGACCCAGCTCGCGCGCTTCGCCGCCGACCTCGGGTCCATCGCGGCCGCGCAGCCCTCCGCCCCCCGGAGCCGACCGGATCGCGCGCCGCGCGGCGATGTCCGATCCGGTGCGGAGTGTCGCGACCTCGACGCGTTCCTCACCGAGACCCTGGACGCGTGGTCCCTGGCCTCAGGCCTGCCGGTGGCGTTTCGCTGCAACCGGCCCCGCCTGCGCCTGCCCATCGCCCTCGAGCAGCCCCTGCTGCGGATTCTCCAGGAATCCCTGACCAACATCCTGAAGCATGCCCGCACGGCGAGCCGGGTTTCCGTGGACCTGACCGTGCGGCGCGGCGTCCTCACCCTGACCATCGGCGACGACGGCTGCGGGTTCGATCCCGTCCCCGTCCGGGCGTCCGGTGCCGACGATCCCGCGGCGTCCGGGATGGGATTGCCCGGCATGGCCGCCCGGATGGCCCGGATCGGAGGAAGCCTCGTGGTCGACACGGGGTGTGGGC
The DNA here is from genome assembly GCF_001424745.1 of Methylobacterium sp. Leaf469. Lineage (NCBI taxonomy): Bacteria > Pseudomonadati > Pseudomonadota > Alphaproteobacteria > Hyphomicrobiales > Methylobacteriaceae > Methylobacterium > Methylobacterium sp. Leaf469. Next base: position 164,566 of record NZ_LMRE01000042.1, read on the forward strand.
GGGGCACGCGGATCCAGGCCCGCCTGCGTCTGCCGCACCCGGCCTGACGCGGCGGTGGACGAGACGGCATCCGGGACGAGCGCGGAGACCGGCATCCGGATCCTTCTCGCCGACGACCACCCCGCCATCCTGGCCGGCCTGCGGTCGGTCATCGACGGCACCGACGGCATGCGCGTGGTGGCGGTGGCGAGCACCGGGTCTCAGGCCTTACGCCTGATGCAGGAGTTCGGGCCGAGCGTGGCGGTGATCGACATCGCCATGCCGGACATGACCGGCGTGGTCCTGGCCCGCAAGGTGGCCGCCCTGGCCCTGCCGACGCGCCTCATCGCCCTCACGGCCCACAACGACCGCACCCTGGTGCAGACCGCGTTCGAGGCGGGCGTGCGCGGCTACGTACTCAAGGGTTCCCCCATCGACCACCTGCTCCACGCGATCCGGGCGGTGACGACGGAGGGCTTCTACCTCGATCCGACCATCGCCGGGCAGCTGTTCGATCCGCGCGCCGCGCAAGGGCGCCGCCGCGCGCCGACGGAGGACGGGGCCATCCAGCCCGCCCTGACCCAGCGCGAGAGCGAGGTGATCCGCCTCGTGGCGCTCGGCCACACCAACAAGGAGATCTCCGGCCAGATCAACGTCACCACCAAGTCCATCGAGACCTACAAAATGCGCGCCTGCGACAAGCTCGGCATCCGCACCCGGGCGCAGATCGTGCGCTACGCCCGCCTTCAGGGCTGGCTCGCCGAGCCCTGAGGCGGATCGGCGGGGACGTCTGGGGCGGGCGCGTCCAGGCTGGCGGCGAGCACGGGCAGGAACTGCCAGAGGTCGCGGTTGAGCCGGGCGAGCTGGCGGTTGACGTCCGTGAGTTCGCGCACCCGCGCGTCGTCCATGGCCCGCTGGGCGCCGAAGCTGAGGCGGCCGCCATGCTCGACGATCCGCATGGTGTTGGTGTGGGTGATCTCGCCGTGCGCGTTGACCACCGACATGGCGTGGGTGAGGTCGTTGCGCACCTTGGTGGCGGCGTTGAAGCGCCGGATCAGGCGTTCCAGCGTCTGCGCCGTGGCCGGATCGGCGAGCTTCACCGAGGCGAGCCGGCGGATCAGGTCGAGGCGCGCCCGGCTGGTGTTGAGGGTGGTGAAGACGATGGCCGCCGTGATCTCGTCCGTGCGCAGGAGCAGCATCAGGACGTAGACGAACACGCTCTCGGTGTTGGACCAGCTCAGGCCGAGATTGCCGATGAGGCTGAGGATCTGCGTCTGCCGCAGGGCGGCGTCGCCCTTCGGAGCCTGGAGCGCCTCGAAGTCCGGGGCGGCCGGGAGGTCCGTTCGCATGGGGCCGCTCCTGTTCGGGGCCAGTCTTCTTCGAGACCAGTCTTCTTCGAGACCGGTCTTCGGCCGCAACGATACGCCGAACCCGCAAGGCTCGCGCGGGCCCCGGCCCGTCATCCGCAAGAATTCATCGGTGGATGATGCGTCGAATCCCGTCGTCCGGCGTCGATGGTCCGGCGCGAAGGAGGTGGCTTGAATTCCGGCGTGGCCGGGCGGACCATCGCGCGACCGGCCTCGATCGGTCGGCGGACGCCGCCTTCGAAGAGTCCCGACATGGCGCATCTCACCGACCTTTGGCTCGCCCGGCGCGGGCGCCGGGCCGCCCTGCGGATCGTCCGCCCCTACGTGGAGCGCACGCGCTGGCGGCGCGGCTCCGATCCGGGCGAGGCGTGGATGGAACCCTACGCGCTGGGCTTCCTCACCTGCCTCGTCACCCTCGTGGCCCGCCCGGTCATGGGCGGTGCGCCCGGCGAAGTGCTGGGGCTCGTCCAGGCCGAGGCGTGGGCGGCGCTGACCGGCCTGCCGGCGGGGCCCGTCGGCGAGTGTGTCCTCACCCTCAGCCTGGCACAGGATCCGGACTTCACCCTCGGGATGGGCGACGCCCTCCTGTTCCATTCAGCCCATCGGGGCAGCCATCAGGGCTGGACGCCGGACGGGCTCTCCGAGCAGACCGGCGCGCAGACGGTCCTCGATCTGTGGGACAGCCTCATCGGCGTCCGCATCGAGGCCGGGCCGCTCCGCGCGACCGCTCCGTAAGCCCTGGATACGCGTCGGCGCCTGCAGTGCAAACGCGAGGAGCCGAGCGGTTCTATTGCAGTGCGAAGGGATCGTCCAAGTATTCCCCGGGCAGGAATCCAACTCTCAGCGCGTTCCGGTTTTCCTGACGAAAAGTTTACGTTTTTTTAACACTTACGAACCGCGGCCATTCTGCAAAGTTCGGCCCGTTCCCAAGTGGACCGCACCGAACCGGCCCCGCCGGAGACGGCGCAAGCTCCGGGAACACTGTCCCGCACGAAATGGATCACGCCGTCTCGCCGACGCAGAAGATCAGCGAGCTGCCGGTCCCGTGCCCCATCCACCGAAGGGAGAACGATCATGTCGACCAACAACCAGAACGCGCTCGCAGCCCTGTTCGGCACCCAGGCCCAGGATCAGTTCCAGGGCGAGGCCCAGGGTCAGCTGCAGGGCGAAGCCCAGGGTCAGCTGCAGGGCGAGGCCCAGGGACAGCTCCAGGCCGAGGCGCAAGACCAGGGCCAGGACCAGGGTCAAGGGCAGGATCAGGGTCAGAGCCAGTACTCCAGCAGCGAGTCGCTCAACGGGAACGGCAACCTCAACGGTAACGGCAACGGCAACCTGAACGGGAACCTCAGCGCCAACGGGAACCTGAACGGCAACATCAACGACAATATCAACACCACCACCACCACCGTATCCACCACGGTCGACGTCAATGTCGACATGACCGGCGTCATGGCGCCTCCATCGGAATCCAGCCTCATCAACCTCGAAGGCCTGACCATCGAGGGTCTCGAAGGCGGCATGTTCGTGATGCCGGACTTCTCGACCCAGACCCTCAACGGGGACGGGAACATCTTCAACCTCGATCAGATCAGCAGCCTGGTCGACAACGACTACCTGTCCAGCCCGAGCGTCAGCCTCGGGATCGGCGGTCTGGATTCCTACTGCGGTCCCGAAGGGACGCTGCCGAACTTCAACTTCACCCAGAACGTCTCGGGCAATGGCGGCAACGCCAGCAGCGACGGCGGCGTGAGCGATTTCGCCAGCAACGGCAACGTCTCGTCGGCGAACACGGTCTCGGGCGAAGCCTTCACCCAGCACATCACGCAGGGTGCCAACATCCAGTACAACTCCATGCCGGTCTCCGTCGTCGGCGGCGATTCCTTCAGCGAGATCAGCGGCACGGCCGATAGCAGCCACAACGTCTGAACCATGATCCCGGCCCGCGCCGTCACCCGGCGCGGGCCGTTCCACACCCACCGATCCCCGCGCGCCGGCCGCTTCCGGCCGTCGCGCGCGGGTCATCCTGATGGGGACGGTCATGATCGCTGGCGGCCCGACCGAGATCATCGCCCACTTCGCCGGGCACATGCGCCTGCTCGACACGGTGGTGCTCCACCGCGAGGTCTACGACGGCGAGCCGGGGCGGCTGCCCGCCCCCGCGCCCGGGACGCCGCACCGCGAGGCGGCACCGAATTTCGACCTCGACGAGATGCCGAGCCGGCCCTACCCGGCGGCCCTTCCGCCCCCCGACGCGCTCCGGTTCGGCCACGATGTCCTCATGCCGGCCGGCCCGGTGATGCCGGCCAAGCTCGCACCTGGGTCCGTGCCCGTCGGCGTCCCGCGCACCGCCGCCCCGGCCGGCGGCGGCGGCGGGAGCGCCGGCCGGGCCGAGGCCGACCGCGACGTCACGCCCGACCAGGAGCTGATCCAGGTCCTCCAGATCAACGAACTGCACGACAACGACCTCCTGCTGATGGTGGAGGGCACGGGCGTCGAGCACCTGCACCGCCTCGACCCGGGCTTCGTCGATCCCATCGTCGCCCTCGACCGGATGCTGGCCGAGGCGCGCGGCGGCGTGCCGGCCGACCTCGTCGCCCACGGCACCGGCACCGGCGACTGGATCGCCTTCGTGCAAGGGCGCGATGCCCACCTGGCCGCGGGCGGGATGCCGCGGGACGGGGTCGACGACGGATCGGCGGACCTTCAGGGCCTCACCGTCGACGGGGTGCGCCAGCCCGCCGGCACGGCGCTGCCGACGGTGTCCTCCCCCGCCCCCACGCCCGAGGCCGCTCCGCGCAACGGCCTCCTCGACCCGGGCCTCGCAGCGACGACGGGGGCCAACCAGAGCTTCAACGTCGCCGGCATCCTCGACAACCACACCCAGCACCACGCCCTCTTCGTCGGCGGCGACGCCTTCACCACCCAGGCCATCGTCCAGATCAACGTCCTCGCGAGCGATGTCGACATCACCGTGGGCGGCCGCAGCGGAATCCTGGACCTCGTCACCGGCGGCGACCTCACCCGCAACGCGGCGCGGTTCACGCAAGCCGACACCGATCCGGGGGTGGTCACCCATCTCTCCGCCGGGGCGCGCACCGAGGTCGACGTGATCGCGGGCGACTTCTACGACGTGAAGAGCATCACCCAGATCAACCGGCTCTTCGACAACGACGTCGTGGTGCAGGGCACCTTCAGCACCTTCTACACCGCGGTCGCCGGGGCCAACACGCAGGTCAACCTGTTCTCCCTGGAGGAACTCGGCTCACGCTACGACCTCATCGTGGTGCGGGGCGACTATCACACCGTCAACATGGTCCATCAGACCAACGTGCTGCTCAACGACAGCATCGTGAAGGCCTATACGGGGCGGGCGGACACGATCGGCCAGACCATCGTCACCGGCGACAACGTCCTCGAGAACGTCGCCTCCGTCGATCAGTACGGCAGCACCGCGTTCAAGACCCTGTCGGCGGACCAGCACGCCGCGCTCTCCGGCCTGGAGGCGAATCACCTCGACCCGGCCCTGGCCGCGCTCCTGCCCCAGGCCGAATCATCGACCCTGCACGTGCTCTACGTCGCGGGCGACTTCTTCAACATCAACGCCATCACCCAGACCAACATCGTCGCGAACGTCGACACGGCGATCCAGCACCTGCCCGATCCCGGCACCGCGACGGGGCCGACGGGCGCCGCGACCCAATCGACTCAGACGGTGACGACGGGCGCCAATCACCTCGCCAACGTCGCGGCCATCTCCACCGTGGGGACGACCACGGCGGCGCAGTTCGTCGGCGGCGAGCATTACGACGACGCGATCCTCGTCCAGGCCAACTACGTCAGCCACAGCGCCCGCGTCACCATCGGCGACACCCAGAGCCTTGCCTCGGAGGTCGCGGCCTTCACCGGCCTGCACGACATCGCCCTTCCCGAAACGGGCACGCAGGACCTGCTCGGACCCGCCTTCCACGGCGGTGGCTCCAGCCTGACCCACGACCTGCTCCACGGAATGATGGCCTGAACCGGACAAACGGCCGGGATCACCGGTCGACGCACCCGGTCGGGATACCGGCCAACGGATTCGGTCGGGATACCGACCGACGGATTCGGTCGGGATACCGACCGGCAAGGGGGACGCGACATGGACGATCTCAGCCGCCGCGGTACGGCCGCGGGCCGCGATGCCGCCGGCGCGGCCGGACCCGATCTCGGGCCCGGCCTCGCCGCCCTGGAGGCGCGGTTCCGCGAGGCGGCCGGTGGCCACTACATCGGCCCGACCGCGGCGCCGGCCCCGACGGAGGAGGCCGGCGCGGTGCCGGCGCAGGGGGCTCCGCCAGTCGTATCGCCGGCCAGGACGGCCCCGGTCGAGACGGCCCCGGTCGAGGCGGCCCCGGTCGAGAGTCGGGCGGAGGCGGTCGCAGCGGCTCCGGCGGCGGTGGCGGCCACCCCCTCGGCCGCGCCACCGCGCGCGACGGGCGAGGGGGGCGGTTCGGGCAAGGGCAGTGGTTCCGGCGGCGGCGGTGGCGGGGCCGGCGGTGACGCCGGCGCCCCGCTGCAGCGCCGCTCCGGCGACCGCGACTTTCGCGAGGTGCTGACCAAGGGGCTCGCCGGCTGTCGGCGCAAGCTCGTCGTCGTCGCCATCTTCTCGTTCTGGGTGAACCTCCTCGTCCTCGGCATCCCGATCTACCTGTTCAACATCTCCGACCGGGTGCTGACGAGCCGCAGCCTCGACACCCTGATCATGCTGACCCTCGTCATCGTCGGCGCCATCGTGGCCCACGTGGTCCTCGACGTGGTGCGGCGGTTCATCCTCATGCGGATCGCCGTGGAGGTGGAGGTGCGCCTCGGCGCGCCGGTCCTGGCCGCGGCGGCGAAAGCCTCGCAGGCGGGCTCGAGCCGCGAGTTCCAGACGCTCGCCGACCTGCAGCAACTGCGCAACTTCATCACCGGTCCGGTGCTGCTCGTCATGTTCGACGCCCCCGTGGCGCCGATCTACCTGCTGGCCGTGTTCCTCATCCATCCGGATCTCGGCTGGATCGTCATGGCGACGGGCGTGCTGCTCCTCGGCCTCGCCCTCATCAACCAGAAGCTGACGGCGGTGCCGTTCGCCCAGGCCAGCGCCTACTCGACCCGTGCCAACCTCCAGGCCGACGCCATGGCGCGCAACAGTCAGGTGATCAACGCCATGGGCATGACGCCCGAATGCGTCACCATCTGGGGCCGCGAGACCGCCGAATCCCTCAAAGCCCAGGTGATCGCCCAGGACCGCAACATCGTCATCGCCGGCCTGTCGAAGTGCATCCGGCTCTCGACGCAGATCGGCATGCTCGGCTGGGGCGCGATCCTGGCGCTGGACGGCAAGCTCACGGGCGGCACCATGATCGCCGCCTCCATCGTCGGCGGCCGGGCGCTCGCCCCCATCGAGGGCGTCATCGACGGCTGGCGCAGCTTCGTCGGCGCCCGCATCGCCTACGCGCGGGTCAAGTCCCTGCTGCTGAACTCGCCCCTGAACTTCGACCGCCTGCGCCTGCCCCGCCCGATCGGGCGCCTCACGGTGGAACGGGTTCTGTACGTGCCGCCGCCGAACAAGAAGGTGATCCTCAACGGCCTCACCTTCCAGCTCGAACCGGGCGAATCGCTCGCCATCGTGGGCGCCTCGGGGACGGGCAAATCCACCCTCGCGCGCATGCTCGTCGGCTCGATCTCGCCCACCGCCGGGGCCGTGCGCCTCGACATGATGGACCTGCGCAACTGGGACCCGCGCCAGTTCGGCCAGAGCGTCGGCTACCTGCCCCAGGAGGTCCAGCTCTTCCCCGCCAGCATCAAGGCCAACATCGCCCGCATGCAGGACGACGCCTCCGACGCCGACGTGTTCGACGCCGCCGAGATCGCCGACGTCCACGAGCTCATCTCGCAGTTCGCCCAAGGCTACGAGACCGTGGTGGGCATGGACGGCAGCCCCCTCTCGGGCGGCCAGCGCCAGCGCATCGGCCTCGCCCGGGCCTTCTTCGGCGACCCGCGCCTCGTGGTGCTGGACGAGCCGAACTCGAACCTCGACACCCCCGGCGAGATCGCCCTGGCCCGCGCCCTCCTGCGGGCCAAGGCGCGCGGCACCACCGTGGTGGCCATCACCCAGCGCCCGACGCTGCTGAAGAGCGTCGACAAGATCATGATCCTCAAGGACGGCGCCATCCAAGTGTTCGGGCCCCGCGACGAGGTGATCCCGATGATCGTCGGCCGCAGCGCCAACGACGATCGTCCCCTTACGGGCCGGGGCGGGACCGGTACCGCCTGATCCGCCCCTGACGAGCCCCCGCCCCGAACGAGCCCCTTCAGGAGCCCCGCGCCATGACCCGGATCGTCACGATCAAGCCCACCCCGCCTCGGCGCGAATGGTACGACGACATCCCGCAGGACACCCGCTACCACACGGGCTTCGGCTTCGCCTTCCTCGTCGGGATCATCGCGGGCTTCGGAATCTGGGCCAACACCGCCCTCATCGCGGGCGCCATCGTGGCCACGGGCGCGTTCGTGGCGACGGGGCAGAACAAGACGATCCAGCATCTCGAAGGCGGGGTGATCCGTACCATCCTGGTCAAGGAAGGCGACATCGTCGAGCCCGGCCAGCCCCTGCTCCAGCTCGACGAGACCGGCCCCAAGGCGGAACTTCGCCGCCTCGCGCTCCGGCACGACCGACTCACCGCCATCGAGGCGCGGCTCCAGGCCGAGGCGCGCCAGGCGCCCGCCGTCACCTTCCCGGCGCCCCTCCTCGCCAAGGCGGGCGACCCCGACATCGACGCCATCGTGGGCAACCAGCTCCTGGCGTTCAAGGCGCGGATGACGAGTCTGGCCAGCGACCTGTCCGTCCTCACCAACGGGATCGACGCCCTGGAGGAGAAGATCCGCGGCAGCCAGATCCAGCTCAAGGCGGTGCGGCGCCAGCTCGAGCTGTTCGAGCAGGAGATCGCGTCGAAATCCGTGCTGCTGAAGGGCGGCATGATCCGCATCTCCGAGATCCTCGCCCTGCAGCGCTCCCAGGCGAGCGCGCAGGGTGAGATCGGCCGCCTCGACGGCGATATCGGCGACGCCCGCGAGCGCATCGCCCGCATCCGCGAGCAGATCACGGGCGCGCGCAACACCGCGATCAAGACGGCGGTGGAGCAGCTGCACGAGACCCTGGCCGACCAGAACGACGTCCGCGAGCGCATGCGGGCGGCGCGCAGTCTGCTCGACCGCATCGTCATCGCCGCCCCCGTGCGCGGCATCGTGGTGAAGCTGCGCTACCACACGGACGGGGGCGTGGTGGAACCGGGGAAAAGCATCATGGAACTGGTGCCGCTCCACGACGAACTCGTCATCGAGGCGCGGATCAAGCCGCAGGACATCGACCACGTGCGGCGGGGCCAGTCGGCCGCGATCCGCCTCACGGCGCTCAGCCAGCGCATCGTGCCCATGGTGTCGGGCGAGGTGATCTACCTCTCGGCCGACGCCCTGCCGGACGACCGCCGCAACCAGGCCGGCGGCGGCGACCTCTACGTCGCCCGCATCCGCCTCGATCCGAAGAGTCTGGCGGAGGTCCACAACTTCGCGCCGACCCCCGGCATGCCGGCCGAGGTCTACATGCGGACCACGGACCGGACGTTCTTCGAGTACGTCTTCAAGCCCCTGAAGGACAGCATGGTGCGGGCGTTCCGGGAGATCTGACGCCGCGTCCGTCCGCGCTCAGCCGAGGCGGTTCGCGTCTTCATCCCAGTCGTGGCGCGACTCTATCCAAGTCGTGGCGCGACTCTATCCAAGTCGTGGCGCGGCCTGGCCCGGCATCGGTGCCGGCGCGGCGTCCGTCCGGCGGGCGGTCAGCACGAGCCCCAGGGCCAGGGCGGCCATGCCGGCGCCGAACCAGGGCAGACTGCCGTAGCCCATCCCCAGGGTGAGCACGCCGCCGCCCAGCGCCGCGCCCGTGGCGTTGCCGAGGTTGAACGCGCCCTGGTTGAGGGTGGAGGCGAGGTTGGGCGCGTCGCTCGCCGCCTCCACCACCCAGACCTGGAGCGGCGAGACCAGGGCGAAGACGAGGGCGCCCCAGACCGGCAGGGTCAGCACGGCGGGGATCGCCGACCGGCTGGTGAAGGCGAACAGCACCAGCACGGCGACGAGGGCGGAAAAACTCCCGATCACCGTCGCCATCAGGCGCCGGTCGGCCAGCCGCCCGCCCGCGAGGTTGCCGAAGGTGAGGCCGATGCCGAACAGCAGCAGGGCGCCCGTCACCGCGTGCGGGGTCAGGCCGCTCACCTCCGTCAGGAGCGGCGCGATGTAGGTGAAAACCGTGAACAGGCTGACGGAGGACAGGGTGCTCACCAGCATCGGCAGCAGCACCGCCCAGCGCCGCAGGGAGCGGAACTCCCCGGCGAGCCCGCCGCGCGAGCCCGGCAGGCCGTTCGGCACGAAGGCCGCGATGGCGGCGGCGGCGACCAGTCCGAGGCCGAGCACCGCCCAGAACGTCGCGCGCCAGCCCGCGACCTGGCCAAGCGCCGTGCCGAACGGAACCCCGAGAACGTTGGCGAGGGTGAGGCCGGTGAACATCAGCGCCACCGCCTGCGCCCGCTGCGCGCGGGGGACGAGGCCGCTCGCCACCACGGCGCCGATGCCGAAGAACGCCCCATGGGCGAAGGCCGTCAGGATGCGGGCCAGCATCAGAAACCCGTAGGTCGGCGCGAGGGCGCAGCCGAGGTTGCCGAGAAGGAACACCCCCATCAGCACGAGGAGCGCCGTCTTGCGCGGCAGCCGGGCCGTGGCGATGGCCACCAGGGGCGCGCCGACGGCGACGCCGAGGGCGTAGCCCGAGACCAGAAGTCCTGCCCGGGGCACGCTGACCCGGAGGCTCTCGGCCACCTCGGGCAGCAGGCCCATGATGACGAATTCGGTGGTGCCGATGCCGAAGGAGGCGGCGGCCAGGGCCAGGATCGGACGGGACAGCATGGGGTCGCTCACGCTCGGGGGCCCACGCCCATCCGGCGCAAGGCGGTCACGCTGCGTTGCAGCATCGGCCGTGCGCTACCATGCGTGCCCGCCGCCACCGATGCCCCCGGCTTCGCGGGTCGCCTGCGCGTGGCACATGGAACCGCGGCCGGCCGGGGGCAGCCCATCGCCCGTCCAAGCAAAAAGCCATCCCCGCGGCGCGGAGATGGCTCGTGAGGGCGTCGGCCCTACCAGGATCGTGATCGGTTCGCGGTCCGGGAGAGCGAGCCCGGTCGGATCAGGCGTCGACCTTCTTGCGGGGACCGCGGCGCTTCTTCTCGGGGGCGGCGGGGGCCTCCTCCTCCTGCGGCTCCGGCTCGGCGCTGACGGTCTCCTCCGGGGCGGCCTTGGCCAGACCCTTGCGGCGCTGCTGGCCCAGGCCGAGGGCGCGGGCGAGTTCGGACCGCTGCTCGGAATAGCTGGCCGAGGTCATCGGGTAATCGGGCGCCAGGCCCCACTTGGCGCGGTACTGCTCGGGGGTCAGGCCGCGCAGGGTGAGGTGCCGGCGCAGGGTCTTGTACTGCTTGCCGTCCTCGAAGCTGATCAAGTAATCCGCCGTGATGGAGCGGCGGATCTCCTGCGGCGTCGCCTTGGGCGGGCCAGTCTCGACGGCCGGTGCGCCGTTCGCCGTCACGCCACGGATCGCCTCGTGGACATCACTGAGCAGTTTCGGCAGCTCGGCGCTCTGGACATGGTTGTTGCTGACATAGGCGGAGACGATATCGGCGGCCAGCGTGATCAGGCGGGCTGCATCGGATTCTGTTTCATTCATGTTGTCGGCACCATTCTTGATTTAAGTCATAAGTCGTTTCGAGCGTAAGCTCAGTTCTTTCCGCAAGCAATGTTCCGTCGCGGTGATCCGAGGGTTTTTCACGTCTAGTTGTGGATTGACCGGTCATTTCCTCGTGCGGTGCAGGAAGTTCGCGGCCTTATCCCGTAGGGGTTGCTCTACCGGGCAATGTGCACCTGCCCTGCTCTGGCGTGGTGGGTATTGCCACGGGGGCGGTCCTGTCGATCACCGTCGCGCGCGACGGATTCGATGATGGAGCCGGATACGGGTGCTGATCCGGACGGACGCGATACTGTCTCGTCCCAGTCTCGATCCGTGATCGTTCGCGAACCCTTCGCTGCGAGCACCACCCTTGAACGATCGTGCCTCACGAAAGTTTCAATACTGGCATTGCCACGATGAAAACGCATTGGCAATGCCGTTCCGGTGCAAACGCTGCGCAGGGTCGAAGATTATCGACGGGAAAAATTCGTTGATCGTCGTGCGCACGTGACGGAACCCATGCGATTCCCAGAGAAGCCGAAGATCGCCGCGGCGTCTGTGCTGTGACGTCACACGCGTTGCCTGCGCGGGCCATTGCGGTCGATCCATCGTTCCTCGAAGCCAAGCATGCGTCCGCGACACCAAGCATACGTCCGCGACACCAAGCATGCGTCCGCGACACCAAGCATGCGTCCGCGACACCAAGCATGCGTCCGCGACACCAAGCATGCGTTCTCGAAGCCCAGGACGACGCCGCGACACCGGACACGGGCGGAGGTGTTGGGGTTGTGGGGTCGGCCGGACCCCGCTCCGCCGCCGCGGGCGAATCGTTAACGGTCCGCTAACCATGCGGGCGGCAAATCTTGCCGGGTCCCCTCTTCGGGGCGGCGAGGAAGACCATGAGCGAGACGGCCGCCGCGCCGGTACGGGGAAACGGGGCCGGACAAGGGACCGGCATGAGTGTCGGCCAGTTCGCGAGCTATGCGATTCCCAACCGGGCCAATCTCCACGCCCTGTCGAAGCGCACGGACCTGTTCTTCGCCACCGCCGTGATGGGCATCCTCACGGTGCTCATCTTCCCGCTGCCGGCGTTCCTCCTCGACCTGCTTCTGGCCGTCTCGATCATCATCTCGGTGCTGATCATGATGACGGGTCTGTTCATCGACAACCCGCTCGAATTCACGGTCTTTCCGACGCTGCTCCTCGTGGCGACCCTGCTCAGGCTCGCCCTCAACCTCGCCTCCACCCGCCTCATCCTCGGCCACGGCCACGAGGGCACGGCGGCGGCCGGTCACGTCATCGAGGCGTTCGGCAACTTCGTCATGGGCGGCAACTTCGTCATCGGGATCATCGTCTTCGCGATCCTGATCATCGTGAACTTCGTGGTGATCACGAAAGGTTCGGGCCGTATCGCCGAAGTCGCGGCGCGCTTCACCCTCGATGCCATGCCGGGCAAGCAGATGGCCATCGACGCCGACCTCTCGGCCGGCCTCATCGACGAGAAGGTGGCGAAAGCCCGCCGCGCCGCCCTGGAGGAGGAATCCTCGTTCTTCGGCGCCATGGACGGCGCCTCGAAGTTCGTGCGCGGCGACGCCATCGCGGCGCTGCTCATCACCTTCATCAACGTCATCGGCGGCATCATCATCGGCGTCGCCCAGCAGGGCATGCCGTTCGGCGCGGCGGCCAAGACCTACACGCTGCTGACCATCGGCGACGGTCTCGCCTCCCAGGTGCCCGCCCTCATCGTCTCGGCGGCGGCCGGCATCCTCGTCTCGAAGGCGGGCGTGAAGGGCTCGGCCGACAAGGCGCTCGGCAAGCAGCTCGCCAACTACCCCAAGGCGCTCGGCATGTCGTCGGGCGTCATGGTGCTGATCTCGCTCCTGCCCGGCATGCCGATGCTGCCCTTCCTCGCGCTGGCCGGCGCCTCCGGCTACGCCGCGTGGCATTTCGCCAAGGTCGCCCGCGAGGCCCCGCCGCTGGATTCCGACGGCGCACCCATGGACGCCACGGCGGTGGCCGCCGCCCAGGCCGCCAAGGAGGAGACGGTCACGGATCTCCTCAAGCTCGACGACCTCAAGCTCGAGATGGGCTACGCACTCCTCGCCCTCGTCAACGGCCCCGACGGGCAGGACCGGCTCACCGACCAGATCAAGGCCCTGCGCCGCCAGCTCGCCGCCGAACTCGGCTTCGTGATGCCGTCGGTCCGCATCCTCGACAACGTCCAGCTCGACGCCAACGCCTACGTGGTGCGGGTCAAGGAGATCGAGGCCGGCACGGGGCAGATCTTCCCCGGCCAGTTCATGGCCATGGACCCCATGGGCGGGCAGGTGCAGCTTCCCGGCCAGCACATGCTGGAGCCGACCTTCGGCCTGCCCGCCACCTGGATCGACGCGTCCCTGCGCGATCAGGCCCAGCTCAAGGGCTACACGGTGGTGGACGCCGCGACCGTGGTCTCGACCCATCTCACCGAGATCATCAAGGCGCACGTCTCGGAGCTTCTCAGCCACGTCGAGGTGCAGAAACTCCTGCGCGAGGCCTCAAAGGACCATTCCGACCTCCTCAAGGAGGTGATGCCGAGCCAGATCGCCTCCACGGGCATCCAGCGCGTGCTGCAGTTCCTCCTGGCCGAGCGGGTCTCGATCCGCGATCTCGGCGCCATCATCGAGGGCGTGGCGGAGGTGGCCGGCCACGTGAAGAACCCGCGCGACATCGTCGAGCACGTGCGTGCCCGCCTCGGGCGCCAGATCTGCGCCCAGTACCAGGGGCCGGACGGCATGCTGCCGATCATCACCCTGTCGCCGGCCTGGGAGCAGGCCTTCCTCGAATCCATCGCCGGCGAGCGCGACGAGCGCTACCTCGCCATGCAGCCCTCCAAGCTGTCGGAATTCGTCAGCACCGTGCGCGACCGCTTCGAGACCGCTGCCCGCATGGGCGAGATGCCGGTGCTCGTCACCTCGGTCCAGGCCCGGCCGTTCGTGCGCTCGATCATCGAGCGCTTCCGCCGCGAGACCCCGGTGATGAGCCAGGCGGAGATCCATCCCCGCGCAAGGCTGCGGACGGTGGGGTCGGTGTGAGGCGGATTCGCGATGCCGCCGCCTGACGGCCAGGTCCCGTGCCGTCAGGGAAAGATGATGGGGCGCCTTGCCTGGAGCGTGACATGACGGATTGGCCTTTCAGCGACCCACCGAACGTCGCGGTGCTGACGACCCGGAGCATCGTTCGGGATGCGGCATGGATCGCCCGCGTCGTCCATGATGCCGACGATGGTGGATGGCAGTTCCACGACGGCACACCCGGCGCTCGGCACGAGGCGGATGCCGTCGTGACGTCGCTGCGCGATCTGGTGCTCCGGGACGCATCCCTACGCGCGTTGGCCGATCTCCCGGAGGGGTGGTGTGCCTGGCGCGGGAGCCCGGAGCAGCCCTGGCAACGGGCGAGGGTCGACGGCGTGTGAGCCGATCGGGGCCGGCGAGGTTTCTCCCCCGGCCGCCTGGCCGATGGCCACCATCCGGCATCCGTTCGATCCTGTCGCCGATCCCGGACTCGACGATGCGCTCGGCGGCGCCCCGTCGCGCGGACTCTTCAAGAGCCTTCGCGGGGCGTCGATCTCCGGAACGGTCAGGCCGGGTTCTTGCGGACGCGGCGGTCGATGGCCTTCGGGTCGAGGCCCGGGGCGGTGAGCGGCGCGCCGGGGGCGACCTCGGCGGGTTCGCCCTTGATGGCGCTGGCGAGGCGGTTGCGCTCGTAGAGCAGCACGACGACGACGGAGATGAGGAACGGCAGCCAGAAATAGAACAGCCGGAACACCAGCAACGCCGCGATGATCGACGGCCGCGCCACGTCCGGCATCGCCACAACGAAGACGAGCTCGAACACGCCGAGCCCTCCCGGCGCGTTCGACACCAGGGCCGCCGAGAACGAGGCGAGGAACACGGCGAGCACCACGAGGAAGCCCGGGTTCCCGGCCTCCGGCAGGGCGAAATAGATGATCCCGGCGGCCCCAAGAAGCTCCAGGGGCGCGGCGACGATCTGCCGGACCATGATCTGCGGGCGCGGGTACTCGAGCTTGAACGACCGAATGGTCATGGGCTTCAGCCGCATGAGCGAGCCGATGACGTAGAGGGCGACGAAGCCGAGGAGGCCGGCGCCGAGGATGCGGGCGGTGGCCGGATCGGTGAGCACCGACGGCAGGTAGCCGTTGAGGCGGGTCAGGGTGTCGGGCAGGGCCACGAGGACGAAGCCGCCGAGCAGGATCGTGCCGAGGCCGAAGGTGAAGGAGCACAGGGCGACGAGCACGGCGACCTGGGCCGCCGACAGGCCCTTGGCGGTGTAGGCGCGGTAGCGCACTACGGCGCCGGAGAACACCGAGGCGCCGATGTTGTGCGACAAGGCGTAGGTGGTGAACGAGCAGACCGAGACGAAGAACCACGAGATGTGGCGCACCCCGAGATGCAGGAGGGCGATTCGGTCGTACCAGGCGAGCGCCGCGTAGGCCACGAGGGTGGCGAGGCCCGCGAGCAGGAAGCGGTGGACCGGGATCTCGGCAAAGCTGCTCTTGATCTCCGCCACCGAGATGCCGGCGAGCTCGCGATAGAGCAGGTAGCCGGAGACGATGACGGCGGCGAGGCCGACGATCGGCCAGATGAAATCGCTGATCTTCTTCATGATCGACAGGTCGAGCCCCCTCACGCGGGCTCTCCCTGCACGACCATGCCCGTCATCGCAAGCAAGGTCGTGCGCTAGCCCGGGAGGAAGCCGGCACGCTGGGCTGATGGCACCCGATCATGACGGTTTCGTGCCGGTACCCCGCGGGGAGGCCTCAGGCGCGGACGCGCGACAGGCCGATGCCGTCCATGGCGGCCTGGTCGCGGGCGGCTTCGGCCGCACGCTCGGCGGTGCGCTCGCGGTCGTCGAGGATCTCGATCTTCTTCAGGTCCTCGAAGGCTTCGCCGAGCTCGGCCTTGGCCTCGGCGAGCTGGCCTTCAAGGGCGGCGGCGGACTGGCGCATGTTGTCCCGGCGGGCGGCGGCCGCGCGGGCATAGGTCGGATAGGCGAAGTGCGCCGTGTCGGTGATGCCGGCGCGGCCCTCCTCGTGGGCGACCTCGCGGTCGAGCTCGAGGGCCATGCGGGTGAAGTCGGCCATCATCATCTCGATCTGCGTCACGCGCCGACGCTTCTCGTCGACCTGGAAACGTCGCAGCCGGATCAGCGTGTCACGCGATTTCATCTGATGGGTCCACTCCACGCAACGCACGCATCGCTGCCGCCGGCGGTCGCCCGCGGCGTCGGCCCGTGGGCCGTGCTGCGGATCAGGGGCCGCCGACGATCCCGGCGAGGCGTGAGTAACCCTCGCCGATCGAAGTTGCTTCTTCCTTACCCTGACCCAGAAAAGCCTCCAGATCGGGCATCAAAGCCACCGCTTCGTCCACTTCCGGCGACGCACCGGCCCGGTAGGCGCCGAGCCGGATGAGCTCCTCCATGTCGGCGTAGGTCGAGAGCAGGCGCCGGGCCCGCCTGACGGTCGGCAGGTGCGCCGGGTCGCAGGCCTTGGGCATGGTGCGCGAGACCGAGCGCAGGACGTTGATGGCCGGGTAGCGCCCGCGCTCGGCGATGCCGCGCTCCATGACGATGTGGCCGTCGAGGATGCCCCGCACGGCATCCGCCACGGGTTCGTTGTGGTCGTCGCCTTCCACCAGCACGGTGAACAGGCCCGAGATCGCCCCCTGCCCCGTGCCGGGCCCGGCGCGCTCCAGCAGGCGCGGCAATTCGGAGAACACCGTGGGGGTGTAGCCCTTGGCGGTGGGCGGTTCGCCGGCGGCGAGGCCGATGTCGCGCTGGGCCATGGCGAAGCGGGTGATCGAATCGATCATGCACAGCACCTGCGCGCCCTGATCGCGAAAGTACTCCGCCACCGCCAGGGTCACGTAGGCGGCGTTGCGGCGCATGAGGGCCGGCTCGTCGGAGGTCGCCACCACCACCACGGACCGGGCGAGGCCGGCCGGGCCGAGGTCGTCCTGCAGGAACTCCTGCACCTCGCGGCCGCGCTCGCCGACGAGGCCGATCACCGCGACGTCGGCGGCGGTGTAGCGGGCGAGCATCGACAGCAGCACCGACTTGCCCACGCCGGAGCCCGCGAAGATGCCCATGCGCTGGCCGGCGCACATGGTCAGGAAGGTGTTGATGCAGCGGATGCCGAGATCCAGCGGCGGTCCGACGCGGCGGCGGGCGTGCGCCGGCGGCGGATCGGCCCGCAGGGGGTAGATCACCGGTCCGGATTCCAGGGGGCCGAGGCCGTCGATGGGCCGCCCGAGGGCGTCGATGGTGCGCCCGAGCCAGGCGGGCGACGGGCGGATGGCGCCCGCGGCCGCGTCGCGGACATAGGCCGGGCAGCCCCGGCGCACCCCTTCCAGGGAGCCGAACGGCATGGCCAGCGCCCGGTCGCCCTGGAAGCCGATGATCTCGCACGGCACCGCGCCCGGTGGGGTATTCGGCCCGTTCTCCACGGCGATGTCGAGGCGCCCGCCGAGCCGCATGGCCGAGACGGGACCGGCCACCTCGACGAGGAGCCCGCGGATCGCCACGACCCGGCCGTAGACCTCCAGGGCCTCGATGCCCTCGAGGGCGGCGCGCGCGCCAGCCAGGCGCAAGCGCCCGGCGCTAGGGTGCGGCTCGGTCATCGGCGATTCTCTCAACCATTCGTTTACCTCCCTCCTTAACACTGCGGTCATCGGGCAGGTAGCAAGGCCCCCGGCTTCGGAGCCGGGGCGCCGTTTTTCCCGGTGGGCCTCGGCTTCCTCGCGAAGACGTGTCCCCCGGGAGACAGGCTGCGGCCCGGTACGGTCGGTACGGTGCTTGGGGATGGTTCTTCAGGTGATGCATGAAGCGGAAGACGGTTCTGTGGAGAACAGACCGCCAACGGTTGCAAGCGTCACCGGACACGTTGCCCAAATCGCCGCTTGCGCCCGTGAATCAGGTTTTGTTAACGATTAACCAATAGCGTTTCACGTCAATGACGAGGGAGCGTCCGCCGCGGGCCGGTGGCGGACGAAGGCGGGGGTGTGCCCGTACGCTTGCACACGGCCGGCTGGGCTGGGGACCGACGATGCGGGTACTTCTGATCGAGGACGACAGCGCAACCGCGCAGAGCATCGAATTGATGCTCAAGTCCGAGAGCTTCAACACCTACACCACCGATCTCGGTGAGGAAGGGATCGATCTCGGCAAGCTCTACGACTACGACATCATCCTCCTCGACCTGAACCTGCCCGACATGTCGGGCTACGAGGTGCTGCGGAACCTCCGCGTCGCCAAGGTGAAGACCCCGATCCTCATCCTCTCCGGCATGGCCGGCATCGAGGACAAGGTGAAGGGCCTCGGCTTCGGCGCCGACGACTATCTGACGAAGCCCTTCCACAAGGACGAGCTCGTCGCCCGCATCCACGCCATCGTGCGCCGCTCGAAGGGCCACGCCCAGTCGGTGATCACCACCGGCGACCTCATCGTGAACCTCGACCAGAAGACCGTCGAGGTCTCGGGCTCCCGCGTCCACCTCACCGGCAAGGAGTACCAGATGCTGGAACTCCTCTCGCTCCGGAAGGGCACGACGCTCACGAAGGAGATGTTCCTCAACCATCTCTACGGCGGCATGGACGAGCCCGAGCTGAAGATCATCGACGTGTTCATCTGCAAGCTGCGCAAGAAGCTCGCCAACGCCTCCTCGGGCAAGAACTACATCGAGACGGTGTGGGGCCGCGGCTACGTCCTGCGCGAGCCGAACGAGGTCGAGGAGCGCATCGCCGTCTAGGCGATCCGAACCGCGCAACGAAAAAGGCCCCGCTCGCGCGGGGCTTTTTTGTTGCCGTCGCGAAAGACACCTCGTCGTCGTTCCGGGACCGCGTCGCGGAACCCGGAATCCAGATCCACGACGCGCGCTCGACTTGGCCAGTCCTGTGTTTCTGGATTCCGGGTTCGCTCAGCGCGCGACCCGGAACGACGGACGCGGTGAGACGCCCGGCCGTCTCGCGACGGAGCCTGCTTAGCTTCTTGATCCGCCGCGGGTTTTCGACGCAAAACCGGTGACCGCTTTTGCGAAACCCGCTTAGAGGCCGACCGCCCGACGCAGGGGCGGCGGGGTCAGGGTGGAGGCCATGGCGGCCGGGGGCAGGCCGGCCGGCGCCCGGGCTTGGGCCGGGGCCGGATTGTAAAGGCCGCGATGCCGGGGGTTGGGGGCGAGGCGGTCGGTGAGACCGATCACCGTCTCGGCGGCGCCGAGCAGGACCGCGCCGTCCGGGGACAGGCAGGCGCTGATTCGGGCGAGCACGTCGCCCTTCGTGGCGGCGTCGAAGTAGATCAGCACGTTGCGGCAATACACGATGTCGAAGGTGCCTAGGCCGTCGAAGGCGTGGAGCAGGTTGAGGGGCCGGAAATCGACCATCTGACGTAAGGGGGCGGCGATGCGCCACTGCTCGCCGACCTGCTCGAAGTGCTTGATGAGCAGCTGCACCGGCAGGCCGCGCTGCACCTCGAAATGGCTGTAGAGCCCGGCGCGCGCTTTCTCCAGGACCTCCGTCGACAGGTCGGTGGCGACGAGGTCGACGGTCCATCCGGCGAGCCGCGGCGCGGCCTCCTGGAGCATCATCGCCAGGGAGTACGGCTCCTGGCCGGTGGAGGCGGCGGCGCACCAGATCCGCAGGCGGCGCTGGGCCGCCCGCCGGGCCATGGCCTCGGGCAGCAGCACGTCGCGGAACAGGTCGAAGGGCGCCCGGTCGCGGAAGAAGAACGTCTCGTTGGTGGTCATCGCCTCCACCACCGCCTTCTCCATGGCGGCCTCGCGCCCGCCCTTGAGGGCATTCACGAGGTCGTGGAGGGTGGCGAGGTTGAAACGCCGGCAGACCGGCCCGAGGCGGCTCTCGACGAGGTAGCGCTTCTCGCCGCTGAGCGCCAAGCCCGAGCGCGTCTTGAGGTAGCTGCGCAGGAAATCGAACTCGACGTCGGTCATGAGCCCTGCCCCGTGAGGAGGTTGCGTAGCGCGCCGCCGATTTCGGACAGCGGCAGGATCGCCTGGGCGAGACCGGCCTTGGCGATGCTGCCGGGCATGCCCCAGACCGTGCTGGAGGCCTCGTCCTGGGCCAGCACCGCGGCCCCCGCTTCCGTGAGCGCGCGCGCCCCGCCGGTGCCGTCCGAGCCCATGCCGGTGAGAACCACGGCGAGCGCCGAGGCTCCGAAGATCGCGGCCGCGTCCTGGAACAGGACGTCGACGGCCGGGCGGCAGAAATTGACCACGGGACCGTCATGGAGGCGGATCGACACATCCGAGCGTCCGGCCGCCCCCGTCAGGCCCATGTGGCGCCCGCCCGGGGCGACGTAGATCCGGCCGGGCTGGAGCCGCTCGTCGGCCTTGCCCTCGGCGGCCGGCAGGCCGGTGCGGGCGCCGAGGTGCTCGGCGAACACCGCCGTGAACACCGGCGGCATGTGCTGCACGATGAGGACGGGAAACTGGCGCAGGGTCGCGCTGCCGATCTTCTCCAGCACCTCGCCGACGGCCCGCGGTCCGCCCGTCGAGGCGCCGATGAGAAGGACGCGCGGACTGACGCCCGAGCGGGCCTTGGGCCGCAGGACGATGGGGGCGGTGGGCTTCGGCGGCGGCACGGGCGCCGGGGTCGCCGAGCCGGCGAGGCTGAGGCCCGGTCCGCGCTTGCGGGCCCGCGACGAGCCGAACAGGCGCACCCGCTCGATGAGGTCCGTGCGGAAGGCGTCCGAGGTGGTGACGCCGCGGTTGCTCTCGGGCTTGGCGAGGTAGTCCACGGCCCCGAGCGCCAGGCAGCGCAGAGAGATGTCGGCGTTGCGCGTCGTCAGGGTCGACATCATCACGATCTGCACGCCCGGGCTCTTGGCGAGCAGCAGGGGCAGGGCCTGGGTGCCGTCGAGCTCCGGCATGTCGATGTCGAGGAGGATCACGTCGGGGTCGTGGCGGGCCATGGCCTCCACGGCGATGCGACCGTTGGCGGCCGTGGCGACCACGTCGTAGCCGGCCTCGGCGATCCAGCGGGCGACGAGGCCACGCACCACGGCCGAATCGTCGGCGATCATGACGCGGATGCGCGGTCCCGTCGTGGCCGGTCCCGTCGTGCCTAGTCCCGAGGCGGCCGGTCCCGTGTAGGGAGCGGCGGAGAGTGGGTTGAGTGCCAGCATGGGTCCTTGACGCTTCGGCTGAGCGGACGGGGGCGGGTCGCGTCCAGCCGGGCGGGACGCCCGGCGGATGGTCTCAGAGGGCGCCGGCCTCGCTGGCGAAGGCTGT
This sequence comes from Methylobacterium sp. Leaf469, assembly GCF_001424745.1. Taxonomy (NCBI): domain Bacteria; kingdom Pseudomonadati; phylum Pseudomonadota; class Alphaproteobacteria; order Hyphomicrobiales; family Methylobacteriaceae; genus Methylobacterium; species Methylobacterium sp. Leaf469. The sequence goes on from NZ_LMRE01000042.1 coordinate 185,990, forward strand.
CTCGTTGACGAAACCGACCTGAGCGAGCTTGGCGGTCACGATCTCGCGATCGAACGGCTTCATGATGTACTCGTCGGCGCCCGCGTGCAGGGCGCGGGCGATGGCGCCGACATCGTTCTCGGTGGTGCAGAACAGCACCTTCGGCTTCTCGCCGCCCGGCGTCTGGCGCAGGGCCTTGAGGAAGTCGTAGCCGTCCATGGTCGGCATGTTCCAGTCGAGCAGGATCGCGTCCGGCATGGCCTCGCCGCAGGCGGCGAGCGCCATCTGGCCGTCCTCGGCCTCCCCGACCTGGAAGTTCATGGTCTCGAAGATCCGGCGGGCCACCTTCCGGATCACGGCGGAATCGTCGACGACGAGGCAGGTCTTCATCGGTGTGTCCCCGTGGAAAGCGGCGGGATCGGCAGGCGGCGCATGGGATCAGGCCGCGCCAGCGGCGAGGCGGGGGGTGCCGAAGGCCAGGAGCGCATCGACGTCGAGGATCACGAGGAGGTGGCCCTGGAGGCGGTGGACGCCGAGCGACAGGTCGCGCCAGCGTGCGTCGAGGTTGATCGGCACCGGCTCGTGGGTGTCGGGCCCGAGCTTCAGGACCTCGCCGACGCCGTCGACGATGAGGGCGAAGGTCTCGCCGCCCTGCTCCAGGCCGATGGCCATGCGGTTGGCCTCGCCGTCCCGGTCGGGCAGGCTGAGCCGGCGCCGCAGGCACAGGGCGGTGACCACCCGGCCGCGCAGGTTGAGCAGGCCGACGATCTCCGGCGGCGACAGCGGCACCGGCGTCACGCCGGCGGGGATGAAGACGTCGTGGACCCGGTCGATGGCGAGACCGAACATGGTCTCGCCGACGAACACCGTGACGAAGTCGTTGGTGGTGGCGGCATCCGCCCGCGCGGCGTTGCTGTTTGCGGCCTGCATCATGGACTGGAGCTCCGAACGTGCACGAGGGCCGGCATCAGGCGGCGTTGGCTTGGGTGGCGTTGGCTTGGGTAGCGTTGGCTTGGGCGGCGGGGGCGACATCGATCTCGGCGAGGGCCGCGATGAGACCGCTGCGGTCGAACTTTGCGACGAGGTCGAGGATGGAGAGGGTCCGGGCGCGCGCGATGGCGTCGGGACCGATGGTGCCCGAGAGGCCGATCACCGGCAGGCCGGCGACGCGGCCCTCGACCTTGCGCATGGCGCCGACGAGGTCGAAGCCGTTGCGGCCCGGCATTTCGAGGTCGCAGACCACCACGTCGACGCGGCCGTTGGAAAGCAGGGTCGCCACCGCTTCGTCGGCGCTGGCCGCCGTGATCACGTTGTAGCCGGCCGCCTTGAGGACCGGGGACAGCATGTCCCGGAAGAAGGCCGAGTCGTCGACGAGCAGCAGGGTCGAGGAGCGCTTGGCCGCCTTCTTCGGGCCGCGCGCCCAGTCGTCGTAGGCGAGCGGCAGGAAGTGGGCGATGTTGATGATCTCCGTGGCGCGGCCGCGCAGGACCGCCGAGCCGATGAGGTCGGAGCGGTCGGCCGAGATCTCGACGTCGAGGCGCTCCTCGACGATGTCGACGATCTCGTCGACCACGAGGCCCATGGCCCGCTCGCCGTCGGAGAACACCACCAGGGCCTGGGTGCCGGAATCCCGGATGGTGATGGAGGAATCGGCCGGCACCAGGGGCATCAGGCGACCGCGATACTGGATGAGCGGACGCCCGCCGACCCACTCGACCTTCGCCGCGTCGATCTCCTCGAGGCGGGTGACGAGGGAGAGGGGGACGGCCTTGTAGCTGCCGGCCCCGCCCTTAAAGACCAGGAGGGTCGCCTTGGCGTCGGCAGCCTCTGTCTCCTCGGCCTCGGCCTCGACGGGGATCGCGCCAGATTGGGCGCTCTGGCTGACCTGCTGGGCGATGCCGTTGGGATCGACGATGAGCACCACGGCGCCGTCGCCCAGGATGGTGTTGCCGGCGAACAGCGGCAGGTGGCGCAGCTTCGAGGACATCGGCTTCACGACGATCTCCTCCGTGTGGAAGACCTCGTCCACGAGGATGCCGAAGCGCTGGCGCCCGACCTGGGCCACCACCACGAAGCCGGAATCGATGGGCGCCGCGGAGGCCGCCTGGCCGAGCACGCCCGTCAGGGTGACGATGGGCAGGAGCCGCTCGCGCAGGCGCAGCACCGGCGAGCCGTTGATGCGCTCGACCTGCTGGGCCGTCGACTTGTCGACGCGCACGAGCTCCAGCACCGCCACCTGCGGCACCGCGAAGCGCTGGGCGCCGGCCTTGACGATGAGGGCGGCGATGATCGCCAGGGTCAGGGGGATCTTGATGGTGAAGGTGGTGCCGCGCCCGAGCTGGGTGTTGATGTCGATGACGCCGCCGATGAGCTCGATGTTCGTCTTGACCACGTCCATGCCGACGCCGCGGCCCGAGACCGAGGTGATGGCGGCGGCCGTCGAGAAGCCGGGGTGGAAGATGAACTTCGCCACCTGGGCGTCGGTCATGCGCTCGACTTCGGCCTGGGACGCGACCTTGCGTTCCACGGCCTTGCGGCGGATGGCGGCGAGGTCGAGGCCCTTGCCGTCGTCGGCGATCTCGATCGTGATGGTGCCGCCCTCGTGATAGGCGGACAGGCGGATGGTGCCCCGCGCCGGCTTGCCGGCGGCCTTGCGGTCGGCGGCCGACTCGATGCCGTGATCGGCGGAGTTGCGCACCATGTGGGTGAGGGGATCCTTGATCACCTCCAAGACCTGGCGGTCGAGTTCGGTCTCGGCGCCGCTCATGACGAGCTCGATGTGCTTGCCGAGTTCCGACGACAGGTCGCGGACCACGCGGGGCAGCTTCTGCCAGGCGTTGCCGATGGGCTGCATGCGCGTCTTCATGACGCCTTCCTGCAGCTCGGCCGTCACGTGGCTGAGGCGCTGCAGGGGCACCTTGTAGGTGGAATCGTCGTGGCGGCGGGCGATCTCGAGGAGCTGGTTGCGGGTCAGCACCAGCTCGGACACCATCGTCATGAGGTGTTCGAGGGTGTCGACGTTCACCCGGATGGTCTGGACCTTGGCGATGCCGCCTTCGGTGCCGCCCTCGGAGGGGCCGTCCTTGGCCGGGGCCTTGGCGGCCGGCTCGTCGTGGGCGGGCGCCTCGGCCACGGGGGCGAGCGCGGAGACCGGGGCGGGTGCCTTGGCGGCCGAGGGGGCTGCCGAGGGGGCGGCCACCGGCGCGGGCGCCGCGGCGATCACGGGCAGGGGGGCGTCGAACGGATCCGGGCCTTCCGCCTCGAGGAAGGCGCGCTCGAGATCGTCGAGGGTGACCTCGCCGGGCTTCAGTTCGCGCGAGACCGGCTCGGGGAGCCTGATCTCCGGCGCCGGGACCGGCGCGGCCACCGGGGCCGCGGCTTCCATCGGCCCGGCCGACATCACGTCGAGGGCGTCGATGAGGTCGTCGTCGCTGCCCGTCGGCTCGGTACCGGTCTTCTCGAGGTCGCCCAGGATCGACTTGAGGCGGTCGAGGGTGACGAGGATCAGGCTCACGGCGGGGCCGGTCACCGGCATCCCGTCGCGGAACTGGCCCATCAGGGTCTCGGCGGCGTGCGCCAGGGCTTCCAGGCGCGGCAGGCCGAGGAACCCGCAGGTGCCCTTGATGGTGTGGACGAGGCGGAAGATGTTCCGGAGGATCGTCTGGTTGTTCGGGTCCTGCTCGAAACGCACGAGCTCGGCATCGACGGTGTCGAGATGCTCGGCGCTCTCGGTCAGGAACTCACGCAACAAGTCGTCCATGAGAGGCACTCGGTCCAGATACGCACTACGGTCTGTGCAGACGGACATTGTGCCGGCATGGGTTAGTGAACGGTTTCCTTTGACGAGACGATGGAACGGAACGGAGCAATATTTGTTATTGCGCCGCTTCGTGTCGGACTATGGTTAATGGAGTTCGCCGCGCGTCTGCGAGCCCGGTCCCCGGGTGACGCGATGCCGGCCGGCCCCGCACCCCACCCGATCCTCGGGTCCGCCGGATCAGGCGAGGGCGGTTTCCGGCGGCTCGTCGTCGGACGGGTGCGGCGCCGCGGTCGCTTCGGGCGCCGGGCTCGCGTCGGGCTCCGGCGTCGGCACCGCCCCGATGGTCACCCTGTCGCCGGTGATCGCGAAGCTCACGTCCATCTGCGCGGCGCGCGCCACGAGGCCGGCATAGAACGGCAGGATCGCGTGGGCGTCCACGGTGCCGCCCTCGGGGGTGCCGGCCATGAGCGCCTCGACATGAGGCGGAATGCGCGCGTGCGAGCCCTTGGCGGTGATGACGATGGTCGGCGCTTCGCCATCGCCCTTCACGGTCACGTCGATGAGGCCGCCGCGCGGGATCGCGCTCTGGGCGATCACCACGAGGTTGAGGATCAGCTTGACCTTGTTCTTCGGGTACAGGGCCTGGGGGGCGCTCCAGGCGAGCTGGGTCTTGTCGTCGGTGAACATGCCGCGCGACACCTTCTCGGCGTCGGCGAGGTCGATGGAGGCCCCGGCCGAGCCCGCCGCCCCGAAGGCGATGCGGGCGAACTGGAGCCGGGCAGAGGCCTGGCGGGCGCTCTTGGCGATGAGTTCGAGGGCGAATTCGCGCATGGAGGCGTCGGACTCGTCCTCCAGCACCTCGAGGCCGTTCACGATGGCGCCCACCGGGCTGATCACGTCATGGCAGACCCGGGAGCACAGCAGTGCAGAGAGGTCGAGGGCATCGAGTTGGACGAGGGTCATCTTGCGCTCCGCGCGAGGCACTGTAAGGGGCCGCCGGCGATATCGCCGGACTGTCCTGCGCACCGTCGCGGCCGATCGCCAAGGGCACCGATAGACGGCGCCGGATACTTTGGGAAGCGCCGACGGCAGACCGGAAAAGCGCCGACGGCAGACCGGAAAAGCGCCGACGGCAGACCGGAAAAGCGCCGCTGCCGGACCGGAAAAGCGTCCCGCGCGGCCATGCCCCGGCTCGACAACCCGTCCGCGCCGGGGCATGAGGTTAGGGATCATGCATCTCGACGCCCCGACGCGCGACCGGATCGCCGCAACATTGACGGAGATCGCCTGCGAGGCGGGCGAGATCCTCCGGGGCTACCACGGCGGCGACTGTCCGCACGTGCTGAAGGGCGACGGCTCCCCCGCGAGCCTCGCCGACACGGCCTCCGAGGCTCTGATCCTCGAAGCCCTCGGGCGGCACTGGCCGGACATCCCGGTGGTGGCCGAAGAATCCTCCTACGACCGTCCGCCGGCCGACCTGTTCTTCCTCGTCGATCCCCTCGACGGAACGAAGGACTTCCTCGCCGGCAACACGGAATACAGCGTCAACATCGGCCTCGTTCAGGGTGACCGCCCCGTGGCGGCGGCGCTCGCCGCCCCCGGTCTCGGCCGGGTCTGGGGCGCTGGCGCCACGGCCTTCGAGGCGACCATCGTCGCCGGCCGGCCGGGGCCGCACCGGGCCATTGGCGTGCGCCCGGTGCCGGCCGACGGCCTCGTCGCCCTTGTGAGCAGCCGGCACGGCGACGCCGAGACGGAGGCCTGTCTCTCCCACCTGCCCGTGGGCGGGCGGCGGGGCGCGGCCTCCGCCCTCAAGTTCTGCCTCATCGCCTCGGGCGAGGCCGACATCTACGTGCGCTGCGGACCCACCATGGAATGGGACACGGCGGCCGGCGACCACGTGCTCACCAGCGCGGGCGGTTGCGTCGTGGTGCCGTCGGGCGAAGCCATCACCTACGGGCATTACGGGCGCCACTACCGCAACGGCCCCTTCGCGGCCCTGGGCGACCGGACCTATGCCACCCGTCTCGCCCTGCCGGCGTCCAGCCCGGCGCCGCGCCGGTCGGTCGGCGCCACCGCCGGGCATCACGTCTGAGCGCCATCCGTTCGCGTTGACCGCATGCGTTCGCGTTAACCCGATGTTGACCTTGTCTCGCGTCATGATCGGGGTGATCCGGGCGCGGGAGCGTGGCCCGGAGTCTGTTGCTGGGGGTCTCCCGCTGGGGACCTCTCGCTCGGGATCTTTCGCCGGGACGCCATCCGGCACCGCACGCGACGAGGCACGATGCTGAACTGTCCCTCCCCCCGCCCCGCCCCGGCCCGGTTCGGCGCCCGCCTCGCCCTGGCCGCCGCGCTGCTCGCCCCGGCGTTCGTCCACGGCACACCCGTCCTGGCCGGTCCGGCCCGCACGGCGCCGGCCGCCCCGGACGAAGCCGGGTCCGGCACCTTCCGGCCCGCCGAGATCGTCGACAACGGCCACCGCTTCTTCGGCTCGATGTCGCGCGGCCTCGCCCTCACCGTCGAGGAGGCGACCCGACGCTGGGGCGAGCCCAACGGCTACATCCTCGGCCAGGAAGCGTCCGGCGCCATCGTGGGCGGCGTGCGCTACGGCGAGGGCACGTTCTACACCCGCAACGCCGGCAAGCGCCGCATCTACTGGCAGGGCCCGTCCATCGGGTTCGACGTCGGCGGCGACGGCGACCGGACGATGATGCTCGTCTACAACCTGCCGTCGGTGCAGGGGCTCTACCGCCGCTTCGTCGGCGTCGACGGCTCGGCCTACTTCATCGGCGGCTTCGGCATGACGGCGGTGACCGCCGACGATGTCGTGGTGGTGCCGATCCGCACGGGCGTCGGCGCGCGTCTCGGCATCAACATCGGCTACCTCAAGTTCACCGACAAGCCGACCTGGAACCCGTTCTGAGGAACGCTCGCCCGAAGTCCCTCCCCGCCCGGTGCGGGCATGGGCCGCGCCTGGGGCGTTCCGCACACCACTCCGGGGCGGGGTGTGGCACGCCCACCCTCGCCCTGCCTCATCGACTCGGGTTAAAGCACCTGACGCGGCCGTGACGACGGCCGCGATCGGCTTGTTCCGGTGTGAGGGATGAGGGTGCCCGCGTGATCGAAACCGTGATGATCTTCGCGCTCGGCTTCCTCGCCGCCGCCCTGTGCGCCCTGTTGCTGCTGCCGGCGGTGAACGCGCGCGCCATCCGCCTGTCCCGCCGCCGGATCGAGGCCCGGCTGCCCCTGTCCGTGGCCGAGGTCGCGGCCGAGAAGGATCACCTGCGGGCCGAGTTCGCCGTGGCGCGCCGCCGCCTGGAGCGCCGGGTCGAGACCGTGCAGGCCGCCCGCCACGCCGACATGGCCGCCATCGGCGCCCGCACCCTCGAGGCCGCCGCCCTCTCTCGGGCCGTCGAGGCGCGGGAGGCGGCCCTGCGCGAGCGGCAGGCGGAAATCGCCGAGACCCGGGCCACCCTCGACGGCGTGGAACGCGACCTCACCGTCGCGCGGGCCGACGGCGCGGTCGGGCTCGCCACCCTGCGGGTCCTCGAGGACGCGCATCGCGATCTGCTCGACGATCTCGTGCGGCGCCATCATGCCGCGCCAGTCGCGGACGGCGGCCCGGCGCGGATCGACCTCGCCGCCCGGTGTGCGACCCTGACGGCGGAACGCGAGACCCTGCGGGCGAGCCTCGCCGCCGCCGAGGAGGCCCTGGCGCGCTCCGTGGCGCGCACGGCGCCCCAGGACGCCGACACCGCCGCCCTGCGGGCCCGGATCACGGACGTGGCCGACAGTCTCATGCGCCGCGACCGCCTGCCCGCCGTCGATGCCTATCCGATGGCACGCTCCTGAACGGGTTCCCCCGCTGAACGGGGCTCCCGACGCGCCGTTGCGTCTCGTTCAGGCTGCGGCGTAGATAAGCAAACTTTCCATGCGTCGACCATGCATGTGCCTTGTTTCGACCACGCGAGCACAGCATCCGGTCGCCCATTCCCTCCTGACTTCGAGACGGACTGCGCCCCCTATGGCCAAGAAACTAGCTTCGATCGTCCTCGCCCTGGCCGCCACGGCGTCCCTCGCCGCGGCTCCGGCCCTGGCGCAGCCGGCGCCGCAGACCAAGCGCGGCAATGAGACCCTGAAGAAGTACTGCACCGGCGACTACCTGACCTATTGCGGCAACATCTCCCCCGACGATCCGGCCATGGACAAGTGCTTCCAGACCAACTGGACCAAACTGTCGGAGAATTGCCGCCGGGCCATCGACGCCTACGAGAAGAACCCCGCCAACAAGAAGTAGCCGGACCGCCCCGTGGTCTCGGCCGGGCCGCACCGCAGGGTGCGGCCCGGTTTTCCAGTGGACCGGTTTTCCAGTGGACCGGTTTTCCAGGGGACCGGTTTTCCAGTGGACCGGTTTTCCAGTGGACCCATGCGCGCCACGGGATAAGCGCGGCCGTTTCCCTCGCGTCGCGGGCCTGCAGCCGCTATGGTGGCGGCCATTCGCGTGCCGGACCCCCAAAGCCCCGATGCCCAGATCCCACGGCGCCCCGTCGCGCTCCCTCACGATCCTCGCGGCCTTCGGCCTCGTCGCCTTGGCGACCGCCGGCTGCGGCCGGCGCGGCGGCCTCGAACCGCCGCCGGGCTCCGCCGCGCCGAATCCGCCCACCGCGCGCCTCTCCGGCACGGCGCCCGCGAGCCCCCGCGCCCTCCCCCAAAGCGTCGGCCTCGGCGGCGGTGCCGCCACGCTGGATCCCGATGCGGTGCGGGCCGGCGACGAGCTCGACGCCGCCGTGGTGCCGGGGTCGGGCAGCGAGGCGCCGATCCTGACCGGGCGCGGCGCCAAGCGCGGCTACGTCGTTCCGAAGCAGCCGTTCTTCCTCGACCCGCTCCTCTAGGGCCGGCCTCCTCCGGGGTTTTCGCCCTCCGGGATCTTCGTCCTCTTGGGTGCCCAAGACCCGTCGTCCGGAAGCCCGTCGTCCGGAAGCCCGTTGTCCGGACGCCCGTTGTCCAAAAGCCCTTCCGAAAAGCCCTGCGTCCAAGGCCACGCGATGCATCACTTCCATTACCGCGACGGTCGCCTCGCGGCCGAGGACGTCGATCTGACGGGCCTCGCCGACGCGGTCGGGACGCCGTTCTACTGCTACGCCACCGCCACCCTGGAGCGGCATTACCGGGTGTTCGCCGAGGCGTTCGCGGGCGACGACGCCCTGGTGTGCTACGCCATGAAGGCGAATTCCAACCAGGCGGTGCTCACGACCCTCGCCCGCCAGGGGGCGGGCATGGACATCGTGTCGGAAGGCGAACTCCGCCGGGCTCTGGCCGCCGGAGTCGATCCGCAGCGGATCGTGTTCTCCGGCGTCGGCAAGACCCCCGGCGAGATGGCCGCCGCCCTCAAGGCCGGCATCTACTGCTTCAACGTCGAGAGCGAGCCCGAACTCGCCGTGCTGTCGGGGGTCGCCGCCGGCCTCGGCCTCACGGCCCCCGTCTCGATCCGGGTGAACCCCGACGTCGACGCCGGAACCCACGCGAAGATCTCCACGGGCAAATCCGAGAACAAGTTCGGCATTCCGATCGCGCGCGCACGCGCGGTCTACGCCCACGCCGCCACCCTGCCGGGCCTCGCGGTCTCCGGCGTCGACATGCACATCGGCAGCCAGATCACCGATCTGGCGCCTTTCGACCACGCCGCCCGTCTGCTCGCCGGCCTCGCCCGTGATCTTCTCGCCGATGGCCACGCCCTGCACCACATCGATTTCGGCGGCGGCCTCGGCATTCCCTACCGCGACGACAACGCGCCGCCGCCGGACCCCTCGGCCCTGGCGGCGATCCTGCGCCCGCACTTCACGAGTCTGGGCCTGCGCCCGGTGTTCGAGATCGGTCGGATGATCGCCGGGAACGCCGGCATCCTCGTCACCCGCGTGCTCTACGTGAAGCGCGCGGAAGGCCGGACCTTCGTCATCGTCGACGCGGCCATGAACGACCTCATCCGCCCGACCCTCTACGACGCCTATCACGGCCTGCGTCCGGTCCTCGAGGCCGGTCCCGAGACGCCCCGGCTCGTCGCCGACGTGGTCGGCCCCGTCTGCGAGAGCGGCGACTACATCGCGCTCGCCCGCGACATCCCCGAGGTGGCCCCCGGCGACCTCATGGCGGTGATGAGTGCCGGCGCCTACGGCGCCGTCCAGGCCGGCACCTACAACACCCGCCGCCTCGTGCCCGAGGTGCTGGTGCGCGGCGCCGACTGGGCCGTGGTCCGCCCGCGCCAGACCTACGAGGAACTCATCGGGCTCGACCGCGTGCCGGAGTGGCTGGCGGAGACGGCTTGAGAGTTTGGGGTAACCCCCCGGCGCAGATCGTCAAAAGTTTACTGAACGCCGGAGTGCATCGCCTCTCCCCACAAGCGGGGCGAGGGGATGCGCTTCGAGTGGTTCGGTCGATCCCGGCCGGGGAAACGATTCCGGACTCACGCCGCCAGTTCCGCCTCCAGCCGCTCGGTCGCCTCGACCGGGAGATCCAGCGCCTCGGCCAGGTCCTGGAGGAACTTGCGTTCCTGCAGGGTGTCGGGGTCGATGGCGAGGCGCGCCGCCGCGTAGATGCGGGCCGCCTGCTCGGGGTTGGTCGCCCGCTCGGCGATGGCGTCCACGTCCGCCGGGTCGGCGAGTTCCGCCTCGAGCCAGCGCCGACCGTCGGCCTCGATGCTCGCCGCCGACAGGGCGTCGTCGAGGCGCTTGCGCTCGCCCGCATCGACCAGACCGTCCGCCAGGGTCGCCGCCACCATGGCGCGCAGCATGATCCGGGCCTCGTCCTCGGCCACCGCGATGTGGTCGAACGGCGTGGCGCCGGGGGGGGCGGGCGCTTTCGTGTCGGTGCTCTTTGGATCGGAGGCCTTGGGATCGCCCGACTGCGCGGCGGGCGCCCCCCGCAGGGCCTTCGTGGCGAGGGCCGCCACCAGGGCGAGGCCGCCGAGGGCCGCCGTCGCCGCCAGTCCCGTGCGGCGGGTGCGCACCAGCGCATCGACCATGCTGCGTGCGGCCGAATCGCCCGGCCCGGCCTGCTGTACCTCGGACATCGGATGCCCCCTTCGTCATGTGCAATCGATCCACAACCCCGGCCGGGGCGCCTCGGTTCAGATCGACGCTCCGCCCCGGTGCGCCATGGGCTGATTTGACCCGATCGCCCCCGGCGGCCACCATGCTAGCTTGCGCGTCCGGCGTCAGAGGATTGCGGCGCCAGAGGAACCCGACACGATGGCCGAGGCCGACCCGGCGACGTCCGGCGCGACACGCGCTTCCAGCCCGGGTGGTGCCACCACCGCCGGCGGCGCCGCCCTTCGCGGGCGCCTCGACCGCCTCGTCTCCTGGTCGCAGACGGCCGCGCTGTGGGAAGGCGTCTGGCCGATCCTGTGGCGCGGGCTCGGACTCGTCCTCGCCTTCCTCACCCTGTCCTGGCTCGGACTGTGGCTCGACCTCTCGCCGACGTGGCGCATGGTGGGGCTCGCCGCTTTCGGCCTCGCCCTCGTGGTCGCCCTCCTGCCGCTGGCGACCCTGCGGCGCCCGAGCCGGCGCGCTGCCCTGGCCCGCATCGACCGCGAGGCCGCCGGCCGCGACGGCGCCCTCGTCCACGGTCCGGCCTCGGCCATCGAGGACACCCTGGCGCTCGGCACCGCGGACCCCGCGACCCGGGCCCTGTGGGCCCTGCACCAGCGCCGGTCGGCCGAGGCGGTGGCCCGCCTGAAGGCCGCCCCGCCCCGGCCCGACATGCCCCGGCGCGATCCCTTCGCTCTGCGTGCCGCCCTCCTAGTGGCGGCCGTCGCCAGCCTGTTCGTCGCCGGGGCCGAGTGGCGCCAGCGCCTCGCGGGCGCCTTCGACTGGACCCTGCCGCCCCCGCCCGCCCCGAGCTTCCGGGTCGACGGCTGGATCGACCCGCCCCTCTACACCCGCCTGCCGCCCCTGGTGGTGACCATGAACGGCACCGAGCAGCGCCTGCGCGCGCCGGTCAATTCCACCCTGATCATCCGCATCGCCGGCCACGGCGCGGCGACCCTCGACGCGAAATCCGGCCTGACGGCGTTGCCGGCCCAAGCCCCGCAGGGGGACAAAGCCCCGCAGGCGAACCAAGCCCCGCAGGGGGACAAAGCCCCGCAGGCGAACAAGCCGCCGCAGGCGGACCTGCGCGAGGACCGGTTCCGGCTCACGGGCGGCACCGCCGAACTCACCATCGCGGCCGGCGGGGCGCCGCTCCAGCACCTCGTCGTCGAGACGATTCCCGACCTGCCGCCCGAGATCCGCCGCATCGGCGCCATCGAGGTCAACACCCGCGGCACCTTCAACCTGACCTACCGGGCCAAGGACGATTACGGCATCGCGTCGGCCGAGGGGATCGTCGAGCCCCTGGCCGGCACCCGCGCCCTGGTGCCGCCGCCGCGCATCGCGCTCGCGCTGCCGGCCGACGCCGCCGGCGAGGCCGACACCAAGACCCTGGTCGATCTCACCGACAATCCGTGGTCGGGCGCCCGGGTGCGCCTCACCCTGGTGGCGAAGGACGAGGCCGGCCAGGAGGGCCGCACGGAGACGGCGGAGATCACCCTGCCGGCCCGCGTGTTCACCCAACCCCTGGCGCGGTCCCTGGCGGAGGAGCGCCGCCGCCTCATCACCGCCCCCGACGAGAGCCGGGGCCGGGTCCTCACCGCCCTCGACGCCCTCCTCATCGCGCCCGACCGCTTCACCCCGCAGCCGAGCGTGTTCCTCGGTCTCAAGACCGCATCGCGCCGCCTGCGCGCCGCCCGCAACGACGCGGCCCTCATGGAGGTCGCCGACCTCCTGTGGGAGATGGCCCTCAAGATCGAGGATGGCGACCTCTCGGACGCCGAGAAGAGCCTGCGCGCGGCCCAGGACAACCTCAAGCAGGCCATCGAGCGCAACGCCCCCGACGAGGAGATCCAGAAGCTCACGGAGGATCTGAAGAAGGCCCTCGACACGTTCATGAAGAACATGGCCGAGCGCCAGAAGGAGAAGGGCCAGAAGCCCAAGGCCGACGGCCAGCCGCCGGCCCAAGGGGGCAAGACCGTGACCCCCGACGACCTCAACAAGATGCTGAAGGACATGGCCGACGCGATGAAGCGCGGCGACACGGCGGAGGCCCAGCGGCTCCTTGAGCAGCTGCGTGAGATCCTCGAGAACCTCCAGACCGCCGAGCCCGGCGGCAAGGCCGATCCGAGTTCGCGCGAGATGGCGAAGCAGGCCGACGAACTCGACAAGCTCTCCCGCGAGCAGCAGGAACTGCGCGACCAGACCTTCAAGGAGGGCCAGGACAAGGAAGGCGGGTCCGGCCAGCCCCGGCCCGGTCAGCGCCCGCCGCGCGGTCAGCAGCAGCCCGGCCAGAAGGGCCAGCCGGGACAGGGCCAGCCGGGTCAGGGCCAGAACGGCGAAGGCCAGCAGGGCCAGGGTCAGAAGGGCCAGAAGGGTCAAGGACAGGGCGAGCGCCAGCAGGCCCTGCGGGAGCGCCTCCAGGATCTGCAGCGCAAGATGAAGGACCTCGGCATGGAGGGCGAGGACGGCCTGTCCGAAGCCGAAGAGGCCATGCGCGAGGCCGAAGGGGCGCTGGGCCAGGGCCGAGAGGGCGAGGCCGTCGACGCACAGGGGCGTGCCCTCGACGGGCTCAAGCGCGGCGCCGAGGGCATGCAGAAGCAGATGCAGGAGATGGCGGAGGGCGAAGGCGAGGGGGACGGCCAGCAGGAGGGGGGGCAGAACCCGAGTCAGCAGGGCCAGGCGGGCAACAGCGAGAACGACCCCCTTGGGCGTCCCAACAAGGGGCGCAACATGACGAGCGGCAACGCCCGGGTGCCCACTGCCGACGAATCCGCCGTCCAGCGCACCCGCCGGATCCTCGAGGAGCTGCGGCGCAAGCTCGGCGACCCGAGCCGCCCGCGCGAGGAGCTCGACTATTTCGAGCGCCTTCTGCGCCGGAACTGAGCGGTCCCCCGCTCTTTCCGGGCCAGCGCGGTGTGGTGAGGCGCGGACAACGCCGCCTCGTCAGGAAATGATCGCCGTTTCGCAGAGGGGGCCCGTCGCGCTCCACGCCGACCGCGACGCGTTGTCGGACATTGATCCGCGCAATTTCGCCCTCGCGACCGATGCCGAAATCCCGGCCCCTGGGCGGCGACGGAGCCGAAGTCCATATGGGGAGCGTGCCGTCGTGTCGGCGCTCGGCCCCCTGTTCCGATCGGCGCGCCGACGCCCCAGCCGCGAGATCCTGACCCCGTGATGTCCTCCAACACCCTCGTTCTCCTCGCCTGCGCGGCGGTGGCCGTCGTGCTGCTGCTCGGCCTCGTCAACATGATGCGGGGCGGCAGCGCCAACGTCTCGCAGAGGCTCATGCGCCTGCGCGTCCTGCTGCAATTCGTGGCCATCGTCCTGATCATGGGCGTGGTGTGGTGGCGCTCGACCTGATCGTTCCGGTCCCGGCGGGATCCCCCCGGGGTGTGGCGGGGAGGTCTCACCACCGGTCTATCGGGGAGGATGGGGCGGATTAAGCGGTCCGTGGCCTGACGCGGCTCCGTGGCCCCGTGCTAGACAGGCCCGCTACAACCGGATCGGTCCCGATGCTTTCCAACTCGTCCCGTCTGCTCGCCGGCGCCCTCGCCCTGGCCGCCGTCCCGGTCCAGGCCGCCGATCTGCGCGGCGGATCGATGCCGGCCGCCTACGCGGCCCCGGTCAAGCCCATGAGCTTCGTCTCGGAGGTCCGCATCGGCGGCGCCGTGCAGGACCCCGGCAGCGCCGAGCGCGACACCAACAACATCAACGGCGAGATTCTGTTCGCCAAGCCGCTGGTGAGCCTCGATCCTTTCTGGCAAGCCTTCGTGCCGCGTCCCACCGCGGGCGGCAGCTACAATTTCGGCGGCCGCACCAGCTACGCCTATCTCGGCGCGACCTGGACCGTGGACCTGTTCCCGCAGACCTTCAACAACATCGTCTTCCTCGAAGGCTTCTTCGGCGCCGCCGCCCATAACGGCCACACCGGCCTGAAGGCCACCACGCCGCCCGGCTTCAATTCCCTCGGCTGCAGTCCGCTGTTCCGCGAGGCCGCCGCCCTCGGCTTCCGCCTCAGCGAGCGTTGGAGCATCATGGCCACCGTCGAGCACATGTCGAACGCAGGCCTGTGCAGCAACAACCGCGGCCTGACCAATTACGGCGGCAAGATCGGTTACACGTTCTGACCTGAGCGGATCCGGGGACACGTCCGGCGGATTCCGGTGCCCGAAGGATCGACCGGCCGGGCTCGGGCGTTTCCCGGGATCTCTCTGTTCCCCGGGGCATGCCTGCCCCTCCGACGATCGGACAGCCCGTGGTCACGCTCAACCGCATCTACACCCGCACGGGCGACAAGGGCTCGACGGCCCTGGCCAGCGGCGAGCGCCGCTCGAAGGCGGATCTGCGCATCGAGACCTACGGCACGGTGGACGAGACCAATGCCTGCATCGGCCTCGTCCGGCTCCATGCCGAACCGGCTTTGGATACGATGCTGGGCCTGATCCAGAACGACCTGTTCGACCTCGGCGCCGACCTCGCCACGCCCGAGACCGGCACGCCGCTGCCCTACGAGCCCCTGCGCATGGTCGACGCCCAGGTGAAGCGCCTGGAAGCCGACATCGACACCCTGAACGCGCACCTGTCGCCCCTGAAATCCTTTGTGCTGCCCGGCGGCTCGGCGGCCTCCGCCGCCCTGCACCTCGCCCGCACCGTCTGCCGCCGGGCCGAGCGGCTGGCCGTGGCCCTCGCGGCGACGGAGGGCGAGGTCGTCTCGGCGCCGGCCCTGCAATACCTCAACCGCCTGTCGGACTTCCTGTTCGTGGCTAGCCGCACGGCCAACGCCAACGGCGCCGACGACGTGCTGTGGGTGCCGGGCAAGAACCGCTGATCGGAGCATTGCTGATCCGATCGAGGGCGGCACGCCGTCCCGGTCCGTGCCGGATTCTCACATCCGCTGATTGCCTCTTTTCGAAATCCGCACTGAGCCGGCGTGGAGCACGACAGGCCCGCTCTCCTGAAAGCAGGGGTTGGGGTGAGGTGAGCGGTCTCTCCGGATAGGTCCCACACCTCACCCTGTCCTTCTCCTTCCAGGAGAGGGGCCCGCGCATCCCGCGCGATGCGTGAAGGCCATCGCCTTTCGGGAGGTGAGACCGGCGCGTCCCGCGGGAGGTGCGAAGGCCGTCGCCACGGGTGGAGGGCCGTCTCGCGATGCCTGGACGGCGACGCGGTCCGCCCCCGGAAGCGCGGCTCGGTGAATTCATCGGGTCCCCCGGCGCGGGGTGCGTCCCCGCACGTGCGTTGACAAGGCCGAAACCTCGTCGTTACGGTCCGCCGCCTCAAATGAGAGGGTTCTGGATCGCCGGACGTGCCGGGGGTCCTCCGCGCGCCGCGCCGGCCCTCCCCAAAAACATCCGCGCGGAGGATAGTGACCGCCATGAAGGTTCTGGTGCCCGTCAAGCGGGTCGTCGATTACAACGTGAAGATCCGGGTCAAGGCGGACGGCTCGGGCGTGGATCTGGCCAACGTCAAGATGTCCATGAACCCCTTCGACGAGATCGCCGTCGAGGAGGCCATCCGGCTGAAGGAGAAGGGCAAGGTCACGGAGATCGTGGCGGTGTCCATCGGCCCGCAGCAGGCGCAGGAGACCCTGCGCACGGCCCTCGCCATGGGCGCCGATCGTGCCATCCTGGTGAAGACCGACGGGCTCGTGGAGCCCCTCGCCGTCGCCAAGATCCTCAAGGCCCTGGTGGACAAGGAGGGCCCGGAGCTCGTCATCCTCGGCAAGCAGGCCATCGACGACGATTCCAACCAGACCGGTCAGATGCTGGCCGCCCTCCTCGACTGGCCGCAGGGTACCTTCGCCTTCCGGGTCGAGTTCGGCGACGGCGCCATCGACGTGACCCGCGAGGTCGACGGCGGCCTGCAGACCGTGAGCCTCAAGCTGCCGGCCATCGTCACCACGGACCTGCGCCTCAACGAGCCGCGCTACGCGAGCTTGCCCAACATCATGAAGGCGAAGAAGAAGCCCCTGGAGGAGCTGACTCCCGATGCGCTGGGCATCGACGTCACCCCCCGGATCACGGTGCTGAAGACCGTCGAGCCCGCTGGCCGCAAGGCGGGCGTCAAGGTCGAGTCGGCCAAGGCCCTGGTCGAAAAGCTCAAGGTCGAAGCCGGGGTGATCTGACCCCGCCTCCTAACCTCTCCTCGCCCTCCCCCGTGTGAGGCCCGGCGCCGCGACGGCGACGGGCCCCCGGCCCCGTCACTTCCCGAGGTCCCCCGAATGGCCACCCTCCTCTACATCGAGCACGACAACGGTGCGGTTCGCGATGCGAGCCTGAAGGCCCTCACCGCCGCCGCCCAACTCGGCGCGCCCGTCCACGTCCTGGTGCTGGGCTCCGGCGGCCGCACCGCCGCCGAGGCCGCCGCCAAGCTGGAGGGCGTCGAGAAGGTGCTGCTCTCCGAAGACGCCGTCTACGACCACGCGCTGGCCGAGCCCACCGCCGCCGGGATCGCGGCACTCGCGCCCACCTACGACGTGGTGATCGCCGCCGCCTCGACCACGGGCAAGAACGTACTGCCGCGCGTCGCCGCCCTCCTCGACGTGGCCCAGATCTCCGACATCATCACGGTGGTCTCGCCAGACACGTTCGAGCGGCCGATCTACGCCGGCAACGCCATCCAGACCGTGCAGGCCAAGGAGCCCAAGAAGGTCATCACCGTCCGCACGGCCGCGTTCAAGGCCGCCGTCGAGGGCGGGGCCGCCGCCCCCGTCGAGGCCGTCTCGGGGGCCGCACCGGCCGCCGGCGCCTCGACCTTCAAGGGCGAGGAGATCGCCAAATCCGACCGTCCGGAACTCGCCGCCGCGCGCATCATCGTCTCGGGCGGCCGGTCGCTGGGCTCGGCCGACAAGTTCAAGGAGCTCATCGAGCCACTGGCCGACGCCCTGGGCGCGGCGGTCGGCGCCTCGCGCGCGGCGGTCGATGCGGGCTACGCCCCCAACGACTGGCAGGTCGGTCAGACCGGCAAGGTGGTGGCCCCCGACCTCTACGTGGCGGTGGGCATCTCGGGCGCGATCCAGCACCTCGCCGGCATGAAGGACTCGAAGGTCATCGTCGCCATCAACAAGGACGAGGACGCGCCGATCTTCCAGGTGGCGGATTACGGGCTCGTCGGCGACCTGTTCCAGGTGGTGCCCGACTTCCAGGCCGAGCTGGTCAAGGCCAAGGGGCAGTAGGACCGCCGACGAGGGCGGCCGCGCCCAAGGGTCCGGCAAGGGTCCGGCGCGAGAATAACGGTCTCCGCCGGGCTGCCCTCGGGTTGGAAATGGTCTAAGATTCTGGTGCGACGCGCGTTTTCATAGCCGCAGACCTACCTGCCGCCGGGTCGCTCCGGCGGTGGGCGTGAAGCGCCTCGGGGGTTTGGATTCACCGCAATGGGCATCGATATCAGGACCGTCGGGATCGTCGGCGCCGGGCAGATGGGCAGCGGCATCGCCCATGTCTGCGCCATGGCGGGTCTCGACGTCCGGTTGAACGACCGCGATCCCGCCCGCATCCGTAGCGGGCTGGCCACCATCGACGGCAACCTCGCCCGTCAGGTCGCCAAGGGCACGATCCCCGAGGAGCAGCGCCGCAGCGCCGTCGGCCGCATCGTCGGGGCGGAAAGCTTCGACGACCTCGCGCCGTGCGACCTCGTCATCGAGGCGGCGACGGAGGACGAGACCACCAAGCGCCAGATCTTCAGCACCCTGTGCGCCTCCCTGCGCCCCGAGGCCCTGGTCGCCACCAACACCTCGTCGATCTCGATCACGCGGCTCGCCGCGTCCACGGACCGGCCCGAGCGGTTCATCGGCATCCACTTCATGAACCCCGTGCCGGTGATGCAGCTCGTGGAGCTCATCCGCGGCATCGCCACGGAAGACCCGACCTACGAATCCGCCAAGGCGTTCATCGCCAAGCTCGGCAAGACCTCGACCATGTCGGAGGATTTCCCGGCCTTCATCGTCAACCGCATCCTGCTGCCGATGATCAACGAGGCGATCTACACCCTCTACGAGGGCGTCGGCTCGGTGGAATCCATCGACACGGCGATGAAGCTCGGGGCGAACCACCCCATGGGGCCGCTCCAGCTCGCCGACTTCATCGGCCTCGACACCTGCCTGTCGGTGATGCAGGTGCTCTACGAGGGGCTGGCCGATTCGAAGTACCGCCCCTGCCCGCTTCTGGTGAAGTACGTCGAGGCCGGCTGGCTCGGCCGCAAGGTGAAGCGTGGCTTCTACGATTACCGCGGCGAGACGCCGGTCCCCACCCGCTGAGGCGGCGCCTCGCGTCGGTGGTGCGGTGACGCTGAGCTACACCCGCGCGGGGTCGGGCTGGGTCGCGGCGATCGGCCCGATCCGCCTCTACCTCGACGACCGGAACGGGGCGGTGCACCCCGCCCAGGCCGCCGTGGCGGACGCCATGGCGGGTTCACTGCCTGAGCTACGCGCGACGGCGGCGGCCTATCTCGATCTGTTCGTGGACCGGCACAAGGCCTGCGGCGACGACGCGGCGGCATGGTGGCTGGACGAAGTCGAGTTCCGCGACCATCCGGCGTCGGACCCCCTCGTCTACGCCCTGCACTTCACTCTCGCGGGTGACGAGGGCGGCCTCTGGACCGTCGACATGCGCGTCGGCGCGGACGGGCACCGGCCGATCCGGTTCGAGCGGCGGCAGGGGTGATGCGGGTGGGCCTTCGGCGTCAGCCCTCCTCGCCCGGCTCGGGCGGCACGCCGTACACCCGCGCATAGAGGTCGGCGGTCGGCTCGATCTCGACGGCGCCGGTTTCCCCCGGGCCGTAGATGCCCGCGACGGCGAACTGCCAGGCCTCCTCGAACCCGACGATGTCGAACGACAGGGTCGGGAAGCGGCCGTGCAGCGCCGCGAACACCGGTGCGGGAAAGCTCCAGGCCGTGGCGATGCAGAACTCCAGCACGGCGGTGCCGTCCCGGTGCCACGCCGTCTCCGTGTAGGCCTCCGCGTTGCGCTGGGTGCCCCAGTGTTCCAGGAGCCAGGCGGTCTGTTCGGGATAGGCGGTGAGCGAGGCCGGCATCGGCAGGATGCGGTTGAAGTCCATCGCCAGGAGCGGCGGCTCCAACGGCGGCGCCGCGCCCGGTTCACGCCCCCGGACGAGGCCGCGCAGGCGCGCCAGCAAGCCCGGGACGGGCGAGGCCAGGGCGGGACGCCGGGGCGGATCCACCGCCACCACCACCAGCGCCCGGAACGCCGCCACCGCTTCCGCGGGGCCGCGGACCGTGCAGCGCGTCGTGACGTGGTTGGTCATGCCGGACGCATCCCGCCTGCCGTCGATCCCAACGAAAAAGGCCGGCCCGCGGGTGCGGGGCCGGCCTCTGGTTCGGTCCGAGCGATCAGCGCGCGGAGTTCGTGGACGGCTGGGTGTTGGCCGGGACGGTGCTGCCGGTGCTGGCGGGCATGTCCGACTTCAGGCCGTTGTTCGCCTGGCCGGGGGCGGCCGGGTTCTGGGCGCCGGCCCGGGTCTGCGACGCGTAGTCCGGCGGGGACTGCGAGCCCTGCCAGGTCATCAGGCCGACGATGGCCACCGCCAGGAGCGCGAGGCTCCCGAGCAGGACGGCGAGGACCGGCTTGCCCTTCTTGCCCTGGCGGGAATCCTGTCCGTGAAGCTGCTCTGCCATGTGACCCTCGTGGATGGCGCCCAAGGGGAATCGCCCGGACGCGTGACTGTGTTCGGAGGTCAAACGCCGGGTCGGATCGGGAGTTCCTGCGCTCAGCGCCCCGTCACCAGCAGGATCTTGCCGAGATGCGCGCTGGATTCCATGAGTTCGTGGGCGCGGGCCGCGTCTTCGAGGGGGAAGGTCGCGTGGATGACCGGCCGGATCGTCCCGGCGTCGAGGAGCGGCCACACGTCCCGGGCGAGCCCCCGCGCGATGGCGGCCTTCTCAGGCTTCGGCCGGGCCCGCAGGGTGGCGCCCGTGACGGTGAGGCGCTTCATCATGATGGGCGTCATGCTGAAAGACTCGACCTTGTAGCCCTGCATGAAGGCGATCTGGACGAGGCGCCCCTCGATGGCGAGCGCCGACAGGTTCTTCGCCAGATACGGCGCGCCCACCATGTCGAGGATCACGTCGACGCCGTTGCCGTTCGTGAGGGCCTTCACCCGCTCGACGAAATCCTCGTCGCGATAATTGATGGCCGCCTCGGCGCCGAGATCGACGCAGAAGGCGCATTTCTCCGCCGAGCCCGCCGTGGCGAACACCCGCGCGCCGTGGTGCCGGGCGATCTGGATCGCCGTGGAGCCGATGCCGCTCGATCCGCCATGGACCAGGAAGGCCTCGCCGGGCTGGAGCCGGCCGCGCTCGATCACGGTGGAATAGACGGTGAAGTAGGTCTCGGGGATGCCCGCGGCCTCGACCAGGGACAGGGGCGCGGGGCGCGGCAGGCACTGCCCGGCCTCCGCCACGGCGAACTCGGCGTAGCCGCCGCTGATCGTGAGCGCGCAGACCTCGTCCCCGAGGCCGAGCCCCGTGACGCCCTCCCCCAGGGCCACGATCCGGCCGGCGACTTCGAGGCCGGGAATCTCCGTCGCGCCCTTCGGCGGCGGATACTTGCCCTCACGCTGCTGGATGTCCGGCCGGTTCACCCCCGCGGCCACCACCTCGATGAGCACCTGCCCCGGCCCGGCCGTCGGCAGCGCCACCGTCTCGACGGCCAACACCTCCGGCCCGCCGGCGGCGGTGAACCGGATCTGGCGCATGGATTTGGGCAGGCTGGCGGTCATGACGGAGTCTCCGTGTGGGGGTGTCCGTCATGTGCGGCCGGACGGTTCTTTGACAAGGGCTGCTGTCGGAGCGGTGGATTAGTCTCAATCGGGCCATAACCCGGACGGGCGTAGCCAATCGGAGCTTGATAACGGGACCCAGCCCCACCTGACGCACCGTGTCCCTATCTTTTTACGTGGATCGCTTCGCGCCGATTAGTCGCCCATGTTCGCGCCGGGTTCGGTATCACCCTGCCCTTTGCGAAAATAATTGGGGCAAGAGAAACCGGTGATACCAAGTGACGGCGACGGGATACGATAGGTCTATCGCTCCTAATCCACTTCTGTAAAAAGGTTAGGATACCAATTCATGTGTCTGTTCCTTGTCCTTTTGTGACGCTCAGCGTCCAACGAGTACCTGCGGGCTGATACGTCTCGCTTTTGATCAATGTCGTAGCACCAATTGAGAAATTTAATGAGGTACACCATATCCTCATGAGCACTTCACAAAGAAATGTAAATTCGTCCGATATGCGTCCAAGCGCGGTTTCTGTGATTGCAACTGGATAACGTTTGAAGTTTCTAACCATTTCTTTTCCAGCAACTGTTATGTAAGTGTTACCAGTTAAGCAGATGAAATTCGGCACAAGTTTTGTAAGAAAGAAAATTGACTCTAGTCCATCAATTGTTCTCAAGTATAGTGTATCATCAGTTGATTGATAAAGTAGTAGGTGAAATGCGTCTTTGGTTGCTGCTGCTGCTTCAAGTTCAGACAAGGAAACGAGTTTTCCTGATAGAAAGCAAACTGGTAGCTGGCCTGGATTTCCGCCAAGTTTGTTAATTCTCAAGGCAGTGCTGATGAGCTTCGTGTATGAATACTTAGAATGATCGATTAGCTCAGCTTGCCGAGTTGCCCACTTTGATACCGCTTCTGCGGGTATTGTCGTGACTGCTTTGGCCCTAGATACATCGTCCGTCTCACCTGAAAATACCCCAAGATAGTAATCTTCTAGATTTGATGAGTAAGCGAAACCTCCCACTGAAACCAAGGATGTTGCATATAAATTTTCGTCTTTGACCGTCGGACTTGGCTTCATCCATAGAGCGGCACGCCCGTAGATAGTTCCATCGGCGCCAATAACGGTATCAATTAGATCTTTATGCATTGAGATTATAAGTTCAGAGGCGGGAGGGGACACTGACGGATATATAGACCTGATAAAATCTTCCGGAGATGAACTTTCCCAATTATAGCTATGTTGTGCTTGTGAGCCGGACACTTCATCATCGAACGTAACATTTATATCTAAGGAGGAAACTAGCCGACGAATGTCACTCGAAACGACCTCATGAATAGTCCGACGTTTTTGTCTCCGATCATACCGCATCACTCGATACTCAAATTCGCCGCGAGATTCCTCCTCCAGGTCGCGGTCAAGCTGAATACTAACTCTTGTTGAGAAATCGACCGGAAGTTCTCCTTGTATCGCGTCTCTCAATATCGGACGGCTGGACAATGAATTAAATTCCAAGACTCTAATATCACCGTATCCCGCGAGATAACTTTTTGATATAACTTTTACATTCTTTCCAAGAAGAAATACAGAAAAGAAACCGATACCGAATTTACCTACTGGCTGGTATCCTTTGCTATCTAAGCCCGGAAATTCTTCATGAAGCAATGTTGAATTCCACAGAGATTTCCCAAAATCAATTAACGGACCTGTTAAGACGCGTTCTGACATACCTACCCCGTTGTCATCAACGTGGAGCCACATACGCTTGCCGCTTGGGCCATCGTCTTGGCTTATTGTCAGGCGAATCTGTCCCCATTCCGCTCTGCGTTCTTCAAGGCGTCTTCTCGCGCGCACGGCATCGGCTGCATTCTGCAATAGCTCGCGAATGGGTGCGTATGATCCCTTTCCGTATAGATTTTTACCGCCAAGGGTCTCTGCCAGATGCACTGGATGAGATACTTTTACTTCTGCATCCACCGGGCGCCAGCCTGCCGGCTTTATCTGTCTCGCTAATAACCTCGGGCTTTCAGCTCCGTAAACGCGTTTCGCTTTGAATGGCTTG
Organism: Methylobacterium sp. Leaf469; assembly: GCF_001424745.1. Lineage (NCBI taxonomy): Bacteria > Pseudomonadati > Pseudomonadota > Alphaproteobacteria > Hyphomicrobiales > Methylobacteriaceae > Methylobacterium > Methylobacterium sp. Leaf469. The sequence continues at coordinate 209,603 of NZ_LMRE01000042.1, forward strand.
ACGCCAATTTCCTGCAGCATCGCATTGGATGTAAGTATTTCTTTATCGATCATTCGAATGGTATCAAAGCATAGCCACCATGCTGCAGCTTCATCAACTAAAAAATCATTGTTACTCGAATATATGATCGATTCGCCCTCATAGGTAACTTTGTTCAGCTTGTTCTGAAATCGCCAATGCAAATCCGAGAAGCCCTCAGGGCGCTGTAGTGCATAAAGCATCGACGGTGCTCGACGGTGATCAATATGTGCAGCGTCTGCACATCGCAGCAAGCATGCTATTTTGACCTCATTCACTCCCCATTCAGGCGGAAGGTTGCTGGCGGCCCCAATGTTGGTCCGTAATTCAACCAAGAGGCGGTCAATGCTCCAATTATGGCTGTGCGCAATTTGGCCTATACTTCGACCGTATGCTAGTACTAGCGATTGATCTTCGAGCAGGGACAATTTGTTGCCGGTAGACGGGCTTGTCCATTGAATGGAACAGAGCTTTTCGGCCTGTTTTGCATGAAGAGATCTGATAGTAGAAAATATTGCTTCCTCTCTAATTGCGCTTGGTGGGTTAAATATTGTCTCTCTCCGAGGATTTCTTGTTCCTGTTCGCCTAAATATAGAATATACGATGTCTGACCACTCATCGGTCGAGGTAACTTCTGGCATGCCGCCAGGAAAAGCGGCAACACTCATTCCAGCATCATGAGTAAGAACAGCGCACCCAAATACAAATGCTTCCGCTGGATTAAGATCGAAATCTTCTCCAGCTATGGCATCTGCGGTTTCCCATAGAGCGTCAAGGTGTGTTATGTCGTGTACTGTAAGGCCCTTGCAGTCGATTGGTATCAATTTTACTAACTCAGACGCATTGGCTCGCATGCCAATGAACGCATTCCTGAGTTTATTCCGTTGTTCTTCGTGAACATCATTTTTTTGGATATCTAAGGTTCTTTTCCATAAACCGGTGTTTTGGAAATCCAAGCGCATATCTCTCACCGTAAATCGTTCGCACGCAGTGTCTTCGAAATCGTTGGCTAATTCAACTTTGAAGTCTTTCACTGATCCCAGTGTTTCAAACAATTTAGCAGGAATCATCCCCTCCAGCATTTCGCGGAGAAGCATCATTCATTTATAGTCCGGCAATGCGTATTGGGGTGCGCAATGCGAGTGCGATTAGTTGAATTACCCAAATTTGAGTTACATTTGAATAATGGAACGTATTGGCTAGCTCGCGTCCAATACGTTGGGCTTCTAAATCGCCCTTAAGCCCCTGCACTAAATTGTATTGCTCGACGTCCGCCTTTATTGCAGCAACAGTTTTGTAAATAATACAATTCAATACAAGAAAAATTCGTAATGTGTATAGGAATAAACGGGATCTATACTATGAAGCAATGACTCAAAAAATGATCAGGTGCAATCCAAATTGTTTCAGTCAATTTCGCTTGAGATCAGCTTAACTAGAAAGCCTGCGGGTTGGAAATATCCTTTGCAAGGATACTGAGGGTCGGCCGCAGCTCAAACTCCCCACCCCTACCGCGTCCCGTACATCCGATCCCCCGCATCCCCCAGCCCCGGCACGATGTAGCCGTGGTCGTTGAGGTGGCTGTCGATGGCGGCGGTCCAGATCGGGACGTCGGGGTGGCCCGCCTGGAGATGGGCGATCCCTTCCGGGGCGGCCAGCAGGCAGACGAAGCGGAGGTCGTGGGCGCCGCGCGCCTTCAGGAGGGTGATGGCCGCCACCGCCGAATTGCCCGTGGCGAGCATCGGATCGAGGACCAGGACCGTGCGGTCGGCGAGGTCCGACGGGGCCTTGAAGTAGTATTCCACCGCCTCCAGGCTCTCGGGATCGCGGTAGAGCCCCACATGGGCGACCCGTGCCGAGGGCATCAGCGACAGCATCCCGTCGAGGAAGCCGGTGCCGGCCCGCAGGATCGGCGCGAGGACGAGCTTCTTGCCGGCGATCTGCGGCGCCTGCATGGTCTGGATCGGCGTCTCGATGGTGACGGCTTCGAGCGGCAGGTCGCGGGTGACCTCGTAGGCCAGCAACATGCCGATCTCGTTGAGGATCTGGCGGAACCCCTTGGTGGAGCGCGCCTTGTCGCGCAGGAGCGTCAGCTTGTGCTGGACGAGGGGGTGGTCGACCACCCGAACCGCCGCGTTTGGCATCGCCCGCCCTCGTCCCCGGTCGGATCGGCGCAACGCGGATCCCAGGCGACGAGCCTTAGCGGATCGGCGCCGCGTCCGCATCCGGCCCCGCACCGAAAAGGGCTCCCGGCGTGATGCCGGAAGCCCCTTGTCGGATGGGACGGTCTCGGGTCGTTCAGACCGAGCGGGTCGAATCGGCGGCGCGCTTCTGGGCCATGTAGGCGTCGAATTCTTCGCGGTCCTTGGCGCGCTTCAGGCCCTCGACATACTCGGAGAAAGCGCGGCTCTCTTCGGCCAGGGCCTTGCGCTGGGCGTCGAGCCGGTCGAGCTCGGCCTTGCGGTAATCGTCGAAGGCGCGATTGCCCGTGGTGCCGACGCCGTTGGCCGCCTCGTAGGCGGCGGCGAAGCGCGAACGCCCCGGCGTGCCGCCCGACTGCCAGGCCGAGCCCCAGGCGCTGCCCCGGTTGGCGAGCCCCCGCAGCTCGCTCAAGGCCGGATACCCCGCGACCTTCCAGGCCACGTAGGCGGCGGCGAGCGGCCACCAATAGATGAAGCCCACCACGATGGCGCCGATCTCGAAGGACTTCTTGGGAAACGGGCCGCTGCGGCAGGTCTTGCCGGAGGCCCAGGGGGAGGTCGAGGATTGACTCACGGCTCGCGTCTCCGATGTTAATGTGAACGACATTTACTTGCGGATGCGGCGCGGCGCTTTCAAGGGCCGTCCCGTGCATTTCGTGCCGCGCATTTCGTCCGGCGCATTTCGTGCCGCGCCGCGCCGGGCGCCCGTCGCATCCGGGCGATGCGCCGGCGCATTCGGGCCATGCGCCGGCGCGTCGTGCGGCGCGCGTTCGGGGGTTTCAGTCGCGCGCGCGCGGGGTTCCGGCGCCGTGCACGAGGGCGAGGACGCCGGCGCGCAGGAGCTCGTACTTGTCCGGCACGCCCGGTCCCTTCGGCAGGTGCCCAGAGGCGGCGAGCGTCGCCAGACCATGGGACAGCGCCCACACTTCGAGGGCGACGAAGCGCGGCGCCACCCCGCCGAACCCCTCCGGGAAGGTCGATTGCAGGGCGTCCACCAGCAGGTCGAACGGGCTCGGCCGGGGCCCGGCTTCCGGGTTCGGCGCGCCCGCCGGCAGGCCCCGGGTCTCGAAGATCGCCGCGTAATAGCCCGGCTCCTCCTCGGCGAAGGCGAGGTACGCCTCCCCCATCCGGGTGAACCGCTCGAGCGGCGTGCCCTTCGCCGCCAGGGACCGCGCCAGGCGCTCTGCGAGGTCGGTGAACCCGCGCCCCGCCACCTCCTCCAGCAGGGCCTCGCGCCCGCGGAAATGGCGGTAGAGGGCGGCCGGCGTCACCCCCACCAGGCGGGCCGCGTCCACCAGGGTGAACCCCCCGACGCCGCGCTCGGCGATGAACCGGCGCGCCGCCTCGATCAGGGCCTCCTTGAGGTTCCCGTGGTGGTAGCTGCGCCGGTCGTCGGGGCCTTCGCGCCAGGGTCGCACGCTGTTGTCCTCATCGGGTCCGCCCCATCATGACGGGCGAGAGCCCTTCTGGTTGCAGGCCGGTCCCCTCCCGTAGCACGCGACCGTGAGTTTTTAAGCCATCTCTGTCGATTAGTAGACAAAGCCGCCCGGGGACGCAGGGATGCAACAGGCCGAAGGCTTCAGAGCTTGAAGATCGACCCCGCCGCGTCGCGCGCCGCATTCTTCGCGTCGCGGGCGGCTTCGAGGCGCGCGATCTCGCGCCGCAGGAGGGCGATCCGATCGGCGAGATCGGCCACCGACAGGGTGTCGAGGGGCTCGCCCACCCGGTGGGCCGGAGCCGATCCCGGACGGGTCTCGTCGTCATCGCGCATGGTCTGTCCCTCCCTGTTTCATCGCCACGGCTGCCCTGCCCCGAGGGGCGCGAGACCGAGGTGGCGCGCCACCGTGGCGCCGATATCCGCGAAGGTCGCGCGTCCCCCGAGGGGGCCGGGCGCGATCCCGGGGCCGAAGGCGAGGATCGGCACCTGCTCGCGGGTGTGCTCGGTGCCGGCCCAGGTCGGGTCGTTGCCGTGGTCGGCGGTGACGATGCAGACATCCCCGGCGCCCAGGACCGCGCGGATCTCCGGCACCCGCGCGTCGAAGGCCTCCAGCTCGGCGGCGTAGCCCGGCACGTCGCGGCGGTGGCCGTGCTCCGTGTCGAAATCCACGAGGTTGAGGAACACGAAGCCGCCGTCCTGCAGATCGCGAAAAGCCCGGAGGGCGGCATCCAGGCAGGCGGCGTTGCCGGCGGGCTTGATCTCGCGGCCCGTCGCGCGGTGGGCGAAGATATCGCCGATCTTGCCGACGCTGACGACGCTGCGACCCGCCGCGGACAGACGGTCGAGCAGGGTCTCGCCCGGCGGCTCGACGGCGTAATCCTTGCGGTTGGCCGTCCGGCGGAACCCCGTTTCCGGCGACCCCACGAAGGGCCGGGCGATGACGCGCGCGACCCGGTACGCGTCGCACAGGTCGCGGGCGATGCGGCAGGTGGCGTAGAGGCGCTCCAGGCCGAAATGAGTCTCGTGGGCGGCGATCTGGAACACGCTGTCGGCCGAGGTGTAGCAGATCGGCTTGCCGGTCCGGATGTGCTCGGCGCCGTAGCGCTCGAGGATCGCCGTGCCGGCGGCGTGGCAATCGCCGAGGATGCCGGGCAGATTCGCCCGCGCGACGAGGGCCGCGACGAGGGCCGGCGGAAAGGCCGGAACCGTGTCGGGAAAGTGCCCCCACGGGTCGAGCACGGGCACGCCCGCGATCTCCCAATGACCCGAGGGCGTGTCCTTGCCGGCGGCCGTCTCGGCGGCGTGGCCGTAGGCGCCCGTGACCGGGTCGGTGGGGGCGAGGTTCGGTGGGACGCGCCCTGTGGCGCCTTCCGCCGCGAGGCCGAGGCCCAGCGCCGTCAGGTTCGGCAGACGCACGGGGCCGGCGCGCAGGCCCGCGCGGTCGCCGCGCCCGGCGGCGCAGGCCTCGGCGATGTGGCCGAGGGTGTCCGACCCGGCGTCACCATAGGCGTCGGCATCGGGGCCGCCGCCGATGCCGACGGAATCGAGGACGACGAGGAGGGCGCGCGGCATGGGGCGTCTCAGGCCGGGACCGGATCGGCGACCATTTCGCTGCGCAGGTCGAAGGCGGCGGCGAACAGGGCCTGGGTGTAGGGGTGGCGCGGATGGGAGAAGATCGCCTCGGCGGCCCCCTCTTCGACCACGCGGCCGTTCTGCATGACGAGAACGTGGTTCGCCAAGGCGCGGACCACCTTGAGATCGTGGCTGATGAACAGGTAGGCGAGGCCGCGCTCGCGCTGGAGGTCGCGCAGGAGGGTGACGATCTGCGCCTGGACCGAACGGTCGAGGGCCGAGGTCGGCTCGTCGAGGACGACGAATTTCGGTTTCAACACGATGGCGCGCGCGATGGCGATGCGCTGGCGCTGACCGCCGGAGAATTCGTGCGGATAGCGGTCCATGGTCGCCGGATCGAGGCCGACATCGGTGAGCGCGCCCGCCACCACCGCCTGGCGTTCGGCCCGGCTCTTCGCGGCGCCCTGCACCACCAGGCCCTCGGCGATGATGTCGCCGACGGTCATGCGCGGGGAGAGGGAGCCGTAGGGGTCCTGGAACACCACCTGCATGTCGCGGCGGAACGGGCGCATGGCCGCCGGGGACAGGCCGGCGATGGACTGGCCGAGGAAGACGATGGGCCCCTCGCAGCCCGTCAGCCTGAGGAGCGCGAGGCCCAGGGTGGTCTTGCCGGAACCCGATTCGCCGACCACCCCCACGGTCTCGCCGGCCCGGACCCGGAGGGACACGCCATCCACGGCCTTCACGTGGCTCGTGGTGCGCCGGAGAAGCCCCTGGCGGATGGGGAACCACACCTTCAAGGGCCCGGCGGCGAGGAGCTCGGATGCGCCCTCCGCGACCGGGTTGGCGCGGCCCGTCGGCTCGGCGGCCAGCAGCCGCTGCGTGTAGGGGTGCTGCGGCCGGGCGAAAATCTCGGCCGTTTCCCCCGCCTCGACGATGCGCCCTTCCAGCATCACGCAGACGGAGGTGGCGATGCGCTGCACGATGCCGAGATCGTGGGTGATGAACAGCATCGCCATGCCGAGGCGCTTCTGCAGGTCGGCCAGCAGCGTGAGGATCTGTGCCTGCACGGTGACGTCGAGAGCCGTCGTCGGCTCGTCGGCCACCAGCAGGTCGGGCTCGCAAGCGAGCGCCATGGCGATCATCACCCGCTGGCGCTGGCCGCCGGAGAGCTCGTGCGGATAGGCGGCGAGGCGCCGTTCGGCGTCACGCAGGCCGACGAGGTCGAGGAGTTCGAGGATTCGCGCCCGCGCTTTCCGACCCGAGAGCCCGCGATGCACCTCCAGCACCTCGCCGATCTGCCGCTCGATGCTGTGGAGCGGGTTGAGGGAAGTCATCGGCTCTTGGAACACCATGGTGATGTCCGCGCCGCGCACCTTGCGCAACTCACGCTCGGGCAACGTCAGGAGGTCCCGCCCCCGGAACAGGATGCGTCCGCCCGGGTGGTGGGCGCTGCCGTCGAGGAGGCGCAGGATCGACAGGGCGGTGACCGACTTGCCGGAGCCGGATTCGCCCACCAGCGCCAGGGTCTCGCCGGGCGCGATGGCGAAGCTCACGCCGTCCACCGCCCGGGTCTCGCGCTCGCGGGAGCGGAAGGCCACGGACAGGTCCTGAACCTCGAGCAGCGTGTCGGTCATCGGGCGCAGGTGATCCGGGGGGAGGTGATCCAGCGGGAGGTGATCCGGGGAAAGGTCATGGGAGCGAGCCGGGCTGGGGAGGTCTCGAAGCGGTTATAGCGCGCACGATGGCGATGGGCGAACGCCGATGCGTGATTGATCGGACCGCCGCGCACGCTACAACACCACCGGTGATCTCCCTGCGCTCCGCCCTCCCCGCCCTCGCGCTCCACCTCGCCGGCGCGGCCTCCGCCTCGGCGGCCCCATCGGAGGGAGGCGAGACCGTGGAGCAGGCCCTGTGCCGCCTCATCGAATCCTCCGCGAAGACGCGCGCCCTCCCCGTCCCGTTCCTGACCCGCCTGATCTGGCGCGAGAGCGCTTTTCGCGTGGGCGCTGTCAGCCCCGTCGGCGCGCAGGGCATCGCGCAGTTCATGCCCGGCACGGCGCGCGAGCGCGGCCTCGCCGATCCGTTCGATCCCGAGCAGGCGATCCCGCACGCGGCCCATCTGCTGGCCGACCTCAACCGGCAGTTCGGCAATCTCGGCCTCGCGGCAGCGGCCTATAACGGCGGCCCGGGCCGGGTCTCGGCGTGGCTCGCCGGCACCGGTGGCCTGCCTGCGGAGACGCGCAACTACGTTCTGGCGATCACCGGGGCGCCGGCGGAGGATTGGCGCGCGGGCGCCGGCATCGAGATGCCGCCGAGCGAGAACAAGGATGAGAAGGCCGACGCGGCCAAGAAACCCGAGGCCGAGAAGAGCTGCCTCCAGGTGACGGCGGCCCTGCGCGTCCCGTCGCGCGGCGATCGCTTCGCGTTGGGCGGCAACGAGGGGCCGGCGGCGCCCTGGGGCATCCAGCTCGCGGGCAACTTCTCGAAGGCCTTGGCTCTCCAGAGTTTCGCCCGGACACGCCAGCTCTACACAAGTGTGATCGGCGAGGTTCGGCCGATGATCATCGGCACACGCCTGCGCAATCGCGGCACCCGGGCCTTCTACCGCATCCGAATTCCCGCCCAGAGCCGCGAGGCCGCAGACAAATTATGCGGACGGATTCGTGGGGTCGGTGGCGCCTGCCTCGTCCTGCGCACGTAACTCCGGCGATCACGATGCCGATTGTCAGCATGGGTGCCATGAAACCGCCGTGTGCGCCCTGTCACAGGAAGGCAACGCCGCCTTCAGAGAGATGCATGACCCGGGTATTCACCGTCCTTGCCGGCTTCATCGGTCTCGCTCTGCTCTCCCTCGGGATGACGGCCTGTTCGCCCCTCGCGCTGTTCGACGCCATCGGCCCGCGTGACGACGGCGGGCGCCTCACCGTCCGCAACGCGTCCTTCGGCCCCAACCCGCGCCAGCGCCTCGATGTGTTCACTCCCGTGGCCGGCACCGGCGGCGCCCCTGTGCTGGTGTTCTTCTATGGCGGCTCCTGGAAGAACGGCACGAAGGAGGATTACGCCTTCGTCGGTCAGGCGCTCGCGGCTCAGGGCTTCGTGACGGTGCTGCCCGACTATCGGCTCTACCCGGAAGTGCGCTTCCCCGATTTCCTCGACGACGGGGCCGCCGCCATCGCCTGGGTGCGCGACAACATCGCCCAGTATGGCGGCGATCCGCGCCGGATCGTGCTGGCCGGCCATTCGGCGGGCGCCTACAACGCGGTGATGCTGGGGCTCGATCCGCGCTACCTGCGTCGGGCCGGCGTCGATCCGAAGATCGTGCGGGCGGTGGCCGGCCTGTCCGGTCCCTACGATTTCCTTCCCCTCGATGCCGGCACCGCCACCGAGGTCTTCGGCGAGGCCCGCGACAAGGCGGCGACCCAGCCGGTGACCTTCGCCGGGCCGCACTCGCCCCCGGCCTACCTCGCCACCGGTGACGGCGACACCACCGTGCGCCCGAGCAACACCCGCAACCTGGCTGCCCGCCTGCGCGAGGCCCGGGTGCCCGTGCAGGAGCGAGTCTATGCCGGCCTCGATCACTCCGACACCCTGCTGGCGCTCTCGGTGACGTTCCGCTCCAAGGCCCCGGCGCTCGCCGAGATGGCCGCCTTCCTCCGCCAACATGCCGGCGGCGAGCGCGTCCCGTCGCGGACGGTGAACCGCTGACGGCACGGCCGGAGGATCACCCCCGCCGCAGTTTGTCCCGCGCCGCCTTGTGGTCCGGCGCGTCGGAGAAGGCCCGATGCATCGCCCACCACAGGGGCGTACGGGCGAACGCCTCGTCGAGGGGCAGGGCCCGCTGCGTCAATCCGTCGGCCCGGCGGCGCTGCGGGTTGGTGTTGAGCCAAGTGTTGGCGTTGGTGATGTCCCAGGTCAGTACGTTGAGGGTCGCGGGCTCGTCCAGCACAACGTCGAGGAAGCGCCGGGCGAGGTCCGAGACGGCCCGGTCCCGGGCCGGCAGATCAGCGGGGAAATCCCGGTCGTTGACGTCGAACTCCGTCACCTCGATGGCGAGGCCGAGCCCGGCCACGTCGCGCAGGAAACGGCGGAGTTTGTCCTGGTCGAGGGGATGCCTGGCGTAGAGGTGGCCCTGCAGGCCGAGGCGCCGGATCGGCACGCCGCGCCGAACCATTCCTTCCAAGGTCCTCAGCACCATGGCGCGGCGCGGTGCGATCCAATCGGCGTCGAGTTCGAGGTCGTTCTCGTTCCAGACCCCGGCCGCACCGGGGTCGGCCTCGTGCAGGATCGTGAAGGCGCGGTCGACATAGCCCGGGCCGAGGGCTGCGAGCCAGGGGCTCGCCCGCAGCCCGTCGGCACGGCCGGAATCCGGCCCGCAGATCTCGTTGACGACGTCCCAGGCCTCGATCCGGCCGCGATAGCGCCCCGCCATGGCGCCGATCCACTCGCGCAGGAAGCCTTCCGCGTCCCGGGCGATGCGCTCCTGCGCCCAGGCGGGGATGCCTTCGTGCCAGACGAGGGTATGGCCGCGCAGGCGCTGACCGTTGCCCTGTGCGAACGCGACGGTCTCGTCGGCGAACGAGAAGTCGATGGGGCCGGGCGCCCGCCACGCATAGGCGAGCTTCATGGCGTTCTCCGGCACCAGGACACCGCATTCCCGGGCGAGCGCCCGTCCGTAGGCGGGATTCTGGCGCAGGGGTGTGATGTTCACGGCGGAACCGTAGGCGATGCCCTTGCGTGCCGCCGCCGCGTTGAGGCCATCGGCCGCCCACGCCACCCGGGCCGCCGCCGAGACCGGCCCGGCCGCCAAAGCGAGGGCGCCGACCCTCAGCAGATCGCGACGGCTCGGCATCAGTTCTCTTCCGGTGGAATCGGGCGCGGGCGCCGGTCTGGTCCGATGGCCACGAAGGTGAACAGCCCCTCGGTGACCTTCATGGTCACCTCGCCCTCGCGCTCACGGCGCCAGACCTCGGCCTGGATGCGCATGGAGGTGCGCCCGACCTTCACAATCCAGGCGTAGATGCTGACTTCGTCGCCGACGAAGACCGGGCTGTGGAAGGTCATCGCCTCGGCCGAGATGGTGGCGCAACGGCCCCGCGAGCGCCGGGCCGCGACGTTGCCGGCGGCGAGATCCATCTGGCCCATGAGCCAGCCGCCGAAGATGTCGCCGGCCGGATTGGTATCGGCCGGCATAGCGATGGTTCGGATCACCGGTGGCCCCCGATCCGTCGGCTGATGGGTCGGATGGGGGGCGGGGTCGCGGCGGGACATGGTGTCGATCCGGTGGCGAAGGAGGCAGCCCGTCGCAAGCCGCGCGCCGCGGACCCTACGATCACTCCGGCAGGGTGAACACCACCAGGGCGTCGCCGGTGCCGAAACCCGACCCCTTGGTGAACGACGCGCCCCCCGCCGCCACGGCAACGTATTGCCGGCCGTCCAACGCGTAGGTAATCGGCGGGCCGCCGATGCCGGCGCCGCACTGGAAGCGCCACAGGATCGCCCCCGTCTTCGCATCGTGAGCGTCGAGGTGGCCGTCCTCCTCGCCGGAGAAGACGAGGCCGCCGGCGGTGGCCAGGGTCCCCCCGGAGAGGCGGCTCCCCGCTTTCACCGACCATTTGATCGCACCTTCGCGGGCGAGATCCACGGCCGTGAGGGTGCTGAACGAGGGCTCGCCCTTGGCCTCCGTGGTCTCGGTGTAGCGGATCGCCGGGCGGTTCCCCGAGGCCGGCACCGTCCGGACCACGTAGGTCGTCGCCCCGTGCCGGACCTGGGCGTAGGCGGTGGCGGCCTTGGGGTCGTAGGCGACGGGGTGCCAGGAGATGGCGCCCAGCGGCCCAGGGCTCACCACCGTACCGGCAGGCGTCGGTGGGGCGTAGAGGTTCTTCTGGGTGACGAGGGGCGCCGAGCGGGTCAGCAGCTTTCCGTCCGCGCGGTCGTGGACGTAGAGCCAGCCGGTCTTGCTCGCCTGCGCCACGGCCTTCACCGTGCCCGTCGGGGTGGTGTGGTCGAGGAGGAAGGGCGGGCTCGCCACATCGTAGCCCCACTCGTCGTGGGGCACCTGCTGGTAGTACCAGCGCAGCTGGCCGGTGGCCGCGTCGAGGGCGACGAGGCTCATGGTGTAGAGGTTGTCGCCCGGTCGCGAGAGGCCGAAATTCTGTGGCGCCGGGTTGCCGGTGCCGACGTAGATCAGGCCGAGGTCGGCATCGTAGGCCGGGGTCATCCACAGCGATCCGCCGCCGACCTTCCAGGCATCCCGGTGGGCCGGGGCGGCGGCCTTCTCGGCAGCGATGTCGCGGTGAAGCGGCACCCCGTCGGGGGTCCTGTCGACGAACCCGCCCTCCCAGCCGTCGGCCTTGGTGACGTACCAGCGCCAGCGCTCCGCCCCGGTCTTCGCGTCGTAGGCGGCGAGCCATCCGCGCCGGCCGTAGCCGCCCTCGATGCCCACGACGGCGCCGCCGTCGAGGCCGCCCTTCTCGTCCTCGACATGGAGGCCGTAGCCGGCCCCGGCCACGCCGACGATGACGAGGCCGTTCGCCACCAGGGGCGGCATCTTGAAGCCGAGCCGGCTCGATCCCTGGACGGTGCCGGCCCCCAGGGTGCCCGCCAGGGCCGATGCGGTCTCGGACTCGCCCTCCTCCGGGCGCACGGCCTCGTGGTCCCACACCACTTTGCCGGTCTTGGCATCCAGCGCGATCACGCGCCCGTCCATGGTGGCCTCGAACACGAGGCCGTCCGCGACCGCGACCCCACGGTTCGAGGGTGGCCCGAAAATCTTCTCCGTGCGGGCCTTGTGGACGTAGGTCCAGCGCACGGCGCCGGTCTTCGCGTCCAGGGCCGCGACGTGGTTCTGCGTCGTCGAGACGTAGAGGGTGCCGTCCACCATCACGGGCTCGGCCTGGAAATAGCCGGTGATGCCGGTCTGGAAGATCCAGGCCGGGCGCAGGCGCCCGACGTTGCCGGTGTCGATGGCGGTGAGGCCCGAGAAGTGGCGGTTGGTGTGGTCGCCGCCGAACATCGGCCAATCTTCGGCCACACACGGGGCGAGGCCCGCGACGATCAGGGGGCTCGCGAGGACGAACGGGACGGCGAGCAGCCGGCGAGTGGTGCGGCGGACCATGGCGTTCTCCTCGTCCCATATTCCTGGGGGCGACTGCGTCACCCGCGTGCCCCGTCACGGATGCAACGGTCCGATCCCTATCGCAATGTACGGCGGCGCGCCCTCGCGTCGAGGGCAAGGCCGAGGCCGAGCATCAGCGCGAGACCGCCGACGTTGACTGCGATCTGGAGGGGCCAGACCGGTTCGAAGGTCCGGTACAGGATCCGGCCGATGAGGGCCGCCATGCAGCCGGCCGCGAAGATTTCCAGGGAGTTCCGGCCGCAGGCATCGAACGGTCGAAGCCAGCGTAGCCCGGAGAGCCGCATGACGGCCGGCGAGGCGAAGACAAGGCTCGTCAGGACCAGGATGTGGAGGAGGCGCAGGGGCGCGACGCGGCTCTTGTCCGGCGGGCTCATGGTAAGGGGCCGCAGGTCGGGCAGGCCCCAATCCCCCCAGGGAAACGCCTGCAGCAGGGCGCACAGCAGGTAGATCCAAGCCGCGGCGGTGAGAAGCGAATGCCGAGGCAGGAGTCCGTCGCGCGCCTGGACCGCGACGCTGAGGGCGGCGCCGATCACGAACAGGAACTGCCACGCGAACGGGTTGAAGTACCATCCGTCGTCCACGGCAGCCGCGTTGGGGAGGTTGAGCGTGTGGTCGACGTTCGCGGCGAGCCAGATCAGGCCCGAGAGGCCGAGGGTGCCCCACAGAGTGCGTCGCAGGCCCGCATAGATCAGCGGAAACAACCCCAGCAGCAGGATGTAGAGCGGCAGGATGTCGAGGTAGTTCGGCAGAGCGTTGAGCATCAGCCCGCGCACGGCCCCCGGCAGCAGGCCCATGTCGAGGAGCGCCCGCACCCCGAAGCGCGGGACGAGGCCGGTGAGGTCCATCCAGACCCGCACGATGAGCAGCGTCGCCAGGAGCAGCCCCGCCTGGAACAGGTAGATCTTCAGGCAGCGCCACCCGATGCGCGTGAGGGTGGCTCTGGTACCCGCGCGCCGGAACAGGCCGCCATAGGCCACCATCGCGGAGTAGCCAGCCAGCAGCACGAAGATCTCGGCCGCATCGGAGAATCCGAAATTGTGGAGGGTGAGCAGGGCCGGCGCGTTGCGCGGAATGTGATCGATGAAGATCGTCAGCAGGGCGAGGCCGCGGATCACGTCGATGCGTGCGTCGCGGCTTCGCGGCGGCGAGGGCGGGAGGACGACGTTCGGGGCCCGGCGCGGTGGAGCGTCCACCGTAGCGGGACCGAGACCGGTCAGCGCATCACCGACAGGCTCGTGAGCCAGAGCCGGTAGAGCCGGGGCCAGAGGGCGACGGACGCCTCGGCGCTGCCGATGCCGAAGCCGTGCCCGCCGACGGCGAACCGATGATATTCCACCATGACCTTGGCCCCCCGGCACGCCTCGTCGAGGATACGGCTTTGCTGGGGATTGACCACCCGATCGTCGTCTGCCTGCACGAGAAAGATCGATGGGCAATCGGGGCCGACATGGGTGTGAAGCGACCAGGCCGCGCGCGCCTCCTGCGTCGGCGTCTCTCCGACGAGGGACCGGCGGGTGTTCGTGGTGTCGAAAGGGGGCTGCAGGCTCACGACGGGATAGATCAGCGCCGCGAAATCAGGCCGCGCCGAGAGTTCGTCGACGGCGTCGACGGGTGCGTAGGCGCGGAAGGTGGAGCGGGCCGCGACCATGCCGCAGAGGTGGCCACCGGCCGAGAAGCCCATCACGCCGATGCGGCCGGGATCGAGGCCGAACCGCTCGGCATTGGCGCGAATCATCCGCAGGGCGCGCTGTCCGTCCTGCATCGCGACGACGGGACCGTCGGCCCAGTTCTCGCTCGGGAGCCGGTACGTCAGCACGAAGGCCGTGATGCCCTGCGACGCCAAAAGGTAGGCCGCTGGATAGGCCTCCTTCACGAGGCCGATGCGGCGGTACCCGCCGCCGCCCGCGACGAGCACCGCCGCGCCGCTGGGCTTCTGCGGAAGGAAGACTTCGAGGACCGGGGTGGAAACGTTCGATACCGCGCCGCTGCCATCCTCGACCTGGGGCCCCGACGGTCCGCCGCCGCCCGGCGGTAGATCCGGCCAGAGGGTGAGGCGGGCAAGGCCTCCGGCCGCGTGAGCCTGCGGAATCAGCGCCGCCGCCGCGCCAAGACCCATCATCACGGCACGGCGGCCGGGCCGGGACAGTTCGTTCGCCACGCAGCCCCTCCGGACGCCCTTGCGCACAAGCAAAGGGGTGGCGCCCGGATTCCGTTCCATCGGCCCGGCGAACCGGGCCGACACGTCAGCGGAAGGCCATCACCAGTGCGCCGACGGCGATGCCCCATAGGGCCAGTGTCGACCAGATGGCGCGCCGTCTTGTGGCACGCGCGAAGGCGTCGAGGCGGTCGGCGTTCCCGGTTCCCGATTCGTCGAGGCGTACGAGGATGCGGCGCAGGCGCTGGGCCAGATCGGGCAGGTCCGAGATGACGTCGGTCAGCGTCAGGGCTGCGCGCCCCACACCCTCGATGCGGCCCAGTGGGCCGAGATTGCGGGCGATCCAGCTGCGTACCACGGGCTCGGCCCCGGTCCACATGTCGAGCTGAGGATCCAGCGAGCGGGCGACGCCCTCCACCACCACCATGGTTTTCTGGAGCATCACCAGCTCCGTGCGGGTCCGCATGTCGAACAGGGCGGTGATGTCGAACAGCAGGGTCAGCACCTTGGCCATGGAGATCTCGTCGGCCCGGCGCTGATGGATCGGCTCGCCGATGGCGCGGATGGCTTGGGCGAAATCGTCCACGGAATGGTGCGCGGGCACGTAGCCGGCCTCGAAATGCACCTGCGCCACGCGCTTGTAGTCGCGCAGGATGAAGCCGAGCAGGATCTCGGCGAGGAAGCGCCGCTCAGGATGCCCGAGGCGGCCCATGATGCCGAAATCCACCGCCACCAGGGTGCCGGTCGGATCGACGAACAGGTTCCCGGGATGCATGTCGGCGTGGAAGAAGCCGTCCCGGATGGCGTGGCGCAGGAACGACTGGATCACCGCGCGTCCGAGCGCCCGCGGGTCGTGTCCGGCGGCCACGATGGCGGCCCGGTCGTTGAGGCGGATGCCCTCGATCCACTCGCTCGACAGGACGTCGCGGGCGGTGAGTTCCCAATCGGGCCGAGGCACCCGGAAATCGGCATCGTCCTTCGTGTTGTGGGCGAGCTCCGACATGGCCGCCGCCTCGAGGCGGAAATCCATCTCCATGGTGACGGAGCGGGCCAGGATCTCCACCACCTCGCGCGGGCGCAGGCGCTCGGCTTCCGGCGACAGGGCGTGGACGATGCGGGCGAGGAACCGCATGACTTCCAGATCGCGCTGGAAGCGCTCGCGCACCCCCGGCCGCATGATCTTGACGGCGAGCACCCGCGCGGCGCCGTCCGGGTCGATGACGTGCGCTTTGTGGACCTGGGCGATGGAGGCCGCCGCGATGGGCGGGCTGAACGAGACGAACAGGGAGGAAACCGGCTTGCCGAACGCCGCCTCGACGACCTGGAGAGCCACTTCCTGCGGGAAGGGCGGCACCCGGTCCTGCAGGGTCTCGAGATCGCGCGCGGCATGCATGCCGACGATGTCGGGCCGGGTAGCGAGGAACTGCCCGAACTTGACGTAGGACGGCCCGAGCCGGGTCAGCGCCCGCTGCAGAGGGGCGGCCCCGGTTCCGAGGCCGCGGCGCTCCAGCATCCGTCCGACCCGGAGGGCGAAGCGCAGGTGAGGCGGCAGGTCGCGGGAATCGACGAGGGACAGGCCGCCCTCGCGGGCGAGGACGAAACCCACATGGGCGCCGCGGACGAGGGAGCGGAGCATCAGGCCATCCGCCGATCTCTGTCTCGCATCGTCGTTTCCTGGGGGCCGAACGCCGCCCGGCCCGCTGCGCTCACGAGACCTTCCAGCCCGAATGGATCGCCACGATGCCGCCCGACAGGGGCCGGTGGCTCACATGGCGGAAACCGGCGGCCTCGATCATGCCGGAAAAGCGTCCCGGGCTCGGGAACTTGCGGATGGATTCCACGAGGTAGCGGTAGGATTCGGCATCGCCCGCCACCTTCGAGCCGAGGCGTGGGATGACGTGGAACGAATAAGCGTCGTAGATCCGGTCGAGGACAGGCAGGTCCACCTTCGAGAATTCGAGGCACAGGAAGCGCCCGCCGGGCTTGAGGACCCGGTGGGCTTCCGCCAGGGCGACATCGATACGCGGCACGTTCCGGATGCCGAACGCGATGGTGTAGGCATCGAACCGCTCCGACGGCAGCGGCAGGGCTTCAGCATTGGCGGTGACGAAGTCGATGCGCCCGGTGAAGCGGTTTCCCGCCCTCTCTGCCCCGACGCGCAGCATGGCCTCGTTGATGTCGAGCACGGTGACGTGCGTCGCAGGGCCGCCGGCCTCCAGGGCCCGGAAGGCGATGTCGGCGGTGCCGCCGGCCACGTCGAGGTGATGGAACGGGCGGTTACGCGGCGGGCGCAGCATCGAGATGAGCTGCGACTTCCAGGCCCGGTGCAGGCCGCCCGACATGAGGTCGTTCATGAGGTCGTAGCGCTTCGCGACGGACCGGAACACATCGTCGACGCGCGCCTGCTTCTCGCCGAGCGCCACCTGCTCGAAACCGAAATGCGTGCTCTCGTCGGGGGGGGAACGCTCGGCGTGACTCATGAACCTCACCTCTCGGGTTGAGCGTCATAGCGAAAGGCGGGGCGGATCGCCATGTTCGCCAGCACCGCATCCCGCCCAAGTCTTGGACGCCACGCGCCGGAGAGCCATGCCCGAACTGCCCGAAGTCGAGACCGTGCGCCGCGGTCTCGCCCCAGCCATGGTGGGTGCCCGGTTCGCCCGCGTCACCCTGCGCCGGCCGAACCTGCGCTTTCCCTTCCCCGAAAGCTTCGTCGAGCGTTTGGAGGGACGGACGGTCCTGGCCCTCGACCGGCGGGCCAAATACCTCGTGGCCGGCCTCGATTCCGGCGAGTCGCTGATCCTTCACCTCGGCATGAGCGGGCGCTTCGACGTGGCGATGCCGGACGGCCGCAATCTCTCGCCGGGCGATTTCTACCTCGACGGGGCGCAGGGCGCCCCAAAGCACGACCATGTGGTCATGGCCCTGTCGAACGGCGCCACCGTGACCTACAACGACGCCCGCCGCTTCGGCTTCATGGACCTCGTGCCCAGCGCCGACCTGGCGACATGCCGGCACTTCGCCGCCATGGGTCTCGAACCCTTGAGCGACGCCCTGACGCCGGAGGCCGTGGCACGGCTGTTCCGCCACAAGATCACGCCCCTGAAGGCCGCCCTCCTCGATCAGCGCCTCATCGCGGGTCTCGGGAACATCTACGTCTGCGAAGCCTTGCACCGGGCGGGACTGCACCCGGAAATGCCTGCCGGACGGCTGGCCGGGCCCGATGGACGCCCGTCCTCGAAGGCGCGTCTCCTGGCGAAGGTCATCCCTCAGGTTCTCACGGAGGCGGTGGCCGCCGGGGGATCCACCTTGCGAGACTATGCACAGACGGACGGAAGTTCCGGCGCGTTCCAGCATGCGTTTCGCGTGTATGATCGCGCTGGAGAAGCGTGCCGCACGATTGGATGTGGCGGATGCATCGAACGGATCACCCAGTCGGGCCGGTCGACATTCTACTGTGCGACTTGTCAGCGTCACCCGGAGGGGTTGTCCGGTTCATCGAAAATACCCGTGAAATCCAAGGTCGAGCTTTGAGAACTTGGCTTTTAGCCGCCCTCGTTCGTCAAGTCTGCGGACGGCGAGGGTTCTGTTAAGGCCCGGTGTCTAATCATCATCAGAGGTCGACCCAGATCCGACCAGTCGCCTAAGACACCGAGGGCTTCGGAGCACGCATGTACCCACGTCCCGGCAATGAAGCGGAGCGGCTCGCCGCTTTGCATGAACTTGCCATTCTCGACACGCCGCCCGAGGTGCGCTTCGACGCCGTCTGCCGCACAGCCTGCGCCTTGTTCGGCCTGCCGATGGCCACCGTCACCCTCGTCGAAGCGGATCGGCAATGGTTCAAGGCGAAGTGCGGCGTCGGCGGGGAAGGTAGTCCCCGGCAGGATTCGTTTTGCACCTACACGATCCTGACGGACGACGTGCTGGTGGTCGAGGATGCGACAAGGGACCCACGCTTTTCCGGCAGCCCCCTGGTCACCGGTGGGCCGCAGATCCGTTTCTATGCCGGGGCCCCGATCATTCTGGCGCCCGGCATCCGCATCGGTACCGTCTGCGTCCTCGGGACCGTTCCGCGCGGGTTCTCCGCCGTGGAGGAGGCGCAACTAGCCGATCTCGCCGCTGTGGTCGCGGCGCAACTGACCCTGCACCGGACCGAAGCGCGACTGCGCGAGAGCGAGGCGCATTACCGGCTGCTTGCCGAGAACACGTCCGACATGATCGTCCGCTCGGGTCTCGACACCCGCCGCCACTACGTCTCCCCGGCGTCCCGGACCCTGCTGGGCTACGATCCCGACGAACTCGTCGGAACGATGCCAATGGACCAGATCCATCCCGACGATGCCGAGGGCTACGCACGCGTCCTGACCACCCTCGGGGAGGGACGGACCGCCCGTGCGGTGACCCGCCAGCGCTACCGCCGCAAGGACGGGTCCTGGGTCTGGGTCGAGGTGACCTTCAATCTCACCCGCGATGCCACGGATGGGCACCCGACCGGATACGTCGCGGCCGTACGTGATATCTCCGAACGCGAGGAAGCGGCCCGCCGTATCGGTCACATGGCCCGGCACGACGCCCTGACGGATCTCGCCAATCGGACCCTGTTCCGGGAGCGCCTGATCGAGGCATTCACAGCGAATCGACGGGGGAAAGATGGGTTTTCCGTGCTGTATCTGGACCTCGACCGCTTCAAGGCGGTCAACGATGGTCTCGGCCACCAAGCCGGGGACCGGCTCCTGTGCCGGGTCGCCGATCGTCTGAAGGGGCTCGTCCGGCAGTCGGATACCGTGGCGCGGGTCGGCGGTGACGAGTTCACCGTGATTCAGGCCGGTACGGACAGGCCCGAGGATCCGCAGCAACTCGCTCAGCGGCTCATCGAGGCCATTCGCCAACCGATCGACCTCGACGGCGAACGAGTGATCGTGGGGGCCAGCGTCGGAATCGCCCGGGCTCCGCAGGATGGCGGAGACGCCGACACCCTGTGCCGGCACGCCGATCTCGCCCTGTATCGTGCAAAGGCAGCCGGACGGAACACCTTCCGGTGCTACGAGCCGGGGATGCGTTTCGACCGCGCGATCAGGACCCGCGCGGCCGGATAGGGTTGTCTTGCCGGCGCCCGATGGGCGCCGGATGCCGCTACCACCCTCGGGTATCCTCGCCCGTTGGGCGCCGGCCCTGCGGCGTCAGACGATCGATCACCTGCGGCAAAGCTTGCGCCAGCTGCGACAGGAGATCGTCGCGTTGCAGGCCGGTGCGCTGCTCGAGGGCATCGACGGTGTCGGGACCGAGGGCGTCCGCGAGTTGTCGGGGCTGGACCGGACGGTTCTCACCAGGGCCAATCCAGGATTCGATCATGTCGCCGAGACCACCGCGCTGGAACCGGTCGATCAGTCCGTCGAGGCCGGTCTCACCGTCACCAGGCTCGCGGTCGAGCCGGGCGTAGGGGCCGGCACCCGGATCGCGCTCGGTCGTTCCACCGCCGCCATCTGCCGTACCCCGCTCCCCCGGTCCATCGAGCATCCCCGAGAGATCGCTGAAATCACCCTCCTGGCGGCCGCGCGGCTCGGCACCGCCCCCCCGGTCATACTCTCGTCCGCGATCGTGCCCGAAGCCGCCGAGATCACCCTCGTCGTAGCCGCCGGGGGCCTGCCCGCCCGACCCATAACCGCCTTGGGAATCATCACGGTGGGGGCGGCCGCCGCCGCCCAGAATGTCGCCGAGGCCCCCGGCGCCCTTGGACATCAGGAGCATCAGGAGGGCCTGGACGATGGGCGAGAGATTGCCCATGCCGCCACCGGCTCCGCCGCCCTGCCCGCCGCCCTGTTCGGGTCTGCCGCCGCCCAGAACCTGTCCGAGAACGCCGCCAATGACTTGATCGAGGAGGCCCATGATCGTTTCTCCCGTGCTGCGTGGACGTGTCGACCTACCGTTGTTGGCTGCCGCCGGTGGCGGCGCGGTCCCGGTCGGGCAAGTGATCGAGGGGATTGGTCCGCTTTCCGCTCGATCCGACGACCGCGGCCGAGTGGTCGATGGCCTTCGGCGGCGAGACCTGTCCGGTGGGCCGCTCCGCCGCGCGGGCATCGCGTGACGGCAGCGTAGCGGGAGTGGGCTGATCGTTGGGGTTGGCGACCGACTGTGCCACGGCGGGCTGGCCGCCGAGGGGCGTGATGAGCATGCCGAAGGCGGCCGAGACGGCGAGGCCGGCAACGAACAGGCCGGTCGCCGCGGTGCCGGCGCGGGGCCGCAGGGCATGGCGCCGGCGGGCGGAGGTGGTGGTCATGATCAAGACGATCTCCGTGGGAGGACGGGCTCGGCGCCTGCGCGGGGGCGCCATCTGCTGCACCAAGCCCGGCCGGGCCGGGCTGGTTCCCCTCCCCCGCTTCAGCCCTTCTTGCGCCCGCCCCCACCCTTGTATTTCGGCTTCTGCCCACCGAGCCCCTGCGTCGAGCGAGCCTTGGGACGCTCCTGCCATTGCGGCGGGGCGGTGCCTACGGGCAGTTCGCGGTCGGTGCCTGGCCCCATGTTGTCGAGGGTCGGCTTCGAGA
Organism: Methylobacterium sp. Leaf469; assembly: GCF_001424745.1. Lineage (NCBI taxonomy): Bacteria > Pseudomonadati > Pseudomonadota > Alphaproteobacteria > Hyphomicrobiales > Methylobacteriaceae > Methylobacterium > Methylobacterium sp. Leaf469. Next base: position 230,664 of record NZ_LMRE01000042.1, read on the forward strand.
TGCGGCTCTGCTTCGCGCCGTAGCGTCCCGCCTCGCGTTCGACGTCGCCCTGGCGCGCCATCGGATCGTCGGAGACGAGGAGCTCCGTCGCCTGGAGGCGCTTGAGCTCGTCGCGCAGGCGCGCGGCCTCCTCGAAGTCGAGGTCGGCGGCAGCCGTGCGCATGCGCTTCTCGAGGTCGGCCATCACCGCCTTGAAGTTGTGGCCGATGGTGGCGGCGTTCTTGGCGAGCCCCGTATCGACCTGGACATGGTCGCCCTCGAACACGCTCGAGAGGATGTCGGAGATGCCGCGCTTCACGCTCTGGGGCGTAATGCCGTGCTCGACGTTGTAGGCGAGCTGCTTCGTCCGGCGCCGCTCGGTCTCGGCCATCGCCCGCTCCATGGAGCCGGTGATGTTGTCGGCGTAGAGGATGCAGCGCGCCTCCGCGTTGCGGGCCGCGCGTCCGATGGTCTGGACGAGCGAGGTCTCCGATCGCAGGAAGCCCTCCTTGTCGGCGTCGAGGATCGCGACCAGGGCGCATTCGGGGATGTCGAGGCCCTCGCGCAGGAGGTTGATGCCGATGAGGACATCGAAGGCGCCGAGGCGCAGGTCGCGAATGATCTCGATACGCTCCAGCGTGTCGATGTCCGAGTGCATGTAGCGCACGCGCACGGAGTTCTCGTGCAGATATTCGGTGAGATCCTCGGCCATGCGCTTGGTCAGCGTGGTCACGAGCGTCCGGTAGCCGGCCTGTGCGACTTCGCGGACCTCGCCCAGCAGATCGTCCACTTGGCTGCGGGCGGGCCTGATCTCGATGACCGGATCGACCAGGCCGGTGGGGCGGATGACCTGCTCGGCGAAGACGCCGCCGGTCTGCTCCATCTCCCACTTCGCCGGAGTCGCCGAGACGTGGATCGATTGCGGCCGCATGGCGTCCCATTCCTCGAACCGCAGCGGGCGGTTGTCGAGACAGGACGGCAGGCGGAAGCCGTATTCGGCCAGCGTCGCCTTGCGGCGGAAGTCGCCCTTGTACATGCCGCCGATCTGCGGAACCGTGACGTGACTCTCGTCGGTGAAGACGAGGGCGTTGTCGGGCAGGTACTCGAACAGGGTCGGGGGCGGCTCGCCGGGCTTGCGTCCCGTCAGGTAGCGGGAATAGTTCTCGATGCCGTTGCAGGCGCCCGTGGCCTCGATCATCTCGATGTCGAAGGTGCAGCGCTGTTCGATGCGCTGGGCCTCGATGAGGCGGCCCATCTTCGTCAACTCGTCCACCCGCAGCTTCAGCTCGGTCTTGATGCCCTTCACCGCCTGCTGGAGGGTCGGGCGCGGCGTGACGTAGTGGGAGTTGGCGTAGACCTTCACGAATTTGAGGTCGTTGATCTTCTTGCCCGTGAGCGGGTCGAACTCGGTGATCGACTCGACCTCGTCGCCGAACAGGCCGATGCGCCAGCCGCGATCGTCCAGGTGGGCGGGCCAGAGTTCGATGACGTCGCCGCGCACTCGGAAGGTGCCGCGGGCGAAATCCGACTGGATGCGCTTGTATTGGAGCGCCACGAGGTCGGCTACGAGCTGGCGCTGCTCGATCTTCTCATCCAGCGACACCGTGAACGACATGGCGGTGTAGGTCTCCACCGAACCGATACCGTAGATGCACGAGACGGAGGCCACGAGGATCACGTCGTCGCGCTCCAGCAGGGCGCGGGTGGCGGCATGGCGCATGCGGTCGATCTGCTCGTTGATCGACGATTCCTTCTCGATGAAGGTGTCCGAGCGCGGCACGTAGGCTTCGGGCTGGTAGTAGTCGTAGTACGAGACGAAATACTCCACCGCGTTGTCGGGGAAAAAGCTCTTGAACTCGCCGTAGAGCTGCGCCGCCAGGGTCTTGTTCGGGGCGAGGATCAGGGCCGGACGCTGCGTCGCCTCGATGACCTTGGCCATGGTGAAGGTCTTACCCGAGCCGGTGACGCCGAGCAGCACCTGATCGCGCTCCGCCTTCTTGACCCCGTCCACGAGCTCGGCGATGGCCCGGGGCTGGTCGCCCGCCGGCTCGAACTCGGACTGGAGGCGGAACGGCACGCCGCCCTCGGATTTTTTCGGCCGTTCCGGTCGGTGCGGCGCCCAGTTCTTGCCGTCCTTGAACAGGGGGTTGCCCTCGGTGAGGAGGCGCGACAGAGCGTCCACCGTGGCCGAGACGCCGTCGGTGGCGAGCGACGTGTCGCCATCGTCGGCCAGTCCCTCCGGAGCCGGGCCGTCCTCCGGCGGGGTCAGGCCCAGAGCCTGGGCGAGACGGGAATCGACCTCGGCCGCGTCATGCGTAAAGGCCGCCTGGGGCGCCTCGCCGAACCCCTTCGCGGATGCGGGTTTCGCAATCGCTTTCTTCGGGCGGCCAGGCCGGGCGGGGGCGGGCGGCGCGGTGTTCTCCACAACCGGCAGGCGATTACGGTTCAGGGCCGGGCTCAGCAGGGCGGCGAGATGCTCGTCGAGGGGCTGAAGCTCGGGTTTCGACGCCTTCGGGGAGCCCCTGGATTTGGAGCTTTTGGGGGGGGAACCCGTGACGGTGGAGGAGCGCGGTTTGTTCGGGGCGGCCATGGATGAGATATGGGCCTTTCGACGGGGGCCGGGAAGGGTTCGCGCCCCGATGGCATCTCCACCGCAGCGTTCGCCCCTGCAACGCGCACTTCGCCCCTGCAACGCGCACATGGCTCACGTGCGCGGGCGAACGGCCCGCCGTCGAAACCGTTGATCCGGCGGGCCGCCTTCACGGCCATGGAGCAGTGAGTTCATGACCGGAACGGCCCTCATCGCCGGTGTCAGCGGCATCGTCGGCAACAACCTCGCCCGCCACCTCGTCGAAACCGGCTGGGACGTTCACGGCCTTGCCCGCCGGCCCGTGCAGAGCCCAGGCGTCACCCCGGTCGCGGCCGACCTCACCGATCCGGACGCCTTGAGAGCGGCCCTGGCCGAGATACGCCCGACCCATGTCTTCATCACCACCTGGATGCGGCAGGAGACCGAAGCCGAGAACTGTCGGGTCAACGGCGCCATGGTCCGCAACCTTCTCGGCGCCCTCGACCACGCACCTCTGGCCCACGTCGCCCTGGTGACGGGGTTGAAGCACTATCTCGGCCCGTTCGAGGCCTACGGAAAGGGCACCCTGCCCCAGACCCCGTTCCGCGAGGATCAGGATCGCCTGCCCGTCGAGAATTTCTACTATGTGCAGGAAGACGAAGTCTTTGCCGCCGCTGCCCGGCGTGGCTTCACCTGGAGCGTGCACCGGCCGCACACCATCATCGGCTATGCGCTGGGCAACGCCATGAACATGGGCGTGACGCTGGCCTGCTACGCCACCCTGTGCCGTGAGACCGGACGGCCGTTCGTGTTTCCGGGCTCGGCCCAGCAATGGAACGGGCTCACCGACGTGACCGATGCGCGCCTGCTTGCCCGCCACCTCGCTTGGGCCTCGACCACCCGGGCTGCCGCCGACACGGCATTCAACGTCGTCGACGGCGATGTCTTCCGGTGGTCGTGGATGTGGAGCCGCATCGCGGAGTGGTTCGGCGTTCAGCCCGCGCCCTATTCCGGCGAGGCGATGCCCCTTGAGCAGCAGATGTCGGGTGCGGCCCCCCTGTGGCGCGAACTTGCTGCCCGGCACGGGCTCGTCGAGCCGGATCTCGACCGCCTTGCCTCGCCCTGGCACACGGATGCCGACCTTGGCCGGCCCATCGAGGTCGTCACCGACATGAGCCGCAGCCGCCGCCTCGGCTTCCTCGACTACCAGCCCAGCGACGATGCCTTCTTCGACCTGTTCTCGCGGCTCCGGGCCGAGCGGGTGATCCCGTAGGTGACCGGAACACCGTCCTCGGCTGGACAGGCCGGGGCTCGGGACCCAGATCACGCTGGACACGAGACCGGACGGACCCCGATGCAGCCTCAGACCCCCGCAAAGCCCGAACTCGACGACGCCACCCTCGCCTTCGCCGGGAAGGTGTTTCAGTTCGCCCGTCTGGGCCATGCCCGGGAACTCGCCGAGTTGTTCGGTCAGGGCATGCCGGCGAACCTGCGCAACGACAAGGGCGACAGCCTGCTCATGCTCGCCGCCTATAACGGCCAGGCCGAGGCTGCGCAGGCGATCCTCGAACATGGCGGCGACCCGGAACTCGCCAACGACCGGGGCCAGACGCCCCTGGCCGGGGCCGCGTTCAAGGGCGATATCGCCATGACCGAACTGCTCCTCGCACACGGTGCCCTCGTGGACGGCACCGGCGACGGTACCCGCACGGCCCTGATGACGGCCGCGATGTTCGACCGCGTCGCGATCATCGACCTGCTCTTAGCCCATGGCGCCGACCCGGACCGGCGCGACGGGGCCGGGCTCACCGCCGCCGAGATGGCCCAGTCCATGGGGGCGACCCAGGCCCCCGCCCGTCTCGCGCAGGCGTCGAGGCCCCCGGCCTGAGGTAGCCTGCGTCCGGGGCGGTTCGGGTGTATGGAGCGCATCGGGCTCCGGCCCGCGCCCGGCCCATGAGTGTCCCATGACCACCGCCTCCAAGCCCCGTTCGCTCGAGAACCGCCGCATCCTCCTCGTGATCGGCGGCGGCATCGCGGCCTACAAGTCCCTCGACCTTATCCGCCGCCTGCGCGAGCGTGGGGCCCAGGTGCGTCCCCTCCTCACCAAGGGCGCGCAGGAATTCGTGACGCCCCTCGCGGCGGCTGCTCTGGCCGGCGAGCGTGCGCATACGGACCTGTTCGACCGGGCGGAGGAGGCCGATATCGGCCACATCAAGCTTGCCCGCGACGCCGACGCCATCGTGGTCGCGCCCGCCACCGCGAGCCTGATGGCCAGGATGGCCACGGGCGAAGCCTCGGATCTGGCCGCCACGGTGCTGCTCGCCACCACCCTGCCGATCCTCATAGCCCCGGCCATGAACGTGCGGATGTGGCAGCACCCGGCGACACGGCGCAACCTTGCGACGCTCATGGGCGACGGCGTGCGCGTGGTCGGGCCCAATGACGGCGCCATGGCGGAGGCCGAGTTCGGGCCCGGGCGCCTCGCCGAACCGACGGAGATCGCCGCCGCCGTGGAGGCGATGCTGGCCGAGGGCGAGCGACCCGGCGGGTTCGGTTTCCTTGCCGGACGGACCGTGTCCGGGCGCGCACCGGCCGGTCCTCTCGCGGGACGGCGCGTCCTCGTGACCTCGGGGCCGACCCACGAGCCCATCGATCCCGTGCGCTACCTCGCCAACCGCTCGTCCGGCCGCCAGGGACACGCCATTGCGGCCGCGGCTGCGGCGGCGGGAGCCGACGTCACCCTGATCTCTGGCCCGGTCGCGATTCCCGATCCGGATGGCGTGCATGTGGTTCCCGTCGAGACCGCGCGGGCCATGCTGGCGGCCGTGGAGGCGGCCTTGCCGGCGGACATCGCGGTGTTCACGGCCGCCGTCGGCGACTGGCGCCCGGCGGAGGTCGGCACGCGCAAGATCAAGAAGGACGGGAGCGAGCCGCCCCCCCTCCTCCTCGTGGAGAACCCCGACATTCTCGCCACCATCGCGGGCCGGGCGAGCGGGCGCCCGGCTCTCGTGGTGGGCTTCGCCGCCGAGACCGACGACGTGCTCGCCAACGCGCAGCGGAAGATCGCCCGCAAGGGCTGCGATCTACTCGTCGCCAACGACGTTTCGGCCGCCGGGGGCGTCATGGGTGGGCTGAACAACACCGTCCACCTCGTTGGACGCGACGGCTCCGTCGAGACCTGGCCGACCCTCGACAAGGATGAGGTCGGGCGCCGCCTCGTGGCCCGCTTCGCCGCGTTGCTGCCGGCGTGACGCGGTGCGGCAAAAACCTGCGGACCCCGTGCGCGTATTGGCGCGTTAACGCTTGACTAACCCGTCTCCCGGCATCATTTCGGCGTCGCCTCCGATTCCGCCTCGTGCCGGTCGTGCGGCTCCATAGGATCTGACTGACCCAATGCCCAGCGACAGTAGTCGATGGACCGTGCCGCCTTCGGCCGTCCGCGTGCGTCACGCCTGATCGCTGATCGGGCTCGCCCGCGATCGACCCCCGGTGACCGGTCGAACGAGGTGAGCCCATGACCGTCTTGAAGCTTTCTGCCTTTCCGGCCGCTTTTCGTACGAACCTCCTTCCCCTGAGCGACGTTCGCCTCCGCGCCGTACGATCGCGGTCCACCCGCAAGGCCGCGCCGAAATCGCCCCCGAAGAAAAAGCGCGATGCCAACGTCGCCCTCATCATGGCGGTGATGATGAGCCTCGTTTTCGCGCCCGTGGTCGGCATGCACCTGTTTGCCACCTTTGGGCCGGTCGACCTTGGGACGCAGAAGCCCGCCGCCGAGGTCGTGTCGCGCACCGTGCCCGCCCTTCCCCCAAGTTGACGACCTCAGCCGTCCGAGGCGGCGGGGTCCATGTGGACGGCCTCCCAGACATGGCCGTCCGGGTCCTGGAAGCTACAGGCATACATGAAGCCGTGATCCATCACGGGCTTCCACGGCCGGCCTCCGGCGGCCAGGGCCTGGGCCAGCATCGTGTCCACCGCCTCGCGGGACTCCGCCGAGACGCAGGTCAGCACCTCCGTGGCGGTGTTCGCGTCGCTGATCGGCCCGGTGATGAAATCCCGGAACCGGCTCTCCACCATCAGCATGACAAAGATGTTCTCCGCCACGATCATGCAAGCGGCCTCGTCGTTGGAGAAGTTCGGGTCGAAGCCGAACCCGAGGGTGCCGAAGAACGCCCGTGAGACCGTGAGGTCCTTCACGGGGAGGTTCACGAAAATCATCCGCATGTTTCGTCTCCCCGTGGTTGAATGCTGTCGTCAGGCCTGTGCCTGGGCGGCTTCGTGCCGGGCCGCCAGATCGGCCTCCTCCGCCGCGATCTTGACGGCGGCGGGCCGCCCGTTGACGCGGGCGATGTAGGCCATGATCGCCGGTTCCTCGGGAACGAGCTTGAAACTCGTGGTCCAGCCAAGCGCCGTGCCCCACAGGACATCGGCGGCGGTGAAGCGCTCGCCGAGGATGTAGGGTCCCCTGGAGAGAGCCCCCAGCAGGGTCGCCAGCACCGTGTCGAAGTCGCCGTAGGCCGACATGGCGCGCGGACCCGCTTCGCGCTGGAGCGCCCGGTCGATGACCGCCGGCTCGAAGCTCGACCCGTAATAGACCATCCAGCGCAGGTACGGCCCGCGCAGGGGATCGTCGGGAGCCGGGGCGAGGGCCACCCCGGGGAACAGGTCGGCGAGGTAGAGGTAGATCGCCGCCTGCTCGGTCACGAGGGCGTCGCCGTGGGTCAGGGCCGGGACCTTCCCCATGGGGTTGATGGCAAGGTACGCCGCCGCGCGGTGCTCGCCAGCCTTCATGTTCATCACCTGAAGCCGATGCGGCGCGCCGAGCTCCTCCAGGAGAATCCGCACCCCCGTCGAGCGGGTGTTGGGCGCATGGTAGAGCGTGATCTCGGATGCCAAGCAGAATGCCTTTCGCGAATCGTCGACCGCAGGGTCTGCGCCGGGCGGGCCAGCGTCAACCGGAGCGCGCTAGTTGCGGCGCGCCGCGACGGCCTGGGCCAGGAGGCACAGGATCTCGAAGGCCAGGGTGGCGCCGGCCAGCGCTGTGATGCCGGACGGGTCGAGGGGCGGGGCGACCTCGACGAGATCGGCCCCGACGAAGTCGAGGCCGCTCAAGGCCCGCACGAGGAACAGCGCCTCCCGACTGGTGAAGCCCCCCATTTCCGGCGTACCGGTGCCGGGGGCGTAGGCCGGATCGAGGGCATCGATGTCGAAGCTGAGATAGGCCGGCCCGGCACCGATCACGGCGCGGGCCTCCGCCGCCACCGCGGGCAGGCCCCGCATCGCGACCTCGTCCATGGGGACGATCCGCACGCCCTGCGCCCGCGCCCAGTCGAGTTCGTCGGCGGCGTCGACGCTGCCGCGCAGGCCGATCTGGATCATGCGCCCAGGATCGAGGACGCCGTCCTCGATGGCCCGGCGGAACGGCGTGCCGTGGGTGAGCCGGCTGCCGTCGTACTGGCCGTCGTCGGTGTCGCTGTGGGCATCGATATGGACGAGGCCGAGGGGCCGGTCGCGGCCGAGCGCCCGCAGGACCGGATAGGTCACGAAATGGTCGCCGCCGACGGACAGGGGAACGATGCCGGCGGCCGCCAACGGCGCGTAGAACGCCTCGATCCGAGCCGCGGTCGCGGCGACGTCGATGGGGTTGATGCAGACGTCGCCGAGATCGGCGCAGGCGGCGAGATCGTAGGGCGCGATCCCGGTGGCCGCATTGCGCGCACGGGTGCCGGTGGAAGCCTCGCGTATGCCGCGCGGCCCGAGGCGTGCACCCGGCCGGTTGGTGGTGGCCCCGTCGAACGGGATGCCGACGAGGCCGATATCGATGCGGCCCGGGGCCTCGGCGGGGGCGAGGATCGGAAGGCGCATGAAGCTCGCGACGCCCGAGAAGCGCGGGCTCGCCATGCCCGAGGGCGGGCGATGGCGCGCGATCCGTCCCGCATCCGTGTCTTCGGTCATCGTTCCTCCACGTGCGTCTGCCAAAGCGATCGTTAGGGCATCCTTTCGCCGGGATGGCGCTTCGATCAAGCGCATGATCGCCCCGCGGCCCCCGTGGCTGCGAAAACCGTCGCGTTGACGGATCGGCGGTGCGTGGCTATAGAGCGCGGATTGCCGACGGTCGCGGTCTTCCCCGTCCGTCGGCTTCGCCATTGCCCGAACAACCTGCACGCGATCATACGACACTCCGGCCTGCGGGCCCGTCGGGATCGCCTCAAACGTGATGAGGATGCCCCATGGCCAACACCGTGTCGGCCAAGAAAATGACCCGCAAGATCGCGAAGCGGACCGCTGTGAACCGCTCGCGCCGCAGCCGTATGCGCACCTTCGTCCGCAAGGTCGAAGAGGCCATTGCCGGTGGCGACCAGACCAGCGCGCTGACCGCCCTGCGGGAAGCCGAGCCCGAGATCATGCGGGCCGCTCAGCACGGCATCGTGCACAAGAACAACGCGTCCCGGAAGGTCTCGCGCCTCGCGGCACGGGTCAAGGCGCTCGCCGCCTAACCCTCCGTCCTCAGGACCCATTGCGAAGAAAGCCCGGCAGCGATGCCGGGCTTTCTTCGTTTTCGGCTGCCCTTCTCGCGCCGCCGGTGGCGAGCCCGGACCATGCGCCATCCCGTCGTGACACCGCGACATGCGTCCACCTGCAGTGTCTCGTTAACGATATTGCCGAATCTCCCATGTTGTGGCGTGCGCAGGCCAAGTGTAACTTAACGATCGCTTGAGAAGACGCCACAAAAGCCGTGCATCTCCGAGTCGAGGATGAACCGTTCACAAGGTCGGGGCTCCGGCTCGACTCACCCCGCCAAGCCCTCGTCGCAATTCGCGCAAATTTGGCTATCCCCATTAGTCCCGTTGTTAGGAGAACCGTAGCTTATTGTTGATAGGCTGTTTTCATCGACAAAAGGTGCCGTGGGTCCATTGACACCGGCGCGAACACCAGGGTCCCGCGAATGGCTTGCGGGACGCGACGTCAGTCAAGTGTGCGTACGTTCCGGCGGCGGCTCTCCGTCCTCGGCGCGAGGAGAGCGATGATGCATGTCGACGGTAGCGTGTCCGGCAACCCCGAGACGGGCATGAGCGGCGTGGGTGGGACCGATCCGGTGGCCGCCTGGGCTCGGGTGAAGCGCCGCTTGCGGGCGGAACTGGGCGAGGACGTGTTCGCGAGCTGGTTCGCCCGGCTCGAACTGCTCGAAGTCTCAGGCGCCACGGCCCGCCTCACGGTGCCCACCCGCTTCCTCAAGAGCTGGATCGAGTCGCACTACATCGACCGCGTCCTGAACACCTTCCGCAGCGAGGTCGAGGAGGTCTCGCGCATCGACGTCTCGGTGCGCGGTCCCGCCGCCCGTCCGGCCGCCGCCGCGAGTGCTCCGAAGCCCGCGATGGCGCCAAGCCCCCTGGCTCGTCTCCAGGCCGCCGGCTCCGGAATGCACGCCCCGGGCGAAGCCGATTCGGAAGTTTCCGCCCCGGTCCGCGCCGAGGGTGGCTCCGGCGACCTCAACGGTGCGCCCCTCGACAACCGCCTGACCTTCGCGAGCTTCGTCGTCGGCCGCTCCAACGCCCTCGCCCATGCGGCCGGCGAGCGCGTCGCCCGCCACGACGGCCAGGGCGCGCTCTACAACCCGCTCTACCTCCATGCCGGGGTCGGCCTGGGCAAGACCCACCTGCTGCACGCCATCGGCCACGCCGCCCGCGATTCCGGCCGCCGGGTGATCTACCTCACCGCCGACCGCTTCATGTACGGCTTCGTCAACGCCCTGAAGACCCAGAACGCCCTAGCCTTCAAGGAGCGCCTGCGCGCCATCGATCTCCTCATCCTCGACGACGTGCAGTTCATCCAGGGCAAGTCGATCCAGGCCGAGTTCGGACACACCATCAACGCACTCATCGATGCCGGCCGCCAGGTCGTCGTCGCCTCCGACCGGCCGCCCACCGAACTCGAAGCCCTGGAAGAGCGGGTCCGCTCGCGCCTCGCCGGCGGCCTCGTGGTCGAGATCGGCACCCTCGACGAGCAGTTGCGCACCTCGATCCTCTCGGCGCGGCTCGCCGCCGTGCAGGTCTCGCATCCGAGCTTCGAGGTCTCGCCCACGGTCGCCACCTACGTCGCCCGGGCGATCACCGCCAACGGGCGCGATCTCGAGGGCGCCGTGAATCGGCTGCTCGCCCATGCCACCCTCACGGGGGCGGCGGTGACCATGGAGACCGCCGAGGCCGCGATCCGCGATCTGGTGAAGAACCGCGAGCCCAAGCGCATCAAGATCGAGGACATCCAGAAGCTCGTGGCCTCGCGCTACAACGTCTCGCGCTCCGACATCCTGTCCGAGCGACGCACGGCCGCCGTGGTCAAGCCGCGCCAGATCGCGATGTATCTGTCGAAGGTGCTGACCCTGCGCTCCCTCCCCGAGATCGGCCGGCGCTTCGGCGGTCGCGACCACACCACCGTGCTCCACGCCGTGCGCAAGATCGACAAGCTCATCGGCGAGGACAATGTGCTCAACGACGAAGTCGAACTCCTGAAGCGCATGCTGCAGGATTGAGGCGCGTCGCGCGGCGGAGCTTTCGGCTCCGCCGCGGATCGAAGCCGGGATAGCCGCCCTCTCGCACTTGCGTTCGCCGATGGGCTTCGCCAAGTTCATCGGCCACGGTGCCGGGTTTTGGTGCCGTTCCACGGTGCCTTTCCACGCGGAATGCCGAGGCGCGCCGCCGCGCCGGCTCAAGCGACGTCCACCTTCAGACCACGAGTTTTGTCGATGAGAGTCACTGTCGAGCGCGCGGCCCTCCTTCGTTCGCTCGGCCACGTGCACCGCGTGGTCGAGCGCCGCAACACCATCCCGATCCTGTCGAACGTGCTCCTGCGCGGCGGCCCTGCGGGCCTGGAGCTGCGCGCCACGGACCTCGACATCGAGGTCACGGAGACCATCCCGGCCGATGTGGCCGATGCGGGCGCCACCACCGTGCCGGCGCACGTCATCTACGACATCGTACGCAAGCTGCCCGACGGCGCCCAGGTCTCCCTGGAGACCAGCGGCGAGACGGGGCAGATGACCATCCGCTCGGGCCGCTCGCGGTTCTCGCTCGGCGCCCTGCCGGAAGGCGATTTCCCCGACCTCGCCGCCGGCGAGTTGCCGAACCGCTTCACCCTGGCGGCGGCCGACCTCAAGCGCCTCATCGAGAAGACGCAGTTCGCCATCTCCACGGAAGAGACGCGGTACTATCTCAACGGCATCTACCTCCACACCATCGAGTCCGAGGGTTCGCTGAAGATGCGGGCCGTCGCCACCGACGGACACCGACTCGCTCGGGTCGAGATCGAGGCGCCGGACGGAAGCCGCGACATGCCGGGCATCATCGTGCCCCGCAAGGCGGTCGCCGAGATCATCAAGCTCGTGGAGGATGGGGGCGAGGGCGTGGAGATCGACCTGTCATCGGCCAAGATCCGATTCAAGTTCGCCAGTGGCGTGGTGCTGATCTCCAAGCTCATCGACGGTACATTCCCGGATTACCAGCGCGTCATCCCCTCCGGAAACGACAAGCGCCTTACCGTCGAGCGTGACCAGTTCGCCCGGGCGGTCGATCGTGTCTCGACCATCTCGTCGGAGCGCGGCCGCGCGGTGAAGCTCGCCGTGCAGGAAGGGCGTCTCGCACTTTCCGTGAACAATCCGGATTCCGGCAGTGCCACCGAGGAGCTCGACGTCGATTACGAGGCCGCCGCCCTCGATATCGGCTTCAACGCCCGCTACCTCCTCGACATCACGGCTCAGCTCGAGGGCGACACCGCCCTGTTCAAGCTCGCCGACCCGGGCTCGCCGACCCTGATCCAAGACCGCGAGGGCGCGTCCGCGCTTTACGTGCTGATGCCGATGCGGGTGTGATCGCGACCGCTTCGTCCAATCTCATCGCGCATGCACCCGAGGATGCCTCGGCGGGTCGCGGGCTTCGCCTGACCCGCCTGATCTGCCGCGACTTCCGCAATCACGCCGACGTCGATCTCGAGGTGAGCCGCCGCTTCGTCGCGCTGGTCGGCGAGAACGGGGCCGGCAAGACCAACCTGTTGGAAGCCGTATCCCTGTTCTCGCCGGGGCGCGGCCTGCGCCGGGCCGATCTCGCGGGCATGGCCCGCATCGGCGGACCGGGCGGCTTCGCCGTGTCGATGACCCTGGCGGCGGGCGAAGGCGAGCACCGGGTGGGCACCGGCTACGAACCGCCCGGCCTCGACGGGCGCGCCGCGCGCCTGTGCCGGATCGACGGCGCGACGGCGCCTTCCCCCGTGGCGTTCTCCGAGTTCCTGCGCGTGGTCTGGCTTACCCCGGATTTCGACGGATTGTTCCGAGGGGCGGCGGGTGACCGCCGCCGCTTCCTCGACCGGCTGGTGCTTGCCGTCGATGCCACCCACGGCGCCCGGGTCAACGCTTTGGAGCGGGCGTTGCGCTCGCGCAACCGCCTCTTGGAGGAGCGGCCCAACGACAGGCAATGGCTGGACGCCATCGAGCGCGAGGTCGCCGAACTTGGGGTTGCCGTGGCGCTCGCCCGGCGCGAGACCACGGAGCGCCTCGACCGGCTCATCGCCGAGGGGCGCGACGATGCCCAGCCCTTCCCCTGGGCGGCGCTCCGCCTCGAAGGCGACCTCGACGATCTCGTCGCCGTCTGGCCGGCGCTGGAGGCCGAAGACCGGTTCCGCATGGCCCTGCGCCAGGGCCGCGCCCGCGACCGCGCGGCCGGCCGTACGCTCAGCGGACCGCAGACCAGCGATCTCGTGGTGCGCCACGGTCCCAAGGACGTGCCCGCCGCCACCGCCTCCACGGGCGAGCAGAAGGCCCTGCTCATCGGGCTCGTTCTGGCCCATGCTCGCCTGGTCCAGGCCATGTGCGGGATCGCCCCCCTGGTCCTGCTGGACGAGGTCGCCGCCCATCTCGACCCGCGCCGCCGCGCCGGCCTGTTCGACGCCCTCGAAGCCCTGTCCGGTCAGGTCTGGATGACGGGGGCCGATCCGGCCCTGTTCGCCGAACTCGACGGACGGGCGGATCTGGTGAGAATCGTCGACGGGCGCGTCGCCGTGCCTTGAGGCGCCGGTGGGCCATGTCGATCGCGAATCTCCTCCTCTTCGCCGTTGCGGTGGCCTCTCTCGGTCCTGGCATCGCCGCCCTGGTGGCGCGAGTGCTGGCGCGCGGGCCGGTCGGCATCGGGGCCTTCATCGCCGGCTTCGTCGTGGGCGACCTCGTCTGGTTCGGCGTGGCGGCGGCCGGTATGGCCCTCCTCGCACGGTCCCTGGCCGTCGCGTTCGTCGTCCTGAAGTACGCCGGTGCCGTCTATCTCGCGGTTCTCGCCTGGAAAGCCTGGACCGCGCCCTTGGAGCCCATCGAGACCGAGCGCGTGGACGCAGACGGCCGGATACGCCTGTTCTTCGGCGGCCTCGTCTTCACCCTCGGCAACCCGAAGGTGATCCTGTTCTTCCTTGCGCTTCTGCCGGGTGTGGGTGATCTCGATCGCCTGACCCTCCTCGGCTTCGCCGAGATCGGCGCCACGATCGTCGTCGTCTTGAGCGCTGTCTTGTGCGCCTATGCCGGAGCCGCCGACCGCGCCCGGCGGGTCTTCACCTCGATTCGCGCGCGGCGTGCGATCGACCGCAGCGCCGGCACGGTGATGGCGGGCGCGGCGGTCGCCATCGCCGCGCGGTGAGCCTCACGCGAGGGCGGATGGAATGTCGGTCTGCGAAAAATCGTTGCCGATGAACAGGAGGGGGACATCACGAGTTTGGGCGCAGGCATAGGCGAAGCAGTCGCCGAGGTTGAGGCGCGCGGGGTGGCCCCTGCCCTTTCCGTAGCGGTGATGCGCGAAGATCGCATGACTTGCGTCTCGGCCATCGATCGGCACGATGGCGATTTCGGATGCTGCCAGAAAGCTGCGGACCTTTTCCTCCGCCTCGGTGGTTGGAATCGTACCGAGACGACTGATCGCCAATGTCGATTCGAAGATCGCGATCGCCGATGTCATCGCGGAACTCGTCTTTTCGAGCCGGTCTACGAGCGCCTCGAAATGGGGTTCGCGCTGGAGAATCGCTACGATCGCAGATGCGTCGATGAACATCACGGCTCACCGCTGAGATCGTCGTAAAAGGCTTTGTCGGCCTTCAGGCCCGTTCTGGGATAGGCGGCAATCGCATCCTGGATCGGTTTGATGCGTTCCAAAAGCGACGGCTTCGCCTCCCGTCTCGCCAACTCGTTGACGAGCGCCATTCGCACGGCCTCGGTCTTGCTCACCCTTGCCGCTGATGCCAGCGTTTCAGCGAGTTGGTTAACCTCCTCGCTACGGATATTCAGCGCCATCGTACGCCCCTCGTGTAGACGCGTTTACGATGGTGCCTACACGACTTTCGCGCAAGCTACCCATTCCACAAAAACAACCAAAAGTTGAAATCCTGAAGGTAGCGATGAACACTCGCCTCGATGAAGCCCGCGCCGCGTTGAAAACGACCTTCGGCTACGACGATTTCCGCCCCGGCCAGGACGAGGTCATCGGCGCGGTGCTCGACGGGACCGACGTGTTCGCCGTGATGCCGACGGGCTCGGGCAAGTCGATGACCTACCAGCTGCCCGCCCTGGTGGAATCCTCGCTCACCGTGGTGGTCTCTCCCCTGATCGCCCTGATGCACGATCAGGTTCAGCAGATGCTCGGCTTCGGTGTCGCCGCCGCCACCCTCAACTCCTCCGTGCCCGAGGCGACTTCGCGCGAGACCTGGCGCCAGATACGCTCCGGCGATCTGCGCCTCCTCTTCGTCTCACCCGAGCGGCTGATGATGGAAGGGCTGATGGATGCCCTGCGGGGCGCCGGCGTTCGGCGCCTCGCCGTGGACGAGGCCCACTGCGTCTCGCAATGGGGCCACGATTTCCGACCCGAATACCGCGATCTGTCGCGCGCGCGCGAGGCGCTCGGCAACGTCCAGACCGTGGCGCTCACCGCCACCGCCGACAAGGCGACGCGGGCCGACATCACCGAGCGGCTGTTTCCCGCGGGCCGCGAGCTCAAGGCGTTCGTCCATTCCTTCGACCGGCCGAACATCCGCCTGACCTTCGTGCCGAAGGACAACCCCACCCGGCAGATCGAGCGTTTCCTCAAGCACCGCCGCTCCGAGAGTGGAATCATCTACTGCTCCTCGCGAAAGCGTACGGAGCAGCTCGCCGAAAGCCTTGCCAAGGACGGCTTCAACGCCCTGCCTTATCACGCCGGCCTCGACCAAGGCACGCGGATGAAGAACCAGGACACGTTCCTGCAGGAGGACGGCGTGGTGATGACGGCGACCGTCGCCTTCGGCATGGGCATCAACAAGCCCGACGTGCGCTTCGTCTGCCACGCCGACATGCCGTCCAACGTCGAGGGCTACTACCAGGAGATCGGCCGCGCCGGCCGCGACGGCCTGCCCGCCGACACCCTCACCATCTACGGCCTCGACGACATGTCGCTCCGCCGACGGCAGATCGACGAGAAGGAGGTGCCGGACGAGCGTCGCCGCGTCGAGCGGCGCAAGCTCGAGGCGATGATCGCGCTGTGCGAGGGCGCCACCTGCCGCCGCCAGTCGCTCCTCGGCTATTTCGGCGAGGCGAGCGAGCCGTGCGGACGCTGCGACCTGTGCCGCTCGGGCGTCTCCCTCGTCGACGCCACGGTGCCGGCGCAGAAGCTGCTCTCGGCCATCGTCCGCACCGGCCAGCGCTTCGGGGCGGCCTATGTCTGCGATGTGGTCCACGGCAAGGAATCCGACCCGATCCGCCGCAACGGCCACGCCGCCCTGAAGACCTTCGGGGTCGGCGCCGACAAGCCTGTCGCGGCTTGGCGCGCCATGCTGCGGCAGCTCTTCGCCGCGGGCGCCGTGTCCGAGAACGGCGACGGCTTCGGCGGGCTCTCACTCACCGACAAGGGCGAGGCGATCCTGTTCGGCCGCGAGACCATCCAGATGCGGCCGGACCCCGAGCCGAAGGTCGCCGAGCCGCGCGACCGCAAGCGCGCGGTCTCGCGCGACGATGCCAGCCTCGATCTCGACCCGGCCACCGAGGCCCTGTTCCAGCACCTGCGCGGCTTGCGCGCCACCATCGCGCGCGCCGAGGGCATCGCCGCCTTCATGGTGTTCCCCGACCGCACCCTCATCGAGATGGCGCGCTCCAAACCCGTCGATCTCTACGCCCTGCGCACGGTCCACGGCGTCGGCGAGCGCAAGCGCGAGGCCTATGGCGCACGCTTCGTCGAGGCCATCGCCGAGTTCCTGTCGCACGCCCCAGCCGGGTCTTCGTGATGCGGTTTCGCACTCGTCGGACGGGATCTTGATCGTGTAGGGACGGGCGTGGTCGCCGCTGCGACCGCCGAGACCCGCGTTCCATCGCATCATCGGACGGACAGCCCCCATCGCTCAGGACGCCCCCTCGGCCGAGACCAGGCCGCGCCACATCTTCTACATGCCGGGCTTCGATCCGCGCGCGCCCGAGACCTATTGGGGCCTGTTCCGTCGCGAGAGTCGTCTGACCGCAGCCCGGCGCGGCATGGCGATCACGGTGGGCGATCCTGAGCGCTCTGCCGACGGCCTGCGCCTCGACTGGCGCGTGGAGGCCGACGGCACCGAGACCCGCTACACCCTGCTGCGCTGGGACGACATCGTCGCCGCCCGGTTTCCGCGTGGGAACGCGCGCCGCCTCCTCGCCGTGCCGGCCCTGTGGTGGCGACTCTGGCGCATGGGCTACGTTCGACGCTTCCGTCGCGAGGCGCGACGCTTTTCCCGGGTGATCGTCGGCGTCCACCTCATCTACCTGGCGCTCGTGGTCTTCAGCTTCGGGGCCGCGCTGGGTCTCGTCGGCCTGCTTCCTGACTGGACGCGCCCCTGGTCCTGGCTCTCGGCGCCGGCGCTCGCCTACGCGATCCTCGCCGGGCTCATGGCGGTGACGCGGGGAAAGCCGTTCTACGTCGCGCATCTCGTCGACGACACCGCCTTCACCCACGACCATGCCGACGGGCGCGAGGCGCGGATGAATGCGCGCCTCGACGCCTTCGCCGATCTCATCCGGGCGGCGGACGGCCGGGCCGGTGAGATCGTGGTCATCGGCCATTCCTCTTCGAGCTTCCTCGGCATCGAGGTCCTCGACCGGGTGCTCGCCCGCGATCCCGAGTTCGGCCGGCGCGGTACCCCGGTCTCGTTCGTCAGCATCGGCAGCGTGATTCCCTGGATCACCCTCGACCCCCGGGCCGTGGCGATGCGGGCGTCCCTGGCGCGGGTCGCCGCCTGCGATGCCGTCGGCTGGCTCGATGTCCGGGCGAAATGGGACTGGCTCTCCATCCACAAGCGCAATCCCTTGAGCGCCTCGCGGGTGCCGGCGCCGACGGCGCACCGGCCGGTGGAAATCCACGTCCGCATCGAGGATCTCATCGAGAAGCGCATCCTCAAGCGGCGCAAGTGGAACCTGTTCCGCATGCACTTCCAGCTGCTCATGTCGAGCCGCGACCCGCACGCGTTCGACTACGTCGCCTTCGTCGCAGGGCCCGAGCCGGTCCATGCCGCGATCCGGCGCTGGCGCGACGGCGCGGAACATCCCAAGGCCCGTGTGACGGAGCAAGGGCCCGTGTGACGGAGGAATCCGCCGTTCCATGAGGTGCATGGAACGGTCGCGCGACGATCGCGTGTTGCCAGGGCGCGCCCTAACGCTCTAGAGCCGTCTCGACCGAGACGGCCGAACTGGATCGTGTCGAGAGGGGCCGCATGTTCCGCAACGATGTTCCGATCACCCCCGAACTGGTGCGCCAGCACGGCCTGACGCCGGACGAGTACGACCGCTTCCGCGGCCTCATCGGGCGCGACCCGACTCTGACCGAGCTCGGCATCGTCTCGGCCATGTGGAACGAGCACTGTTCGTACAAGTCCTCGCGCAAGCATCTGCGCGGCCTGCCGACCAAGGCGCCGTGGGTGATTCAGGGTCCGGGCGAGAATGCCGGCGTCATCGACATCGGCGACGGCCTGGCCTGCGTCTTCAAGATGGAGAGCCACAACCACCCGAGCTTCATCGAGCCCTATCAGGGCGCGACGACGGGCGTGGGCGGCATCCTTCGCGACGTGTTCACCATGGGGGCGCGCCCCATTGCGGCACTCAACGCCCTGCGCTTCGGCTCGCCGGACCATCCGCGCACCCGCCACCTCGTCTCGGGCGTGGTCGCGGGCATCGGCGGCTACGGCAATTCCTTCGGCGTGCCGACGGTGGGCGGCCTCATGGGCTTCCATTCGCGCTACGACGGCAACATCCTCGTCAACGCCATGGCGGTGGGTTTGGCCAAGACCGACGCGATCTTCTACGCGGCGGCCACCGGCGTGGGTAACCCCATCGTCTACCTCGGCTCGAAGACCGGCCGCGACGGCATCCACGGCGCCACCATGGCGTCGGCCGAGTTCGACGACGCCTCGGAATCGAAGCGCCCCACCGTGCAGGTCGGCGACCCCTTCGCCGAGAAGCTGCTGCTGGAGGCCTGCCTCGAACTCATGGCGTCGGGCGCCGTCATCGCCATTCAGGACATGGGGGCCGCCGGCCTCACCTGCTCGGCCGTCGAGATGGGCGCCAAGGGGGATCTCGGCGTCGAGCTCCACATCGAGAAGGTCCCGGCCCGCGAGGCCGGCATGACCGCCTACGAGATGATGCTGTCGGAGAGCCAGGAGCGCATGCTCATGGTCCTCAAGCCCGGCATGGAGGCCGAGGCGCAGGCCATCTTCGTGAAGTGGGGCCTCGATTTCGCGATCATCGGGCACACCACCGACACGCTGCGCTTCGTGGTCAAGCACGACGGCGTGGTGATGGCCGATCTGCCGATCAAGGAACTCGGCGACGAAGCCCCGCTCTACGACCGGCCTCATATCGCCAACACCCACCAGCCGGTGATCCTGGCGTCCGAAGTGCCCGAGACCGTGGGCAGCGCGGAGGCCCTGAAGCGCCTCGTCGGGTCGCCGGACCTGTCCTCGAAGCGCTGGGTCTACGAGCAGTACGACCATTTCATCGGCGGCAACACCGTGCAGAAGCCCGGCGGGGATGCGGCCATCGTGCGCGTCGAGGACGGCCCCAAGGGCCTCGCCATGACCGCCGACGTGACGCCGCGCTACTGCGAGGCCGATCCCGTCGAGGGCGGCCGGCAGGCCGTGGCGGAGGCTTGGCGCAACATCACGGCGGTGGGCGGCACGCCGCTCGCCATCACCGACAACCTCAATTTCGGCAACCCCGAGAAGCCCGAGGTGATGGGCCAGCTCGTCGGCTGCCTCAAGGGCATCGGCGAGGCCTGCCTCGCCCTCGACTTCCCCGTCGTGTCCGGCAACGTCTCGCTCTACAACGAGACCAACGGGGTGGGCATCCTGCCGACCCCGACAATCGGCGGCGTCGGCGTCCTCGCCGACGTGACCCGCCACGCCACCCTGGCGCTCAAGCGCGAAGGCGACCTCCTAGTGCTCGTCGGCGACACCGCCGGCTGGCTCGGCCAGTCCGTCTACCTCGCGGTGATCGCCGGCCGCGAGGCGGGCGCGCCGCCGCCCGTCGATCTCGCCGCCGAGCGCCGCAACGGCGATTTCGTGCGCGGCCTCATCGTCTCCGGCCAGGTCGACACCGTGCACGATCTCTCGGATGGCGGCCTCGCCGTCGCCGTGGCCGAGATGGCCATGGCGGGCGGCATCGGCGCGGCACTTCCCGAGGTGCCGGCCCGCATGGCGACGCACGCCTACCTCTTCGGAGAGGATCAGGCCCGCTATCTCCTCGCCGTCGATGCCGAGACCGCGCCCGACCTCCTCTACAGCGCCACGGCGCAGGGGATCGACGCCCTCGTGGTCGGCGTGACGGGGGGCGATCGCATCACCCTGCCGGGCGGCGAATCCATCGCCGTCGCCGACCTGCGCGAAGCCCACGAGGGCTGGTTGCCCGCCTATATGGCGAGCCAGCCCGCCGGCGTTCCCGCATAAATCCCCGCTGTTCAGGAGGACTTCCCATGCCGATGGATGCGCGTGAGATCGAGGCGATGATCCGCGAGGCGCTGCCCGACGCCCGGATCGAGATCAAGGATCTGGCCGGGGACGGCGATCACTACGCCGCCACGGTCCTGTCCGCCGCCTTCAAGGGCAAGACCCGGGTGGCCCAGCACCAGATGGTCTACGGCGCGCTTCAGGGGCGCATGGGGGGCGTGCTCCATGCCCTTGCACTCACCACGGGCGTCCCCCAGGATTGAGGGGCGCCCTTCGCGAAGCGAGGGACCTCACGGGGCGGACCGAATGGACCAGCCGAGCCTCTACGACGACGACATCGTGACTTGGGCCGAGCAGCAGGCGTCGACCCTTCGCGAACTCGCGCGCCGGCCGGACCTGTCGAACATCCTCGATTGGGAGAACGTCGCCGAGGAGATCGAGAGCGTGGGGCGTTCGCAGATCGGTGCCGTGGAGAGCCTGCTGGCACAGACTCTGGCGCATTTGCTCAAACGCTTGTCCGCGCCGGATACTCTTTCCGTAGAGCATTGGCGGAAGGAAGCCGGTACGTTCCAGGTCGCTGCGTTCACCCGCTACGAGCGGTCGATGCGCCAGCGCCTGGACTGGGACAAGATCTGGTCCGTGGCTCAGTCGCAGGCCAAACTAGGCCTGACCACCTATGGGGATACTCTGCTCCCCCATCTGCCCGCCCGATGCCCTCTGGGACCGGACGACCTTCTCGTCGCGCCCTTCGACCTGGATGCCGCTCTCCGCGCCATCGCCGACGCGACGGCCTTGAAATCGACGAATCAATCCTGACCTCAACGGTGACGCACACCGTTCCCGACCATACGAGGATTCCCATGACCGACGCCAACACCGCCATCAAGACCGAGATCGAATCCCAGGACGTGGTCGTGTTCATGAAGGGCACGCCGCAATTTCCCATGTGCGGCTTCTCGGGCCAGGTCGTGCAGATCCTCAACCACCTCGAAGTGCCGTTCAAGGGCGTGAACGTCCTCGACGACATGGCGATCCGCGACGGCATCAAGGCCTTCTCCAATTGGCCGACGATCCCGCAGATCTACGTGAAGGGCGAGTTCGTCGGCGGTTGCGACATCACCCGCGAGATGTTCCAGTCGGGCGAATTGCAGCAGTTCCTGTCCGAGAAGGGCATCCCGGTGAAGGCCGCGACCACGGCCGCCTGAACGGGCACCCGAAACCCTGGAATGGAAAGGGGCGCCGCGGGCGCCCTTTTTCGTGTCCGGCAACGGGTTGGCGCCTCCGGTCGTTGGTGTACCGGCACCACCATCCCGGAGCGATCGACCGATGCACGATGCCATCATCGTCGGTGGCGGACCCGCCGGCCTCAACGCGGCGCTCATCCTGGGCCGCTGTCGCCGATCGGTCCTGCTGATCGATTGCGGCGACCCCCGCAACGCCGCGACGCCCCGGACCTGGGGGTTGTTCACCCGCGACGGGACGGCACCCGCCGCCCTGCGGGCGCAGGGGCGGGCCGATCTCGCGCGCTACCCCACCGTGGAATGCCGCACCGCGGAGGTGACGGCGGCGCGCCGCGAGGGTGATGCCTTCGCGGTGGTTCTGGCCGACGGCCAAACGGAAACCGCACGCCGCCTCGTCCTCGCCACGGGGCTGCATCAGGACCTGCCCACGGTCGAGGGGTTCGACACCTACTGGACGCGCGGCGTCCACACCTGCCCGTATTGCGACGGCTACGAGAGCCGCGACCAGCCCCTGGTCGCCTACGGACACGGTCACGCCGGCGTCGGCCTCGCCCTCGAACTCACCGTCTGGAGCCGGGACGTGACCCTGTGCACCGACGACCGGGCCGACAGCCTGTCGGAGGCGGACCGCGCCCGCCTCGACCGCCACGGGATCGGGGTCGCCGACGGCGCCGTGGCGCGCCTGGCGGGGAACGGCGAGCGGGCGGAGCGGCTCGTGTTCGCGGACGGGACCGAGCGGCCGTGCCACGCCGTCTTCCTCACGCCCGGGGGATGCCGCCCGTCCGACCTCATCACGCAACTCGGCTGCGACCTGACGCCGAAGGGCATCGTGCCGACGGGGGATTACGAGGGCACCAACGTGCCCGGCCTCTACGTGGCGGGGGATGCGTCCCGTCGGGTGCAATTCGCCGTGGTGGCGGCGGCCGAAGGCGCGATGGCGGCCTTCGCGATCAACACCGAACTTCTGAAGGACGACGCGGCGTGACCACCATTCGTGATTCGCAGCGGCCCGAATCACCCCCGAGCGAATCGGGCATCTTTGCGGCGCAACGGCGGCAAGCCCATCGACGGCGCCCGTCGGGCCGGCAGGGCGCTGCGGTGCATCATCAGTGATCCGATGTATTCGCGTGCGCGGCCGCACCCAATCAACGGCTCGAACTACGCAAATGTAAATTAATCATCAATCAACACGTGCGCCGGGAACTTATTGGCGTTATCCACGCTTTCTGCCAATGACCGGGTCGCGGCTCCCTTTGGAGACCTCAACGGCGCCGGGTCGGTGAACGCCATGCCAGTGTTCGAAGCCAAGAATCTCGATGCGGAGTTCGAGGGCCACGCCTTCCTCGCCGCGATCCTGCACCCCTCCCAGGAGGCGCAGACACGGGCACTCACGCACGGACGCAACCGTGCCCTGCGCGCCTCGATCATGGCCGACCCGATGACCATCGAGCCGCATTATCCCATGTGCCCCTGCGACGTGGAGATCGAAGCGCAGGCGACCTGAGGCTCGGTCCTCGGCCGGCGCTGAACTGCCTCGACCATCGAGCCCGACCACCGGGGGAATTCGAGCCGCCTGCCCCAGACCGGGACGGCGGCTTTTTCATTGCGAACCGTGCCTCGGAAGGCCGGTACGGCTGACCAAATCCGGCGCAGCCTACCAAGCTTGCGGGGTGATCACGCCCTGGCGGGTCACGACGGCCCAGGCCCGGCCCCGGCGCTCGATGGTCTCGATGCGGCCGACGCCCGGGACCGTATCGCCGATTCCGACCTCGACGAGGCGACGCTTGCGATCCTCCAGAACCGCGATGCCGTCGTAGACCTCGCGCACGGCCCAGTTGTCGCTGGCGGGCGGCTTCGACGCCGCCTGCGCCTTGGCATCTGCCTGCACCTTGGCATCTGCCTGCACCTTGGCTTCGGCCTGGATCTTGGCTTCGGCCTGGATCTTGGCTTCGGCCAGGACCTTGTCGGCCTGGAATCTGTCGGTCTGGACCTTGGCGTCCGGAAGCGATCCGGTGACCGTGGGCTCCGGCTTCACGGCGGCCGGTGCCGTTGAGGCGCTTCGCTTCTCGACCTGGGCGGTCAGGGTCGCGAGGCGCCCGGCCTGGTCCTTCTCGGTCTGTTCGAAGCGTTCGCTCAGGGTCGCGAACTTGGCGGCGAGGGTCTGTTCCGTCCGGGCGACGCGATCGACCACGGCGGTGCTGCGGGTCCGCGCCTCCGTGCGGGCCGCGTCGACGGTCTCCTGCGTGTGCGCGACGGCCTTGCCGACCTGCCCAAGGGCCGTGGTCAGCCGTTCGGTCTCGGCCTGCGCCGCGCCGAGCTGGCGCTGGATGTCGGCCATCGCCCCCGTCGCACGGTCGTCGCCCGTCGCCGCGAGGCGGCTCGCGCCGGCGCCGACGACCCCCCCGAGGAGCAGGGCCGCCCCGACGAGGCCGGCGAGACGCGGATCGATCCGGCGAAAGGCAGGCACCGCTGCGCCCAAGCGCGAGGTGTTCCCGAGCGCGGCGTCCCCCGTGGCGGGCTTGGCCGCAGCCTTCGTCCTGGCGCCCATCACCGCCCGCTTGAGCAGGGCTTCCGGCGAGGTGTCCGACGCCGTTCCGACCGTGTCCGTCATGACCAATGCTTCCCGAAGATGTCAGGAAGCATTGGTTAAGCATGCTTGTTTACGGAAGGGTTACCAAGGTGGGCCCGTCCATCAGGCGGCCAGCCCCCGCTTGCGCAGGAGCGGGTCGATGCTGGGCAGCCGCCCGCGGAAGGCCGTGTAGGCCTCGCCCGGATCGCGCAGGTTGCCGGCGCCGTAGACGAACTTGCGCAGACGCGCCGCCGTCTCCGGATGGAAGATGTCCCCGGCTTCGCGGAACGCGTCGAAGGCGTCGGCGTCGAGCACCTCCGACCACAGGTAGCTGTAATAGCCCGCCGCGTAGCCGTCCCCGGAGAAGATGTGGGCGAAGTGCGGGGTCCGGTGCCGCATGGCGATCTCGGCCGGCATGGCGATGCGCTTGAGGGCATCCGCCTCGAAGGCCAGCACGTCGAGGCCGGCCTCGCCGGCATTCGACAGGTGCAGGGTCATGTCGACGATGGCCGACGACGTGTACTCGATGGTGGCGAAACCCTGGTTGAAGGTGCGGGCCGCGAGCAGGCGCTTCAGCAGGTCTTCGGGCATCGGCTCGCCGGTGCGGTGGTGGCGGGCGTGCCGGCGCAGCACCTCGGGCTGTTCGAGCCAGTGCTCGTAGAGCTGCGACGGCAGCTCGACGAAATCACCCGCCACCGCCGTGCCGGCCAGCAGCGGATAGGTCACGTCGGAGAGGAGCCCGTGCAGGGCGTGGCCGAATTCGTGGAACAGGGTGCGGGCGTCGTCGAAGGACAGCAGCGTCGCCTCGCCCTCGGGGGCTTTGGCGAAGTTCATCACGTTGACGATGATCGGCCGGACCGTGCCGGCGAGGCGCTCCTGCGAGCGGAAGGCGCTCATCCAGGCGCCGCTGCGCTTCGACGCGCGGGCGAAGTAGTCGCCCAGGAACACGCCGACGTCCGAGCCGTCGGCGTCGCGCACGGCCCAGGCGCGCACGTCCGGGTGGTAGCGCGGCACGTCCGCGAGTTCCTCGAACTGCAGCCCGAACAGGCGCGTCGCCGTGTCGAAGGCGGCCGCGATGACCCCGTCGAGGGGCAGGTAAGGCTTGATCTCGCCCTCGTCGAGATCGTGCTCGGCCCGGCGCAGCTTCTCGGCGTAGTGGCGCCAATCGTGGCGGGCGAGGCTGAAGTTGTGCCCCTCCGCCTGGACCAGCCCCTGGAGCCGGTCGCGCTCGGCCGCCGCCTGCTGGTGGGCCGGCGTCCAGACGTTGCGCAGGAGGTCCATGGCGTTGTCGGGGGTGCCCGCCATGGTGTCGGCGAGCTTGAAGTGGGCGAAGCTGTCGAAACCGAGGAGGCGAGCGCGCTCGGCGCGGAGCGCCACGATCTCCGCGATGATGCCGCGGTTGTCGGTCTCGCCCCCGGTCTCGCCGCGCTTCGACCACGCCTCGTAGGCGCGCTCGCGCAGGTCCCGGCGGGTGGAGAACACCAGGAAGGGCTCGATGAGGGAGCGCGACAGGGTGATGACGTGGCCGTGCTTGCCCCCGCGCTCCTTCGCGGCGGCGGCGGCGGCATCGCGCAGGAAGTCGGGCAGGCCGGCGAGATCGTCGGCGCCGTCGAGGGGCAGGGCGAAGGCGCCCTCGTCGGCGAGCAGGTTCTGGCTGAAGCTGGTGCCGAGCTCCGCCATGCGGCCGGCGATCTCGGCCATGCGGGTCTTGGCCTCGGGGGCGAGGTCGGCGCCGGAGCGGCGGAAGCGCGTGCGGTAGCGGTCGAGCACCCGGCGCTCCTCCGGCCCGAGATCCTCGGCGTCGGCATCGACGGCGGAGATGCGGGCCCAGAGATCCGGGTTGAGGTAGATGGCGCTGCCGTGGCGGGC
The DNA here is from genome assembly GCF_001424745.1 of Methylobacterium sp. Leaf469. Taxonomy (NCBI): domain Bacteria; kingdom Pseudomonadati; phylum Pseudomonadota; class Alphaproteobacteria; order Hyphomicrobiales; family Methylobacteriaceae; genus Methylobacterium; species Methylobacterium sp. Leaf469. The sequence continues at coordinate 256,840 of NZ_LMRE01000042.1, forward strand.
GAGGCGCGGGGTGATGGCGCGCTCCACCGCCTGGAGGTCGGGGTTGGTGTGGCTGCCGCTGAGGTTGAAGAACACGCCCGCGACCCGGTCGAGGGCGTGGCCGGCCCGCTCCAGGGCACCGACGGTGTTGTCGAAGCGCGGCGCCTCGGGGTTCTTGGCGATGGCGTCGATCTCGGAATTGTGGGCGGCGAGCGCCGCCTCGAAGGCCGGGAGGTAATGGGCGGGCGCGATGCGCTCGAACGGCGGCAGGCCGTGGGGCGTCGCCCAGTCGCGCTCGGCGAAGGGGCCGAGGGAGGCGGTGGACGTCGAGGGGGTACCGGCGGTCATGGTCATCCTGGGTGTATGGGCTCGGACGTGTCGGCCGCACGGTAGGCCCAAGTCCGGCGCGCGCAAGTCCGGCGCGCGCGAGGTCCGACGGTCGCGTGCGCGAGGCCGATGGTGCGCGGCTGTTGCGGCCCTGCCCTTGTCCCGGGGCGCCGATGCGCCGATCGTGCGGGCACCGTCGACCGCCTTGCAGGGTCGAGGTCCGGACAGGATTGGAACCGGATGCCCGCGCCCTCGCCCAAAGCCGCACCGGCCCTGTTCCGCTGCGGCCTCGTGATGCTGGCGCTCTGCGGGGGCGCCCGCGCGCAAGCCGAGACGGCGATCCCGGTGCCACCGCCGGCACCGCCGGCCCGCCCGGCGGAGCTCGTGACCGGTCCGCCCGAGCCCGGCCCGTCCCTCGACGCGCCGCGTCCGCCCGAGCGCCCGCCGGAACTGACCACCCCGGCCGTGAAGGCGCCCGAGATCAAGCCGGACGACACCAAGCCCGCGGAAACCAAAGCTTCCGAGACCAAACCCGCCGAGACCAAACCGGCAGAGCCCACGCCCCTGCCCCCGGCGCGTCCGCCCGAACTCTCCGGCGAGGCGGCCCTCGCCGTGACGGTCGCGGCGGCCGACGACACCGCCTGCCGCCAGCGCCTCGAGCGCCTCGGCGCCCGCTTCGAACCCGTGCCCGCCCTCTCGGACGGGCAGTGCGGCGCGGCACGGCCCCTGAAGATCACGGCGCTCGCGGGCGACCTCGCCCTGAACCCGCCCGCCACCCTCGTGTGCGGCGCCGCCGAGGCCCTGGCGCGCTGGGCCACGGAAGCGCAGACCCTGGCCGAGCGCGACCTGTCGCAGCCGCTCAAGGGCCTGAGCCTCGGCACCACCTACCTTTGCCGGGGCCAGAACCACGATCCCGACGCCAAGCTGAGCGAGCACGCCTTCGCCAACGGCATCGACGTCATGGGCTTCACCTTCGCGAACCGCGCCGTCATCGCCGTAGCCCCCCTGCCCGAGGGCACGCCGGAGGCGGCCTTCCTCGCCCATGCCCGTGCCAAGGCGTGCGGCTTCTTCCGCACGGTCCTGGGGCCGGGCACGGACGCGGCGCACGCCAACCACTTCCACCTCGACGAACGCGAACGTACCGCCGGCCACCGCCTCTGCCAATAATTCCCATCGGCGGAACGGCTTGCGGTCGGTCACGCTTGTTCCGGCGCGTGGGCGACGGCGCCCCGGGCAGGATGCGGACGCTGGACGATGCGTAGATTTTCGATGATGGGCGGCGTCTCTCTGCTGGCCCTGGCCTGCCTCGCCGGCGGCGTGGCGGCGGCTCCGGACAAACAAGCCGCCGGCCAGGAAGCCCTCGGTAAGGAAGCTCCCGGCAAAGCCGACGCGGCTTCGTCGGCCCTCACCCGCGACGCCATCGAGGCCGCCGCCCCGGCATCCGCCAGCAAGTCTTCCGACACAAAGCCCTCCGACGGCGAAAAAGTCCGTAACGAAAAAGTCCGTAACGAAAAGGTCCGGACTAAGAAGACCGCCAAGGCCGACGACAAGCGGCCCGATCCGCTTCTGGTGAAGGTGCAGGTTCTCCTCGACCGGGCACGGTTCTCCCCCGGCGCCATCGACGGGCGCGACGGCGAGAACATGCGCGGCGCCCTCGCGGCCTTCGCCACGGCCAACGGCCTGCCGGCCACCGAGGCGGTGAACGCGGAGGTGTTCGAGAAGCTCGCGGCGACCAGCACCGAGCCGGTGACGGCCGAGTACACCCTGACGGAGGCCGACGTGGCGGGGCCCTACGTGGCCACGATCCCGCCCAAGATGGAGCGCCAAGCGGACCTCGAGGCCCTGTCTTACACCAACCCGCGCGAGATGCTGGCCGAGCGGTTCCACATGGCCCGCGCCCTGCTCGTGGCCCTCAACCCCGACAAGCCCCTCGACAAGGCCGGTACGGTGATCACGGTCGCGGCGGTGCCGGCCCTGGAGACGGGCAAGCCCAGACCGGACGAGAAATCCAGACCGGAAGAAAAATCCAAGGCCGACGATAAATCCAAGGCCGACGACACGTCGAAATCCGAGGACAGGCCGACGAAGGACGTCGCCCGCATCACCGTCGACAAGACCACCCGGCACGTGCGTGCCTTCGACAAGGCCGGCAAGCTTCTGGCGTTCTATCCGGCCTCCATCGGCAGCGCCGAGAAGCCGGCGCCGTCGGGCAACACCAAGGTGAAGGGCGTCGCCTTCGCGCCGACCTACACCTACAACCCGAAATACGCGTTCAAGGGCGTGAAGACGAAGGAGAAGTTCACGATTCCCCCTGGCCCCAACAATCCCGTGGGCGTGGTCTGGATCGATCTCGCGATCCCGTCCTACGGCATCCACGGCACGCCGGAGCCCGAGAAGGTCGGCAAGACCGAATCGCACGGCTGCATCCGCCTCACGAACTGGGACGCGCGCAGCCTCGCCCTGCGCGTCGCCCCGGGCACCGAGGTGGCGTTCAAGGACGATTGATCCGGAACGCCGCCGCCAGCCCGAGCAGGGCGGCGTCGCCGAGGAAGGCCAGGGCCGCCGTGGCGGCGGCCCCCTGGAGCATCGGTACGGTGTTCTGGTTCTGCAACCCGGCGACGATGGGGGTGCCGAGGGTGGAGGCGCCCGCGAGCGCCCCCACGGCGGCGGTGGCCACCGCCAGCACCAGGGCCGTGCGCAGGGTCTCGACGATCTCTGACGCGGCGAGGGGGAGTTCGACGGAGAACAGGATCTGCCGGCGGGTCATCCCCATGGCCTCCGCAGCCGCCATGGCGTCGCGCGAGACCGCCTCCAGGGCGCCCACGGTGCCGCGCAGGGCCGGCATCACCCCGTAGGCCACGAGTGCCAGCAGGGTCGGCGGTCCGCCGAACCCGAGGATCGGCAGAGCGAGGGCCACCACCACCACGGGCGGCACCGCCTGCGCGCCGGCCGCGAGGCCGTCGATGGCTGGACGGAAGGCGGCGCCGGCCCGGCGGGTCGCCAGGATGCCGAGGCCGAGCCCGAGGGTCGTCACCAGCCCGAGGCCGGTCCCCGCGAGCACGAGGTGCTGCACGGCGAGGACGAGGAGGCGGTCGAAATCCAGCGCCCGGCGCGGTGCCTCGCCGAGGAGTTTCGCGAGTTCGGTCGCGACCACCGGATGGCTGACGGCCGCCAGGACGAGGCCGATGAGGCCGATGGGCACCATGCGCCGCAGCCTCATGCGGGCGCTCCGACGCGCATCCGATCTTCCACCCCGCTCAACGCCCGCTCGGCGACCAGCGACAGGGCGATCACCGGCACGGCGCCGAGGAGGATGAGATCGGGGGCGAACTGCGCCATGCCGTCGAACACGATGCGGCCGAGGCCGCCGGCCCCGATGAGGGCGCCGAGGGTGGCGAGGCCGATGGCCTGGACCGCAGCGACCCGCAGGGCGCCGACGAGTTGCGGCGCACCCAGCGGCAGGCGCAGGCGTACGAGGATCTGTGCGTCCGTGAGACCCAAGGCCCGCGCCGCGTCGAGGCTGTCGGGGTCGGGCGCCCGCAACGCCGAAGCGAGGCCGCGCCACAGGGGCAGGAGCAGGTAGGCGGCGATGCCGACCACGGCCGGTCCCGGCCCGAGGGCGGAGAAGCCGAGTTCGCGCAGCGCCGGTACCGCCCGTAGGAGGCCGCCGGTGAGTGCCACCAGGGCGCCGAGCAGGGCCACCGCCGGCACCACCTGAAGCCCGCCGACCACGATCCCGACGAGGTCCTGGCCGCGCCGCCACAGGGAGAGCCCGATCGTCACGGGGATCGCCAGCGCGAGGGCGCCGCCCGCCAGGGCGAGATGCTCGACGAAGGCGGCGTGCAGGGCCGCGCGCCGGCCCGCATACTCGACGGCGAGCGACAGGGCCGCGAAGGTCCCGGCCCGCCCGGCCACGATCAGTCCGACCCCGACGAGGAGCACGATGCCGAGCCCGAGGCCGGGACGGCGCCCGCGTTGGACTGCGACCCCGAGGGCCGCGGCGAGCAGGGCGGCGGCGAGCCACGCCCCGGCGCCGAGACCGGCCCGCGCCGCCGGAGGCTCGGCCGCCATCCGCAGGGCGGCGCCGTGTCCGATTCCCCAGGCCAGAAGCCCGGCGGCGGCGAGGAGCAGGGCCAGGGCGACGGCACCGGCCCGGCCTCCGGATGCGGATGCCAGGAGGCCCGCCGCGGGGGCGGACAGGACGAGCACGCCCGGCAGGGCGGGCCCGAGACCGGCCCAGCCGGCCACCGGAACGCCGGGAACCAGGCGATTGGCCGCGATGGTGAGCAGCGGCCCGTGGACGAGGGCTGCCCCGAGGCCGACGAACCAGGCGAGCGCCAGCACAGCCGGCAATCCGCGCGCGGCACCGGCCGCCCGTCCGTGGGCCTGTCCGGGGGCGCTCATCTCAGGAACCCGCGCTCCGTCAGGTAGGTGCGCGCTACGGTCTCGGCCACGACGCCCTCCACGGTGATGCGGGCGTTTAGCCCGCGCAGGGTCGGGGCGTCGAGGCCGGTGAAGATGCGGGCGAGGGCTGGGCGGATCTCGGGATGGCGGGAGAGGGTCCCGGCCCGGATCACCGGCGCGACCTCGTAGACGATCTGCGCCCCCTTCGGGTCCTCCATCACCACGAGGTCCAGGGCATCGAGGGCCCCGTCCGTGCCGTAGACCATGCCGGCATCGACGCCGCTGATCCCCTGCGCCGCCGCGCGGGCCGTCACCGCCGTGTCGCCGCCCGGCAGGCTGACGATGCGATCCAGCGGCATCCGGAACCCGTAGGCGGCCTCGAAGGACGGCAGGGCGGCGGGGCTCTCGACGAACTCCGTCGAGGCGGCGAGCCGGATCAGGCCCCGCCCCACGGCCCGGGCGAAATCCGCCATGGTGGCGAGCCCTTCGCGCCGGGCGAGGGCACCGTTCACGGCGATGAGCCAGGTGTTGTTGGCCGGCGCCCGATCGAGCCAGACGAGGCCGCGGCCCGCATCCGCGCGGGCGATGGCGGCGAACGCGCCGTCCGACGTCTTCCAGGCGGGGTCGGACACCGTATCGGTGAAGAACGCCCCGTTGCCGGTGTATTCGGGATAGAGGTCGACCTCGCCCGACAGCAAGGCGTTGCGCACGATCAACGTCGGGCCGAGGCCGAGCTTCGTCACCACCGCCAGGCCGAGGGCTTCGAGCGCCAGGGCGATCATCGCCCCCATCAGCGCCCCCTCCGTGTCGCTTTTGGAGGCGACGACGAGGGGGGCAGCGCTCCGCGCCGGTCGTGATGGGGCAACGGCCGCTCCCGCAAGGCCCGCGAGCAGGATGCGCCGGTCGAGGACGTGTGGGCGAGGTGGAAACCGTTCCGACATAAATCCCTTCACCCCCGGTGCGGGGATCCTATTTCGGCCGGCTGAGACGCAAATGTATCACTTCGTAACATCAACGTCTTTCGGCGTCGTCCGGAGCCGGGGAAGCGCTTGACACGCTCGGCGGAACGGGCGACGGCTCGCTTCGTCCCGGAACGGCCCACGTCGTACCGGATCTTCGGCAATGTTGTCGCGCTCGCGGTCGAGGGTGGAAGCACCTGAGCCGAGGTCGATCCAAGACTCCTCTTTGTAGACGACGTTCCCGAACCCGGAACGAATCGAAGGGAAGAAGCCCCGGCGTGAGTGCTCAAGTGGACGAAGACCTTCTGAACGGGGCTCGCGTGCTTGTCGTCGAGGACGAGGCGGCGATCTCGATGCTGCTCGAGGACATGCTGCTCGATTTCGGTTGCACGGTGGTGGGCCCCGCCGCCCGCCTTTCGACGGCCCTCGAGATGGCGCAGGTCGAGAACTTCGAAGTGGCGATCCTCGACGTGAACGTCGCCGGCGAGCCGATCTATCCGGTGGCCGAGGCCATCGTGAAGCGCAACCTCCCCATCGTGTTCTCCACGGGCTACGGCGGTGCCGGCATCCGCGAGCCGTTCCGCGATCGTCCCGTCGTGCAGAAGCCGTTCAGCCAGGCCGACCTCAAGCGCACCCTGCTCGCCGCCGTCGCCGCCGCGCGGGCCTGACCGTCACCGCCCGTCCAGGGGAAACGCGTCGGCCACGTGGGCCGGCCAGCGCCCCGGTGCGACCAGCACGGCATCCGCCCGCAGGGTGAACCCGGCATGGGCCGGGTGCGCCGTGATCCAGCCCCGCACCGCGCGCGAGAACCGTGCCCGCTTTCGCCCGTCGATGGCGTCGAGGGCCGTCTCCAGGTCCGCCCGTGCCTTCACCTCGACGAACGCGATGGTGCGTCCGCGCCGGACCACGAGGTCGATCTCGCCGCCCACGGCCGCGTAGCGCCGGGCCAGCGGCCAGTAGCCCTTCAGCAGGAGCGCCAGCAGCGCGCGAGTCTCGCCCGTGAGGCCGCGTCCGTGGGTGGCGCGCCGCCGGGCGGCATCCTTGGTGCGGGGCTCAGGCCTCGTCATCGGTCCGCCGGGACAGGGCCAGGGCGCGGGCATAGACCACCCGGCGCGGCTGGCCGGTCTCGTCGGCCACCAGGGCGGCGGCGTCCTTGATGGAGTGGCGGGCGAGCGCCGCCGTCAGGGCGGCATCGAGGCCCGCATCGGTCTCGGCCTGATCGGGCTCCTCGGTGCCGGTGCCGATGATCACCACGATCTCGCCCCGCGGCGCCCCCTCCTCCGCGAAGGTCGCCGCGAGGCTGCCGAGGCTGCCGCGCCGGATGGTCTCGTAGAGCTTGGTCAGTTCACGGGCGACTGCCGCCGGGCGATTGGCCCCCAGGACCTCGGCGGCATCGACGAGCATCTCGGGCAGGCGGTGGGGGGATTCGAACAACACCAGGGTGCCGGGGACCTGCGCCAGGGCCTCCAGGCGGTTGCGGCGCGCGCCCGCTTTCTGCGGCAGGAAGCCCTCGAAGAAGAACCGGTCGGTGGGCAGGCCGGCGGCGACGATGGCGGTCATCACCGCCGAGGGGCCGGGGATCGGCGTGATCCGGATGCCGGCCTCGATGGTCGCCTGGACGAGCTTGAACCCGGGGTCGGAGACCAGGGGCGTGCCCGCGTCCGAGACCAGGGCCAGGGCCTCGCCGGCCTGCATCCGGGCGATCATCCGCTCGCGCACGGCGGCGTTGGAATGCTCGTGATAGGCCACCAGCGGCGTGGTGATCCCGTAATGCATCAGCAGGGTGCGGGTGACGCGGGTGTCCTCGGCCAGCACCGTGTCGGCCGCCGCCAGGGTCGCGAGCGTCCGGAACGAGACGTCCCTGAGGTTGCCGATGGGCGTCGCCACCACGTGCAGCCCCGGATCGAGGGGTTCGGCTTCCGCCGCGAGACCGAAGGCCGTGAAGGTGGAGATGGGTTTTGCCGGCCCCGCCGGGGCGTCCCGGCGCGGTCGGCCCGGCTTGTCGCTTCGCTGTGTCATGGGCGGGACCATGCCATGCCGGCGCCTCCGTGCGGAATGCGTGTATCCCCCGGCACGCACATTTACTTTTGCGAACGACACTCCCAACGTGATGGGAAGCTCGGCGACAAGGGAGCCGCGATGATACGCGCGAAGTGGCGGCAGATGGGCGTCTGGGGCGTCGGTACCCTGGCGTCGGCCTTGGCGCTGACCCTGGCGGGCTGCATCGGCGGCCCCGACGGCGGCCCGCGCGCCGGACGCCGGTCCGCGCCGCCCGTGGTCGCCGCTTCGCCGCCGGCCGATCTCCCCCCGACTGACCTGCCCCCGGGCGAGACCGGCCCGGAACCGGCCGCCTCCGGGACCCGGATCGGCACCGGCGCGGTGAAGGTCGCCCTCGTGGTGCCGCTGACCGGCCCCGGCGCGGCCGTGGGGGCGGCGCTCCGCAACGCCGCCGAACTCGCCGTCGAGGATTTCCAGAAACCCGACCTCCAGATCCTGGTGAAGGACGATCGCGGGACGGCGGATGGCGCCCGCGAGGCCGCCCAGGCGGCCCTGGCGGATGGGGCCGAACTCGTGCTCGGTCCGCTCTTCGCCGCCAACGTCCAGGCGGCGTCCGTGGCCACCCGCGCGGCGGGCAAGCCCGTCATCGCGTTCTCCACTGATGCGGCGGTGGCGGCGCGCGGCGTCTACCTCTTGAGCTTCCTGCCCCAGGCCGAGGTCGACCGCATCGTCGACGAGGCCGTCGCCAAGGGCCGGCGCTCTTTTGCGGCCCTGATTCCGGAGAACAGCTACGGCAACGCCGTCGAAGCGCAGTTCCGCGAGGCCGTGGCGCGCAAAGGCGCCCGTCTCGTCGGCATCGAGCGCTATGCGCCGGGCAATCCCGGTCCGGCGGTGGGGCGGCTCTCCGGCCTGATCACGGGCGGGGGCGCCCAGGCCGACGCCCTGTTCCTCCCCGACACGCCGGACGGCCTCGCCGCCCTCGACCCGGTCCTCGCCAAGGCCGGGTTCTCGCCGACCCGGGTCCGGCCCCTCGGCACCGCCGTGTGGAACGATCCCCGCGCCTTCGCCCTGCCCTCCCTCCAGGGCGGCTGGTTCGCGGCCCCCGACGCGGCGGGCTTTTCGAACTTCTCCCAGCGCTATCAGGCACGGTTCGGGGCGGTGCCACCGCGGGTGGCGACCCTCGCGTACGACGCCGTATCGCTCACGGCGGCGCTCAGCCGGCAATTCGGCTCGCAGCGCTTCGCCGACACCACGCTCACCAACCCGTCGGGCTTCTCCGGCGTCGACGGCACCTTCCGGTTCCGGCCCGACGGCCCGAGCGACCGGACCCTCGCGGTCTACGAGATCCGCAGCGGCGCCCCCGCGGTGGTCAGCCCGGCGCCCCGGGTGCTCGGGCCCTCGGGGACGTGATCGGAGCCTCGGCCAACGAAGGGCGAACCGGTTCTCGGTGACGCCGATGCAGGCGGAGGAGCCTGAACCGGCGAACCGGACATCCCGGTCGGCCCGGTGATTCAGGCGGCCAGCGCCGCCACGACGGCGTTGAGCACCGGGGCTCCGCGCGGGGTCGCGGCGATGCGGCCGCCGGCGCTGCGGGCGAGGAGCCCGTCGGCCACCAGGGTCTCGATCCGGGCGGCGTCGAGGACGCGGCCCTTGAGCGCGGCGTAGCGGGCCGGGTCGATGCCCTCGGACAGGCGCAGGCCCATCATCAGGAATTCGTCGCCCTGGTCGGCCGGCAACAGGCGCTCCGTCTCGACGATGCCGTGCCCGTCGCGCTCGACCCGGGCGAGCCACGCTTCGGGCGCCCGCTCGGTGACGGTGCCGAGGCGCCCGTCAGGGGCCACGAGGCGCCCGTGGGCACCGGGGCCGATGCCGGCGTACTCGCCGTAGCGCCAGTACAGGAGGTTGTGGCGCGACTGTGCGCCGGGGCGGGCGTGGTTCGAGATCTCGTAGGCCGGGAGCCCCGCCCGGTCGCAGACCTCCTGGGTCACGTCGTAGAGGGCGCGGGCATGGTCGTCGTCGGGCGGCACCAGCTTGCCGGCGGCGGCGAGGCCGAAGAACGGCGTGCCGGGCTCGATGGTGAGCTGGTAGAGCGAGAGGTGCTCGGCCGCCCGGGCGATGGCCCCCTCGAGTTCCGCGCGCCACGCTGCGAGGCCCTGGTCGGGCCGGGCATAGATGAGGTCGAAGGAGTAGCGCTCGAAATGCGTCGCCGCGACCCGCACCGCCGCCATGGCTTCCTGCGCGGTGTGGAGCCGGCCCAGGGCCTTCAGGGCGGCATCGTCCATGGCCTGGACGCCGAGCGACACCCGGTTGACGCCCGCTGCCCGGTAGCCGCGAAACCGCTCCGCCTCGACGCTCGTCGGGTTGGCCTCCAGGGTGATCTCGACGTCTGGCGCGACGGCCCACGCGCCCGCGACGGCGTCGAGCAGCCCCGCCACGGTGGCGGGCCGCATCAGGGAGGGCGTGCCGCCGCCGAGGAACACGCTGGAGACGGTGCGGCCGGGCGTCCGCGCGGCCATGTGGGCGATCTCGGCCCGGAAGGCCGCGAGGTAGCGGACCTCATCCACGGGCGCGTGGCGCACGTGGCTGTTGAAATCGCAGTACGGGCACTTCGCGGCGCAGAAGGGCCAATGGACGTAGACCCCGAAGCCCGCGTCGCGGGTCGGATGGTCCGGGCCTGTCGGTTCGGTCATGGCCGCGATGTGCGCGCGCGCCGCGCGTTTGGCAATCCCGACCTTTCTTCCGGATGCGCCGCCGCGTGCCGCCGCCGGATGCCCCCGCCTGTGTCGAACTGAACCAACGCGGCCGGTTTTTCTGCGCGAATACGCTGATGCGCTTCAGGCGAGATTAACCAAGCCCGTGCTTACTCACGGACACTTACGGTAAATCGTTCCCTTCACGGTGACTCCCGATTTCGTGTCAGGTCCGCGCGGTGCACCCGCGCGGACAGGGCTCGGCGCGGGCTGCCCGAACGGGACATGCGTATCGAGTTCGAGTCCCCATGACCTATGTCGCGCTCCGCTCGCACCGCTCTCCCCGGCAGGAGCGTCGCCGCCGCCGCAACCGCATGCTGCTCGCCGTCTCGGTGGGGGCCCTCGGCCTCGCCGGAGCCCGCCTCGGCGGCGGGAGCGACGCGGCGCCGATGAGCGTCGCAGCGGTACCGGCGAGCGTCGCAGCGGTACCGGTGAGCGTCGCAGCGGCGTCCGAGACGGCCGCCGCCCGGCCGCTGCCCGCCGACTACGCCTGGATGCTCGATCCCACGCCCGCCATCGGCGCCACCCTCCTCACCGGTCCCCTCTCCCTGGGGCCCCTGGCTTCGGGCTTCCAACGGGCCGAGCCGGCGCCGGCCGTCGACGTCCGGGTTGCCGCCGCCGATGCCCCGCCCGAGGCCGTCCCTTCCGAGGCCGCCCCTTCGGCGGTGCAGATGGCCGCGACCCCGGCGCGCTCCACGCCCGTCGCCGCTTCCCTGCCACGCCCCGAGCAGGTCGCCCTGTCGGTGCCGCTGCCGATACCGTTGCCGGTCCCGCGCCCGACCGAGTTCCGGCGCGCGCCCGTCGCCGTCACCGCGCGCCTCGCCCGGCGTCCCGCCCTGCCCTCGACCCAGAGCGTGTTCCGGGCGGCGGGCGTCGAGGAGCCCTCCCTGTTCGATCGCATCTTCGGCGATGCCCCGGCCCCCACGGCCTACGCCTCCGTGGACGGGGCGTCGGAGGCGGTCCCGTCGCGCCAGCGCCTGGTTCCGGGGCCCGCCCCGGTGGTGGGCGGCGGCATCGCGATCTACGACATCACCGCCGGGCGGGTGACCCTGCCCAACGGCGAGGTGCTGGAGGCGCATTCAGGCCTCGGACCGAGCCAGGACAACCCGCGCAACGTGCACCTCACCATGCGGGGCGCGACGCCGCCCGGCACCTACGATCTGCGCGAGCGCGAGGCCCTGTTCCACGGGGTACGGGCGATCCGCCTCAACCCCGTGGGCGGCCCCGCCGCGATCCACGGCCGCGTCGGCCTGCTCGCCCACACCTACATGCTCGGACCGAGCGGCGCGTCCAACGGCTGCGTGGTCTTTCGCGATTACAACCGCTTCCTGCAGGCGTATCTCCGCGGCGAGGTCCAGCGCCTCGTGGTGGTGGCCGGCAACGGCCAGGACGGACCGCCCCTGAACGGGCGTCGCTACGGCTTGGCGAGCCGCTGAGCATTTTCAAGCGAGGTGGATACCGGCTCGCGTGAAGAAAATGCGACCCAACAATAACTTAGAGAATTTTCCGTGATCGGAGGATCATGGAAAATACTCTAGGGTGCCGGCGGCTCCGGCCGCCCCCTCAGGCCGGGCGCCGCAGGCAGGCTTAGATTGGCCGCCGCAGGCAGGCCCGGGCCAGGAGCACGAAGGCCCGCGCCCGGTGGGAAAGGGCGTCGCCCGTTTGCCAATCGACGCCGTGCTTTTCTTCCGAAGAAATCTCCCCGAACGTCCGGTCGTGGCCGTCGGGCAGGAACAGGGGATCGTAACCGAATCCGCTGGTGCCGCGCGGGGACACGATCTGCCCGAACACCCGGCCCTCGAAGGTCTCGGTGTGGCCGTCGGGCCAGGCGACGACGAGGGCGGAGACGAAGTGCGCCCGCCGCGTGGTGTCGCCACGCTTCTCCATCTCGGCCGCGACCCGCGCCATGGCGCCGCCAAAATCCTTCGACTCCCCGGCCCAGCGGGCGGAGAACAGGCCCGGCGCCCCGTCGAGGGCGTTCACGCACAGGCCGGAATCGTCGGCGAAAGCCGGCAGGCCGGAGGCCTGGGCCGCCGCGTGCGCCTTGATGGCGGCATTCTCCGAGAACATGGTGCCGGTCTCGTCCGGTTCGGGCAGGCCGAGCTCGCCGGCCGAGACCGCCGCGATCCCGAAGGGCGCCAGCAATTCGCGCATCTCCACGAGCTTGCCGGCATTGTGAGTCGCGACGACGACCCGGCCCGAGAGGATGCGGTGCTGGCTCATGCGGAGGCCTTCTTGTCCGTGACGCGCTTGTCGGCGGGTTCGCGCGCGATGGTGTCCTTCTGGAGGGCGACGAGACGCTCGGTGCCGCCCTTGGCCAGGCGCAGGAGCGCCATGAGCTCCTCTTCCGAGAACGGCTTGCCCTCGGCGGTGCCCTGGACCTCGACGAGGCCGCCCGAGCCGGTGACCACGAAGTTGGCGTCGGTCTCCGCCCCCGAATCCTCGGCGTAGTCGAGGTCGAGCACGGGCACGCCCTTGACGATGCCACAGGACACCGCCGCCACGTGATCGCGCAGGGGATCGACGGAGATGATCGAGCGGGCGCGCATCCAGGCGAAACAATCGTGCAGCGCCACCCAGGCGCCCGTGATGGCGGCCGTGCGGGTGCCGCCATCGGCCTGGATCACGTCGCAATCGACGGTGATCTGGCGCTCACCCATGGCCGGCAGGTTGGTGACGGCCCTGAGACTCCGGCCGATGAGGCGCTGGATCTCCTGGGTGCGGCCCGATGGCTTCCCCGAATTCACTTCGCGCCGGGTGCGCTCGTGGGTGGCGCGCGGCAGCATGGAATACTCGGCCGTGATCCAGCCCTTGCCGGAGCCGCGCAGCCAGGGCGGCCCGCGCTCTTCCAGGGAGGCGGTGCACAGCACCTTGGTCTCGCCGAAGGTGACGAGGCAGGACCCCTCGGCGTAGCGGGCCACGGCGCGCTCGAGGGTGACGGTGCGCAGATCGTCGTTGGCGCGCTTCGAGGGCCGCATCGCCGCTCTCCCGGTTGAGTGTCAGGACGCGGCTCTTAGGCGCCGGGCGCGGCTGCGGCAACGCCCCAACCGAAAAGGGCGCCCACCGGGCGCCCCTCCGAACGTCTCTCAGTAGAAGTGACGACGGCCGTAGCCGTGGTGGTGACCGCGGTGATGACCGAAGTGACGGCCGTAATGGCGACCCCGGTGATGGCCGAAATGATGGCCGAAGTGGCGGCGGTGGCCGTAATGGCGGTGGTGATGACGGTGATGACGGCCATAGCCGCCGTACTGGACCTCCGTGAGGGCGGCGGCCGGGCCGGCGACCTCCGTCGAGACCATGGCGGGGGCCGCCTGGGCGCCTTGGGGCGCGGCGACGAACATGGCGCCGATCATGGCCAGCACGATGGCCAGGGACCGGATCAGACCGGAACGGGATGTGTTGCGCATATGGGACTCCTGACGCCACGCGGGGCCGGCCTTGCACGGACTTCGAGCTTGGCCGGACAGGTGAGCGGTGTGGAACGCACGATGGGCCCGGACGGCTTCATCGAAGCGCGGTTTTTCTTTTGGCCCATCGTTCCTGAAGGGCGGATGAAGCGTGCCCTGCCCCGCCGCAGCCCGCGTTCCGATGCGGACGCGCGCCGCCGCCTTGTGCGAGGGCCCCCGCGCGGACACAATCGTGGCCCAGGAAAACCGTCGTGACCGAGCCCGCCCGCCCCTTCTCCGCATCCCAGCCGATGCATGTCCTCGCCGCGCCCAACGAGCGGGCGCGCGAGATCTTCCGGCAGATCGTGGAGAGCTACCTCACCACCGGCGAGCCGATGGGATCGCGCAACCTCGCGCGCATCCTGCCCATGACCCTGTCGCCGGCCTCCATCCGCAACGTGATGGCGGATCTGGAGCATTCCGGGCTCATCTTCGCGCCCCATGCCTCCGCCGGACGGCTGCCGACGGAGCAGGGCCTGCGTTTCTTCGTCGATGCCATGCTCGAACTCGGCGATGTCGGCCAGGACGAGCAGGCGCGGATCGAGGCGCAGATGCGGGCGGCGGCCTCCGGCCACACCTTCGAGAGCGCGCTGGCCGAGGCCTCGACCCTGCTGTCGGGCATCTCGCGCGGTGCCGGCGTGGTGCTGACCACGAAGACCAACGTGCACCTGAAGCACATCGAGTTCGTGCGCCTCGACCCGGCCCGTGCCCTGGTGGTCCTCGTCTCCGACGACGGCTCGGTGGAGAACCGCCTCCTCGACCTGCCGCCCGGCCTGCCCGCGAGCGCCCTGCAGGAGGCCTCGAACTACCTCAACGCCCGCCTCCAGGGGCGCACACTCGGGACCCTGCGGGCCGAGATCGAATCCGGCCGCCAGGCGATGAAGCGCGAACTCGACGTCATCACCGAGCGCCTCGTCGATGCCGGCCTCGCCGTCTCCGTCGGCCCGTCCGACGCGCGCCAGCTCATCGTGCGCGGTCAGGCCAATCTCCTGGACGACCTGCGGGCCGTCGAGGATCTCGAGCGCATCCGCCTGCTGTTCAACGACCTCGAGACCCAGAAGGACGTCATCGAACTCCTGTCCCGGGCCGAAGGCGGCGAGGGGGTCCGCATCTTCATCGGCTCGGAGAACAAGCTGTTCTCCCTGTCGGGCTCCTCGATGATCGCCGCACCCTTTCGCGATGGGGCCCAGAAGATCGTCGGCGTCGTGGGGGTGATCGGGCCGACGCGGCTCAACTACGCCCGGATCGTCCCGATGGTGGATTACACCGCCCGCGTCGTCTCGGGGCTGCTCGACCGCAGCAAGCGCTGAGACGAGAGCAAGCGCTTGAACGAGAAAAGGCGCCGCCTCGCGGCCGCGCCCTCCCCGTCTTCCAGATGAAGCCGCTCAGCCGCGGATCACGTCGACGATCTCGTAGGTGTCGGGATCGACGATGACGATGTCGTCGTCCACCAGCACGTAGCGGTAATCCTCGTATTCCGGCGCGATGCGGACGATGTCCGGCGGCAGGTCGTAGAGGGTGTAGCTGCGGGCGATGGCCGTGCCGACGGTGAGCGCGAAGGCGCCGGCGGCGAGGCGCGGAATGCCGCGCCGGATCACGCTCTGGCGGAACTCCGTGCGCTGCGGCGCGCCGAGGCGGCCATAGGCGCCCCGGACCGCGCCCCGATCCCCGCGATCTCCTCGTGCGCCGCGATCTCCTCGTGCGCCGCGATCGCCCCGGTCGCCGCGATCACCCCGGCCATCGCGATCCCCGCGATCGGCCTTGCCGTCCCGGTCCGTCCTACTATCCCGGTCCGCCTTGCCGTCCCGGTCGCCTCGACCGTCGCGGTCACCCCGCTCGCCGCGGTCGGTCGCAGCGCCGCGATCCGGCTGGCCGTCGCGGTCGGTCCGGCCCTCGCCGCGTCCGCCGCGGCCGTCTTCCGTGCCCCGGTTCGGGCCGCCCGCCGGGCTGCCGCGCTCGGCAGCACCGCCCCGCTCGGCAGCACCACCGCGCTCGCCGGCACCGCCGCCCACACCTGCGCCTCCTCCGGCCGGGCCGCCACGCTCGGCACCCGCCGCACCGGCGCCTGGGCCGCCGGCACCGCCGCGTCCGCCCCCTGCGCCACCCCCGACTCCGCCGCCCGCACCGATGCCGGCGCCGCCACCACCGGCTGCACCGCCGGCCGCGCCGCCACCCGGGCCGCCCTGACCGAAGGCCGCCGTCGCGCCGATGACCAGGGCCGCGGCCGCGACCGTGCTCCGAAAGAGTTTGCTCATGGTTTTGTTTCCCGCCCCGTCGATGGACAGCGCCGTTCGGCGCCGATGCGCAGCCGCAACGAGGACGTCCCAGAAACCGTTCCGCATTTTCCCCGGATCGACTTGCGCGGGGACTTTCATTTGGGCGCGAGAGGCCGAATGAAAGCTTGAGCGCAGATCTTCCACGGCCGCGTTGCCTGCGGTCATTTTGGCATCCGCCGGTGCTCTTGCGAATTTTTCCGCGGAGCTTAACGTCGCCGCACAGCAGGCCCGGGCGGGACCATGCTAAAAAAATAATGAGCCAATTCAACAACATCCCAAATAAAACAGGGGGAGACGCGCATGTCGGACGGTGCCGGAATCATGACGCCGAGGCTCGATGAGGCGGCGGACAACCGCCGCCGGATCAAGGCCATCGTCGCATCCTCGTCGGGCAACCTCGTCGAGTGGTTCGACTTCTACTGCTACGCCTTCTTCGCCCTGTACTTCGCGCCGGTGTTCTTCCCCGAGGGCGACGACACCAGCCAGCTCCTGAAATCGGCCGCGGTCTTCGCCGTCGGCTTCTTCATGCGGCCCATCGGCGGGTGGCTGTTCGGGCGCCTCGCCGACCGCCTCGGCCGCAAGACCTCGATGATGATTTCGGTGCTGATGATGTGCGCCGGTTCGCTGATGATCGCCGTGCTGCCGACCTACGCGAGCGTCGGCCACCTCGCCCCGGCCCTGCTGCTCCTGGCCCGGATGATCCAGGGCCTGTCGGTGGGCGGCGAGTACGGCACCAGCGCCACCTACATGAGCGAGATCGCCATCAAGGGCCGGCGCGGGTTCTTCGCCTCGTTCCAGTACGTCACCCTCATCGGCGGCCAGCTCCTGGCCTCCCTCGTGCTGATCGTCCTGCAGAGCGTGCTCACCGCCCAGCAGCTCACCGCCTGGGGCTGGCGCATTCCCTTCGTGATCGGGGCGCTCGCCGCCGTGGTCGCCCTTTACCTGCGCTCGTCGCTGACCGAGACCGCCACCAAGGCGGACATGAGCTCGAAGGAATCCGGCACCTTCGCGGCCCTGTTCAAGCATTGGCGCGCGTTCTGCGTGGTGCTGGCCTACACGGCCGGCGGCTCCCTGAGCTTCTACACCTTTACCACCTACATGCCGAAGTACCTGTTCAACACGGCGCATATCGACAAGATTACCGCTTCGCAGATCTCCACCGCCGCGCTGCTGGTCTACATGATCATCCAGCCGTTCTTCGGCTGGCTCTCGGACAAGATCGGCCGCAAGGCCAACATGCTGCTCTACAGCGGACTCGGCACCCTCATGGTGGTGCCCCTGATGACCACCATCGGCAGCACCACCAACCCGGTCCTGTCCTTCGCCCTGATCATGATCGGCTTGACCGTGATCAGCTTCTACACGGGCATCTCCGGTATCGTGAAGGCGGAGCTGTTTCCGACCCAGGTGCGGGCGCTGGGCGTGGGCCTGTCCTACGCCATCGCCAATTCCCTGTTCGGCGGCACCGCCGAGATGGTGGCGCTCTACCTGAAGCAGATCGGCTCGGAGAGTTCGTTCTTCTGGTACGTCACCGTGATGCTCGGGATCGCCTTCGTGGCCTCGCTGATCATGCCGAACCCCAAACGTCACGGTTATCTCGACGGCGACGGCACCGTCGAGGAGGCCTTGGGGGCGAAGGGGCGCGTGGTCCACGCCTGACCTCGGGCGGGCGTGGGCGCCGTGGCGCTCACGCCGTCTCGCCCAGCATCGCCCGGCGCTGCCGATCGAGTTCCTCGGCGTAGCGCTTGAGGGTGTGGCTTTCGGTGAGGAGGCCGACGACGCGGCGGGTCTCCGGCCCGTCGACGACGGCGAGCGCCTCGCTCTCCGTGCGGTCGAAGGCGGCGGCCGCGGCCTTGGCGTTCATGCCGGGCGTCAGGACGTCGTCGGCGTGGCGCAGGAGGTCGGCGAGGCCGGGGGGCGGGCCATCGGCGTCCCGGGCGGCGGCGTGGGCCTCCGGCACCCGGACGATGCCGGCGTAGCGACCTTCGCCGTCCACCGCCACGACCCGCGAGGGCGATCCGAGGGGATGGTCCGCGAGAAAGACCGTCAGCGGTAGGGAGACCGGCACGGTGGCGACCTCGCGGCGCATCAGGGTGTCCACGGTCAGGGTGCGGATCCAGCCGACGTCGTGGGCGCTGCGGATGCTCTCGCCGCGCAGGTGGAAGCGCCAGGTGGCGAAGGAGTAGCCGAAGGTTTTTCGCACGGCGAGCGAGGAGGCGATCACCGCCACGAGGACGAGGCCGGTGATGGGGAAGCTGCCCGTCAGTTCCAGGGCCAGGAACGTCATGGTGAGCGGGCCGCCGATGACCGCGACGGCGAGCGCGCTCATGCCGATCACCGCGTAGGCGAGCGGCGTCGGCGCGAAGGCGGCCAAGCCGGGCATCGCCCCCGAAAAGATCTCCCCGACGAGCGCCCCGAGGAACAGCGAGGCGAAGAACAGGCCGCCGCGAAACCCCGCGCCGATGGAGAGGGCCGACGCCGTCGCCTTGGCGGCGAACAGGAGCGCGAGGCCCCCGAGACCCATGCCCGCCCCGTGCGTGCCGAGATGCAGGTGCAGGGCCCCGTGCCCGCCCGAGAGAACCTGCGGCGAGACCGCGACCGCCAGGGCGCCGACGCAGAGCCCACCGAGGGCGGGGGCCAGCGGGGCGGGGATCCGGCTCGCACGGATGCCGGCCTCCACCAGGGTGACGCCGCGCATGATCACGATGCCGAGGCCGGCGCAGACGAGGCCGAGGCCCAGGACCGGCACGGTGTCGGCGCCGGTGATCGCCGTGCTGGTGAGGGCGTCGAGGCCGTTGACGGTGACCAGCGCCGGTTGGTCCACCAGGGCGCGGGCGACGACGCTGCCGCACAGGGCCGCCACCACCACGGGCGTCAGGGTGGCGATGGCGTAGGTGCCGATGATGAGTTCGAAGGCGTAGAACGCCCCCGTGAGCGGCGCCCCGAAGGCTGCCGCGATGGCGGCGGCCGCCCCGCAGCCGACGAGGGTGCGCTGGTCGCTCCGGCGCAGCTCGAACGACGCTCCGAAGCGTGCCGCGAGGCTGGCGCAGATCTGGGTATAGCCGGCTTCGAGGCCGACGGAGGCCCCCGACCCGTTCGAGATCATGTTCTGCAGGGCGACGAGCCCCGAGCCGCGTACCGACATCCGCCCGCCGTGGAGCGCATTGGCCTCGATGGGATCGACGACTGCGTGCGGGCGCCGTCCGTGCCGCCGGGCGATGGCCCGGGCAATGGTATGGGCGAGGAGGCCGAGCACGAGGCCGCCCGCCGCCGGGACGAGGAGCAGGGTCAGGGCCGGCACGTCGTGGCTCGCGCTCAGACGCATTCCGGGCGGCAGGCCGTAGAGCCACGCGCGCAGGACCTGCGTCGCCCCCTGCATGGCGGCCACCGCCGCGCCCGCGACGCAGCCGGCGAGGCCCGCCAGGGCGACGAGACCGATCTCGCTGCCCCGAACCGCCGCACGCGCGCGTGCGGGGACTTTCGCCAGCAGGCGAGCCCGGGCCAACAGGCGAGCCCGGGCCGGCACACGGGTGAGGATGGGGCGTGGCGTCATCATCGCGGGGGGCCGAACGGGGCGATCGAGGGGAATGGCTCCGGTTTAAGAGGGCCACGCCCGGGCGTCGATCGGTTTCCCGCGCGGTGCCTCGGCGGCCCTCTCCACACATTCTCCTCGCCCCGATGCGCAGCCGGCGCTTGAAAAGCGCTTCGGCTCGCGATACAGCCCCCTCAGTGCCGCCGTAGCTCAGTTGGTTAGAGCACCAGATTGTGGATCTGGGGGTCCCCCGTTCGAGCCGGGGCGGTGGTACCATAGAATTGCCTAACGTTTGCAAGGGGTTGGCTCAGGCCAGCCCCTTCTTCGTTGCTGGGGCCGGGCATGGTCGAGCGGAGCGCGCCGCGCATCGTGCCCGATCCGGCGGATCGAGCCCCGTGCGGATGCGGCCGGAGCGAATTCCGGAGCTTGGCGCCCGGCCGATGTCGCGCAGGGCCAAGCGTTGGGGCGATCGAAAGGGCTTTCCACTCGCGCAGCCGCCCTTCGACGCGCCGGCCTTCGTATGCCGGCGCGCCTGCTAATCCACCGACGGGAAATGCGCGATGAAGCGGCTGCCGTCCCACAACTCGACGGCATGTCCATCGACCATCCCGGCCGCCCGGACGAGGGCTTCCGCATCGTCCTGGGCGTCGAGCCGGGAGAGCGTCGCGATCCGTCCATCGGCCGCCAGCAAGATGGCCCGGTAGGCCCGCCCGGCCGAGGGGCGGGGCTGCGATACGGAGCCGCGCTGTTCGATCTGCCTCTCGACGCCCTGGTCCGATCTGCTGTCCGGCGAAGGACCGGCATTCGGCTCGTTGGAAAGCATTCCCAGTTCGTGCGACGCAAGCATTGTCACCCCTGGACCGAGAGGGCTGGCGAATGTCTTTCAGCCCAAAGGGATGGAGACTTGGCGGTTGGCAATGATTTGTAAGCGTCGTGCGGATGATTTGGCAAGGAATTTTTTACGAATTCCCATCGGTTACTTGGTTCCGTGGCGCATCCGACGATGAAATTCTCGATGTCAGAATTTAATTGAATTCAATGGATCGATCCTATGGCTTGGTGGCGGTATTTTTCTCTCATTGCGGTAGAGGAATATTTGGTTATCAAAAAACTCGGCAAACAGCTTCAGATTTAGTTGTAGGACATGGGCCCTTGCGCGAAAATCGCTGCGGAAATCGATCTCGATTGACGAGAACTACATTGATGTGCTGGATTTCGTGTCAACGGATACTGTATAGCGCAAAGGCAACCTTCGTATTCGAATGATGAGCTAATCTATGTTAGTATAAACCCGTGTGGGCGCTGGCTTCGGGATGGACGGCACCGGCCAAGCGACGGGACCAGGCTTCGACGTATCGAGCTTCGCAGGGCAAGGGATCTCCCCCATCGTCGGAGATTCGGCTGCAGCAGGCGGTGGGCGCGGCGTTGGCCGGGCCTTGCGCTGGCTTCCCTCCCTGTGGCCCGACGCCGGTGGTCGTCGGATGGCCGCGGGATCAGGGCCGGCCCTTGCTCGCGGCGTCGCGGAGCGGCCCCGCCCTCGCTCCACAGTGACGCCCGGTCGGGCCGAGCCGGAGCGGCGGAAAGGTGAAGGGGCGCTCCTGCGAGAAGGCCCCGGGCCAGAAAGGCGCCGGGGGCTGCGTTGCCCGCACGCGGAAAGGGAGGAGGGCCGTTGCCTTACGCCAAGCGGCGAACCAGCGTTCGCTCCATGATGAGTCCGAGGGTCAACGTTCCGAATCCCATCCCCAGAACGTAGAGGTAATCAACGTTCACGCCGAGTTGCGTATAGTACCCGAGGCGGACCCACTCGATGATCTGCACCATCGGGTTCCATTTCATGATCTCGTAGATCTGTGGCGGCATGAATTGCGGCAGGAAATAAACACCGGACGTCAGGTAGAACGTGATCGTGACGAGGATGTATCCGATCTGCCATCCGGGAAAGAACGACAGGATTCCGACATTGATCGCCCCGATGCCGAGACCGAGGAGCAGGGCGGCACAGTATCCGCCGACCGCCATGATCGGTTCGTCCGGGATCGGGTCGACGCCGAAGCAAACCAGGATGAAGAAAATCAGGATGAGGCCGGTGAATCCTTTGACCGCCTCGACGATGAATCGCGCGACGATCAGATCGAAGAGCTTTACCTGCGGATAATAGGTCAGGGGTTTGCTGGAGACGATCGCCTTCATCGCCTCGCGGGACGTGTATTGAAACACCAGGGCCGGAACGGCACCGGTTGCGATGAACAGGATCACGCTGTCGCCCAGAGGCGACGGCATGCCGCGAAAGGCCATGAGGCCGACGATCAGGAAGATGTGCGCGACGGGCCACAGGATGACGACGACGTAGCCCCAATACGAGGCGCCGAACCGGGTCCGCATGTCGCGGAGCATCAGTGCATGAATGACGTGTGCGTAGACCTCCCAATCGCTTCGCGCGACATGCGTCTTTGCTTTGAAGGTGACCATGGGGTGGGTCTCGGGCGGTGTGGCGTGCGTCGCGCCTAGCGGGAGATCTGGTCAAAAATACGCAGTCGCGCTCCCCCGACGCTTCAGCGCGGTCGGTGTGCGAAGGTGCATAGGGAACAGCGCGTTTCGTGCTTCTGCCAGACGGCGGGCGTGGCAATGGCCGACGCAGTCGCGGCCGCAGGCCGGCTCGATACGGCCGCAAATCCAAAGACTTCGATGTCGTCGTGGTATGGGTTCAGGTGAGAAACCGGTCTAGGTCCGGTCTTCCCCGCAGGCAGGTTCGCTGAACCTGCGATCCCTCGTCACCAACTCGCCTTTGGCCAGGGAAATCCCCGTGTCGCCAGGAGGTGAGATGGTGGGCACTACAGGGTTCGAACCTGTGACCCCTACCATGTCAAGGTAGTGCTCTACCGCTGAGCTAAGCGCCCTCACCGGCTGCGTTCGCCGCCGGTGAGGGGGGCTATAGCTTCTGGTTTTGGGGGGCGCAAGCGCAAAGGCGCGCTCCGATCACGGACCATGATCCATTTTCCTGCGCCGATCCTCAAAGTACGCTAAGGGCCGGGGCCGGCCCGTGCGGCGGCCTCCCCGAGGGAGGCGGCGTCGGGCGAGCGGCGAGTGCCACGGCAGGGACAAGGAGCCGGAGGCGCGATCCGAGCGGATCGGGCACGGCTCCAGGCCATCGAGCAACGGTGAGGAATGCGGTTCTACGTCGATCACGACCTGGGTGCCGAGATCAGGTTCTGGGTGGTCCCGGACAACCCCCTGGCCATCAGCCGCGTCTTCGTCGCCGTGGAGGGCCGGCGCGTCGCCGAGATCCCGGCCACGATCACGGATGACGGCATCCGGGCCAACGGCTGGCACTCCACCGGGCACTGCGTCTTCCGGCTCACCCCCGAGGAGGTGCCGGGGCTGGCCGAGGCGCGGCGCGTCGAGATCTACGACACCGACACCAACGTCCTGATCTACCGGCGCATCCGCCAGGATGGGCTCCGGACGGGCAAGGTCCTGCTCGTCGACACCAGCATCGTGCCGGAGACCCGCATCCCCGCGGCTCTGTTCGACCGGTTCCAGCAGAGCTACCTCGGAGTCGGGCGCCTGTCCGACGAAGTGCTGCGGGTGCTGTTCGAGAGCCCCTGGCTGGCCTCGTCCTTCGTGTCCGGCGCCATCATCGTTCCGCGCTACGAGGGCTTCTTCGCCAGCGACGATTTCATCACCACCGCCCTGATCCACGATCCCTACACTGAGATGGCGACGCGGATGCTGTGGCTGAAGGCGCGGGCCGCCGTCGCGGCCGATCCGGCCCAGGCCTGGCGCCTCGGCGGTCTCGCCGAGGCGGCGGATTTCACCGGCGATTACGACTTCGACGACCCGAAGAGCCTCAAGCGCTTCTTCAAGATGATGCCCGAGGGGGCGTATCACCTGCTGTACAATCCCCTGGCTCGCCAGTTCGGCACCAAGCTGCCCAACGATCGGATGACCCCGGGCAATTCCATCGTCGCCATCGAGATCCTGGCCCGCGTCAACGTCGTCGGCCACCGCGAATTCTACGAGGCCTTCGCCACCACGGTGTTCGATCGCCTCGGGGTCGAGGCCGTCGTGCCCGAGCCCGAGCCGATCCCCGAGACCGTCCTGGCACTGGCGGCACGCCTGCGCGGCCTGCGGGCGGCCCAGGACATGCTCGTGTTCGACGTCGCCATGGCGGACGCCGTGCGCGACGCCGTCGCCAAGGGCTGGACCGTCTGAGCATGGGCGGGGACCCGGGGCGCGATCATCCGGGCGCGATGCCGTCGGCCCGCCTGCCGGGCGGAATCCGTGCCTTCACGGCCGATGGCGGCGGCTCGCGCCTCGACCTCACCGGGGCGGGCCTCGACGGCGCCTGGGTGACGATCCGGTTCCGCGATGCCGGCAGCGGCGGGATCGCTCGCCTGCTCGTGACCGTCCTGTGCGAAGGCCGACACGGCGCGGTCCTGCAGGAGGAGGCCTTGGGCGGCGACCGGTTCGCCTGGACGGGACGCCTGCCCGAGGCACTCCGCGCCCTCGTCCTCTCCCCCCTGGCGCCGGGCCGACCCTTCGCCCTCGTGGATGTGGCGATCCACCGGCGCGGGCGCCTCGCCCTCGTGGCCCGTGCCGTGCTGCGGGCGCCCCGCCTCACCGTTCGTGCCGTCTATTGGCGCGCCCTCGGCCTCAAGGTGCGCGGGCGCGGCCTGCTCTCCGCCGCCCTCGGACAGCGCCGCGGCACCGGGTACGCCGCCTGGATCCGCCGCTTCGACACCCTGACCGCCCCCGAGCGGGCCCGCCTGCGCGCCGAGGCCGCCGCGTGGGTCGACCCGCCCCTGATCTCCGTCCTGATGCCGGTCCACAATCCCGCGCCCGCGGTGCTGGAAGCGGCCCTGCGCTCGGTCCGGGCACAGCTCTCGCCCCATTGGGAACTCTGCGTCGCCGACGATGCCTCCACCGATCCGGCGATCGTCCGGATCCTCGCGGCCCACGCCGCCGCCGATTCCCGCATCCGCGTGACGCGGCGGGCCGTGAACGGCCATATCGCGCGGGCCACCAACGAGGCCCTCGCCCTGGCGCGCGGCGCCTACGTGGCCTTCCTCGACCACGACGACGTGCTCGCCGAGACCGCCCTGTTCCATGTGGGTGCGGCCATCCGCGCCGACCCCGACCTCGTGCTGATCTACAGCGACGAGGACAAGATCGACGGACGCGGGCGCCGGTTCGAGCCGCACTTCAAGTCCGGCTTCGACCGTGAATTGCTCTACGGGCAGAACTACATCAATCACCTCGCTGTGGTGCGCACCGCCGCGGTGCGGGCGCTCGGCGGCCTGCGTCCGGGCTTCGAGGGCAGCCAGGACCATGACCTGCTCCTGCGCCTGACGCAGGGGCTCGCGCCCGCGCGCGTACGTCACATCCCGAACGTGCTCTATCACTGGCGTGCTGCCGGGGGCTCCGGCACCTTCTCCGACCGGGCCCTGGCGCAGGCCGAGACCGCCCGCCTGCGCGCGCTCGCGGAGGTGGCCGCGCCCTTCGGCGCCCGTGCCGAACGCGGGCCGCTGGGTTTCAACCGGCTCGTGCGGCCCCTGCCCCACCCGGCTCCGCGCGTCTCCGTCATCATCCCCACCCGCGACCGGGCCGAGCTCCTGGGGACGGTTCTGCGCGGCCTGTTCGGTGCGACCGACTACCCGGACATCGAGGTGGTGGTCGTGGACAACGACAGCCGCGAGCCGGCGACGGATGCCCTGTTCGCGTCCTATGCGGAGGAGGCGCGCCTGCGAATCCTGCCCGTGCCGGGCCCGTTCAACTTCTCCGACCTGTCGAACCGGGGGGCCGCGGCCGCGACCGGCGCGGTGCTGCTGTTCCTCAACAACGACGTCGAGATCGTCGAGCCCGGCTGGCTCGCCGAGATGGTCTCCCTCGCCCTCGATCCGAGCGTCGGCGCGGTCGGCGCCAAGCTGCTCTATCCGGACGGCACCCTGCAGCACGGCGGCATCGTGCTCGGCATCGGCGGGGTCGCCGGGCACAGCCATCCCGGCCTGCCGGGGGAGGAGCCGGGCTACTTCGCCCGCATGGTCCTGACCCAGGAGGTCTCCGCCGTCACCGGGGCGTGCCTCGCCGTGCGGGCCGAGGCGTTCGCGCGGGTCGGCGGCTTCGATGCCGCGCACTTGGCCGTCGCCTTCAACGACGTCGACCTGTGCCTGCGCCTGCGCGAGGCCGGCTACCGCAACCTGTGGACGCCGTACGCCCGCCTCGTCCACCACGAATCGAAGAGCCGGGGACCCGAGGACACGCCGGAGAAGCGCACCCGGTTCGAGGCCGAGATGCGGGTGATGCAGGCGCGCTGGGAGCCGCAGCTTCGAGCCGACCCGTACTACAATCCCAACCTGTCCCGCACGGCGGCGCATTTCCGCCTGTGAGACCGGACCGATGCGTCCGGGCCCCGGTGCCGCCCGGCGCCAGGTCACACGAGGTCAGGCGCCAAAGCCACACGCCAAGGGCGATGTTGCGCTGCGGTGACAATTCGACGCGAACTGGCGCGCTGCACCATCCCGGATCCCCGACGGAGGCCGTGATCCCGCTGGTGTGTGTCCTCCCGGTGACACGATTGCCTTGGAATTGCTCGAAGTCGGGATGATAAGCACGCCCGCAACCGTGAAAGCGGCACCGCCCGAAAGTCCTGTGTCCCGCCCGTCGGGATCGAGGATCACGGGCATAAGGATCACGCGTCCCCGATCCGATCCACGAAGGCAGCCGGGAACCCCATGGCCCATCCTCGTCAGTCGATTCCGGACCGCATGCAGGGCACCGCGATGAGGGGGGGCGAAGCTCTCTTGTCGGGGCCGCCAGGGTCGCGACCGCTGATCCGCGACGCCTGATCCGTTCGATTTCCGGTCCCGCCACCGGTCTCCGTTCGGAGCAGGCGGGCCACGCATCATGATGCGCGACAGGATGTTTTTTCGTCGCGCCAAGCCTCGCCCGTCCCTTCTTCCCCGTGTTGGACACCGCCCTGGTGCCATACTAAGGATCGGACGGATTGCCCGGTCTCTTTTCGAGGCCGGTCTCGTTCCCCGTTCAAGAGCGTGTGCGAATCGAACGTGACTCAACGTACAGACATCGCGATCATCGGTCGTGCCTGCCGCCTCCCGGGAGCCTCGAACGTCGAGGGTCTGTGGCAGCTCCTGACGGAAGCCCGCTGCGCCGTGGGCCAGATCCCCGAGGATCGCTGGTCGCTCAGCCGGTTCGGCCATCCCCGCGCCCAGGAGCGCGGCAAGAGCTACACCTGGTCGGCGGGCATCCTCGACGAGATCTGGTCGTTCGATCCGGGCGTGTTCGGCATCTCGCCGCGCGAGGCCGAGCAGATGGACCCGCAGCAGCGGCTCCTGCTCGAACTGACCTGGGAAGCCCTGGAGGATGCGGGCCTGCGTCCCTCCGCCGTGGCCGGCACCCCCATCGGCGTGTTCGTGGGCGCCTCGTCGCTGGATTACGGCAACCTGCGCATCCTCGACACCGCCTCGGGTGACGCCTACGCGGCCACCGGCAACACCCTCTCGATCCTGTCGAACCGCATCTCGTACATCTACGACCTCAAGGGCCCGAGCTTCACCGTCGACACCGCCTGCTCGTCGTCCCTCGTCGCCCTCGACGCGGCGGTGGCCGCCATCGCCAGCGGCCGGATCGACACGGCCGTGGTGGCCGGCGTCAACCTGCTGGCGAGCCCGTTCAACTTCATCTGCTTCTCCAACGCCCAGATGCTGTCGCGCCGTGGCCTGTGCAGCGCGTTCTCGGCCCAGGCCGACGGCTACGTCCGCTCCGAGGGGGGCGTGGTCCTCGTGCTGCAATCGGCCAAAGCCGCGGCCCGCGACGGCAACACCGTGCGGGGCGTCATCGCGGCGAGCGGCGTCAATTCCGACGGCCGCACCACCGGCATCTCGCTTCCCTCGGGCTATGCGCAGGGCGCGCTTCTGGAGCAGGTCTACCGCGAGGCCGAGATCGACCTCGACAAGGTCGTCTTCGTCGAGGCGCACGGCACCGGCACCCCCGTGGGCGACCCCATCGAGGCCGGCGCCATCGGCGGTAAGCTCGGCAAGCCCCGGCGCGAGCCCCTGCCCATCGGCTCCATCAAGAGCAACATCGGCCACACCGAGCCGGTCTCGGGCCTCGCCGGCCTGCTCAAGGCCAGTCTCGCCCTCGAGCACGACTTCGTGCCGGCCTCTCTGCACGCCGCCGAACTCAACCCCGACATCCCGTTCACCGACCTGAACCTGCAGGTCCTGAACAAGCCGCTCGCGATCCCGCGCGGAACGGCCGAGCGCTTCGCCGGCGTCAACTCCTTCGGCTTCGGCGGCACCAACGCGCACATCGTCCTCACCGACGGCGCGCGGGTCGCCGCCAAGGCCGAGACCACCCGGGCGCCCGAGGTGCTGCTGCTGTCGGCCCAGAGCCGCGCGGCCCTCAACGAGCTCGCCCTCGACTACGCCGAGCGCTTCGACTGCGCCGCGCCGGCCGAGGTCGCCCGCATCGCCGCCGCCGCCGCGCATCGCCGCGAGCGCCTGTCGTCGCGCCTCGCCATCGCCCTCGACGCCGACCTGCCGACGGTCCTGCGTGCCGTCGGCGAGTCCGAGGATACGGACGCCGCCCTCATCGGCACCGCCGTCGACCGCTCGGCCGAGGTCGCCTTCGTCTATTCCGGCAACGGCAGCCAGTGGGCCGGCATGGGCCGCGAGGCCTACGAGGAGAACGCGGTCTTCCGCGCCGCCTTCGACCGCATCGACACCCTGTTCCTCAAGCTCTCGGACTGGTCCCTCAAGGAGGCCCTGTTCGCCGAGGACCTCGACGCGCGCCTCGTGCTCACCCGCGTCTCCCAGCCCCTGATCTTCGCCATCTCCAGCGCCTCGACCACGGCACTGCGGGCGCGCGGCCTCAACCCGAAATACGTGCTCGGCCACAGCGTCGGCGAGATCGCTGCGGCGGAAGCCGCCGGCATCCTCACCCTCGAGCAGGCCGTGAAGGTGATCTTCTTCCGCAGCCAGCATCAGGAATCGACGCGCGGCCTCGGCACCATGGCGGTGCTGCTCGCGCCCGCCGACGAGATCGAGCTGTTCCTGAAGGATTACCCGAGCCTCGACATCGCCGCCTACAACAGCCCCAAGGCCATCACGGTCGCGGGCCCGGTGGCGGACATCGACGCCGCCATGAAGGCGCTCGCGCGCAAGCGCCGCCGTGGGCGCAAGCTCGATCTCGAATATCCCTTCCACGGCCGGCTGATGAATCCGACCGAGAAGCCGCTCCTGCGCGATCTCGCCGGCCTCAAGCCCCATGCGGGCGCCACCGCCATGGTCTCCACCGTGACCGGCACGGTGCTGGCGGGCTCCGAGTTCGGGGCCGGCTACTGGTGGCGCAACATCCGCGAGCCCGTGCGCTTCGCCCAGGCCGTACAGGAAGCCACCCGCCAGGGGGCGCGCGTCTTCGTCGAGGTCGGCCCCCGCGCCACCCTGCTGTCGCATATCGGCGACGCCATCGAGCCGCTCGGCATCGAGAACGCCACCATCGGCGTCCTCCACCGCAAGCAGGCCGGCGGCGACCCCATCGCCCGGACCGTGGCCGCCGCCCTCGTGCAGGGTGCGGCCGTGGACGAGACCACGGTGTTCGGACAGAACCCGAAGGGCGACGTGTCCTTGCCGCTCTATCCGTGGCAGCGCCGCTCCTTCCGCCTCGCCGAGACCACCGAAGGCGTCGGTGCCACCACGCCGCGCGCCTACCACCCGCTCTATGGCTCGCGCGTCACCGTCGACGGCCTCGAATGGCACGGCCACGTCGACATCGCCACGGTGCCCGAACTCGACGATCACCGCATCGACGGACAGGCGATCCTGCCCGGTGCGGCCTTCATCGAAATGGCGCTCGGCGTCGCCCGCGAGGTCATGCGCAGCGACACCGTCGTGCTGGCCGAGTTCGAGATCCAGTCGCCGATGGTGTTCGGGGAGGAATCCCTGCGCGAGGTCATGGTCCGGGTCGCGGGCTCGGGCAACGGCATCCAGATCCTGAGCCGGCCGCGCCTGACCCAGGCCGCCTGGCAACTCCACGCCGCGGCGAAGATCGTCGACGGCACGTTCCAGCCGCCCGCCCGCCAGGACATCCCCGAGCCGGGCGAGCAGGCCGTCGACGGCGAGGCCCTCTACCGCATCGCCGCCGCCTCCGGCCTCGGCTTCGGCCCGAGCTTCCGTCAGGTCGCCCTGTCTGCGCGCCTCGACGAGACCACCATCGTCTCCGATCTCGTGCCGGCGCAAGCCGACGACCGCTTCGGCCTCGTGCCGGCGCGCCTCGATTCATGCTTCCACGGCCTGATCCTGCTGTTCGCCGGCCTCATGGGCGAGGGCTCGACCAAGGCCTACGTGCCGGTGCGCTTCGGCGAGATCCGCCTCGTCCGGCCGGGTGCCGTCATCGCCCGGGCAATGATCCGGACACGCCGCGCCAACGAGCGCAGCATCCTGGCCGACTTCACCCTGGTGGACGCGACGGGCGAGGTCATCGCCACCTTGCGCGAGGGCCGCTTCCAGGCCCTGCGCACCAAGAACACCAACGAACTCGCGGCCTACGCCATCGCGCAGCGCCCGGAGCTCGCCACCGAACCGACGGCGATCCCCCTCGACCGGCGCCAGCGCATCGCCGATGCCGTGCGGCCCCAGGCCAAGGCGGCCTTCGCCGCGCCCGAGGCGCCCCTCGCCCCCGGCCACCTGCTACTCGAAGGCTGGGCCACCTCCATGGCCTACCGCCTCGCGGAAGGCCTGCAGCGTTCGGGCACCGTCGCCATCGACGAGCGCGTGCCCGAGGCCATGCGCCCCTGGCTGCTGAACGCCCTGTTCGCCCTGGAGAGCAGCGGTCTCGCCACCCTCGACGGCGAGCGTTGGACCCTGCGCAAGGACGTGACCCTGCCGGCGCCCGACGAGATCATGCGCTGGATCGCCGCCGATCACCCCGACCTCTCGGCCGAACTCGTGCTGACCGCCGATATCGGCGCCGTCGTCGGCCGTCTTCTCGCCGGCGACCTCGTCCACGCCCCGACCCTGTCGCAGAACGCCCTCGACGCCTTCATCCTGCGCAGCGCCACCGCCCGCGCTTCGGCTGATGTCATCGCGCGAATCGTCGAGCAGGGTGCCGCCACCCTGCCGCGCGACCGTGCCCTGCGGGTGCTCCAAGTCGGCTTCGGCCCCCTGTCGGCCCAGGCCGCGGCCTTCGCGGACGGCATCGAGGCACAGCTTTCGGTGTTCGAGGCAGACCGTCGCCTGGCCGAGCGTGCCCGCCTCGCCCTGCCGCGCGGCGTCACGGTCATCGAGGACGCCGCCGAACTCACCCCCGGCGGGTTCGACGCGATCCTCGCGAGCGACGTGCTTCACCGCGCCGAGCGTGGCGTCCTTCAGCTCGTCGCCGATGCGCTGGCAACCGGCGGCTTCCTCATCGCCGTCGAGCCCGGTGCGTCCCTGTTCCGCGACCTCGTGTTCGGCCTGACGCCGGACTGGTTCGACGTCGCCGGCGACATGCCCATGGGGCGCCTCGACGACATCACCGGCTGGCAGCGGTCGCTCAGCGACACCGGCCTCGTCCGGGTCGCCGTCGATCGTGCGGTCTCCGACAACGGCGACGACCTTCTGTTCATCGCCGAGGCACCCGTGCGCGCCCGGCCGGCCGCCGGCCAGACCTTCGCGTTCGTTATCGGCTCGCACGACGGCTACGCGGCCGAAACCGCCTCGTCGCTGGCGACCCTGCTGGTGGCCGGCGGCGTCCACGTCTCCATCATCCTCGATTCAGAGCAGTCGCTCCTCGAACTCGAGCGCGAAACGCCCGACACGGTGGTGTTCCTCGCCGGTGCCTTCAACACCGAGGGAGCGGCCTCCGACCGCCTGCGCGACCGCTGCCTCAGCCTGAAGCGTTGCGTCGAGCATCTCGGCAGCCGCCAGACCCGGTTGTGGGTGGTCTGTCCCGGTGCCACACGCGACGACGGCGATGTCGACGGCTCCGTCGAGGCCGGCGTCTGGGCCTTCACCCGGACCCTCGCCAACGAGGTCGCCAACCTCGACGTGCGCCGCATCGACGTCACCGACGCCCTTTCGACCAAGCTCGCGGCCGAACGCCTGCGTGACCTCATCCTGTCGGGAACGACCGAGACCGAGATCATCCTCGACGCCGACCAGACCCGGGTGATCCGGTTCGCGCCGGGCCAGATCGCGCGCCGGCCCGCCGCCGACGCGGTGCCGGCTCCCGCCGCCCGCCTGGAGCGCAGCAACACCGGCGGCCTCAACGAAATGGCCTGGGGCCCGGCCGAGCGCCGGGCCCCCGGACGCGGCGAGGTCGAGATCGCCGTCGAGGCCACCGGCCTCAACTTCCGCGATGTGCTCTGGGCGCTGTCGATGCTGCCCGAGGAGATCCTCGAGGATGGGTTCGCGGGTCCGCGCCTCGGCCTCGAAGTCGCCGGCCGGGTCCTGTCCGTCGGCAGCGGCGTCAGCGCCTTCAAGGTCGGCGACCGCGTCGTCGCCTTCGCGCAGTCGGGCTTCTCGACCCACATCGTCGTGCCCGAGCTCGTGGTGGCGCCGAGCCCTCCCGGACTCGACGCGCAGGCCGCCGCCACGGTGCCGGTCGCCTTCCTGACGGCCTATTACGGCCTCGTGAGCTGCGCCCGCCTGCGGCGCGGCGAGTGGGTCCTCGTCCATGGCGGCGCCGGTGGCGTCGGCCTCGCGGCCCTGCAGATCGCCAAGCTCAAGGGCGCCCGCGTCATCGCCACCGCCGGATCGCGCGAGAAGCGCGCCCTGGTGA
The DNA here is from genome assembly GCF_001424745.1 of Methylobacterium sp. Leaf469. Lineage (NCBI taxonomy): Bacteria > Pseudomonadati > Pseudomonadota > Alphaproteobacteria > Hyphomicrobiales > Methylobacteriaceae > Methylobacterium > Methylobacterium sp. Leaf469. The sequence continues at coordinate 289,288 of NZ_LMRE01000042.1, forward strand.
AGGCCCTGGGCGCCGAGCATGTCCTCGATTCGCGCTCGCTCGCCTTCGTGGACGATGTCCGCCGCATCACCGGCGACGGCGTCGGCGTGGTCCTCAACAGCCTGTTCGGCGAGGCCATGGAGCGCAGCCTCAACTGCCTCAAGCCGTTCGGCCGCTTCATCGAATTGGGCAAGCGCGACTACGTCGCCAACACCCATATCGGCCTGCGTCCGTTCCGCCGGAACCTGTCCTACTTCGGCGTCGACCTCGATCAGGTGCTGCAGCACCAGGGCGAGGACGGCGCGCGGCTGTTCCGCGAGGTCATGGCCCTGTTCAACGAAGGCGGCCTCAAGCCGCTGCCGTATCAGCCTTTCACCTCCGACGAGGTCTCCGACGCGTTCCGGCTGATGCAGCAATCGGGGCACGTCGGTAAGATCGTCATCGCGCCGCCGAAGGCCGGCAGCGTGATGATGGCCCCCACCTCCGATTTCACCATCGCGCCGGACGGCGTCCACCTCGTCACCGGCGGCCTTGGCGGCTTCGGCCTGGAGGCCGCGCGCTGGCTCGCCGACCGCGGCGCCAGGCGCATCGTGCTGGTCGGCCGCAAGGGCGCCGAGAGCGAGGACGCCAAGGCCCTCGTGGCCGAATTGACCGCCCGCGGCGTCGAGGTCCAGGCCAAGGCCTGCGACATCACCAGCCGCAAGGCGGTGGATGCCCTGCTGGCGGACGTGGAGCGCGGGGGCAGGAAACTCGCCGGCGTGATCCACGGCGCCATGGTGCTGCAGGACGGGCTCATCGCCAACATCGACGCGGCGGCCCTCGACGCGGTCATCCGCCCGAAGGTGATCGGGGCCGAGCACCTCGACGCGGCCACGCGCGCGCGAAAGCTCGACTACTTCGTGCTGTTCTCTTCGGCCACGACCTTCATCGGCAATCCGGGCCAAGGCTCCTATGTGGCCGCCAACGGCTTCATGGAAGGCCTCGCCCGCCGCCGGCGGAAGGCCGGGCTGCCGGCGCTCGCCGTCGCCTGGGGCGCCATCGGCGATGTCGGCGTGCTCGCCCGCAACCGCGCGGTGATGGAGACCCTGGCGGGCCGCGTCGGCGTCACGCCGATGGATGCTCGCCATTGTCTCGACCTCATGGCCGATGCGCTGCAGGGCCAGGGCCGCAGCAGCGACGACGCCGTGGTGGCCATCGCCTCCATGCATTGGGGCAAGGCGCGCGAGCGCCTCGCCACCATGAAGAGCCCGAGCTACGCCGAACTCGGCTCGGACCAGCAGATGGAAGCCGGCACCGTGGCGGCCATCAACATCGGGACGCTGCTCAAGACCCAGGACATCGACACGGTGCGCAAGACCGTGGCCGACGCCATCGTCGAGGACATCGCCCGCATCCTGCGCCTGCCGAAGGACGACATCAGCCGCGTGCGTCACCTCTCGGAGATCGGCCTCGATTCGCTCATGGGCGTCGAACTCGGCGCCAGCCTGCAGGAGCGCTTCGCCCTCGACGCGCCGCCCTCCGGCATCTCGTCCGGGCTCACGGTCAACGAGCTGACCGAGACCCTGATCCAGTCGATCTCGGCCCCCGTGGACGAGGCGGCGGCCGCCGTGATGAGTCTCGCCCAGCGCCATGCCAGCGAGGGCGTGGACGTCCGCACCCTCGAACCCTTCCACGCGCTGGTCGAAGAGAACAGCCTCGTCATCAAGGAAATCCTGCCGTGACCAAACCCGCCAGACCGGACGGTGGGCGCGCGGCGCTCGCGGGCTTCGTGACGAACCGCCTCGGCCGCAACGCCAACCGGCCCGCTCCCGTGCGGGCGCCCGCGCGCCCGGCGGGGGATCCCTCGGTGCAGAACTTCGAGACCCTGCCGGGTTACCGGGAACTGCGCCTGCAGCGCTCGGCCGCCGACCTCATCGGGCTCGGCAATCCGTTCTTCCGGGTCCACGAGACCCGGGCCGGTGCCAGCACCCGCATCGCCGGCAAGTCGTTCATCAACTTCTCGTCCTACGACTACCTCGGCCTCAACGGGCACCCGGACGTGAACGCCGCCGCCGCCAAGGCGATCGAGGATTTCGGCACGTCGGCCTCGGCCAGCCGCATCGTCGCGGGCGAGCGCCCGGGGCACCTCTCCCTGGAGAAGGCGCTGGCCGACCATTACGACACGGAAGCCTGTGTGGTGATGGTGAGCGGGCACGCCACCAACGTCACCACCCTCGGCGCCCTGATGGAGCCGGGCGACGTGATCTTCCACGATTCCCTGAGCCACAACAGCATCGTCACCGGGGCGCAGCTTTCGGGCGCGCAGCGCCGCTCGTTCGCGCACAACGACCTCGACGCCCTCGAGACCCTGCTGGGCGCCACCCGGCACGAGCACCGCCGAGCGCTCATCGTCGTCGAGGGTCTCTACAGCATGGACGGCGACGCGCCGGATCTCGCCGCCCTCATCGCCCTGAAGCAGCGCTACGATGCGTGGCTGATGGTCGACGACGCCCATGGCCTCGGGGTCCTCGGCCGCACCGGCATCGGCCTCGCCGAGCATTGCGACGTCGATCCGCATGGGGTCGACATCTGGATGGGAACCCTGTCGAAGACGCTCTCCACCTGCGGCGGCTACATCGCCGGCCCGGCGGCACTCATCGAATATCTCAAGTGCACGGCCGGCGGCTTCATCTACAGCGTCGGCCTGTCCCCGCCGCTGGCCGCCGCCGCCGAGACGGCGCTGGCGATCATGCATGCCGAGCCCCACCGGGTGGAGCGCCTGCGTCAGAACGGCAACCTGTTCCTCGCCTGCGCCAAGAAGCACGGCCTCGACACCGGCACGAGCCTGGGCCTCGCGGTGATTCCCGTCATCGTCGGCGATTCGCTGAAATCCGTGACCCTGTCGGACCGCCTGTTCAAGCGCGGCATCAACGTGCAGCCGATCATCCACCCGGCCGTGCCCGAGCGGGCCTCGCGCCTGCGCTTCTTCATCACCTCCGAGCATACCCCGGAGCAGATCCGCGAGACCGTGGACGCCGTGGCCGAGGAACTGCACGAGATCGAGAAGGGCGGCTCGCTCATCGAGCAGCTGATGTCGAAGCGCGGCAAGCCGTAGGCCTCGCCGCTCGAACCGTCACACCAGAACGAGAAACGGACCCGTGAGGGTCCGTTTTTTTGTACCCGACGGTCCGCCGTTCAGCGGGCCGTGGCGTAGAGGGAGGCGCCTGCGGCGACGGGCGCGGTGACGGTTGAGAACACCGACAGGACCTTCTGAACCTCGGTGAAGGGGGCGTTGGAGACGTAGACGAGGTCGCGGTTGCGCATGCGGAAGGCCTGGGTGAGGAACAGGCTGTTGGGGTCGCGCATGTTGATCCGGTAGACCACGGGCACCAGCGGCGTGCCGAGCAGCGGGCTGCCGGGCTTGAGCCGGCGCACCACGGCGGCCGGCTCGAACCGGAAGATGAAGGTGCCGGCGGGGTCCGCCTGGAAGTCGGACAGGCCGCGCGCCTTGGCCAGCGCCTGAGCGAGAGTGATGCCTTCGGCCTGGAACGGGATCTCGGTGGAGTTGCCGAGCGCGCCCACCGCCAGGAAGGTCTGGGGATCGCGCACCAGGGTCAGGACGTCGCTGGGGCGCAGGAAGATGTTCTCGCGCGGGTTGGAGACCACGGTGGTGAGCGGCACCGTGGCGGTGAGGTTGCCGCGCGAGAGCCGCACGAAGGTCTCGTTGACGGGCACCTTCACA
>NZ_LMRE01000043.1:0-219081 GCF_001424745.1 Methylobacterium sp. Leaf469
TCTTAGAGCCCGTCCGATAATGTCCGGCCGGGGTTGAGTGGCCGGGATGGCGGTGATTCCAGAAGGGTGCTGAAGCCTCATCTGGACGTGCCATGTGGACCCCGACCACTCGCCGGCAGCATAGCCGTGCGCGCCTGCGCTACGAAACCGACCTGACGGATACGGAATGGGCGGTGATCGCGCCCATGATGCCAGAGCCTGCCTCGCGTGGCCGCCCGCCCGTCTGGACCATGCGAGAGGTGCTGAACGCGATCTTCTACGTGCTGCGCGGCGGGATCGCGTGGCGGCTGATCCCAAAGGATCTCCCTCCGCGCAGCACGACGTTCGGCTACTTCAGCCGCTGGCGGGACGAGGGATTGTTCGGGCGGATCAACCACACCCTGGTTGTGGCCGACCGGGAGCGGGCCGGGCGCGAGGCCTCGCCGACGGCGGCCGTGCTCGATAGCCAGAGCGTGAAGACCACCGAGAGCGGCGGCCCGCGCGGCTACGACGCTGGAAAGAAGGTCAAAGGCCGCAAGCGTCAGGCGCTCGTCGATACGGACGGACGCGCCCTCGTCCTCGATCCGCAGCCCGCCAGCATCCAGGATCGCGATGGAGCCGGACCGGTGCTATGCCTGTCGCGTCGCACTTTCCCGTTCATCGTCAGAGCCTTCGCCGATGCAGGCTATGCGGGTGACAGGCCGGCCACGATCATCACCGTCGACATCGTGCGCAAACCCAAGGATCAGGTCGGGTTTGCCGTGCATCCGCGCCGATGGGTGGTCGAGCGCTTCTTCGGCTGGATCAGCCGCAACCGACGCCTCTGGAAAGACCCGGAAGCGACCCTCGCCTCCGCACAAGCCTTCCTCTACGCCGCCGCCATCATGATCCTCGTCCGAAGGCTGGGCCGAGCGTCATGACTTATCGGACGGACTCTAAGTGACCCTCGCCTCCGCACAAGCCTTCCTCTACGCCGCCGCCATCATGATCCTCGTCCGAAGGCTGGGCCGAGCGTCATGACTTATCGGACGGACTCTAAGGCTGTCACCGAGACCTTGGTCGTTACGAATCCGATGCAGCGGGCGACCACCGTATGAGCCGCTTCATGGCGAGCAAGGAGGTCAACATCCCCTCTCAGGACCTGGATCGTGGCAGCGGACATGTGACCGTCGTATCCGAATGATTCGCCATGCGGCTGGTATCGGGCTGGTATCAAGGGGGTCACGACGATACCAGCCGGGCCTTGCCGTTGACGGCTAAGGCGCTCATCTGACAGCGGTTTCGGCTGTGAAGGGAGTGGAGCGGGTACCGGGAATCGAACCCGGGTATTCAGCTTGGAAGGCTGCTGCTCTACCATTGAGCTACACCCGCGTCGGAACCGTTTAGCACGATACCGAGGGTCGAGACAGGGAGCCGGACGCGTCGCTCGCGGTCTCGTCAGAGGTTTGGTGGGGGAAGTAGGACTCGAACCTACGAAGCTTACGCAGCGGATTTACAGTCCGCCCCCTTTGCCGCTCGGGACATTCCCCCAAACCGCTGCCCGTGGGCAGCGCGCGGGTCCTTATGATGAGGCCCCGCGCGGGTGTCAACGGGGATCGCTCAATCGATCGGCGCGAGGTCGCAAATCCGGACCTGGGCGCGGTCGGCGCCGCGCCAGGTGTCCACCGCCAGGGTTCCGGCGACGTGGAATTCGCGACCGATACCGGCGAGGATCGCCTGACCGAGGGGGCCCTGTGCCGCGCGGAAGCAGATGGCGCCGACCGCCTGACCGTCGCGGCTGCGCAGGCGCGCCCGGACGTGGCCGTTGCCGACGATGCCCGCATCGACGATGCGGTGGCGCGGCAGGGCGAAGATCGGTTCGGGTGCGCCCGAACCGAACGGGCCGGCGCGCTGGAGCAGGCGGACCATTTCGGCCGTGGCTCCACCCGCGCTCACGGTGCCATCGAGGAGGAGCGCCTCGACGGCCCGGGCCTCGCTCACGGCTTGCGCGAGGTCGTGCGCGAGGTGAGCGGCGAACGCTCCCGTCTCCGGCCCGGCGAGGGTCACGCCGGCCGCCATGGCGTGGCCGCCGCCCTTGAGGGCGAGGCCGGCCTCCACGGCGGCGCGCACGGCCCGGCCGAGGTCGGCGCCGGGGATGGAGCGGCCCGAGCCCGTGGCGGTGCCGTCGGGCCGGAGCGCGAAGGCGAAGGCCGGGCGGCCGAAGCGTTCCTTGAGGCGGGCGGCGATGAGGCCGACGACGCCCGGATGCCATTCTGCCGAGGCCGCCACCAGGACCGGGCGCTCGGGGTCGCCCGTGAGCGCGTGGTCCATCTCGGCCTCGGCGGCGGCGACGGCCTGGGCCTCGATGACCTGGCGCTCGCGGTTGAGCCGGTCGAGCTCAGCGGCGATGCGGGCCGCCTCCGCCGCGTCGTGGGTCGTGAGCAGGCGGGCGCCGAGGCCCGCATCGCCAATGCGCCCGCCGGCGTTGATGCGCGGACCGACAAGGTAGCCGAGGTGCCAGGCTTCCGGCGCTTCGCTCAATGCGGCGGCGTCCAGAAGGGCGGCGAGGCCGATGCGTCCGCGTCCGCGCATCACCTTCAAGCCCTGCACCACGAAGGCGCGGTTGAGGCCCGTCAGGGGCACCACGTCGGCGACCGTGGCAAGGGCCACGAGGTCGAGGGCGGCGGCGAGGTCGGGGAGGTCCGCGACGCCGTCCCGGCGCAGGCGCCGGTTCAGGGCCACCAGGGTGAGGAACACCACGCCCGCCGCGCAGAGGTGGCCGAGGCCCGACAGGTCGTCGAGGCGGTTGGGGTTCACCACGGCGCGGGCGGGCGGAAGGGTCTCGGGGGCGCCGTGATGGTCGAGGACGAGGACGTCGAGACCGAGGGCGCGTGCCGCCTCCAGGGGGGCGTGGCCGCTGGTGCCGCAATCGACGCAGACGAGGAGGGTGGCGCCGGCCTCCCACAGGGCGGTGACGGCGGCGACGTTCGGCCCGTAGCCCTCGGTGATGCGGTCGGGGATGTGGATGCGGACATCGAGGCCGAAGCCGCGGAGATAGCCGGCCAGGAGCGCGGCGCTGGCGGCGCCGTCGACGTCGTAATCGCCGAAGATCGCCACGGTCTCGCGGGTCGAGACGGCTTGGGCGAGGCGGTCCGTCGCGGCCGCCATGTCCACGAGGCAGTCCGGATCCGGCATCAGGTCGCGCAGGCGCGGGTTGAGATGCGCGTCCGACTCCGCCGGGCGGATGCCGCGCCCCGACAGCACCCGGGCGAGGAGGTCCGGCAGGCCGTGGGCCTGGGTCATGGTGGCGGCGTAGGCCTGGAGCACCGGATCGGCGCAGCGGTCGTGCCACGGCCGTCCGAGGACCGAGCGGGTGACGTCGAGGAAGGCGCGGGGGATCTCAGCTGACACGGGGCGACCCTACTCCAGCCCGGCCGGCCCGAACTGCACGAAAACGACGACGGGGCCGGCGATGGACGCCGACCCCGTACGCTGTCCTGGCGGCGCGGGCGAGGCCCGCGCCAGAGGTTCAGAGGTTCTTGACGATGGAGTCGACGACCTTCTTGGCGTCGCCGAACAGCATCATGGTGTTGTCGCGGAAGAACACCTCGTTCTCGACGCCGGCGTAACCGGAGCCCATGCCGCGCTTGATGAACAACACGGTCTTGGCTTTCTCGACGTCGAGGATCGGCATGCCGTAGATCGGCGAGGCCTTGTCCGTCTTCGCCGCCGGGTTGGTGACGTCGTTGGCGCCGATGACGAAGGCGACGTCGGCCTGCGGGAAGTCGCCGTTGATGTCCTCGAGCTCGTGGACCTCGTCATAGGGCACGTTGGCTTCGGCGAGCAGCACGTTCATGTGGCCCGGCATGCGGCCGGCGACGGGGTGGATGGCGTACTTCACGTCGACGCCCTCCTTCTTGAGCATGTCGACCATCTCGCGGAGCGAATGCTGGGCCTGGGCCACCGCCATGCCGTAGCCCGGCACGATGATGACGCGCTCGGCGTTCTTCAGGATGTAGGCCGCGTCGTCCGCCGAGCCCTGCTTGACCGGACGGGTCTCCACGGCGCCCCCGGCCGCGCCTGCCGCGGCATCACCGCCGAAGCCGCCGAGGATCACGGAGATGAACGACCGGTTCATCGCCTTGCACATGATGTAGGACAGGATCGCGCCCGAGGAGCCGACGAGGGCGCCGGTCATGATGAGCGCGAGGTTGCCCAGGGTGAAGCCGATGCCGGCCGCCGCCCAGCCCGAGTAGGAGTTCAGCATCGACACGACGACGGGCATGTCGGCGCCGCCGATGGGGATGATCAGCAGGCCGCCGAGAGCGAACGACAGCAGCACGATGACCCAGAACACCAGCTTGCTCTCGGTGCCGATGAACACCGCGATGAGGCCGACGAGGGCGATGGCCAGGGCGATGTTGAGGGCATGGCGCTGGGGCAGCATGATCGGCTTGCCGGACATGCGCCCGTCGAGCTTGGCGAAGGCGATGACGGAGCCCGTGAAGGTGATGGCGCCGATGGCGACACCGAGCGCCATCTCGAACAGCGACTCCTTGTGGATGTGGCCGTTCTCGAGGATGCCCACCGCCTGCGGTGCGTAGAGGGTGCCGGCCGCACCCGCCACGGCCGCGAGGCCGACGAGGGAGTGGAAGGCCGCCACGAGTTGCGGCATGGCCGTCATCGGCACGCGCTTGGCAATGACGGCACCGGCGCCGCCGCCGATGCCGAGGCCCAGGAGCACGAGGATCCAGGCGCCGAATCCCGCTGGCGGATGGCCGACGAGGGTGGTGAGGACGGCGAGCCCCATGCCGACCATGCCGTACAGGTTGCCCTGCCGGGAGGTGGTCGGGTGCGAGAGCCCCCGCAGCGCCATGATGAACAGGACGCCGGAAACGATGTAGAGGAGTGCCGAGACGTTCTGGGACATCGTCTCAGGCCTTCTTCTTGTACATGCCGAGCATGCGCTGGGTGACGAGGAAGCCGCCGAAGATGTTCACGCTGGCGAGAACGATGCCGAGGAAGCCGAAGAAGCGGGCCCAGCCGGTGCCGTGCTCAAGGAGCGGCACGCCGGCCGCCAGGATGGCGCCGACGATGATCACCGAGGAGATGGCGTTGGTCACCGACATGAGGGGCGTGTGGAGGGCCGGCGTCACCGACCAGACCACGTAGTAGCCGACGAAGATCGCCAGAACGAAGATCGCGAGCTGGAACACCGTCGGGTCGACGGCACCATGCGTCACGGCGCTGAGGCCGTGACCGATGCCATCGGCGTAACTCTGCGCCTTGGCGGCGTGCTGCTGCGCGATATCCGCAGCGGTTCGGGCTGCGGTGGCAGCGGCGCGCGCCTGCTCGGCGGCCTGATCGGGGGGGAGCGTGGCCATCGTATCCTCCGGCGGGATCAGGATTTGGTCTGGAAGGCGGGATGCACGACCTGACCGTCATGGGTCAGGTTCGTCGCCCGGACGAGTTCGTCGTCCCGCTTCACCGCCAGGGACTTCGCCTCCTTGTCGATGAGGGTCTCGACGAAGGCGTAGAGGTTGCGCGCATAGAGGCTCGACGCCGTGGCGGCGAGGCGGCCGGGCACGTTGAGGTGCCCGACGATCTTCACGCCGTGATCCGTGGTGACGATCTCGCCGGCCTTGGCGCCCTCGACGTTGCCGCCACGCTCGACCGCGAGATCGATGAGCACGGAGCCGGGCTTCATGGTGGAGACCATGGCGGCGGAGACGAGCTGCGGGGCCGGCCGGCCCGGAATCAGGGCGGTGGTGATGACGATGTCCTGCTTGGCGATGTGGGTCGCCACGAGGTCGGCCTGCTTCTTCTTGTACTCCGCCGACATCTCCTTGGCGTAGCCGCCCGAGGTTTCGGCCTGCTTGAACTCGTCGTCCTCGACGGCGACGAACTTGGCGCCCAGGGACTCGACCTGCTCCTTGGTGGCGGGCCGCACGTCCGTGGCGGTGACCACCGCGCCCATGCGGCGGGCGGTGGCGATGGCCTGGAGCCCGGCGACGCCGACGCCCATCACGAAGACGCGGGCAGCGGGCACGGTGCCGGCGGCCGTCATCATCATCGGCATGGCGCGGCCATACTCGGAGGCACCGTCGACCACCGCGCGGTATCCGGCGAGGTTGGCCTGCGAGGACAGCACGTCCATCACCTGCGCGCGGGTGATGCGGGGCATCAGTTCCATGGCGAAGGTGTCGAGGCCGGCTTGCGCCATTTCACCCAGGGCGGCTTCGTTGCCGTAGGGATCCATGATCGCCACCACGGTGGCGCCACGCTTCAGCAGCCCGATCTCGTCGCCGTTGGGGCGGCGGACCTTGAGGACGAGGTCGGCCCCGTTGGCCGCGTCCTGGGCCGAGGAGGCGACGGTGGCACCCGCCGCCTCGTAATCGGCATCCGGGACACCGGCGGTCAGGCCGGCACCGGACTGGACGGTCACGTCGGCCCCGAGGGCGATGAATTTCTTGACCGTTTCGGGCACCGCCGCGACCCGCGGCTCCGCGGGATCAGACTCTGTCAGGACAGCGATGCGCATTCAGGAAGCCCCCTCGGCGATCCGTCCGGACCACCGTAACTCGGCAGGAATATAGAGCCCGACGACTGGTATACCAGTGCGCCCGGGCTACGTCACGCGAAGAAGAGGTAGAGCAGAAGCAAGACCGCGACCACGACGGGGGCCTTCCAGCCCACGGCCGGCGCGAGGGCGCCCACGGCACCGGCGGCGCCGGACACCACGACGGCGAGGATCGCAGTCAGCCACGCTTCATGAATGCCGCCGATGGCGAGGGCCAGCACCCAACAGATCACCACGGAGGTGCCGATTTCGACGAAACGAACGAAGCCGCGATAGGTCTGCTCGTGGGTCTTCTCGTCCATGGCGGGGCTGTAATGCACGCCGGACACGGTCTTCATATCGGCCATCGTGTGGTCGTCCCCATGGATCTGTCTTGATTTGTTCCAAGGGGATTTAGCGCAAGCCTCGGCGGCTCGCAATCAGCATGCATGCCACGCAATGGCCACGAACCGGTTTTTGTCGCGCCGGCCAAGTTTCGCAGGGCCAGCCGCGTGACGTCACACCGATAGGGTCACGCCGGCAGGGCGAGTCCCGCCCGCGTGAGAGCCTCGCCCTGCCGGGTCTCGAGTTCGGAAAGCGAGAAGCGCTCGATCTCGGCCTCGAACAACCGGTGGTAGTTCAGTTCCGAGCGCAGGTGGAGGAACACGGCGCCGAGGCCGACGGCGGCGCGGTCCATGAACACGAATTCCTGCGGCACGGTCACGGGTCCCCGGGCTTTCAGGGCCTGATGCACCTCGAAGGCCTGACGCCGGCCGTACTCGCCGGGCTTGACCCCGTCGGCCACCGTGCGGGTGCGGTCCTCCAGGATCGGCCCGTAGATGAAGCGCGCCCAGATGTTGAGGATCTCGATGAGCTCCTTGTTGAGGTTCTTGAAGCCCCAGACCTCGTAGGCGTGGACGATGCGTGCGCCGTCGTTCTCCAGGAGCCCCCGATAGAGATCGACCACGCCGCCCACGAAGCGCGGATGGAAGATGCGCACGCAGCCGTAATCAAGGAGGTTGATGCCCTGCGCCTCGCCACCCTCGGAAAACACCGTGTAGTTGCCGAGATGCGGGTCGCCGTGGATGACGGCGGCGCGGCTGAACGGGTGCCACCACGCCTTGAACATCGCCCGGGCGAGGCGGTTGCGGATCTCGATGGGACTTTGAGAGAAGTTCAGGATGCCCTCGCCCTCGAGCCAGCCGAGGGTGAGGAGGCGCTTCGTGGAGAGATCGGTGTGAATGGCCGGCACGCGGACTTCGGGCACGTCGCGCAGGACGTTGCCATAGAGCACGGCGTGCTTGGCCTCGCGCGCGTAGTCGAGTTCCTCGCGCACCCGGGCGCCGATTTCCTTCGCGATCTCACGTGTATCGAGCCAGGAGCTCATGCGCCGGTGCAGGGCGAAGGCGACCTCCAGCTGCTTCAGATCGGCCTCCACGGCCGATTGCATGTCGGGATACTGGAGCTTGCAGGCGAGCGCCGTGCCGTCGAGGCCGGTCGCCCGGTGGACCTGTCCGAGGGACGCGGCCGCCGCCGGCTTGAGGTCGAAGTTCGTGAACCGCTTCTGCCAGTCGGCGCCGAGTTCGGCCATCATCCGGCGCTTGACGAAGGCCGCGCCCATGGGCGGCGCGTCGGCCTGGAGCTTCTGCAGTTCCGTCGCGTATTCGGGTGGCAGAAGGTCCGGCACCGTGGCCAGCAACTGGGCGACCTTCATGATCGGCCCCTTGAGGCCGCCCAGCGCCTGGGCCAGGGCGGCGGCGTTGCTGGGCGCCTCCTTGCCGCCGAACAGGCGGGCGCCGGCCATGCGGGCGGCGACCCCGCCGACATTGGCACCGACGCGGGCGTAGCGGCTGGCGCGCGCGGAGAAGCGGTTGGCTTCGCTGTCGTGATCGGCCATCGGGTTCTTCGGATCTCGGATAAGGACGCGTCCGGTAAGCCGGCCGCTCCCTTGAGATAAGCCCATCGGCGTCCCGCGCCAGGGCGCTGCGCCGTTGCGGCGCGGGAGAGGGGTCAGGCGGCCGGCCAGTTGTCGCGGATCCAGCGGGCGAGGCCCGCTTCGGTGATCTCGCCAGCGGCGAGGCCACGGATCATGACCACCGCCTCGGCCTCGTCGGTGACGAAGTCGATATCGTTGAGGCCGAGAAAGACGACGAGGGCGAGCAGGGCCGCGCGCTTGTTTCCATCGATGAACGGATGGTTTTTCGCGATCCCGAACGCGTAGGCGGCTGCGAGCTCGGCGAGATCGGCCTCGCCATAGGCGACCCGGTTCACCGGGCGGCCGAGGGCCGATTCGAGGGCACCCTCGTCGCGCAAGCCGCTGGGGCCGCCGAACAACTTGAGCTGGCGGGCGTGGATGGCCTGGACGAGGTCGCTCGTCAGCCAGACAAACGTCGTCATTTGGCCAGCTCGGACAGGGCGTTGCGGTAGGTCTTCATCGCCTTCTCGGCGATTTCCATGCCCTTCTCGAAGGTCGGGTCGAGGGGCGACAGCCGAACGGAACCGTCGCCGCCCTCCGTCAACGAGAGCCAGTCGCCCTGCGCGAGGTTGAGCCGGCTCAGGAGTTCCTTGGGCAGGATCAGCCCGGTGGAATTGCCGATTTTCTTGACTTCGAGTTTCATGACGCTTCGCCTTTCGTTGTACGGAATGTACAACGAAAGGCGGGGCATACCAAGCGGCGCTCAGCCCTCCATCGCCTCCAACTCCGCGATCATCCCCTCGATCATGGTGAGCCCGATCTGCCAGAAGCCCGGGTCGCAGGCGTCGAGGCCGAAGGGAGCCAGGAGTTCGCCGTAGGGCTTGGCGCCGCCGGCCGAGAGCAGGGCGAAATAGCGCTCCACGAATCCGTCCTCGGCCTTGGCGTAGACCCCGTAGAGGGAGTTCACGAGGCAATCGCCGAAGGCGTAGGCGTAGACGTAGAACGGCGAGTGGATGAAGTGCGGGATGTAGGCCCAGAACGGCTCGTAGCCCGCATCCAGGGTGATGGCCGGACCGAGGCTGTCGCGCTGCACCGACATCCACAGGGCGTTGATCGCTTCCGCCGTGAGCTCGCCCTCGGCACGGGCGAGGTGCACCTTGCGCTCGAAAGCGTAGAACGCGACTTGCCGGACCACGGTGTTGATCATGTCCTCGACCTTGGCGGCGAGCATGGCCCGGCGCTGGGTCGCGTTGGTGGTGGCGGCCAGCAGCCGGCGGAAGGTCAGCATCTCGCCGAACACGCTCGCGGTTTCGGCGAGCGTCAGGGGGGTGGGGGCCATCAGGGCGCCGTTGGGGCCGGCGAGCACCTGATGCACCCCGTGGCCGAGCTCGTGCGCCAGGGTCATCACGTCGCGCGGCTTGCCCTGGTAATTCACCAGCACGTAGGGGTGGGCCGAGGGCACGGTCGGGTGGGCGAAGGCGCCGGGCGCCTTGCCGGGCCGGGTCGGCGCGTCGATCCAGTTTCGGTCGAAGAACGTCTTCGCGATGCTCGCCATGCGCGGCGAGAAGGCACCGTAGGCGTCGAGCACCGTGTCGCGGGCCTCCGCCCAGGGAATCGTGCGCTGCTCGACCTTCGGCAGCGGCGCGTTGCGGTCCCAGTACGGCAGGGCCTCGACCCCGAACCACTTCGCCTTCAGGGCGTAGTAGCGGTGCGACAGGCGCGGATAGGCCGCCTGCACGGCCTCGACCAGGGCATCCACCACTTCGGGCTCGACGCGGTTCGACAGGTGGCGGGATTCGGCCACGTCCGTGAACCCGCGCCAGCGGTCATTGATCTCCTTGTCCTTGGCGAGGGTGTTGGTGATCAGCGTGAACGTGCGCAGGTTCGCCCGGAACACCTCGCTGAGCGCGCCGGCCGCCTCCTTGCGCACGGCCCCGTCCGGGTCCTGCAGGCGGTTGAGGGTCGGCTCCAGGGTGAGCTGCTCGCCCTGTACGGGAAACCGCAGGGACGCGATGGTGCCGTCGAACAGGCGGTTCCACGCCGAGCGGCCGGTGACCGACTTCTCCAGGAACAGCTTCTCCGTGCGGTCGTCGAGCTGGAACGGCTTCTCGCGACGAAGGTCCTCGATCCAGGGGGCGTAGGTGGAAAGCGGCCCGTCCGCCATGGCCGCGTCCATGGCGGCGTCGTCGATGCGGTTGAGCTCGAGGGCGAAGAACAGGAGGTGGCTGGACGCCGTCGTCAGGCGCTCCTGGGTGTCGCCGTAGAATTTTTCGCGCGTCTCGTCGGTGGTGTCGCCCGAGTAGACGAGGCCGGCGAACGACATCAGGCGGCCGAGCAGATCCTCGATGGCCTCGTAGGCCTGGACCGCCTCGGCGAGGCGCGCGGAGGCGTCCGGGCCAACGGCGAGGTCCGCCAGCCGGCCGGCATAACGCTCGGAGACCTCGCGGCAGGCCGTCTCGGCGCGGGCGAGGTCGGCGCGGAAATCGGGGGCGTCGATGCCGGAATAGAGGTCGCCGAGGTCCCATTCGGGCAAGGCGCCGAGGTCGGCGGCGAGTGCGGCCGCCCGTGCGGCGCTGGCCCCTTCGGCAATGGCGACGATGCCCGCGCGGCTGGCTTGGGCGACGGCTCGACTCGGCATGATGGGAGGCTTCCTGGGGCTGGGCACTGAGGCGCCGCTCCCCGGTGATATCGAGCGGGCCGGCCCCGCGATCAACCGCCTTGTGGGCGAAAGCCGACGTCCCGGCGCGGGAAAAGCAGGGGTGCGGCGTCGCCGACCGACAATCCCCGGAAAAGTCGGATCGTCGTTAAGCGCGGCTTTACGCTCTTGGGGCACCCTGCGGATCGAAACGAAACAGTCCGGCGCCGCATCACCGAGCCCGTCTCGCGGTGCGGCCACCTCCCCGCGAGACCAAGGCGCCCCCCATGTCGACAACGGTCCTCATCGTCGACGACGATCCCGTGCAGCGCCGCCTCGCCGAGGCGATGGTGCGCCGGCTCGGCTTCGACGCGAAGGTCGCAGAGACCGGCGCCGACGGGCTCGCCGCCTTGCGCTCGGGCGAGCCCATCGACGTGGTTCTCCTGGATCTCGTGATGCCCGGCGGTCTCGATGGCCTCGGCGTGATGGCCGAGATGCGCAAATCCGGCCTCGACGTGCCGGTCATCGTCCAGACCTCCAACGGCTCCATCGATGCCGTCGTCACCGCCATGCGGGCCGGGGCCGTCGATTTCGTGGTGAAGCCCGCCGGTGCCGAGCGTCTGCAGGTCTCCATCAAGAACGCCCTCAAGGTCGATCAGCTCGAGGAAGAGGTCCGCCGCATGCGCCGGCGCGCCTCCGGTTCCCTCTCGTTCAAGGATCTCACCTCGAAGAGTCCCGACATGGAGCGGGTCACGCGGCTCGCCGAGCGGTCGGCCAAATCCAACATTCCCGTGCTCATCGAGGGCGAATCGGGGGTCGGCAAGGAGGTCCTCGCCCGCGCCATCCAGGGCTCGGGCGACCGGCGCGGCAAGGCCTTCGTCACGGTCAATTGCGGCGCGATCCCCGACAACCTCGTGGAATCGACCCTGTTCGGCCACGAGAAGGGGGCGTTCACCGGCGCCACCGAGCGCCACATGGGCAAGTTCGTCGAGGCGTCGGGCGGCACCCTTTTCCTCGACGAGATCGGCGAGCTGCCCCTCGACGCCCAGGTGAAGCTCCTGCGCGCCCTGCAGGAGGGCGAGGTCGATCCCGTGGGCGCTAAGCGCAGCGTGCGGGTGGATATCCGCCTCATCTCGGCGACGAACCGCTCCCTCCTCGATCTGGTCAAGCAGGGCCGCTTCCGCGAGGACCTGTACTACCGCCTCAACGTCTTCCCCATGACCCTGCCGCCCCTCCGGGCGCGCCGCGAGGACATCCCCGATCTCGTGCGCTCGTTCTGCGCCCGGTTCGCGGCGGAAGAGGGCAAGAAGGTTCGCGCCGTCACCCCCGAGGCCATGGCGCTGCTGACCCGCTACGGCTGGCCCGGCAACGTGCGCCAGCTCGAGAACGCCCTGTTCCGCGCCGTGGTGCTGGCCGATGGCGATGAACTCACCGTGGCGGAGTTTCCGCAGATCGCCGCCCAGGTCGAGGGCTTCGACGTGCGCATCCCGGCCGCCCCCGTGCAGCCCATGGTGCAGGCCGGGGCGCCCGAGCCCGTGCGCGAGATCGTCCGGGTCGAGGTCCGCGATCCCCACGCCATGAGCCTGGTGGCCGAAGAGACCGGCGAGATGAAGACCATGGACGGCCTTGAGGCCGAGATCATCCGCTTCGCCCTGCAATTCTACCGCGGCCGGATGTCGGAGGTCTCGCGCCGCCTCGGAATCGGCCGATCCACGCTCTACCGCAAGCTCAAGGACCTCGGGCTCGACGGTGACGACAAGGCCGAAGAGGCCGCCTGAACCAAAATGGCACAGGTGCGCCCTCTCGCGAGGGCGTGCCGTTGCGCACCCGTACGCGCCGGTCGATATCTTTAACTGAAGCGACCGGCCGTCCGGTCCGCAGGAGTTGCACCCATGGGCGTCACGCGCTCCGCCTCCGTCGCCCTGTCGGCCCTCGTCGCGGGCTGCCTCGGCTACGGCGCCCACGCCGAGGTCGCCGCGCCGGACCGGCCGGACACTCCCGTCGTGCAGAAGGCCTCCGTCGATCCGGCGCTCCCGGAGACGGCGAGCCCCGTGGCCGTGCCCGCCTCCCCTGAAGCCGCCGCTCCGCCGGCCGACGCGTCCCCCGCGCCCGTCGCCGAGGCGCCCCCGCCGGTGCCGAGCGATCCCTTGGGCGCCGCCGTGGCGGCGCGTCTCGCCGACCCCGCCCCCCTGCTGCCGCGCCTGACCACGAAGGACCGTGAGGCGATCCAGGCGTTCTACGCGCTCGGCGCCTTCAAGCCCGTGTGGATCGTCGACGGCGCCTACACGGCCGCCGCCAAGGCCGCCGCCGCGCGTCTCGCCGCCGCTGGCGAGGACGGCCTCAAGGCCGCCGCCTACCCGGTGCCGGTGCTCGGCACCCAACCGCTCACCGAGGCCCAGGTGGCCGACGCCGAGCTGAAGCTCTCGGCGGCCGTCGCCCTCTACGCCCGCGACGCACGCGGCGGACGCGTTCACCTGTCGAGCGTGTCGCGCCTCATCACGCCGACCCTCGACCTGCCCGCCGCCGACGCGGTTCTGGGCCGGATCGCGCCGGCCGGCGTCCAGGCCGGCGTCCTCCTCCAGGCCTACAACCCGAGCCAGCCGGGCTATCTCGCCCTGAAAGGCCGCCTCGCCGCCGCCCGGGGCGGGCAGGCCCCGGCGGGCGAGCCCACCGTGCACCTGCCCACCGGCCCCGTCCTGAAGCTCGGCATGCGCGATCCGCGGGTGCCGGCCCTGCGCACCCGCTTCGCCCTCGCGACCCGCACGGCGGGGACCCTCGACACGGCGCCGGGCGAATCCGATGCGTACGATTCCGCCGTTTCGGCCGCCGTCGCCGGGTTCCAGCGCCGCCGGGGGCTGCCCGTCACCGGCACCCTGACCCAGCAGACCGTGGCGGCCCTGGGGCGTCCCGACGCCGCGCCCGTGTCCGACGACAACGAGGCCGCGCTCCTCGTCAACATGGAGCGCTGGCGCTGGCTGCCGGCCGACCTCGGGCGCGACTACGTGATGGTCAACATTCCCGAGTTCCAGGTCCGGGTGTTCAAGGACGGCGTCAAGCGCGACGAGGCCCGGGTCATCGTCGGCAAGACCGAGAGCCCGACGCCGATCTTCTCCGGCCTCATGGAATACGCCGTCGTCAATCCATCCTGGAACGTGCCGCCCTCGATCCTGAAGAACGAGTTCCTGCCCGGCCTCGCCCGCGACCCGAACTACGCGGCGCGGCGCGGCTACGAGGTGGTCTACCGCAACGGCAACGTCTCGGTCCGCCAGCCGCCGGGCGAGCGCAACGCGCTGGGCTTCATCAAGTTCATGTTCCCCAACAACCATGCGGTCTACCTGCACGACACGCCGAACCGGTCCCTGTTCTCCGGCTCGCGCCGGGCGCTGAGCCACGGCTGCGTGCGGGTGGAGGATCCCTTCCGCTTCGCCGATTCGGTGCTGCCCGCGGCCTGGTCGGGGGAGCGTCTGAAGAAGCTCATCGGCAAGGGCGAGCGCACCATCCGCCTCGCCGAGAAGCTGCCCGTGCACCTCGCCTACTTCACCGCTTACGTCGACGATCTCGGCGGCTACCGGACCCTGCCGGATCTCTACGGCTACGATTCCCGCATGAAGATCGCGCTGGGTCTTGCCCCCGGCAGTCTGCTCGTGGCCAAGGCCCCGGCCGGCAAGGCGACGCCGAAGCTCGCGGGATCCAGATCCCCCGCGCCGGCGTCGAACACCACGCCGTCGCCGGAGGTGCGGCGCAAGCCCGTGCGCGAGGTCCGGGCGGTGCAGCCCGCCCGCACCGCCGCGCGACCGCCGGCGGATTTCGGCGAGCCCGGCCTGTGGACCCCGACCCCGTCGCGGCCGTCCTCCGGCTGGTGGTAGGCAGGGTTTCGGCCCGGCGCGGCGCGGCCGCGAACCGGAAAACCCCGGGACAGCCGTCCGGCGTGTGCCGCCGCACGTCGGAGCACGATTTCGCCACGGTTGGATCTTAGCCATAAACGGCATCGACCGGCGGACAGTCGAGGATCCGATAACCGCACGTTCATGGTTTTCGGCAACCTTGCGTTCACCATGATCCGCCCGGCGCGCGGGATCCGGCAGAGGTGAGGACGAACGTGCGTCAGTTCCTGCGACACGGCCCCCGGTCCCGCCCGCGCCCCGCGCGCCTGCGCCGTGCCGCCATCGCCGCCTCGGGTATCGCCCTGGCCCTCGTGGCCGGCACGCGCGGCACCCAGGACGCGGTGGCCAACGGCGACACCCGCACCCTCTCGATCTTCCACAGCCACACCAAGGAAAGCCTCACCGTCACGTTCAAGCGCGACGGGCGCTACGACCGCGCCGCCCTCGAGCAGCTGAACTGGCTCCTGCGCGACTGGCGCGCCGAAGAATCCATCAAGATGGACCCGCGCCTGTTCGACACCGTGTGGGAGGCCTACCGCTCCGTCGGTTCGCAGGAGCCCATCACGGTGGTGTCGGCCTACCGGTCGCCCGGCACCAACGCCATGCTTCGTCGCCGGTCCCGCGCCGTCGCCGAGTACAGCCAGCACATGCTCGGCAAGGCGATGGACTTCTACCTGCCCGACGTCTCCATCGACCAAATCCGCGCCGTGGGCATGCGGATGCAGCGCGGCGGCGTCGGCTGGTACCCGCGCGCGGGTTCGCCCTTCGTCCATCTCGATGTCGGCTCCGTGCGCTCCTGGCCGCGCATGACCCACGACCAGCTCAGCCGCCTGTTCCCCGACGGCAAGACCGTCCATCTCCCCGCCGACAACCGCCCCCTGCCCGGCTACGAACTCGCCCGCGCCGAGGTCCTGGCCCGCGGCGGTACCGTGCTGGGCATCACCCAGGTGGCCCAGCAGGTCGACGAGGAGGACGGCCCGAGCATCCGGGGATTCTTCGCCAGCCTGTTCGGCGGCGGATCGAGCAGCGAGCCGCCCGCACCGGCCCCCGCCCCCGCGACGCGGGCCCGCGCCAAGCCGAGCGTGGTGGTGGCGAGCGCCGACCCGGACGACCAGACCGGCACCCGCGCAGCCCTGGCCTACGCGGCGCCCGCGGCCGACGACACCCTCAAGTCGACCCTCCTGCGCCGCGATGGGCGCGATGCCCAGACCCTCCTGACCGCCGAGAAGTCCACGGAGATCAGGGTGCCCGACGGCAACACCGGGGATGCGGCCAGAGCGACGGCCGAGGTTCCGCTCCCGCCGCGTCGCCCGGCCGAGTTCGCCGCCGTGGCCGCCGCGCTCACGATGCCCCTGCCTCCGCAGCGTCCGCCGGTTCAGGTCGCGGGCCTCGGGACCGCCGGCATGGCCAACCTCGCCCCCGCCCAAGCCCAGATGTCCACGCAGGCGCCCTCGCCTGCCCGCCTCGTTGCCGCCACCGCCGACCCGAAGCTGCAGTTGCGCGCCCTGTTCGCCGCCGCCGCGCAGGGCGCCTCCGAGCCGGCGAGCCGCGCCGCGCCCGTGCGCCTCGCCGTGACCCGGACCAAGCTCGACGGCGCACCCGCCGGCAGCCTGACCCAGCCGGCGGCCGTCGCCACCCGCTTCTCGGCGCGCGCGCCCGGCGATGACCTCAATGCAGGACGTTTCTCGGGTTCTGCCACCCGCCCGGTGCCGGGCGCGCGCTGATCCCCGCTCGGGCGATCCCCGAAACGACGAGGGCCGCGGCAGGAATGCCGCGGCCCTCGTCGTTGTGTGCCATGGGCCGGCGTCCGCCTCACACCATGCCCAGAGCCTGCATGTAGAGTTCGAGGATGGCCTCCTCCTCCTGGCGCTCGGCGTGATCCTTCTTGCGCAGGGAGATGATCTTGCGCAGGGCCTTCACGTCGAAGCCGGTGCCCTTGGCCTCCGCGTAGACGTCCTTGATGTCCGAGGCGAGACCGGCCTTCTCCTCCTCGAGGCGCTCGATGCGCTCGATGAAGCTCTTGAGCTGGTCGGCGGCGACGGACGAAGCATCGACGGCGGGTGCGGCGGAAGCGGCCATTTTCGTCTCAATCCCTGACTGGCGAGGCGCATCGTTCACGAGAATGCGCCGGAACCGCTTCACTAAGCGTTCAAGCTTACCGGGACCTTACGGCCCCGGACCGCAGACCGTCGTGGTCGCGTAAGCTTTTGTTCCTGAACGCGCTTTCGCCGAATCGTCGGGGCCGGCTTCAGTGCGGTTCAGCCGCCGCCCCGGTGAAGGCCGCCTGCTGCTCCGGCGTCGCCTCGCCCTGGTGCAGGCGCTTCCAGGCATCGTAGGGCATGCCGTAGACGGCCTCGCGGCTCGCGTCCTTGGTCAGCGGCACGCCCTTTTCGTCGGCGGCGTCCTTGAGCCAGTTCGACAGGCAGTTGCGGCAGAATCCGGCCATGTTCATCAGGTCGATGTTCTGCACGTCCGTGCGTCCCTGCAGGTGGGCGACGAGGCGCCGGAACACGGCGGCTTCGAGCTCCGTCCGGGTGGCGGCGTCGATCCCGGTCGTGCTGGTCCCGGGCGTGCTGGTCTCGGTCATGGGATGTCCTCGGTGTGACGGGCTGCTCGTTCAGGAAAGGTCGTGTCCAGGCCCGCGCCGTCAAGGACGGACGGCCGATTCGGATTCGGCGCCGCCGCTTCCAGTCTGGTGCCAAACCGCACGCCGTTCGGTTCGGGGCGGGCCTACATCAGCGCTACACAAGAACTCACGGCCCACCGCCTTTTCGACGGAGACCGCGATACTGAAAGGTCCAACGTCATGAACGTCCGTCTTGCTTCCGTCGCCGCCGCCGTCGTCTTGAGCCTGAGTGCCGTTGCTTCGCCGGTTCTCGCGCAGAGCTACACGGCACCCGCCGGTGTCTCGGCCCATGCGGCGCCCGGCTACACCGCCGGCCGCGCCCTCGACGATGAACTCACCACCGGTTCCATCGCCCCGCGCCGGGACGACGCCTCCGCGAAGGAAGGCAATGCCGAGCAGAACAGCTTCCCGGTCTGGCAGTACGGTCGGACCTCGGGCGGCACCCGGTAAGCCCGATCTCGGGATGAATTGGACGGCGGGGCGAGAGCCCCGCCGTTTTCGTGTGCGCGCCGCAGGCCGATCAGGGCAGCAGCGGACGCAGAAGCTTGGCGAACCGCGTCGCCCATTCGATCTGGCCGGGTTCTTCGGCGATGAGGTCCTGGCGGATCTCCACCAGGGCGTTGCGCAGGCCGCGCGCGAGGGCGTGCCGGTCGATGGTGTCTCCGGGAAGCCCTCCCCCGTAGGGTTCGTTGTCGCCGACCGTGAGATCGGCCGGGTCGGCGCGCAGACCCGCGATGAGGGGCGCGCTGAGGCGGTCGTCCCGGTCCCACAGGATGCCGACGTGCCAGGGACGCGGTACGGTGCGCCAGTACGGCGTGAAGCTGTGCATGGTGAGGATCGCCGGCGGCACGCCCGTCGCCTCGGCCGCCGCCACGTGGGCGTCGATGGCCGCGTCGAAGGGCTCGTAGAACCGGCGGATGCGCTCGGCCTTGCCGGCCTCGTCGATGCGGGCGTTGCCCGGCACGATGGCGCCGTCGGAGAGGCGCATCACCAGGGTCGGGTCGGCCCGGCCCCGGTTGGGGTCGATGATGAGGCGTGAGAACCGGGTCAGGATCGCGGGCGCGCCCAATTGCACGGCGAGGTGCCGGGTCACGGCGGCCGCGCCGATGTCGTAGGCGATGTGGCGTGCGTATTCGTGGTCCGGTACCCCGAGCCGGTCGAGGTCGTCGGGCACATGGTTGGAGGCGTGATCGCAGAGGATCAGCAGGCCCCGGGCCGGATCGCCCGGGATGGTCTCGACGGGATGTGGAGGCTGCATGGGCGGCGGGGTCCGTGGATCCGTTCGGGGCTCGGGCGGGCGGAACGCGGACGGAGCCGTGCAAGCATCCGGCCGCGCCATCGCGGGGTGTCCCGCGTCATCGCATGCTTGCCGCGACCTTGCCGCGGCGGCGGGTGTCGGGCACAGCACGTATCGCGGACAAGCGCGGGCACGGCAACAATCCGGCCCGAGGGAATTCGTCCCGCGAAACAATCACGATCCGGCGACGCAACGCCGGGCGGCCTTCCACGACCGTCTTTCCGCGATACACGGACACGCCATGACCGCGCCCTCCCCCGCCGACCACGCCGCCGCCCGCACCCTCCTCCTCGGCATCCTCGACGAGGCCATCGCCGCCGCTCATCCCGCGCGCTGCCTCGTGCCGCACCTGCCCGCCCCCGGCCCCGGCCGGCTCATCATCCTGGGCGCGGGCAAGGCCGGCGGCTCCATGGCGGCGGTGGCGAGCCGGTTCTACCGGGAGCAGCACGGCGTCGCCGCGAGCCGCATCGTCGGCCTGGCGGTCGCCCGCCACGGCTACGGCGAGGAGGCGCCGATGATCCGCATGGTCGAGGCCGGGCACCCGGTGCCCGACCAGGCCGGCATCGACGCGACCGTCGACGCCCTCAAGATCGCCGCCGATGCCGGGCCGGACGACGACGTGCTGGTGCTGCTCTCGGGCGGCGGTTCGGCCAATTGGATCGCGCCGGCCGGCGACCTGACCCTCACCGAGAAGCAGGCCATCACCAAGGCGCTCCTGCGCTCGGGCGCGCCCATCAACGAGATCAACTGCGTGCGCAAGCACCTGTCGCGGATCAAGGGCGGGCGCCTCGCCATGATGGCCCGCAACGCCCGCTCGATCCTGACCCTCGCGATCTCCGACGTGCCCTTCGACGACCCGGCGGTGATCGCTTCGGGCCCGACCGTCCCGGACCCCTCGACCCTGGCGGAGGCCCGTGCCATCTGCGAGCGGCGCGGCATCCCCCTGCCGGAGACGGCGAAAGCGCTGCTGAACGATCCCGTCAACGAGACCCCGAAGGCGGGCGACCCGTCCTTCGCCCGGGCCGAGTACCGCATCATCGCCCGGCCCATCGACGCCCTGGAGGCGGCGGCCGAGGCCGCGCGCCGCGCCGGCTACGAGCCGGTGATGCTCGGCCCCGATGTCGAGGGCGAGGCCCGTGAGGTCGCGGCCGAGCACGCCCGGCTCGCCCTCGACCACCACGCTCGCGGCGCCAAGGTCGCGATCATCTCAGGGGGCGAACTCACCGTCACCATCGTGGGCGAAGGCCATGGCGGCCCGAACCAGGAATACGCCCTGGCGCTGGCCATCGCGCTCGACGGCGCACCCGGCATCCTCGGCATCGCCGCCGACACCGACGGCACCGACGGCGGGCGCGGCGAGGCGACCGACCCGGCCGGCGGCCTCGTCGACCCCACCACCCTGGCGCGTGCCCGCGCCGCCGGCCTCGACCCCGCCGCCATGCTGGCGGACAACGATTCGACCCGGTTCTTCGACACCATCGGCGACCTCGTCCAGCCGGGTCCCACCCGCACCAACGTCAACGATTGCCGGGTCATCCTTGTCGGGTAAGGGCATGGGTCGACAGGGCATGGGCCGACAGGGCATGGGCCGACAGGGCATGGGCCGACAGGGCATGGGCCGACAGGGGATGAGCCGACAGGGCATGGGCCGACGCCGTCGCCCGACCCTTCCTTCCCGCAAGGGGTGGAGCGTCCGGGCGGGCGTGCTCGCCGCTCTCCTCATGACCGCAGCCCCCGCCCGGGCCGACCTGCGCATGTGCAACCTCACGACCAGCAAGGTCGGCATCGCGCTGGGCTACCGCGACACGCAGGGCTGGGTGACGGAGGGGTGGTGGGACGTGGCGCCCAAGGGCTGCGAGACCCTGCTCAAGGGGACCCTGGCGGCCCGGTTCTACTACGTCTACGCCGTGGACTACACGCGCGGCGGCGAGTGGAGCGGACGTTCGCTCATGTGCACCCGGGACCGCGAATTCACCATCCGGGGCGTCGAGGACTGCCTGGCGCGCGGCTACGATCGCAACGGCTTCTACGAGGTCGACACCGGTGAACAGAAGAGCTGGACGATCCAGCTCACCGATCCGAACCAGCCAGCGAATCCCGCGCCCTGAGCGGGCCTCAGAGCGCTTCGATCTCGGCGAGCAGCGCGTCGGAGAGGCTGATGCCCGCCTGCGCCGCGCGGGCGCGGGCGGCGAGCCGTTTGGTGCCGGGCAGCCGGGCACCGTCCTGATCCTCGATCATTCCCGCCAGCACGGCGAAGCGCTCGCACGCATCCGCCGCGAAGGCGGTGGCGTCGAGGACGAGAATGAGCTGGCCGGTGCCGGGCGGGCCGCCCACGGCGTCGAGGAACGAGGTCGCCTCGCCGGCAAAGCGTGCGCCGACGAGGCCGGCCGCGAGCAGCTCGACCATGAGGGCCAGAGCCGTGCCCTTGGCGTCGCCCAGCGGGATCATGGTGCCGGCGAGAGCCGCCGCCGCGTCGGTGGTGGGGTGGCCGTCCGCATCCACCGCCCAGCCCTCGGGGATCGTCTCTCCACGCTGCTTGGCGGCGATGATGTTGCCCCGCGCCACCTTCGAGAGCGAAAGATCGACCACGATGGGGGGCCGCCCCGGCAACGGGCAGGCGAAGGCGATGGGGTTGGTGCCGAACACCGCCCGGTTGCCACCCCAGGGCGCCATGGCGGCCGGCGCATTGGCGAACAGCAGAGCCACCAGCCCCTGCGCCGCCAGGGCTTCGGCCGGCCGCCCGGCTGCACCGCAATGGTGCGAGCGCCGGATGGCCGCGGCCGCCACACCCTGGCTCCGGGCGATCTCCGGGAGTTCGGCGACCGCCCGGTCGAGGGCCGGATAGGCGAAGCCGTGGCCGGCATCGATGGCGAGCAGCCCGGGCCGGGGCCGCGTCACGGCAAGGGTCGCATCGCCCACGACCTTGCCGGCGCGAACCTGCGCCCCGTAGGCCAGCAGGCGCATGAGCCCATGGGTCGCGAGGCCGTCGGCCTCGGCGCCGACCAGGGCGACGGCGGTGCTCTCGGCCTGGTCGTGGCCGGCACCACAGCGTAGGAGCGTGCGCACGGCGAGGTCGTGGGCGGCGGCCAGGGTCAGGGTCGGCATTGTCTAAGGCTCATCCCGTCGCGTCGATCGAACCGGAACCGGACCGGGTCCGATCCGCGGTCCCCCGGGTCGGTTTGACGTGTCCGGGACACGACGTCCACCGCAGGGACGGGTGTCGTCAGGATCGGTCGGTCGTGTCCGGGGCGAAGGTGGCGTCGTAGAGTTCCTGGTGCTGCCCCAGCAGGGCGTCGATCCGGGAACTCAGTTCGGCATAGGCCGCCCGCATCTGCCGGAAGTTCGCGTTCGTTTCCCCCTGAAGCGTACCGAGGCGGCCGCGCTCGTCCGGGTCGGGATGTCCATCGAGCACCCGGCTCGTCTCGCGCAGGGCCAGGGCCCTCACCTGCCGCTCCGCCGCATCCAGGGCCGCGATCTGCTGCGCCAGGTGCTCGGCGGCATCCATGAGTTTCGCAACGCTCGCCCGGAGACTCTGCCGGATCCGCGCCACGTCCGAGAGTTTGTGGATCGCATCGTTCGCCGGCTCCATGAGGCAGGGATTCCCATCCTACAGACGCGGCCGCTCGCCCGTCGGGCAAGGCCACGAGATCGATGGTCGACCGTCGTCAGCGCGCCAGGACGCGGGCCGCATCTTTCGTCATGTCGACGGCCCGGGAGACCGCGTCGATGGATCCGGTGATTGCGAGGGCGTTCTGGGCGATGGCCTGCACGGCCTCGGCCGCCTCCTGCATGCTCGACGACATCTCGCGCGTCACCACGCTCTGTTCCTCGATGGCGGCGGCCGTGCTGACCACGTAGTCGCGCATGGTCCCGACGGAGACCTGGATCGTATCGAGGGAGCCCGCGACCTGTTCGGACGCGTTCTGGACGCTGTCGATCTCGCTCGCGATCTGGTTCGTGGCGTGGGCCGCCTGGGCGGCGAGGTTCTTCACCTCCTGGGCGACGACGGCGAAGCCCCGGCCCGCCTCCCCGGCCCTTGCGGCCTCGATGGTCGCGTTGAGGGCGAGCAGGTTGATCTGGCTCGCGATGTTCTGGATCAGCGCCACGATGCCCGTCATGGCGGTGGCGGTACCCGTGAGCTTGCGGGTGACCGCGCCGGCCGCCTCCACCTGCCCGTGCGCGGCATCCGTCGCCGTACGGGCCTTCGACATGCCGTGGGCGATCTCGTTCACGGAGGCGGCGAGTTCCTCGGCGGCGGCCGCCATGGTCTGCACGTTGTGGGCGGTGCTGCCCGCCGACCGGGTCGCGGCGTTCGAGGCTTCCGACGAGCGCAGGACGGCGCCCTCGATCTCCCCGAAATTCCGATCGATGAGACGATTCAGATCACCCAGCAGGGCCACCTGCGCGGTGACGTCGGTTGCGAACTTCACCACCTTGTAGGGCCGGCCGGCGGCATCGAGGATCGGGTTGTAGGAAGCCTCGATCCAGATCCCGCGACCGCCCTTGCCGATGCGCTTGAACTGACCCTTCTGGTACGCGCCTTGCCGCAACGCGCTCCAGAACGCGGCGTAGGCGGGCGTGTCGCGCAGGGCCGGTTCGACGAGGAGGCGGTGATGCTGTCCGACGAGCTCGGGCAGCGTGTAGCCGACGACGGCGAGGAAGTTCGCGTTGGCGTCGAGGATGGTGCCGTCGAGACCGAAGGCGATGACGGCCTGGGACTTGTGGATCGCATCGATCTGACCCTGGCGATCCGCGTCCTGGGCTTTCTGGCGCGTGATGTCGGTCGCGAACTTGACGATCCCGTAGGGCTTGCCGCTCCGGTCGAAGACGGGATTGTAGGAAGCCTCGATCCAGATCTCGCGGCCGTCCTTGCCGATGCGCTTGAACTGCGCCGCCTGGAACGTGCCGCTCCGAAGGGCCGCCCAGAAGTCCGCGTAGGCCGGGCTCTCCCGCATGGCGGGTTCGACGAAGAGGCTGTGCGGCTTGCCCACGATCTCGTCCAGGCGATAGCCGACGACGGCGAGAAAGTTCTCGTTGGCGCGCAGCACGGTTCCGTCGAGGGCGAACTCTATGATGCCCTGGGATCGATCGAGGGCCGACATCTTCGCGGACGTCTCGGACCTGCCGCGGTGAAACTTCTCGAAGATCATGCGTCGTCCTGCCTTCAGAGCTATACTTGTTTTCGATGCATGCCCGCGGCGTTCGATAGCGAAGACAATGAACGTACTCACGGTTGCTTGTCCGACCGGTGATCACAATCGCGGCATTCCGGTTAAGACTCACTGAAGTTTCGCGAAAATAACAACCTGAATGCGAATGATTCTCATCAGAAGTCTGTTCCGCTGCGTGCCCTTGCGGTGGAAACGGGACGCTGGAGGTGGAGGACGCCCGCGCAAAGGCATTGCGGGCGGCCCGCGCCGGCTCATGGGTACCGCGAAGGCGAAAGCCTGGAGAGGGACCGGGTCGAGGGCGAGACGCCATCTCGTTGCGTCCTGCATCACCGAGGATTCCCCGCGTTGGAACGGGCGCCGAGTCGTTCGCCCGCGCGCGGGTCCGTGCTCGGGCCCATGTCTTGGCCGCATCGCACCGCCGCGGCCGGAACGTCGTCTGCACACCGTGTTCTTGACGCGCTGGCCCCATGGGTGCTTGTGGCCGTTCGCTCAACGCCCGGTCGTTCGAAACCGGCGGGGCCGCTCTCGGAGGAGACTGCTTTGAAACGTTCACGCCGCACGAAGATCATCGCCACGTTGGGCCCGGCCTCCGACACGCCGGAGATGATCGAGAAGCTGTTTCGCGCCGGCGCCGACGTCTTCCGGCTCAACATGAGCCACCTTCCCCGCGAAAAGCTGCCCGAGAAGATCGAGGTGATCCGCACCATCGAGCGCGAGCTGCGCCGGCCCATCGCCGTGCTGGTCGATCTCCAGGGGCCGAAGCTCCGGGTCGCCGCCTTCGCCGAGGGTGCCGCGATGCTGGAGAACGGTGCGTCGTTCGTCCTCGACAGCGACCCGACGCCGGGCGACGTCACCCGCGTGTTCCTGCCCCATCCCGAGATCCTCTCGGCCCTCGAGCCCGGCCACGTCGTCATCGTCGACGACGGCAAGCTGCGCCTCGTCGTGACGGAGGTGTCCGAGGGGCGCGCGGTGACCCGGGTGGTCATCGGCGGCCGCATCTCCAACCGCAAGGGCGTCTCGCTCCCCGACACGGTGATCCCCGTCGCCGCCATGACGGAGAAGGACCGGGGCGACCTCGAAGCCGGCCTCAACGCCGGCGCCGACTGGATCGCCGTCTCCTTCGTGCAGCGGCCCGAGGATGTCGCCGAGGTGAAGAAGGTCGCGGCCGGCCGCGCCCTGGTCATGGCCAAGATCGAGAAGCCGCAGGCCCTGACCCGCCTCGACGAGATCATCGAGATCTCCGACGGCATCATGGTGGCGCGCGGCGATCTCGGCGTCGAGATGCCCCTGGAGCAGGTGCCGGGCGTGCAGAAGCGCATCACCCGCTCTTCGCGCCGCATGGGCAAGCCCGTCGTGGTGGCGACCCAGATGCTCGAATCGATGATCACCGCCCCGGTGCCGACCCGCGCCGAGGTCTCGGACGTCGCCACCGCCGTCTACGAGGGGGCGGATGCCGTGATGCTCTCGGCCGAGAGCGCGTCGGGTGCCTTCCCCATCGAGGCCATCACCATGATGAGCCGCATCGCCGAGCAGGTGGAGCGCGATGCCCTGTACTGGACCATCCTGACGGCCCAGCGCTCCGAGCCCGACGCCACCGCCTCCGATGCCATCGCGGCGGCCGCCCACCAGATGGTGGACGCCCTGAACCTCACGGCGATCATGGCCTGGACCCATTCGGGCTCCACGGCTCTGCGGCTCGCCCGTTCGCGGCCCAACGCCACGATCATCGCGCTGACCCCGAAGCGCGAGACGGCGCGGCGCCTGGCCCTGTGCTGGGGCACGCACCCCATCGTCACCAACGATGCCAGCGATGTCGACGATATGGCGTTCCGGGCGGCGAAGTTCGCCGTGCGCGAGCGCTTCGCCGATATCGGCGACCGGGTGATCGTGGTGGCCGGCGTGCCGTTCGGGACGCCGGGCGCCACGAACCTCGTGCGCATCGCCTTCGTCACCCGCGAGCACGCCGCCAAGGCGTGACGCCCGCTCTCACGGATTTCCAGCCTGTGGTTGGGATCCGTGGGGTCCGGTGGACGGGCGGCCCGCGTCGGCGTCCGGTCCGGAGGCCTACGGCGCGACCGGCTCGCGTGCGGTGATTCCGTCGGCAAAGCGCTCCACCTCATGCACCAGGGCGTCCACGGCGACGTACTGGAGCATGTGGCCGATGCCGGGCAGGAGCACGAGGCGGGCGTCTCGGATCGCGGCCGCGAGGGGCACCGCCTGCCTGTTCACGGGTACGGCCGCATCGGCGTCGCCCGAGATCACCAGCGTCGGGACGGTGAGGCCGGCGTAGCGCGGTGCCTGGGCCTCCAGGGCTGCCGGCAGGCCGGCGAGGTCCTGGAGGTTGGCCACGATCGATCCGGGTCGCACGACGAGTGTCGCACGGCTGCGGTCGAGATAACCCGGAGGCGCCTCCTGGGGGCGGAACACCGCCCCACCGGCGCGCGGCAGGTAATACAACGCCACGGGCGTCGCCACCGTATGGCCGAGGAGCCAGGTCATCGGCGGCCACAGGGCGAGGCGGTAATACCACGGCACCGTTCCCATGCGCGGATACGGCATCGCCACGGGTGCCGCGAGGACGAGGCCCGCCACCCGTTCGGGGTGGTCGAGGGCGAGTGCCGTGGCCAGCGCCCCCGACCAGGAATGGCCGAGCACGATGGCCGGGCCGATCCCGAGACGGGCCAGGGCCGCCGCGATGGCGTGCGCCTGCGCGGCCGGTTCGGCCATGTCGGCGCCCCCCAGCCGGTCGCTCCAGCCCGAGCCCGGCCGGTCGAAGGCGATCACCCGAAACCCGTCCGCCGCGAGGCGCCGGCCGATGCCCTCCATGGGGTCGGAGGCGTTGGCGGAAGCACCGTGCAGAAGGACTACGGTTCCGCGCGTCGACGGGTTCGGGCCTGCTTCGATGCTGGCGAGGCGCCCGCCCGGTACCGGCACGAAAGGCCCCTGCGGCGGGTGCCGTGCCTCGACCCGCCAGGTGATGACGAGGGTCGCCAGGGCACCGGCCCCCAAGACCATCGCGACGAGGCCGAGCAGCCCCGCGAAGACCTTCAGAAGCAGCATGGAGTCTTACAGGTCCCGCCCGTCGACGTCGGGGGCGAGGCGGTCGATGGCGCCCTGCAGCTTGTCCATGCGCGGATACAGGGCGGCGGCCCGGCGGAAGGCTTCCAGCGCCCGGACTTTCTCGTCCATGGAGAGGTAGATCCGCCCCAGAGCCGCCCAGGCCTCGTAGTGCCGGGGCTCGATCACCAGGGTGCGCTTGAGGTCGGTGATGGCGCCGTCCTGGTCCTTGAGCAGCCAGAACACCGTGGCCCGGCGGTTCCAGCCCTCGGACCAGCCCGGCTCCAGGGCGGTGGCCCGGTCGAGCAGCTCGACGGCTAGGGGGAAATCCTGGCCGCTCATGGCCTGGCGGGCGCGCTCCGTCAGAAGGTCGGCCGTGGCGCTGCCCGAGCGCCCGAGGCGCTGCTCGATGAGGCGGGCCACGCCCTTGGCCTCGGCATCGTCCTCCGCCGCCTTGAGGCGGGCATAGAGGTCGTCGAGGCTGACGGCGGTCCGGGGCTTGTCGACCGGCTTCTCGGTCGCTTTGCTGTTGGTTGCCTTGGAAGGCGGCAGCGCGTGGGCGACGGGGACAAAGCCCACGCAAAAAGCCGCGACGAGCGCGGCTTTGAGAGACGTCCGAGGCTGGATCTGGGTTGGAATCTGGCACGGCATGAGGTGAGCTTCCTCGCCCCGCCCGATGCCGTCAACCCGCCGGCTTGCCGCGCCCCGAGAGGAGCGGGCGAACGGGCCTCAGCCCTGGCGCGCCTTGAAGCGCTTCTGGGTCTTGTTGATGATGTAGACGCGGCCCTTGCGACGCACGATCTGGTTGTCGCGGTGACGGCCACGGAGGGACTTGAGGGAGTTGCGAATCTTCATCGGTCTCACGTCGGCCGGACATCTAAGTCCGCCGCCTGTCCATAGGGTCCCGGGAACGAGGCACCCCGAACGGCGGCCTCGGCGATGTGTGTGGACGCATCGCGGAAAGGCGGTTGCCTTATCAGGATTCGTGACGCCAAGGCAAGGCGTACGCGACGCGAATCCCACCACGTGGTGGTTGGTGGCCGCAGCGGGCGACCGTGGTCCATAGCACGGATCGCCAAGCAGGTTTCGCAAAAGTGGTCTCCGGTTTTGCGTCGAAGACCTGCGACAGACCAAGGACCCAAGCAGAGTGAAGCGTTGGCGTGCCAACGCGAGCCTGCTTGGGCCGCCGCCCTTGAAACGGAACGGCCGCCGGGCGGGTGCCGGCGGCCGTGGCTCGGTACGGACAGCGGGGCGGCGGCCCCGCTCTCGTCTCAGGGCTGGGGCGCGGCCGGGGCCGTGGGCGGCGTCGCGGGCACGGCCGGCGTTTCCGCCGGGGGGGCGTCGGGGGCCGGGGCCGGCGTCTTGACCACATCGGCCACGGTCACCTTGGTCAGTTCCGGATAGGCGTCGACCACGTGGGCGCCGTTGAGCGGCTTGCTCTGGCCGTTGTGGCAGGTGGTGCAATTCACCTTGGGCACGTCGCCGAGCACCCCGAGGCGGTTCCTCGGGAAGGTCGAGGTCAGGGGCTCCATGAAGTTTCCGTTGAGGTCCCGCACCATGCGGATGCCGTGCCAGGCGGTGGTGCGCTGGGGCGTGCTCTGCTGCCAGTTCGAGATGGCCCGGGTGTTGTGGCAGAAGGTGCAGTTGACCCCGAGCCCTTCCGACATGTGGATCATCAGGCCGTAGGTCTTCTCCGCATCCTGGATCGGCTTGCCCTTGGTGGTCGGCAGCGCCGTGGTGGCGTTCACCCGGATGGCGTTGTTGTCGATGGACTTGTCGGCGAGATACTCGGTCAGGGTGTCGTAGGGCAGCGAGGCGAGGCCGACGGAGGGGGCGGCCATGTTCTGCCCGTTGTTGCGGGAGACGAACCCGCCCGGACGGTTCGGGCCGGGGTTGGTGAACCAGATGTTGGCCGGCACGGGCTGGCCGCGGTGGCAGGTGTAGCAGGTGACGCCGGCCCCCCCGACGTGGTTCGCCTTCCAGTCGCTGTTGATGTGCTGGGTCATCTGCAGCATCCGGCGGGCGACGCGCTTCTGATAGAGGCTGTCGTCGGCCATGTTCTCGGTGTTGTGGCAGTAGGTGCAGCCCTGTTCGGGCGAGACCCACTCCGTCATCGAGACCATGAGGCGGTTGAATTCGTTGGTCGTGAGGCCGCTGAGAACCTTGACGTTCTCGTAGGTCTGGCCGGCGAGCTCGCCCCCCTCCTCCGCCGGATCGGCCGGCGCGGGCGCCACGTTGGCGTCCTTCTTCTCGGCGACCTCCGCGCGGGTATGGACTTGGTCCATGCCCGTGCCGCGAAAGCCGTTCTGGGTGGTGGTGAGCGGCGGCCGCTCCCAGCCGGAGGTTCCGAACATCGCCACCGTGAGGAAGAAGGCGATGGAGGCCCCGAGGACGACGAAGAAGGTCTTCATGGGGTCCCTCCGGGCTGGCTCAGGGGATCGACGATGGGCGCATAGACCTGCGGGTAGGCCGGGGCGACGCCGTGCTTGACCGCCCAGAGGTACCAGTTGTCGACCACGGTGCCGGTGAGCAGGATGCCGATGCCGCCCGTCAGCGTGGTGAGCACGGCGAACCACCAGGCCCAGCGGTGCACGGATTCCATCGTGGCGTTGAAGCCCATGGTCCAGCGCCAGAACAGGGCGGCGCGTTCCGTCGCCGTGCCGCGATCGACGATCTGGTCGATCTCACGCTCGCCGCCGAAGCGGCTGACCGCCAGGATGGTGCCGCCATGCATGGCGAACAGCAGCGTCGATCCGTACAGGAACACGATCGAGAGCATGTGGAACGGGTTGTAGAACAGGTTGCCGTAGCGGAGCGAGAAGGCGGCGGTCCAATCGAGGTGCGGGAAGATGCCGAACGGCACCGCCTCGCTCCACGAACCCATCATCACCGGGCGGATGAAGCCCAGCACGAGGAACAGCCAGATGGCGGAGGCGAACGCCCAGGGCACGTGGTAGCCGAGCCCCAGGGCCTTGGCCCGGCGGAACAGGCGCAGCCACCACAGCAGCACCGAGGCCGTGAGGAAGAAGCCGGCGATGAGCCACCAGCCGCCCTCGGCCAGCGGCGGCAGGACCTTGAGGCCGTATTGCGGGCGCGGCGGCTCGAGGGCGAGCCAGGGAAGCTGGCGCACGAACTGGACCGGGTCCCAGTTCACGCTCGCCCACATGTTGAGACCGATGATCTCGAAGGCGATGAGCCCGCAGGCGAAGGACAGGGCGCCGAGGTACCCGATGTAGATCGGGCCGACCTGCGAATTGCCGATGAGACCGAACAGGTAGGAGTTGAACGGCTTGCCCCAGCGCTTGTCGGAATCGACGGGGATTCCGAGTTCCGGAATGACGGGCCGGACCTGCACTTCCGTGAAGATGTTCTGATAGTAGGCCATTGTTCGGTCCCCCCTCTCAGCGCCAGACCGGGAGATTGAGCCACCAGCCCCACCATTCCGGCCAGCCACGGGTCCAGAACGGGCCGCTGATGACGATGCAGACGGCGCTCCAGAAGCCCGCCGACAGGGCGAGGAACAGGCCGAGGCGGTGGATGCCGAGCGTTCCGATGGAATACCCGATGGTGTCGCGGAAGAAGGTGTCCTCGTGCTCGGGCGTCTTCACCACTTCGCCCTTGCCCGGATTGGTCGAGGACAGGATCAGCGCGCCGTGGAGCGAGAGCGCCAGCGTCGTCGTGAAGAAGAACGACACCGCGAGCATGTGCGCCGGATTGTAGTGGAAGTGCAGATACTGGTAGCCGGTGTTCGACACCCAATCGAGGTGGGAGAGGATGCCGTAGGGGAAGCCGTGGCCCCAGGCGCCCATGAGGAACGGACGGACCACCACCAGGGACACGTAGGCCAGGATCGCCACCGAGAAGGCGAAGGGCACGTGGTAGCCGATGCCGAGCTTGCGGCAGATCTCGACCTCGCGCAGCGCCCAGGACGAGAACGCCCCGACGGCGCAGAAGGTGATGATCTGCCAGAGGCCGCCCTCCTTGAGGGGGGCGAGCGCCAGGCCGTATTTCAGGTCCGGCGGCGCGATGTTGATCTGCCAGATGTTCCAGGTCGGACCGAGGGCGGCGCCGTAGATGATCAGCGCCGTGCCGAGCACGGAGAAGAACAGCGTCGTCACGCCGAAGAAGCCGACGTAGAACGGCCCCACCCAGAAATCGAACAGGTCTCCGCCCACCAGCGTGCCGCCGCGGACGCGATATTTTCGTTCAAAACTCAGCATCGCCATCGCGAAACCCTCCCGGCGCCAGCGTCACGGTTCGTGTCGGGTTCTTATGGGTGGTGCGGGCGGGGGCCGGGGATCGGCCACCCGCCCGCTGACCTTGGCTCGGGTGTGCCCGTCAGGCGGGCATCGTCGGCAGGACGAGGCTCTGCGCATCGGCGGCGCGCGGGGCCTTGGGGCCTTCCAGCCAGTTGAACCGGTCGGTGCTGAGTAGAATGAAGTGGATCAGCAGGGCCAGGATGAACAGGAAGGTGAACAGCGCCACCAGGGTGCGGCGCGGATCGAACAGAAGCCAGACCTTGTGCATGGTGCGTCCTCCTCAGGAGATGAGCGAGGCGACGGTCTGGGCCGCCGTCTCCAGGGCCGCGTAGCCCTTGGGTCCCGGCAGCCACGGGCGCCACATCCACACGAGGATGTGGGCGACCACGGCGATGGCCGTGAAGATGATGAAGCTCGTCAGGAAGATCGCGTGGAACTCCTTGGCTTCGGGTTCCGTCAGCCCGGACAGGCTGCTGGGTTTCTCGACTATGCCGTTGGCCATCGGTTGAACCTCCGTGGGTCTGGCCGCGCGGGAGCGCGGCGGCTGTCACCGGGGCCTCGACGGACTCCGGCGGTCCTTCCCTCCAGTGCGGATGGGAGGTCGGTGGCGGGCGGGCTCGAGTGGCCGCGCCCGGAGAGGCAAATCATCCCATGAACACGAAGGGGATGGCCGAGACGGCCATGCTGCGCGCCTCGGCGAAGACCGAGCGCCGCTGCGGCACGATCCCGACCGGATGCGTCGGCATCAGGCGCTGGGCGCAGGCGGCGGCGAGGAAGAAAGGGTAGGTCGCCGCCAGGATGAGGCGGAACTGGACCGCGTCCTGATGCAGGCGGGAGACCGGGTTCAGCGAGCGTTGCATGGGGCACGTCTCCTGTGGGCGGATCGTTGCGGCGCTTAGGCTCGGCAGGGGCCGGCCGGACGGCGCCGCGCCGCTCCAGCCGGAAAGGGATGGGGCGCGCGCGCTCATGCGGCCGCTCCGAGGGCGGTGTCGGCGCGCGCGCGCGCCACGTGATCGGGGGTGACGCGGGGCGCATCCTCGCGGCGCGCGGCCCGCTCGGCGGCGTCGCGCAAGCGTTTCGCCGCCGAGATCCGCACCAGGACGGGATGGGATTCGACGAGGGCGTCGAGGTCGGCGCGGGCCGCCTCGTCCCACGGCAGCTCGCGGTGGAACCGCGCCGGCGTCGCCTCGACGGCATCCATGTCGCGGGCGAGCGGCAGGATGTGGAAGAGCATGTCGAACAGGGCGTTGCAGACCTCCTGCACGAGGTAGGTCGCGCCCGAGAACCCCATGAACGGCGTGCCGGTGTGGCGCCGGATGATGGCGCCGGGAAACGAGGCCGGGACGAAGATCGCCCGGGCGCCGGCTTCCGCCGCGTACATCCGCTCGTTGAACGACCCGAACAGCACCAGGGGCGGATTTTTCGCGATGAGGTCGCGGATCGTGGCGTTGTCGGTCTTGGCGCCGGCCTTGCGGGACACAGCGAAGTGGCAGGGCAGGCCCATCTCGTCTTCGAGGAAGTGCCGGACGCCCCTCGCGTAGGTGTCGGACGCCACGATGCCGAAGCTCGCCGTGCCGAAGAAGTCCTGGGTCACCGAGCGCCACAGGTCCCAGACCGGCTTGATGGTGGTGTGCTTCTCCCGCTCGATGAACGGCTCGGGGTCGAGGCCGAGGATCTCGCCGAGCGAGCGCAGGAACTGGGTGGTCGAGTGGATGCCGATGGGGGCCTGGAGGTAGGGCCGCTCCAGGGCCTCGCAGAGCAGGCGCCCGAACTCGCGGTAGAGGCAGATGTTGGCATCCGCGTTGACGAGCTTCGGAACGTCGGCGAGGTGCGAGCCGAGGGGAAACGCCAGGTTCACCTCGGCGCCGATGCCCTCGACGAGCCGGCGGATCTCGGCGAGATCCGAGGGCATGTTGAAGGTGCCGTAGGCCGGGCCGATGAGGTTGACGCGGGGGCGCTCGCCGGCCTTGCGCTCGGGCCGGGCCGGGATGCCCTTCTTGGCGAATTTCCGCGCGCCGTATTCCTGCCAGAGCCAGGACATGGCCCGGTCGGCGGTCTGCCACTGGTCCTCGTCGATGGTGCGCGGCAGGAAGCGCTGGAGGTTGGTGCCCTCCGGGGTGACGCCGCCGCCGATCATCTCGGCGATGGAACCGGTGACGACCACGCTGGGCTGGCCCGGATCGAGGGTGGCGTGCGCCCGCTTCATCGCGGCTTCGGTGCCGTGGCGGCCGAGTTCTTCCTCGGCGAGCCCCGTGACCACGATGGGCAACTCGTGCGGCGGCAGGGCGTCGGTGTAGTGCAGCACCGAGGTGACGGGGAGATTCTCGCAGCCCACGGGCCCGTCGATGACGACCTGCAGGCCCTTGATGGCGGTGAAGACGTAGACGGCACCCCAGTAGCCGCCGGCCCGGTCGTGATCGAGGACGAGCATCAGGCCATCTCCCCGATCGGATCGTGCGCGGCCTTACCCCGGGGCGCGGCGGCGACGTTCTGGCGGAGCTTGGGCACGTCCTCCCAGATGCCGGCACTGTGGCCCTCGCCGACGCCGGCGAAGAAGTCCCGCATGGTGTCGAAGCGGTGCTGGTTGCCGATGGCCGCGTTGATCACCTTGGCCAGCGACCCGGCGCCGGCGACGCCCATGAGCGGGCGGGCCGAGATGAGGTTGGTGAAGTACAGGGCCGGGATCGCCAGGGCCTTGGCCTTCTGCACCACCGGTGTGGTGCCGATGGCGAGATCCGGCCGGTATTCCATCAGGGCGGCGAGGTCGTCCTCGAGGGAGGCGCGGAACCGCACGGCGACGCCGCGCGCCTCGAGCCAGTCGCGGTCGGCCTCGGCATAGGGTGTCCGCGGGCAGGCGGTGCCGACGTAGCGCAGATCCGCGCCGCTCTCGACGAGGAGGCGCCCGACGAGGAGCTCCGAGCCCTCGTAGCCCGAGAGGGTGATGCGGCCCCGGATCGGGGTCGCGGCGAGCGCCCCCCGGATCATCGGCAGCAGCCGGTTCTTGGCGGCCTCCACGGTGGCGCGGGGGACGGCGCAGGCCTCGCCGATCCGGTCGAGCCAGTCGGCGGTGCCGTCATGGCCCACGGGAGCGGAGCCGACGATGGGGCGGCCCGCGGTCTGGAACTCGCGGATGGAGGCGGTGTAGAACGGGTGGATCGCCGCCACCGCCGTGCAATCGAGGGCCGCGTAGAGCTCGCGCCACTCGCGGGTCGGCACCACGGGGCCGGCGGCGAGGCCCAGGGGTTCGAGGAGAGCGCCGATCACCACCGGGTCGGCGGGGAACATCTCGCCGAGCAGCGCCACGGTCGGGCGCTCGGCCCGCCCCGCCCGCGGGGCCTGGACCGGACCCTGCTCGGCTTCGGTGCGGGCGAATTTCAGCATGGCGCCGGCCAGAACGTCCTTGGCCTCGGCATGGGTCGGCACCCCGAAGCCCGGAACGTCGATGCCGATGATGCGGACGCCGTCGATCTGCTTCGGCAGCAGCCGCAGGGGCACGCCCGAGGCGGTCGGCACGCACAGGTTGATCACCACCACGGCGTCGTAATCGGCGGGTTTCGCCACGTCGAACACCGCCTCGCGGATGTCCTCGAACAGCTTGCCGGTGACCAGGGTCTCGGAGTTGAACGGCACGTAGCCCACGCTCCGCTTCGCCCCGTAGAAATGCGACGTGAAGGTCAGCCCGTAGACGCAGCAGGCCGAGCCCGAGAGGATCGTCGCCGTGCGCCGCATGCGCAGGCCGACGCGCAAGCTCCCGAAGGCCGGGCACATGCTCTGGGGCTGGTCGTGCGGCCCCTGCGGATAATCCTTTCGGAGTTGCTCCAGCGTGTCGGACATCCCGGCGGCCTCGGCCGCCGCCCGCATCGTCGCCTTGCCCGAATGGCAACCGAGGCCGTCGCCCTTCGTGGCGGCGAGCACCACCTCGGCCGGGACGGCCGGGGCCGCGAGGCTCGAAGCGGGGCGCTCCTTACGGGCGCGCAGATCGGCGATGTCGAGGGTGACGGCCATGCGCGTCAGACCTCGTCGTAGACGACTTCGAGGGACGGCTTCACCACGTGGGCCGTGCCGCACATGTCCTCGAAGGTGGCGGGTACGAGCGTCACGCCCCTGCCGACCGCCTCGCCCTTGAACAGGCCGAGCAGCCCGTCCTGGGAGAGCGGCGTCGGGTGATTGGGCGCCGCGTCGTGGACGTTCTGCGCGAGATCGGCGAACAGCGAGCCCCACGGGCTCTCGGGCCGGCCGATGATCTCGTAGTTCGCACTCTTCTTGCGGATGTCGTCGTCGGCCGGGATCGAGGCCAGGACCGGGATGCCGACGGCGGCGGCGAAGGCCTGGGCCTCTCCGGTGCCGTCGTCCTTGTTGATGACGAGGCCGCCAACGCCGACGTTGCCGCCGAGCTTGCGGAAGTATTCCACCGCCGAGCAGACGTTGTTGGCGACGTAGAGCGACTGCAAGTCGTTCGAGCCGACGACGATGACCTTCTGACACATGTCGCGGGCGATGGGCAGGCCGAAGCCGCCGCAGACCACGTCGCCGAGGAAGTCGAGGAGCACGTAGTCGAAGCCCCATTCGTGGAAGCCGAGCTTCTCCAGGAGTTCGAAGCCGTGGATGATGCCGCGCCCGCCGCAGCCGCGCCCGACCTCCGGCCCGCCGAGCTCCATGGCGTAGACGCCGTCGCGCTTGAAGCAGACGTCGCCGATGGCGACCTGTTCGCCCGCGAGTTTCTTCTTGGTGGACGTCTCGATGATGGTCGGGCAGGCGCGGCCGCCGAACAGCAGCGAGGTGGTGTCGCTCTTGGGGTCGCAGCCGATGAGCAGTACCTTCTTGCCCTGCTGGGCCATCATGTAGCTGAGGTTGGCCAGGGTGAACGACTTGCCGATGCCGCCCTTGCCGTAGATCGCGATGATCTGCGTCTCCTTGGTGGCCTTCACCGGCACGGGATCGGGCTCGATGCCGGCCTCGGCGCGAAGCGCTTCCGATGCCTTCAGGGCGGCGCCGTTCAGCTGCATGTTCATGCGGCACTCCAATCGAGGATCATCTTGAGGCAGGCGGGCTCGCCGAAGGCCGTGCGGTAGGCTTGCGCCGCGTTGGCGGCCGGCTGGCGATGGGTGACGAGACCGTCGAGCGACAGGTGCCCCGACGCGACCAGCGCCGTGACGGTGGCGAGATCCTCCGGCTTCCACTGCGCCGCGACCCGGATGCGGGCCTCGCGCAGGAAGGCGGGTGGGAAGGTGAAGGCGAGCGGCGCCTCGTAGAACCCCGCCAGCACGATCTCGCCGCCGGCCCCCAGGCGTCCGATCAGGGTGTCGAGGAGGCCGGCATCGCCGCTGGCATCCGTGATCGTGGCGTAGTCGCGCCGGGCGTCGGCATCGGGGTGGAGCACGGCGTAGCCGTCGGCCCCCTCGGCGCGGATGGGATTGGTCTCCCACACCACCGGCGTGCCGCCGGCGGCCACGGTGAGGCGGGCCAGCAGGCGCCCGAGCACGCCGTGCCCGACGATGAGCGAAGGACCGGACGGGGCCGCGCCCAGAGCGTGCTGGGCGGTGGCCGCCAGGGCGAAGAGGATGCCGCGCTCGCCCAAGGACGGGTCGAGGGGGACGAGGCGTGCGCCGGCGCTGACGAGATGGGAGGCGGCGCCACCGAACAGGCCGCGCACCGGGCCGAAACAGCGTGCCCCCGGTACGAACACGGTCTGCCCGACCGCGACGCCGGATTCCGCGCCGGCTTCGATCACGGTGCCGACGGATTCATAGCCGGGCACCAGGGGGTAGCCCATCCCGGGAAACGCCGGCATCCGGCCGGACCAGAGCAGACGCTCCGTGCCGGTGCTGATGCCGCTCCAGGCGACCGCGACCAAGGCGTCGGCTTGGCCGGGGGTATCGAGCGTGAGGGTGTCGAGGGCGATCCGTTCCGGTTCGTGGAGGACGATGGCACGCGCTTGCATGGTTCCGGCCCTCCCCTTGTCCGTGGGGCCATCGACGTGCGGCCCGTATGTGTCATCCTAGATAGACACTTTTATTCGTCAAGCATTACTTACGATTGGTGCTGTCTAATCGGTTGGACACGAGCAGTCGGGTCAGGAGGGGGCGGCGGGTCGGGACCTCGCGGACCCCGCCGAAACCGGCCTCGGCGAGCAGCTGCGTCAGCTCGGCAGCCGTGCGGCAGCGGCCGGTGCCCATGGCGAGGAGGTAGAAGCCGAAATAGGCGTCGGCCATCGCCTCGGCTCCGGGCGTGCCCGCCATGGGTTCGGCGATGAGAAGCGTGCCGCCCGGGGGCAAAGCCGCGTGAGCCGCACGCAGGAGGGCACGGACCTTGCCGTCGTCGTGGTCGTGGACCACCCGTACCAGCGAGACGAGATCGGCCCCGCTCGGCAGGGGATCGTCCGGGAAGGCGCCCCCGAAGGTTTTTGCGCGCGCGCTCAGGCCCGCTTCGGCGAAGGCCCTCTCCGCCCGGGCCGTCACGGCCGGCAGGTCGAACAGCATCAGGCCGAGGCCGGGGGCGTGGCGGGCGGCCTCCCGCAGGAAAGCGCCCTCGCCACCGCCGACATCGAGGATGCGCCGATGGTCGCGGAGTGGATAGGCCTCGACGATGTCTTGCGCGATCAGGGACTGGGACGCGCCCATCAGGGTACTGTAGGCCGCGACCGATTCAGCGCTCGCGGGATCGCCGCGGGCGGCGTCCGCATAGGCCCAGTAGCGCGACAGGTGGGTGGGGCCGGCTTCCCCGCGCAGGAGGGCGACGGGGTCGGCGAGGTCCGCGTAGAGAAGCGCGTGATGCTCGATCATCGCCGCAACCGAGGGGTTGCCGATGAGCGCCGCGCCGAGGTCGGCGAGGGCGAAGCGGCCGTCGGGCAGGCGGGCGAGGAGATCGAGGGCGGCCGCGGCCTTGAGGAGGCGTTCGGCCCGGTCCGGTGCGAGGCCGACGCGCGCCGCCACGGCGTCCGGCGCCAGGGGGCCGTCGAACAGGATGCGGAACAGGTCGAGGCGCACGCAGGCGAACAGGGTCTGCGCGTAGACGAAGCCGGCGCAGAGATCGAACAGGGCCTTCGTGTTCGCCCGGGCGATGGTTCGCGTGAGGGGAAAGCCGGCGGCCCAGCGCTGGAAGCCGGGCTTGGCGATGGTGCGGGTGCGGAAGGCGCGCCACCGCGCCCGCCACGAGTCCTTCGGTGGCGCGCTACCGCCGGGGAGCTTGTCCACGCCCGCCGCCGACGCCGTCACCGGTGGGGTGGCCATGGTGGCCGCCCGCCGTCAGGCCAGTTCCCGCACGAGGTGGGCCGGCAGGAACAGCCGGGTCTGCGCTTCGATCTCGGCCCGGAGGGCATCGGCACCCGGGCAGGCCGGGATCACCTCGACGGCCTCGCGGGCGAGGCGCTTGAGGCGGGCGAGGGCGCCGCCCATGCCCAGCAGGGCGGCGGCGTTGGGCCGGCCCAGGGTCGCGTCGCGGCCCACGGGCTTGCCGACCTCCTCCTGGCGGCAGGCGACGTCGCGCAGGTCGTCGGCGACTTGATAGGCCTCGCCGAGGCATTCCCCCAGCAGGCGCCACGGCAGGGCCGGCGCACCGGCGGCCGCCGCCCCCGTCACGGTGGCGGCGGCGAACAGGGCGCCGGTCTTGGCCTGCTGGTACTCGGTGAGCGCCACGGTGGGCTCCGATTCCCAGGCCTGGCCCGCCACGATGCCGTTGGGCGAGCCCACCGCGCGGGCGACGAGGCCGACGAGGGCGGCGAGGCGTCGCGGCGAGCGCGTCGCCCCCCGCGCCAGGGTTTCGAAGGCCGAGACGATGAGGGCGTCCCCGGTCAGCACCGCCAGGGGCTCGCCGAAGGCGGCGTGGACGGAGGGCTGGCCCCGGCGCAGGGGGGCGTCGTCGAAGCACGGCAGATCGTCGTGGACGAGGGAGGCGCAGTGCAGCAGCTCGATGGCGGCGGCCGCCGCGTCCGAGGCCGCCGGGTCGTCGTCGCCGCAGGCCCGGGCCACGGACAGGCACAGGCGCGGCCGGATACGGTGACCGCCCGGGAACACGGCGTAGCGGATCGCCTCGGCGAGGCGCGGCGGGGCACCGGGTGCTTCCGCGTGGGCCACGGCGGTGTCGAGGGTGCGCTCGATGCGACGGTTGGCATCCATCTGACGTCTCTCCCGGCGGAAGCATCTGTCTTTTTAACTTGCCAACCGAAAGTGTCAGATAATATTGACACTCGTCAA
This sequence comes from Methylobacterium sp. Leaf469, assembly GCF_001424745.1. NCBI lineage: Bacteria > Pseudomonadati > Pseudomonadota > Alphaproteobacteria > Hyphomicrobiales > Methylobacteriaceae > Methylobacterium > Methylobacterium sp. Leaf469. The sequence goes on from NZ_LMRE01000043.1 coordinate 39,554, forward strand.
GGACTGGTTTGGGTGACGGAGGAGCCGGCGCGTGCGGGTCGTGGTCATCGGAGCGGGGATCGGCGGATTGGTGGCGGCCCTCCGGCTGGCCCATGCGGGCCTCGACGTGACCGTGCTCGAACGCGCCGCGCATCCGGGCGGCAAGATGCGCAGCGTCTCCGTCGACGGCCGGGCCGTGGAGGCCGGCCCCACGGTCTTCACCATGCGCTGGGTCCTCGACGAGATCTTTTCGGAATGCGGCGCGAGCCTCGAGGGGCGCGTCGCGCTCAGCCCGGCGGCGATCCTGGCGCGGCATACCTGGGGGCCGGACGGCCACCTCGACCTGTTCGCCGATCCGCGCGCCTCCCGCGACGCCATCGGGGCGTTTGCCGGCGCCCGCGAGGCCGAGGGCTACGACCGCTTCCGCGCCCGCGCCGAGGCGGTCTACCGGACCCTCGAAGGCCCGTTCATCCGGGGGCAGCGGCCGAGTCCCCTCGCCCTCACCCGCCGCGCCGGTCTGTCGGGGCTCGGCGATCTCTGGCGCATCCAGCCCTTCACCACCCTGTGGTCGGCGCTGGGGGATTATTTCGCCGATCCGCGCCTGCGCCAGCTTTTCGGGCGCTATGCCACCTATTGCGGCGCCTCGCCCTACCGGGCGCCCGCCACCCTGATGCTCGTCGCCCATGTCGAATCGCAAGGGGTCTGGCATGTCGCGGGCGGCCTCAGCGCCCTCGCCCGGGCGGTGGCGGATCTGGCCGCCGAGCGCGGTGCGCGCCTGCGCTATGGCGCCCACGTGGCACGCATCGTCACCGACCGCACCGGCGTCACCGGCGTGGACCTCGCCGACGGCGAGCGCATCCCGGCGGACGCCGTCATCTGCAACGCCGACGCGGCGGCGCTGGGCGACGGACTCCTCGGCGCGAAAGCCGCCCGGGGGGCCGAGCGGGTTCCGCCGGCCGAGCGCTCGCTCTCGGCCGTGACCCTGTGCATGAACGCCTGCTCCGAAGGCTTCCCGCTCCTGCGCCACACGGTGTTCTTCTCCGGCGACTATGCCGCCGAGTTCGACGCCATCGCCCGGGGGCGGCTGCCCACCGACCCCACGGTCTATGTCTGCGCCCAGGACCGGGGCGACACGGCCCCTGACGTGTCCGGGGCCGAGCGCCTGCTCTGCCTCGTCAACGCGCCTGCGGGCGGCACCTTCACGCCTACGGAGATCGCCACATGCACGAGCGCCCTTCATCGCCGCCTGGGGGCCTCCGGGCTGACACTGACGGATACGCCCGCGACGGTGACGACGGAGCCGGCGGGGTTCGGGGCGCTGTTTCCGGGGACGGGGGGCGCCCTCTACGGGCGGGCCTCGCACGGGTGGATGGCCTCGTTCCAGCGTCCGGGGGCACGGACGGCGATTCCGGGGCTGTACCTCGCCGGGGGCAGCGTCCATCCGGGGCCGGGGGTGCCGATGGCGGCGCAATCGGGCCGGCTCGCGGCGGACAGCCTGCTGGCGGACCGGAGCACCGCCCGCGCTTCGATACGCCGGTCGGCCGCGGCGGCTACGTCTGGTGGTACGTCGATGCCCTGAGTGCCGATGGGCGCCAGGGGCTGACCATCATCGCCTTCATCGGCTCGGTGTTCTCGCCCTACTACGCCTGGGACAGGAGCCGCGACCCGTTCCGGCACTGCGCCGTCAACGTGGTGCTCTACGGGGAGCGGTCGAACCGCTTCTGCATGACCGAGCGCGGGCGCCGGGCCGTGTCGCGGGACGCGACGCATCTCGCCATCGGTCCGAGCGATCTCGCCTGGGACGGCACCACCCTCACCATCAACCTCGACGAGGTGACGGCACCGATCCCCTCACGGGTCCGCGGCACCGTGCGGGTTCGCCCCACCGGCCTCACCCCCGGCCCGTTCAGCCTCGATGGACAGGGCCGGCATCGCTGGTGGCCGATGGCGCCGTCCTCGCCCGTGGAGGTCGCCCTCACCGAGCCGTCGCTGACCTGGACCGGGACGGCCTACTTCGACACCAACCACGGCGATACGCCCCTTGAGGACGCCTTCACGGATTGGACCTGGTGCCGGGCCGATCTCACGGACGGCGCCGCGATTCTCTACGACGTGCGGCGCCGCGACGGCACCGTTCAGAACCTGTCCCTGCGCTTCGACGCCACCGGCGCGCCGCGCGACATCGATCCACCCCGCCCCGCCGCCCTGCCGGCGACTCGCCTGTGGCGCATTCCCCGCTCGACCCGCAGCGACGATGGCACGGCCCGGGTGGTGCGGACCTTCGAGGACACGCCGTTCTATGCCCGCTCCCTGCTGGAGACGACCCTCTGCGGGCAACGGGTGCGCCCGGTCCACGAGAGCCTGTCGCTCGACCGGTTCAAGAACCCCCTGGTGCGCTGGATGCTGCCGTTCCGGATGCCGCGTCCGCTCGGGTGAGGCGGGCCTTCGTGTCCGACGGATGGTCGGTCGCGCTCACGAATCGCCGGCCTCGGCCTTCGCGCGGGCGGCCGCCTCCCGGTCGCGGCGGATGCCGCGCTTGAGCGCCACGAGCTGCCAGAGGGCGAGACCGAGCGCCAGGCCGAACACGAGGCCGATGTCGAGGGCGGCGAAGAACGGGTCGCTCACGGGACGGCGTGCGAGGACCCCTCGGGCGCGAAGGCGGGTCCCGCAAAGGTCTCGCGCTCGCGCAGGGTCTCGACGAGGTCGAGGACCCGGGCCATCTGGCCGGGCACGTCCCACCAGGCCGGACCGGCGGGCACCGGCTGTGCGGCCACGGCCGCGACGAGGAACGTGACCTCGGCCAGGGGCGGCGCATGGCGATCCTGCGCGGGCGCGAAGGTGGGCGTCAGGGTGGCGCGGGCCAGGAGCGCCGCCTTGCGCCGGCCATCGACGCGAGCCCGGGTGGTCACCGGATCGAGGTCCTGGCGCTCCAACTCCCGTCCGATCTCAGCGTAGATGAGCCGAGCCGCGCGGATCGCCGGCCGGCAGGCGCGCGGCAGGCCGGAGAGGCCCGCTTCCGAGCGGATGTAGAGGAGGTCCGCCGCCGCGAGCAGCCGGGCGACGACGCCCGCCAGGGCCGGGCTCGGGTGCGGGTCGGTCAGGAAGGCCTCCGGATCGATCCCGGCTTCTCTCAGCCAGTCGACGGGCAGGTAGAGCCGGCCCGCACGGGCATCCTCACCGACGTCGCGGGCGATATTGGTGAACTGCATGGCGATTCCGAGGTCGCAGGCCCGGGCGAGGACGGCCGGATCGCGTGACCCCATGATCAGGGTCATCATCACGCCGACGCTGGCGGCGACCCGGGCGGCGTAGGCGGTGAGGTCGGAGAGCGTCGCGTAGCGCCGGCCCTCCCCATCCCAGGCCAGCCCCTCGATGAGCGCCATGGGCAGGGCCTGCGGGATGGCGTGGGCGACGACGAGGTCGGCGAGCGCCCGGTCGGCGGGGGCGTCGGCGGGGCGCCCGTCATAGGCGCGGGTCAGGCGGGCGGACAGGCGGGCCGCGGCCGCTGTCCGGGCGACGGGCGCCACGTCGTCGACGGCGTCGTCGGACAGGCGGCAGAACGCGTAGAGCCCGTAGGCCGGGCGCCGGACATGGGCCGGCAGAAGGGCGGAGGCGGCAAAGAAGCTGCGCGAGCCCGCCCGGATCGCGTTCCGGCACGCGGCCCGGTCGGCGGCGTCGGCGTGCGGCGTCGCCCAGAGGGGCGGCCTGTCGGGCTCGGGGGTTGCCCAGAAGGACGGCCTGACGGCCTCAGGCGAAGACGCGCGCATCCGGCACCACGGAATCGAGGACTCGGGCAGAGGAGAGGACGCCGGGCAGTCCGGCGCCCGGATGGGTGCCGGCCCCGACGAGGTAGAGGTTGCGCACGTTCTCGGACGCATTGTGCGGCCGGAACCACGCCGATTGCGTCAGCACGGGTTCGAGGCCGAAGCCGGATCCGCGATAGCTCAGGAAATCGCTGGCGAAGTCGTTGGGGGTCGTGACTTTCGACGTAACGAGGCTCTCGGAGAGCCCCGGCATCACCGTGGCTTCCAGATGCCGCGCGATGGCCTCCCGGTAGGGTTCGGCGAGCGCCGCCCAATCCTGGCCGCCGTCTAGGTTCGGCACCGGCGACAGCACGTAGAACGCGTCGTGTCCGGGCGGGGCCAGCATCGGGTCGGTGGCGGTGGGCCGATGCAGGTAGAGGCTGAAATCCTTCGCCAGACGCTTCTTGGTGAAGATGTCCTCGATGAGGCCGCGATAGCGCGGGCCCATCAGGATGGTGTGGTGGGCGACATCGGGAAATTTCTTGCTGGTGCCGAAGTACCAGACGAACAGGCCCATGGAGGAATGCGCGCGCCCGAGGCGCCGGGCATTCCAGCGTTTGGCGGTGCCGCCGAGCAAAGTCCCGTAGGTGAAGGCCGAATCGGCGTTCGACACCACGATCTCGGCCGGGATCGCTTCGCCATTCGCCAGGGTGACGCCCGTGGCTTTTCCACCCGCCACGGTGATGCGGGCGACGTCGGCGCCGCAGCGTAGCGCCCCGCCCTGCCCCCGGATGAGGTCGCATAGGCCGTCGACGAGGCGTCCGGTGCCGCCCATGGCGAAGTGGACGCCCCAGCGCCGCTCGAGATGGGCGATGAGGCAGTAGATCGCGCTCGCCCGGAACGGGCTTCCGCCGATGAGCAGCGGGTGGAAGGAGAAGATCGTCCGCAGGCGCTCGTCGCGGATGTAGCTGGCGACGAGGTCGTAGACCGAGCGGTGGCCACCGAGGCGCAGCAGGCGCGGCATGATCCGCAGCATGTCGGTGACCGACGAGAACGGCACGTGGCCGAGTTCCTCGAACCCGACCCGGCAGATCGCCTCGGAGCGGGCCATGAAGGCCTCGTATCCGGCGACATCGGCGGATGAGAACTTCGCGACTTCGGCCCGCATGGCGGCGATGTCGCCGCTGTAGTCGAAGGTGGCGCCGTCGTCGAAGCGGATGCGGTAGAACGGCCGCATGGGCACGAGCGTCACATCGTCGTCCATGCGCCGGCCGCACAGGCGCCACAGCTCCTCGAACAGGAACGGCGCCGTGACGATGGTCGGGCCGGCGTCGAAGGTGAATCCGTCCTGGCGGTGGACGCGGGCGCGACCGCCGGGCTGCTCCAGGCGCTCCAGCACCGTGACCCGGTAACCCCGGGCGCCGAGGCGGATCGCCGCCGCCAGACCGCCGAAGCCGGAGCCGATCACCACCGCGTGGGCGCGCGGATCGGAGCTCGTCACAGGGTTCGGCATGTCGGCGAGTGTCAACATAAGGTGACACTAATCCGCGTCCGCGACGGGACGCAAGCGCTGTTTTACGCCTCTGCCGCGGCCCGTGCCGGGCTGAGCTGGCGGATGATCCCGGCGACCGCCGCGGGCGCCTCCTCGTGGGCGAGGTGGCCGAGGTTGCGCAGCAATTCGACCCGCGCATGGGGCAGGCGCTTCTGTAGGGCGAAGGCGGTGTCGGGCGAGATCGCCCGGTCGTCGCCGCCCACCACCAGGGTCGTCGGCACGGTGAGCCGGGTGATGGCGCGGTCCAGCGCCGCCAGATCCCAGTTCGCCATCATGCCGAGTGCTCCGGCGACGTGGCCGGGGCAGCGGAACAAGCGCCGATAGAGATCGAGCCCCCCGGCATCGAGACGCGAGCCGGTGCCGCGGATGAGGCGCTCCACCGCCGGGCGGTCGGCGGTCCAGGCGAAGATTCGCGGCGTCACCGAATTGAGGAACAGCATCCGGGCGAGACTCGGGAACAGCACGGATGCGAGGCCGGGAAACGGCGTCAACGCCCCGTTGAGGGCGACGAGGTGGCGGGGGGCGAGGCCGTCGAGGCAGAGCCGGACGAGGAGCGCGGCGCCGGCAGAGTGGCCGACCATCACCTCCGGGACCACCCCGAGGGCGGAGAGGAGATCACGGATCGCCGCCGCCATGCCGGGCAGGGACAGGCGGTTCGCGGGCAGCGGATCGGTGAAGGCGTGGCCGGGGAGATCCGGCGCCACGACGAAGAAATCCTGCGCCAGCAGGGGAGCGAGGCCGCGCCACGAATGGGTGGCCGCGCCGGTGCCGTGCAGGAGCAGGAGCACCGGAGCAGCGGCGTCGCCGAAGGTCTGGACGTGCCAGGTCAGGCCAGAGGCTTCGACGAAACGGCTGGCCTCGCGGTGGGGCCAATCCGCGCCTTCGCGCTCCCAGGCGGGTCGATCGCTCGGCGCGGACATGATCGCTCCCTCAGGTCGCCGCCCGGATGGCGGCACGCATCGCCCCCGCATCGGCGTAGGGCAAGGGGAGATAGCGCGCACCCATGGCCTCGGCGATGCGGCGGGCGGTGTCCTGCGGCCGGGCCGCCGTGTCGATGAGGATGGTGCGGACCCCGTCGGCCCGCAGGGCCGTGGCTGCCGCGAGGGCGTCGGCGCCTGCCTGCGTACGGCCGGCCGCACCCGCGCGCGTGATGTTGGCGCGTCCGTCCGTGAGCACCACCACCACCGGCGTTCCCCCGCCCCGGTGCACGCTCCGGGCGAGTGCCGCCGCTGCATCGAGGCCCGCAGCCAGCGGCGTGCCCCCGCCTCCGGGCAGCGCGCTCAAACCCCGCCGCGCCCGCGCCAGGGCGCGGGTGGGGGGTAGGATCAACTCGGCCCCGAGCCCGCGAAACGCCAGGACGGCGACGCGGTCCCGGCGGGTATAGGCTTCGGCCAGGAGCAGCTCCACGGCGCCCTTGGCCTCGGCGAGGCGTTCGAGGGCGGCCGAACCCGAGGCATCGACGGCGAAGATCGTCGTGGTCTGCGTGCGCTGGACGAAGCGCGTGACGCGTAGATCCTCCGGGCGGATCCGGATGCCCTGGGGCTCGCCCGCCGTCCGGCGCAAACGCTGCCAGGGTGCGGCGGCGCGCAAGGTGTCGACGAGGGAGAGGCGTCCCTGGCGCGGATCGCCGGCGCGCGTGCCCAGGGGCCGTCCGGCGCGCGGCGACGCGGCGGCGGCCCCCGCTTTGCCGGCCCGCGGTTGGCGCGGGCGTGCTCCCGCCGCGATGAGCCCGGCGAGAAGACCGGGCGGAAGGGCGCTGCGCGCGGCCTCGACCATGCGCTGGTCGAGGGAGGCGGAGGTCTCCTCGTGCTCGGTGGGGGTATCCGGTTCGGGCGTGGTCTCCTCCCGCGCGGACTCCTCGGGCACGGCGGCCTCGGGCGTCGGTTCGGCTGTGGGCATCCGCGTCGCCCTCGGGCCGAGAACGAGGCGTGCGGCCCGGATCGTATCGTTCTCGCCCGGAACCGCACGCCCCTCGAGACGGGCGAGCAGCCGCGCGACCCGGGCGGCCAGGAGCGGACCGCGGAGCGACACCACCCCGAGGGCGTCGGCGGCCCGGCACAGGGCGCCGAGAACGTCCTCTGCCCCCGGATCGGACGCTTCGGCGTGGGACGGGTCGTCCACCGGGACCGCATCGCGCCAGGGGACGTCCGTGAGATCGATGTGCAGGGCGAGGCGGTCGGCCAGGGCGTCCGGCACGGCCTCGTCGTCGCCCTGACCCTCATCGAGAAGGATCACCCCGAGGCGTGCCGGGTGGCATCGTCCGAGGCCGTCGCGCTCCACCCGTACGGTGCCGGTGTCGAGGATCGCGGCGAGACGGGCCGCCTGCCCGGGTGACAGGCGTTCGGCCATGGGAACGACGAGGAGGCCGCCATCGGTCTCGGCCAGAAGCCCGGTCTCCGCCACGGGACGTCCGGCCGCGAGGGTGGCGGGTAGATCGAGGCCGCCGAGCAGGCGCGCATCGGTGATGCTGCCGGGCATCCGCCTCATCGGCCTGTCGCTCGGAAGGGCTACGCGCAGGGCTGCGAGCCAGGCCTCGCGTACGGGGCCCGCGCCGGCACGCACGACCACGCCGCCGACCCCGTGTGGATCGGCCGCCGCGAGGCGCGCCACCAGCACCGCGTCGGCCCAGGTGGTCACGGGGCGAAAACCTCCGCCACGGCCCGGGTGACGCGGGCGGTGGACCCGGATTCGTCGAGCGGATTGCGGCGCAGGCGATGGCGCAGGGCCGCCGGGGCGATGCGGGCGAGGTGATCGACGCCGACGGTGTCGGCCGCCTCCAGGGCCGCGAGCGCCCGGGCCGTGCGCATGAGGGTGAGTTCGCCCCGCAGTCCGTCGGTCCCGAGTGCGAGGCAGAGCCGGGCGGCCGCCTCCAGGGTGGCGTCGGGCACGGTGAGCGACGGCAGGTGCGCGCGGGCGCGGGTGAGGGTCTCGCGGATCGCCGCGTCCGCCCCGGCATGGGCGGCGCAGAACGCCTCCGGATCGCGCTCGTAGGCGTCGCGGCGACGCACCACGTCGATGCGGGTCGGCAGATCCGTCGGCGTCGTCACCTCGACGGCGAGGCCGAAGCGGTCGAGGAGTTGTGGGCGCAACTCGCCCTCCTCCGGGTTGCCGCTGCCCACCAGCACGAAGCGGGCGGGATGGCGGATGCTCAGACCCTCGCGCTCCACGGTGTTGATCCCCGACGCCGCGACATCGAGGAGTAGGTCGACGAGGTGATCGTCGAGGAGATTGACCTCGTCGATGTAGAGGAAGCCCCGGTTGGCCCGCGCCAGCAACCCCGGCTCGAACGCCTTCTGCCCGTGGGCGAGCGCCCGTTCGAGGTCGAGGGCGCCCACCACCCGGTCCTCGGTGGCGCCGAGCGGCAGGTCCACCACCGGCACCGGGACGGTGTGGACCTTCAGGCCGCCGGCGTGGTCGCGGCAGAGGTGGCACAGATCGCCCGGCCGGGCGGGATCGCAGGCATAGGGGCACCCGGCCACCGCCCGCATGGGCGGCAGGAGGGCGGCGAGCCCCCGGATCGCCGTGGATTTGCCCGTGCCGCGATCGCCGAAGACGAGGACGCCGCCGACGGACGGGTCCACGGCCGCGATGAGGAGCGCCTGGCGCATCTCGTCCTGGCCGACGATGGCCGAGAACGGGAAGCTCGGGGCCGGCGCGTACGGCGCCGTGTCCGGACGCGCCGGCTTCGCCCGTCCCGCCGCCCGGATCACGCCGGTCTCCGCGTTCGGGGGTGCGACGGAGGCCGGTTTACGATGCACCGCGTGGGTCGATCCGTTGACGATCATGGGGCCGATTTCACCTTGTCTCGACGCGTCGTTCGCATCTCCCCGTGTGATGGGGAGCAGGGTCTACTCGGCTGCCGCGCGCTCGACGCCCATCCGGCCCCAGATGGTGCTGAGCGCATTCACCAAGTGGTCGATGTCGGCATCCGTGTGGAGCGGGGACGGGGTGATGCGCAGGCGCTCGGTGCCGCGCGGGACCGTGGGATAGTTGATCGGCTGGACGTAGATGCCGAACGTGTCGAGCAGGGTGTCGCTGATCGCCTTGCACAGCACGGGGTCGCAGACCATCACCGGCACGATGTGGCTGTCGTTGGGCAGGTACGGGATGCCGGCCGCGTCGAGGCGCGCGCGGACGGTGGCGACCCGCTCCTGATGCCGGGTACGCTCCGATCCACTGGCCTTGAGGTGACGGATGCTGGCCGCCGCGCCCGCCGCCACGGCGGGCGGCAGCGAGGTGGTGAAGATGAAACCCGAGGCGAAGCTGCGGACGAAATCGCAGAGCTTCGCCGAGGCGGTGATGTAGCCGCCATGCACCGCGAACGCCTTGCCCAGCGTCCCCTCGATGACGTCGAGGCGGTGGGCGAGGCCGTCGCGCTCGGAGATGCCGCCGCCGCGTTGCCCGTAGAGGCCGACCGCGTGGACCTCGTCGAGGTAGGTGAGCGCGCCGTGGGCTTCCGCCACGTCGCAGATCTCCGCGATGGGGGCGATGTCGCCGTCCATGGAATAGACGGACTCGAAGGCCACGAGCTTCGGGCGGGAGGGGTCGACCAGACGCAGCTTGCGGTCGAGATCCTCCGGGTCGTTGTGGCGGAAGATGTGGCGCTCGGCCCGGCTCGCCTTGATGCCCTCGATCATCGAGGCGTGATTCTCGGCGTCGGAAAACACCGCGCAGTTCGGGAGCTTGCCCGCGAGGGTGCCGAGCGCCGCCCAGTTGGAGACGTAGCCGGAGGTGAACAGGAGCGCGGCCTCCTTGCCGTGGAGGTCGGCGAGCTCCTGCTCCAGCAGCACGTGATAATGGTTGGTGCCCGAGATGTTGCGGGTGCCGCCGGCCCCGGCGCCGCAGCGGTCGAGGGCCTCGTGCATGGCATCGAGCACAACCGGGTGCTGGCCCATGCCGAGATAGTCGTTGGAGCACCACACGGTGACCGGGCGGGTGCCGCCGGGGGTGTGATGCGTGGCGTGGGGGAAGCGGCCGTTGTGCCGCTCCAGGTCCGTGAACACCCGGTAGCGGCCCTCGCGGTGGAGGCCGTCGAGTTCGGCGGCGAAGAAGTTTTCGTAGTTCATGGCCTGTCCCCTTCCCGTTCTCTGCAGTGGTCTTTGCCCGTTCTTGTGGCGAAGGTCGCAAGGCGACGCTCAGCCGACGGTTTCGTGCGCCTCCCGGCTCCGGGCCGTGAGGGGTGGCGTAGCGACCGCGCCGTAATCCGCCCCACCGCCCATGGGGGCTGCGCGCGGGGCGGCGTTCTTCCCCGGCAGGCTCCACTGCCACAGGGCGGCCGAGGGCAGCGGCAGCATGAGGAAGCCGTGCTCCAGGGTGGCGAGTGCCATGAGCGTCGTGACGACGGTGAAGCCGACGAGCTCGTGGGTGCCGATGCCCTCCCCCAGGGCGGCGGCGGCCAGCCAGACGGTGCCGGACGCGGCCGCCGCGACGGAGAGCGGGAACAGCGGGTTCATCGCCCGGTTGCGCAGGAAGCCGGCGAGATAGGCGAGGTGGGCGGGCAGGAACTCGGCGTTGAGGTTGCGCACGCCGAGAAACATGTTGAGCCGGGCCGAGAGGTTCATGGCCGCCAGGATGAGGTAGGTCCACAGCGCGAAGCGGTTGGGGCCGCCCCAGGTCAGCCACAGGATCGCCAGGCCGCCGGCGATAATGGCGACTTCGTGCCAGAGGCTGGTGGCCAGCGCCGCCCGGAAGCGGGCGAACCCGCGTGCGCCCGGTGGGCACGCCACCGTGCGTGGCCCGGAGACGAAGCCCATGTAGTAGCTCATCTCCTGCCAGCCCCAGACCAGCAGCGCGCCGGTGAAGGCGGTGTAGGCCCCCGCTTCGGTGGTGTCCGCCGCGCTGGTGCCGATGGCCCACAGGGCTCCGGCGAGCACCAGGGTGCCGCCCGCCATGCTCCAGGGATGGGTGGAGCGCGGGCGGTGATCGAGCAGGATGATGAGCCCGGTGGAGAACCACCAGATCACCACCGCGTAGAGGGCGGGGACGGCGTAGGCGGCCATCGCCCTACCAGACCGGCTCGAGGCGGATTTCGGCCGGCATCGGGTTGTCGAGGGTCGGCAGCGCGTAGAGCCGGGCGAAGTTCACCGCCGAGGCCGCGATCCAGGCGCCGTGCTTGAGCTTACCCATCAGTCCGCCCTGCGCCTTGGCGTCGGCGATGCCGTTGGAGCAGGCGAGCAGCCGGTCGAGGGCCCGCTTGAACTTCGGGCTCTCGAGATCGAGGGTGAGCGGGAAGGTCTGCTTCGAGATTTCCGAGGTGATGCGGAACACCTTGAAATCGTAATCGGTCGGATCGACGCCGAGCGCCTTGTGGAAGGCCGGGCGGCAATGGTCACGCACATACATGGTCGCGAACACGGCGAGCAGGAAGAACTTGATCCAGTAGCGGTTCACGCCCGTGGTCAACTTCGGGTTGGCGCGCATCAGCAGCGCGAAGGCTTCGCCGTGGCGGAACTCGTCGTTGCACCACTTCTCGAACCACTTGAAGATCGGGTGGAAGCGCCGCTCGGGATGGCGCTCCAATTCGCGAAAAATGGTGATGTAGCGGGCGTAGCCGATCTTCTCGGAGAGGTAGGTGGCGTAGAAGATGAATTTTGGGCGAAAGAAAGTGTATTTCTTGGACTTGGTCAGGAAGCCCAGGTCTACGCCGATACCGAAGTCCTTCAGCACGTCGTTGATGAACCCGGCGTGGCGGGCCTCGTCGCGGCTCATGAAGCCGAACAGTTCGCGGATATCGGGGTTCTTGGCGCGCTTGCGCATCTCCGCGTAGAGCACGCAGCCGGAAAACTCGGCGGTGATGGACGACACGAGGAAGTCCATGAACTCCTTGCGCAGCTCCGGGTCGAGGCCAGACATGTCGGCGTCAAAATCGGAATTGCGGGTGAAGTGGCGCTTGTTCGGGTCGTCGCGCAACTCGGCGATGAGCTTGTCCCAGTCCGCGCGCACGGGCTCGACGTCGGTGCGGTCGAGTTCCTCGAAGTCCGTGGTGTAGAAGCGCGGCGACAGGAAGGTGGTCTCGTGCGCGGCCTTGGTGCCCTCATTCATGGGCAGCTTGGGCTTCACGGTCTGGTGCTGGATCGAGACGGTCACAGGCGCCTCCTCTCGGAAAAGCTGACTTCGTAGAGTTCGGTGAGTTCGAGGTGCCCGGCGAGCCTGGTCCAGAACCGCTCCAGGCGTCCGGCCCGGATCACCGTGGCGGTGCGGCGGACCGTGAGACGCTCGCCGTAGGGGACGCTCACGGGGGAATCGTGGACGAGGACCTCGTCGCCGGGCTCGATGTCGAAGTCGGCGTCGAGGGTCACGTGGGCATGGAGGCTCTCGGGCGTCTGCTCGATCTCCACGGTACAGGGCACCTCGACGGTGCGGCGGCCGTTCAGCCAGGCGATCATCGGGGGGCTCCGGGCTCGGGCAGCAGGCGGGCGAACGCGACGAAGTTCGACGGACCGAAGGCGCCGAGATTGACCGCGCGGCCGGTGAGCTCGTCGTCGAGGGCAAGGCTGCCGTCGTCGAAATGGGTGAGGCGGAACGGTGCCTCACGGCCGAACCCGGCACGCAGGCGAGCCTGGCCGAAGCCCCTCAGGGTGGCGCGCATGAAGTTGTCCTGGCCCGGCTCCACGGTGGCGACGAGGGTGCCCTTCACCGCGTCGCGCAGGAGGATCGCCCCGTCCGCCCGGTCCTCGGCGGTCAGGCGCAGGGTACGGACGGGCTGGGCCGGGGGCATTCGCGTCAGGCCGACCCCTTCGTGCCGGGCGATGCCGATGGTCCCGAGGGCGAAGGCGAGGAGAAGGCCGGCGCCGACGGGGAACCAGCTCGCTCGGCCCATGGGGGCGTTCAGAGTGCGTCCACTCACGGGATGGCTCCTTCAGCTGGCGGTGGCGAGACGGGGGCCGCGGGCGCGGGGCCGGATCACCGGGTTGGCGGACTCCTCTTCGACCTCCCGGGCCGCCGCGAGGGCGCGGGCGAGGATGGCCGAGACATCGGCCGCGTCGGGCACCGAGCGCATCATCGGCTCGGGGGCCGTCACGTGCCACGGTCGGGCATGGGGCCAGAGGTGGAGATAGGCGATGCGGTTGCCGGGCTTCACCCGCAGGGCGAGGTCGCCGGTGCCGTCGGAGAAGTGCCGGCAGCCGGCGCCGTCCACGAGGCCGAAGGGCAGGTTCAGGGTCATGGGCAGGGCGATGCCGACCCGCATCACCACCCGGCGGTTGGTGATGGTGTAGGTGGTCGAGCGCGCCGAGAGCCAGCCGAGGAAGCCGAGGAGCGCCACGGCGCCGGTGCCGATGGCGAGCGTCGGCCCGGCGGCGATCGCGGCCTCGACGAGCCGGCCCTCCGCCGCGAGGGGGACGGCCGCCCAGAGGGCCAATCCGAAAAACCACAGGGCCACGAGGCGGATGTGCAGGGCGCGCAGTCCGATGGCGAGGCCGCCGGGGCGGCCCTGCCAGAGGATGTGTTCGCCGGCGGGCAGCGGGGCCGGCAGGCCGGGCGGCGCGTCGAAGCGGTTGGCGGGGACGCCGTGGGTCTGGCTGAGGGCTCGGGTCACAGGAAGGCCTCCTGTCGTCCGGGGGTCGCGTAGAGGGTGCCGGCACCGAAGAAGGCCATGATCCGCTCCTCCTCGTAAAGGGTCACCGAATCCGGGTCCCTGTGGGCGGGGATGTCGGCGAACTGGTGGGCCAGCAGCGCCTCGGTCTTCACGGTGCGCGAGAAGCGGCCCGTGCGGCAGAAGGTGTTGGGCATCAGCACGCGCCGACCGCCGGCACCGAGTTCCACCTCGTAGTAGCGCACCATGGATTCTCCCCGATCGACCCAGAGGTCGGAGACGGTGCCGGCGGGTTGCCGGTCGGCGCCGAACACGGTCATGCCGATGGGGTTGGGGCCGTCCTCGTGGACGACGAAATGCTCGGCCACCCGCAGGGGAACGATCCGCTTGTCGCCGTCCCAGGTGCGGTCGTGGGAATCGTCTCGGTCGGCGAACGAGCCGGGGCCGATCTGGTCGTGCAGACCGTCGGTGTCGGGCTCCAGGGGGGCGCCCGGCCAGACCTCGTGCTTGTGGCCGCGGTAGTTCCAGGTGTTGGGACCCTCGTGCGGCGGAGCGGTCTTCACCTCGCCGTTGGAGAGGTGGAAGAATTTCGGCGTCGGGATCAGGATGGGGTCCGGGGTGGCGCGCCGGCCCGGCAGCCCCTCGGCCTCCAGGGGGTAGCCCTCGCGCCGATCCTCGCGGCGCAGGTAGAAGATCAGGCCGGCGAAGAAGATCCAGAACGCGTAGAGGACCACCTGCGCGACGTCGACATAGCCCGTGATTTCACCTCTGCCCATGACGTGTCTCCCGGTTCTCAAGCTGACGGGTTGGGTAGGGCGACGGGCGAGGCGGAACGCCCCGCGCGGCGCCGGGCGGCGGGGTCGCGCACCAGGGGGCCGATGGCGACGAGGGTCGCGAACAGCAGCGCGATCTCGAGGTGGTAGACCATGAGATAGCCGGTGGAGGGCTGGTTCATCCCCTCCCCCAGGGCGCCGGAGGTGGCGAGGTACGAACCGAGATCGCGCAGGATGCCGCTCGCCGCGATGGCGACACCGGCGGCACTCGCCTGCACGGCGCCCCAGGCGCCGAGCGCCAGCCCCGTCTCCTCCGGGCCCGCCTTGGCCATCGAGGCCGTGAGGGTGCCGTGGGCGAACAGGCCGCCGCCGAGGCCGATGAGGGTGACGCCCAGCGCGAAGAGGGGAATGGAGTTCAGGGGAGCGGCGAAGATCACGGCCGAGAAGGCGAGGATACCGACACCGGAGCCCGCCGCCGCCACCCGGAACGCGTCGCCGCCCCGGCCGAGCCAGCGTGCGGCCAGCAGCAGGCCGAGGCCGCCGCCGGCCGCCAGCATCGCGGTGAGCGCCGTGGTCGCCGCCACCGGCAGGTGGAGGATCTGCCCGCCATAGGGCTCCAGCAGGATGTCCTGCATGGAGAAGGCGGCGGTGCCGAGCCCCGTGGCGACGAGGCGCCGGCGGGCGAGGCCGTTGTTGGCGTAGGCCGCCCAGGATTGCGAGAAGGTCTGGCGCGGCGCGCGCTTGTCGGTGCGCGACGGATCGCGCGCCTCCTGCTTCCACAGGGCGATGCCATTGAGCACGATGGTGACGACGGCCGCGCCCTGGATCACCTTGATGAGGCGGAGCGCCGAGAAATCGGCGAGCAGCAAGCCGAACACCACGGCGCTGACCAGCATGCCGAGGAGGAGCATCACGCAGAGCAGCGCCACCACCTTCGGGCGGACATGGGCGGGCGCGAGGTCGGTGGCCAGCGCCAGGCCCACGGTCTGGGTGGTGTGGAGGCCGGCGCCGACGAGGACGAAAGCCAGGGCGGCCGCCACATGGCCCGGCCAAGTCGGCCCGGTGGTGTCGCCCGACAGGATGAGGAGGGCGAACGGCATGATGGCGAGCCCGCCGAACTGCAGCAGGGTGCCGAACCAGATGTAGGGCACCCGACGCCAGCCGAGCACCGAGCGGTGAGTGTCGGAGCGGAAGCCCACCAGCGCCCGGAACGGGGCGAAGACCAGGGGCAGCGACAGCATCACGGCGACGATCCAGGCCGGCACTTCGAGCTCGACGATCATCACCCGGTTGAGGGTGCCGATGAGGAGCACGGCGGCCATGCCGACGGTGACCTGGAACAGGGCCAGACGCAGCAGGCGCCCCATGGGCAGCTCGACGGTGGCCGCATCCGCGAACGGCAGGATGCCGGGTCCGAGCTTCATGAAGCCCCGGGCCATGGTCTCGCCGAGGCGGGTCATGGCGTCCCCCTCCCCGGCGACGTGCGGGTCAGCTCGAAGGCCTGCGACAGGTAGAAGCCGCTGTTGACCCGGTGCGTCCGGGCGAGCCCGAATCCGGAGAGCACCGGTTCTGCGGCGACCCGGCGGCGCAGGGTCCTCTCCGCCACCGGCACGATGGCGGGCGCCCGGTCGGCGCGGGGAAAGGCGCGGCCGGCCCAGTGCATGAGGGTGAGCAGCGGCGTGCGCGGGGCCACGGTGAACACCACGGAGCCGTCGGTGCGCAGGGACAGTTCGGCGAGCGCCCGGACGATGTCGGGGGTGGCGTAGTGGATCAGGGAATCCATCGCAACGACGTGGTCGAAGCGGCCGAGCCAGGGATCGAGCATATCGCCGACGCGAAAGTCGATGCGGGCGGCTTCGGGGACTTCGGCGAGGCGCTCGCGGGCAAGGCCGACGAGGGTCGGCGAGACGTCGATGGCCACCACCTCGGCGCCACGGCGCGCCGCCTCGATGCTGAGCGCTCCGGTGCCGCAGCCGGCGTCGAGGACGCGCCGGCCGGTGAGGTCTTCCGGCAGCCAGGACAGGAGGTTCGCCCGCATGGCGTCGCGCCCGGCCCGCACGGTGGCGCGGATCTTCGACACCGGCGCGTCGGAGGTGAGGCGCGCCCAGGCGTCGACGGCGGTGCGGTCGAAGTAGGTGGTGAGCTGCGAGCGGCGGGTCGCGTAGCTGGTCATGGCGCGCCCTCCCCTCAATCGAAGCCGAGGAACTCGAACAGGTCGCGGTCCTTCATCGGGAGCGCGGCCAGGGGCTTGCCGCCGGCCCAAAGATGGGCGGCCAGCCGCATGTACTCGTCGGTGACGGCGATGAGCTCGGGCGTCGGCTCCATCTCGAACAGGGTCGATTTCTTGAGGCGCGAGCGGCGCACCACGTCGAGGTCGGGGAAGTGCGCGATGCGCTCCAGGCCGACGGCGGCGTTGAAGCGGTCGATCTCGTCGGTCTTGGCCGAGCGGTTTGCGATGACGCCGCCGAGGCGGACGTTGTAATTCTTCGACTTCGCGTGGATCGCCGCGACGATGCGGTTCATGGCGAAGATCGAATCGAAGTCGTTGGCGGTGACGATGAGCGCCTGGTCGGCGTGCTGGAGCGGCGAGGCGAAGCCGCCGCAGACCACGTCGCCGAGCACATCGAAGATCACCACATCGGTGTCTTCCAGAAGATGATGCTCCTTGAGGAGCTTGACCGTCTGGCCGACGACGTAGCCGCCGCAGCCCGTACCGGCGGGCGGGCCGCCGGCCTCGACGCACATGACGCCGTTGTAGCCTTCCGCCACGAAGTCCTCGATGCGCAGTTCCTCGGAGTGGAACTGCACCGCCTCCAGGGCATCGATCACGGTGGGTGCCAACCGCTTCGTCAGCGTGAAGGTCGAGTCGTGCTTCGGGTCGCAGCCGATCTGGAGGACGCGCTTGCCGAGCTTCGAGAACGCCACCGAGAGGTTCGACGAGGTGGTGGACTTGCCGATGCCGCCCTTGCCGTAGACGGCGAACACCTTGGCGGTGCCGATCTTGAGGTTCGGGTCGAGTTCGACCTGAACGCTTCCTTCAGACTGCCGCGACGCGACCGGGTTCCGGATGGCGATGTTCATGCTGCGACCCCTGCGGTGATGCCTTCGAGACGGTCTTCGAGCTCGTCGCCGGCCTCGCGCAAGGCGTCGAGCATGGCGGCGTCGGGCTGCCAGAAACCGCGTTCGTGTGCCTCGATCAGGCGGTTGGCGACCTTGGCCGACGCCGTCGGATTGAGGGCCGCCATGCGTTCGCGCATGGCCGGATCGAGGACGAAGGTGGCGGTGATCTCGCGGTAGACCCACGGATCGACCTGCGCGGTGGTGGCCGACCAGCCCATGGTGTTGGTGACGTGGGTCTCGATCTGGCGCACGCCCTCGTAGCCGTGGGCGAGCATGCCCTCGTACCATTTCGGGTTGAGGATGCGGGTGCGGGTCTCGATGGCGACCTGCTCGTTGAGGGAGCGGACGCAGCCCTCGCCCCGGGTCTGGTCGCCGATATAGACCGGTGCCTCGACCCCGCCTTTCGCCCGCTTCACCGCCCGGCTGATGCCGCCGAGCGTATCGAAGTAATGGTCCACGGTGGTGACGCCGAGTTCCACGGAATCGAGGTTCTGGTAGGCGAGATCGACGTCGGCGAGCACGCTCTTCAGGAGCGCGGAATGCTGCACCGGGCGCCCGTCGCGGCCATAGGCGAAGCCCTTGCGCCGGGAGTAGGTCTCGGCGAGTTCGTCTTCCGCGTCCCAGCGGCCGTTCTCGACGAGGTGGTTGACGTTGGAGCCGTAGGCGCCCTCGGCGTTGCCGAAGACCCGGAGTGCGGCCGTCTCGAAGTCGCCGCCGTGGACGCGCTGGTATTCGAGGGTGTGGAGGCGGACGAAGTTCCGCTCCACCGGCTCGTCGGCCGAGGCCGCGAGCAGGCAGGCCTCGGCCAGCAACTTGATCTGCAGGGGCAGCAGGTCGCGAAAGATGCCCGAGAGGGTGACCACCACGTCGATGCGCGGTCGGCCGAGCTCTTCGAGGGGGATGAGTTCGGCGCCGGCGAGCCGGCCGTAGCCGTCGAAGCGGGGCCGGGTGCCGAGCAGCGCCAGGACCTGGGCGATGGGGCCGCCCTCGTTCTTGAGGTTGTCCGTGCCCCACAGCACGATGGCGATGGAGCGCGGCAGGGGCAGGCCGTCGGCGCGGTGGCGGTCGAGGAGGCGCTCGGCTTGGGCGGCGCCGTCCTGGACCGCGAAGGCGCTGGGGATGCGGAAAGGATCGAAGCCGTGGAGGTTGCGCCCCGTCGGCAGGATCGCCGGGGTACGCAGGAGGTCGCCGCCGGGGGCGGGGCGGATGAAGCGGGCATCGAGCGCCCGCAGGAGGGCGGGGATCTCGTGGTCCTGCCCGAGCAGCGCGTCGGTGGCCCCGAGCTCGCGAAGGATGGCGAGGTCGGCCGCCCGCGGGATCGGACTGCCGGCCCTTAGGGCGGCCTCCGGGCTCGCCCCCGCCACCAGGGCGGCGACGCTGGCGCGCTCCAGCCGGACCCCGTGGATGGAATCCGCCATGGCGATGAGCATGTCGACCCGCGCTTCCGTCGAGAGCGGCGCGCCGACCACGTGGAGGCCGTGGGGGATCAGGGTGTATTCGAGGTCCAGCACCGCGCGGCCGATGCGGGCGATCTCGGCCCCGGAGTCGGTCCAGGCCGGTTCGGCCGGGGAGAGTTCCACCAGGGCGGCCTGCGCCTGGATCAGGGTGGCGAGGTCGCCGCGCTCACGGTTTGATTCCGGATCCAGGCCGCGCCAGCGCTCGATGGAGCCCTTGAGGTCGACGAGGCCGCGATAGAGCCCCGCATGGGCGATGGGCGGAGTGAGGTAGCTGACCAGGGTCGCGGCCGAGCGGCGCTTGGCGAGTGCTCCCTCGGAGGGGTTGTTGGCGGCGTAGAGGTAGATGTTGGGCACGTCGCCGATGAGGCGGTCGGGCCAGTCGGCGGCCGAGAGGCCGGTCTGGCGGCCGGGCATGAATTCGAGCGCGCCGTGGGTGCCGAAATGGATCAGGGCGTGGGCTTTGAAGTCCTCGCGCAGCCAGCGGTAGAAGGCGCAGAACGCGTGGGTCGGCGCGAACCCCTTCTCGAACAGGAGCCGCATCGGATCGCCCTCGTAGCCGAAGGCGGGCTGGATGCCGACGAAGACGTTGCCGAACTGGGCGCCGAGCACGAAGATCGAGGCGCCGTCCGATTGCTGCCGGCCCGGAGCCGGCCCCCACTGTGCCTCGATCTCGGCGAGGTGGCGCTCGCGCCGCACATGGGTGTCGGTGGGGATGCGGGTGTGGACATTGGCGGTGGCCCCGAACCGGGCCGCGTTGCCCGTGACCACGGCTTCGCGGAGCGCCGCGACGTCGCCCGGCACCGCGACGTCGTAGCCCGCCGCCTTCATGGCCACGAGGGTGTGGTGAAGGGATTCGAACACCGACAGGTAGGCGGCTGTGCCGGTGTTGCCGGCGTTGGGCGGAAAATTGAACAGCACGAGGCCGATCTTGCGTTCCGCCCGCTCGGAGCGGCGCAGGCGCACGAGGCGTTCGACGCGGGCGGCGAGCATCCCGGCGCGCTCGACGCAGGAATGCATGTCCCGGTCGTCCTCGCCCACGGGGAAGACGCAGGCGACGTGGCAGCCCTGGCAGGGCGCGCCCGATTTGTCGGACCGGCCGCCGAACACCATCGGTCCGGTGGCGCCGTCGAGTTCGGGGATCGCCACCATGATGGTGGCTTCCACCGGCAGCAGCCCGCGGTCGGAGGCGCCCCATTGCTCCAGGGTCTGCAATTCGGCCGGATGGGCGGCGATGTAGGGCACGTCGAGGCGGGCCAGGATGTCCTGGGCGGCGGCCGCGTCGTTGTAGGCCGGGCCGCCGACGAGGGAGAAGCCGGTGAGCGAGACAAGGGCGTCGATGGCCGGCACGCCATCCTTCAGGAAGTAGCGCTCGATGGCCGGGCGCGCGTCGAGGCCACTGGCGAAGGCGGGGATCACCGCGAGGCCGCGTGCCTCCAGGGCGGCGATGACCCCGTCGTAATGGGCGGCGTTGTCCGCCAGCATGTACGAGCGCAGGCCGAGCACGCCGACGGTGCCGCGGTTCCCCCGACCCTGGTGACCCGGCAGCGCGCCGGCATCCTCGCCCATCCGGCCGGGCAGGCGCGGATGGTAGACGCCGACCTCGGGGTACTCGACGGGCGGGCTGGCCTTGAGGGTGCCGCGATAGATCCGGCGCGGACCGTCGGCGTAGCGGTCCACCAGGGCGCGGATCATGTTGAGGACGTTCTCGTCCGAGCCCGCGAGCCAGTATTGCAGGGTGAGGAAGTAGGCCCGCACGTCCTGGGCGGTGCCGGGGATGAAGCGCAGGATCTTGGGCAGGCGCTTGAGCATCTTCATCTGCTCGGCGCCCGAACTGGCGGCACGCGTCTTCGGCGAGCCGCGCAGGCGCTTCAGCAGCGCCATCGGCCCGGTCTGGCTGCCGTCCATGCTGAAGGCGCCGATGCGAGTGAGCCGGGTGGCCGGTGTCGCGCTCATCATGCAGACGAGGGCGTCGCAGTTGGCACGCCGGGCCGCGAGATCGGCCAGGACCGGCTGGAAATGGTCCTCCATGAACAGCATCGCGCAGAGCAGGATGTCGGCCGTGGCGATGTCGGCCCGGCAGCGCGCGAGCTTCTCGGGGTCGGTGCTGAACTCGGTGGCCGCGTGCAGGACGATGGAGAGGCCCGGGGCCTCGCGGCGCAGGATCCTGCCCGCCCGCTCGACGGAACTGGCGAGATGCGTGTCCATCGTCACGATGACGACACGCATGGGAATGGCCTCAGCGGCCGAAATGCGCTTTTGCATCGTACAACGTCTCGACGGTGATGCGGGACAGGGCGCGCTCGCGGGCGAACCGCTCGGTGTTGGCGCGGGCCTTGCCGCGCACGAAGAACGGGATCTTCTTCAGTTCCTTCTCGGCCGAAGCCTCCCAGGCGGCCGGTGCGTCGTCGGGAGCCGAGGTCTGCGGTGGCGTGTCGATCACCGGGGCGGCGGGCTCCGGTGCCTCGGGCACGGAGGGGGCCGTTCCGTGTCGTGTGAGATGCGAGGGCGCGGCGCCGTCGTGGAACTCGGCATCCTCGCGGAACATGCCGAGGAGGTGCTCCTCCAGTCCCATCATCAGGGGGTGGACGAGGGTGTCGAACAGGACGTTGGCGCCCTCGAACCCCATCTGCGGCGAGTGCCGGGCGGGAAAGTCCTGTACGTGGATCGGGGCCGAGATCACCGCGCAGGGCACGCCCAAGCGCTTGGCGATATGGCGCTCCATCTGGGTGCCCAGGACCAATTCGGCCTGGGCGGCCTGAATCGCCGCCTCGACGTCGAGGTAGTCGTCGGTGATCGTCGCCTCGATGCCGTGGAGTGCGGCTTCCGCCCGCACCTCCCGGGCGAATTCGCGGGTGTAGGTGCCGAGTCCCACGACCTTGAAGCCGAGTTCCGCCGCCGCGACCCGCGCGATGGCCAGCGTGTGGGTGGCATCGCCGAAGATGAAGACCCGCTTTCCCGTGAGGTAGGTCGAATCGACGGAGCGCGAGTACCACGGCAGACGCGAGGGGGCGCCGGCAAGGACAGGGGCCGGATCGACGTTCGCCAGCGCCGCCACCTCCTCGACGAATCGGATCGTGGCCCCGACCCCGATGGGCACGGTCTCGACCAGGGGCTGGCCGAAGGTCTTCTGGAGGTGCTGGGCCGCCGCGCGGGCGATCTCGGGATAGAGCACCACGTTGAAGTCCGCCGCCGACAGGCGTCCGAGATCGGCCGGGCTGGCGCCCCACGGGGCGACGACGTTCACGTCGATGCCGAGGGCGCCCAGGAGCTTCTCGATCTCGACGAGGTCGTCGCGATGGCGGAAGCCGAGCGCCGTCGGACCCAGGATATTGCAGAGCGGGCGCCGGCCCGCGCGCGGTGCGGGCTCGGCCTTGGGGCCGGCGAGCGCCCGCACCAGCCGATAGAAGGTCTCGGAGGCGCCCCAGTTCTCCTTCTTCTGGTAGGCCGGCAGCTCGAGGGGGATCACCGGGATCGGCAGGTCGAGGGCACGGGCAAGGCCGCCCGGATCGTCTTGGATCAGTTCGGCCGTGCACGAGGCGCCGACGATCATCGCCTCGGGCTGGAACCGGGCATAGGCCTCCGACACGGCGTTCTGGAAGATCGCGGCGGTGTCGGCGCCCAGATCGCGCGCCTGGAAGGTGGTGTAGGTCACCGGCGGGCGGGCGTCGCGCCGCTCGATCATGGTGAACAAGAGGTCGGCGTAGGTGTCGCCCTGGGGGGCGTGCAGCACGTAGTGCAGGCCCCGCATGGCGGTGGCGACCCGCATGGCGCCGATATGGGGCGGTCCCTCGTAGGTCCAGAGCGTCAGCTGCATGGTCCTAGACCTCCAGCCGGGTGCGGCGAACGAGGGGGCGGGCGAACAGCTCGGCGAGGTCACCGGCCTGGTCGTAGCCCTGGATCGGGGTGAACAGCAGCTCGATGGACCACTTGGTGGCGAGCCCCTCGGCCTCCAGCGGGTTGGCGAGGCCGAGGCCGCACACGGTGAGGTCCGGCCGGGCCGCGCGACAGCGGTCCATCTGCGCGTCGAGGCTCTGACCCTCCACGACCTCGGTGCCCGCCGGCAGCAGGGCGAGTTCCGGGGCCATGTGGCCGCGATGCAGGTAGGGCGTTCCGACCTCGATGAGCGTGGCGCCCATTTCCCGCGACAGGAAGCGGGCGAGCGGTAGCTCGAGCTGGGAATCGGGGAAGAAGAACACCCGGCGGCCCCCGAGCAGCGCTCGATAGGGCGCGAGCGCCCGCTCGGCCCGGCGCAGGCCCGGCGCCGTGGCTTCGGCGAAGCGCCGGGGATCGACTCCGAACGCGTCGGCCGCGGCCCGCAGCCATGCGGTGGTGCCCTCGGCCCCGAGGGGGAACGGGGCGGGCAGCCGGGTCGCGCCGCGCGCTTCGAGCGCCCGTGCGGTGTCGGCAAGGAAGGGCTGGGCCAGCAGGATGCGGGTGTTCGGCCCAACGGCCGGCATCGCGCCCGCCCGCCGCGCGGGCAGGAAGGCGACGTGCTCCAGGCCCATCTCGGCAAACAGGCGAGCGAACTGGTCCTCCACCACATCCGCGAGGGCGCCGACGACGAGGAGCGAGGGGACGGCCTCGGCCTCCGTACGCGGCAGTTCGGGGACGAGGGCTGCGAGGCACGCATCCTCGCCCTGCGTGAACGTCGTCTCGATGCCGCTGCCGGAATAGCTCAGCACCCGCACGTCCGGACTGAGGCTCTGCGACAGGCGCTGGGCGGCGCGGGGCAGATCGAGCTTGATCACCTCGGAGGGGCACGAGCCCACGAGGAACAGGAGCCGGATGTCCGGCCGGCGCTCGATGAGGCGGCGGGTGACCCGGTCGAGCTCCTCGTTCATGTCGGCGAGGCCGGCGAGATCGCGCTCGTCGATGATGGCGGTGGCGAAGCGCGGCTCGGCGAAGATCATGACGCCTGCGGCCGACTGGATGAGGTGGGCGCAGGTGCGCGAGCCGACCACGAGGAAGAACGCGTCCTGGATCTTGCGGTGCAGCCAGACGATGCCCGTGAGCCCGCAGAACACCGCGCGCTGCCCGCGTTCCTGGCGGATGGTGACGCCGCAGCCCGCATCGGCCGTGGGGATCGGAGCGTGGGCGTTCATCGGGCGCCCTCCGCGGCGAGGCGGGCGGCGGGTCCGGCATCGAGACGCGCGGCCCGCAGCTTCAGGAGGAACTGCGTCGCGTTGATCGCGTAGGAGCCATAGGCGGCAAGCGCCAGAAGCATCAGGCCGTTGGTCTCGATCCAGCCCGTCGCCAGGGCCACGAGGTAGGCGCTGTGCAGGGCCAGCACCAGCATGCTGACCATGTCTTCCCAGTAGAAGGCCGGGGCGAACAGGTAGCGTCCGAAGACGACTTTCTCCCAGATCGAGCCCGTGACCATGATCGCGTAGAGGAGCCCCGTCTTGGCGACGATCGAGACATTGGCCGCAAAAGCCCCCTCGCCCGTGGCCAGGGTGCGCAGGACGAGGGCGAGGCTGACCAGGAACACGAGAAATTGAAGCGGGGCCAGAATGCCTTGGACAAGGGTCCAGGCCGTGGCGTCGCGGCGCGCCCTTTGCTGCGCGTCGTAGAGAGGCTGTCTGTGCCGGCCCTCTCTCTGGCTCATCGCCCGCGCCCCTGTTCCACCCGTCCGACCCCTCACAGGGGGGTCGCTGAGGGGAGGTTAGGAACGGCCAGGACGAGTGTCAAGCTGGCTTTACGTCAATGGAGATTTACTGATTGAATGCAGAATAGTTACAGCTTTGGGATTGTCAAAATGGTTCCGAAGCGTATCGTCGCGGCCTGCACCGACACGGCCACGGTCGCTGTCGAGGGTTTGAGAAGCCGCCGAAAAGACGTGCTTGAGGACGCGGAAGCTCGACGATCAAGATCGTAGCGAAGCAAGAATGCCGTCAGCGACATTGGGAGATTCCAATGGATGAGATGAGGCAGTCCGTTGAGGGCTTCGCTTACGAGGGATCTGGCGGCGACATGCCGGATCTCTGTCGATCGAGCCTCGAGTCCAGGCTCAGCCGCGTCGCCCAAGGGGGACACTGGGGCGATGAGCTCGCGCGCCTCGTCGAAGCGGAGATCATTCCCCGCCTGATGATCGTTCACCGGCCAGAGCCGCGCGGTGAAGTATGTAGTATATTGCCTAGCGCTGAGCAGATCGAGACCTTTAGCACGCTCATGCTCGCACCCGCGGGCGACGCCGTGGAGGCTCGGATCGCAGCGCTGATCGAAGAGGGGCTCACGCCCGAAAGCCTACTCCTCGACCTCCTGGCGCCGACCGCACGCCACCTCGGCGTCCTCTGGGAAGAGGACCTGTGCGATTTCGCCGAAGTGACCGTGGCCATGGGCCGGCTGCAGCGGATCATGCACGAAGTCACCCGGCGCTTCGGCGGCGAGACCCCGCAGCACCGGCACGGGCGCAGCATCCTTCTGTTGCCGTGCCCGGGCGAGATGCACAGCTTCGGTCTCGCCGTGGTCGAGCAGTTCTTCCGCGATGCCGGCTGGGACGTCACCAGCACCGCGCGCGATCCTGAGGGCGACCCCTTCGCGCGGGTGCGGACCACATGGTTCGATGTCATCGGCCTGTCCCTGGCCTGCGAGGCGCTGCTGCCGAGTCTGAACGACGCCGTCGCCGGCCTGCGGCGGAATTCGCAGAATCGTGGGGTTCGTGTCATGGTCGGTGGACCGGTCTTCACGGCCGCTCCGGATTCCTGCAAATGCGTTGGTGCGGATGCAACCGCAGGTGACGCTCGCCAAGCGATCAGCATCGCCGAAAGCTTGCTTGATCTTCCGGCCAGACCCTGCTGAAAGACCCGCCCGACCACATTACCACGTGGTGCACCTTGAATAGCCTGGCGCTTCCAGCCGCGAGCGACGCGTTCGCGGCGCTTCACAAAACCCTCGGCCCCCTCGACGCTCAAGCCGCCGGGCTCCTCGTCGCGGCCGCGACGGATCTGTCCCTCGTCGTCGACGGTGAAGGCGTGATCTGCGACGCGGCCTTCGGCAGTAGCGATCTCGTGGGCGAGGGCTGCGAGACCTGGCTCGGCCAGCGCTGGGCCGATACCGTCACCATCGAGAGTCGGCCCAAGATCGCTGCCTTGCTGAAGGATGCGCAACCGGGTTCCGTGACCCGCTGGCGGCAGGTCAATCACATGTCGGCCAAGGGCATCGATCTGCCCGTGCGCTACGCCGCCATGCGCCTGAAGAGCGACGGCCCGGTCATCGTCATCGGGCGGAACCTGCGGGCGATGGCCTCGCTCCAGCGCACCCTGGCCGAGACCCAGCAGGCCCTCGAACGCGACTACCTGCGCATGCGCGGAGCCGAGACGCGCTACCGACTGCTGTTCCAACTCGGCGCCGAACCGGTTCTGGTGGTCGATGCGTCGACCCGTCGGGTCACCGAGGTCAATCCGGCCGCCGCACGCCTGCTCGGCAAGGCCGACAAGCGCATCGTCGGCCACGATGCCGTGGACTTGTTCGACGCGACCAGCACCCGCGACCTCGAATCGCTGTTCGCCGGCCTGCGGGTCACGGGCCAGGCGGGCGATCTCGATGCCCGTCTGGGCAATGCGCGCGGCGCCGTGCGGCTCTCCGCCTCCCTGTTCCGGCAGGAGAGTGCGACGAGCGTCCTCCTGCGTCTCACGCCCGACGCGAATCATGCCTCCGAGGCCGGACCGAGTCGCTCCAGTGCCGGCACCTTCGACGTTCTCCACAACCTGCCCGAGGGGTTCGTGGTCACGGATCCAGCGCGGCGCATCCTCGCGGCCAATCCGGCATTCCTCGATCTGGCGCAGCTCGCCACGGAGGAGCAGGTGCGGGGCGAGCCCCTCGACCGCTGGCTCGGGCGCGAGGAGACCGAGGCCGCCGCCCTGTTCGCGACGCTGGTCCAACACGGCTCCGTCCGGCACTATGCGACGAGCTTTCGCGGCGAGTACGGGGCCGTGGAGGATGTCGAGGTGGCCGCCGTCTCGGTCCCGGGTGGTGCGCAGCCCTGCCTCGGTTTCACCATTCGCAGCGCCCCGCGACGCACGACGCCGGTGGCGTCCGGTGGCCGCGAACTGCCGCGCTCCGTCGAGCAGATGACCGAACTCGTCGGGCGGGTCTCGATGAAGAACCTCGTGCGGGAATCCACCGATCTCATCGAGCGTCTGTGCATCGAAGCGGCCCTGCGCATCACACGCGACAATCGCGCCTCCGCGGCGGAGATGCTCGGCCTCAGCCGGCAGGGCCTCTACGCCAAGCTGCGCCGCTACGGGATCGGGGACCTCGACGGACCGGATACCACCGACGAGGCGTGAGCGCTCCGGCACCGGAATCGTGATGCCGAGTGTGTAAATCAAACTTGACACCGATCGGTGTCGGTCACTAGCGTTCCCGGGTGGTGTCGGCCTCGGCCGACGTGCCGATGGCGCCAGGGAGGCCGGTGGATGGCACCGTTCGCATTCAGTTGGTGGCAGATCGTTCGCCTGGGCTTGGTCCAGACCGCGCTCGGTTCGGTGGTCGTCCTGATGACCTCGACCATCAACCGCGTGATGGTGGTGGAACTCGCCCTGCCGGCCATCGTCCCCGGCGGCCTCGTCGCCCTCCACTACGCCGTCCAGATTCTCCGGCCGCGCTGGGGCTACGGTTCCGATGTGCACGGCCGTCGTACCCCATGGATCGTCGGCGGCATGGCCGCCCTGGCACTCGGCGGATTCGGCGCCGCCGTGGCCACGGCCCTCGCCGAGACGCATCAGACGGCCGGTCTCGCCCTCGCGGTGCTGTCCTTCCTCACCGTCGGCATGGGGGCGGGCGCGGCCGGCACCTCGCTCCTCGTTCTCCTCGCCACCGGGGTCGAGGACCGGCGCCGGGGGGCGGCCGCCACCGTCGTCTGGGTGATGATGATCGCGGGCTTCGCCATCACCGCACCGCTCGCCGGCCATTTCCTCGATCCGTTCTCCGGTGCGCGCCTCGTCGCCGTTTCCGGCACGGTTTCGGCCATCGCCTTCTGCGTCGCGGCCCTGGCCGTGCGCGGTGTCGAGCCCGTCGTGGCGGCCCGCGACACGCGGGACGCAACGACGAAGAAGCCGTTCCGGGCGGTGCTCGCCCAGGTGTGGGCCGAGCCGGCTTCGCGGCGCTTCACAGTGTTCATCTTCGTCGCCATGCTCGCTTACAGCGCGCAGGAGCTCATCCTCGAACCCTTCGCCGGCCACGTATTCGCGATGACGCCTGGGGGAACCACCAAACTCGCGGGGCTCCAGCACGGCGGCGTGCTCGCCGGCATGCTTCTGGTGGCCGGGCTCACCATGGGGATCGGCGGCCCCGTCCTCGGCTCCCTCAAGGTGTGGACGACGCTCGGGTGCGTCGGCTCGGCGGCGGCACTCCTCGCCATCGCGGGCGGCGGTCTCGTCGGCCCGGACTTCCCGCTGCGCACCGCCGTGTTCGCCCTCGGGCTCGCCAACGGCGCCTTCGCGGTGGCCGCCATCGGGTCGATGATGGGGCTCGCCGGAGCCGGCGGCGAGGCCGAGCGCGGCACCCGGATGGGCGTGTGGGGCGCCGCGCAAGGCGTCGCCTTCGGTGCCGGTGGCTTTCTCGGCACCGTGGCGGTGGACGCAGCCCGCCTCGTCCTGCCGCCGGTTCAGGCCTATGCCGGCGTGTTCGCGGCCGAGGCCGCACTGTTCCTCGTCGGCGCAGCCCTCGCCCTGCGCGTCGCCCACACCCCGGCCGCGCGCCGCGCGCCCCGCTCCGATCACGCCCCCTTCGCGCCGAGCCTGTCCACGAGGTGACGTCCATGTTCAGCATGTCCGAGCCGGAAACCTTCGACGTGGTGGTGGTGGGCGGCGGTCCCGCCGGGGCCACGGCCGCCACCGATCTCGCCCGGGCGGGACGGCGGGTCCTCCTTCTCGACAAGCCGGGCCGGATCAAGCCGTGCGGCGGTGCGATCCCGCCGCGCCTGATCCGCGACTTCGCGATCCCCGACGATCTGCTGGTGGCCAAGGTCCGCTCCGCCCGGATGATCTCGCCGAAGGACCAGCGGGTGGACATGCCGATCGGCGACGGCTTCGTCGGCATGGTCGATCGCGAGCATTTCGATCCCTGGCTGCGCAATCGCGCCGTCCTCGCCGGGGCGGACCTGCGCGCGGCAACGTTCGACCGGATCGACCGCGATGCCGAAGGGCTGGCGACGGTCCATTACCGGCAGGGCAACGCGCCGCGCCGGGTGCGAGCCCGCCTCGTGATCGGGGCGGACGGGGCGAGTTCCACGGTGGGGCGGGCCGAGATCCCCGGTCACGCCGCCATGAAACAGGTCTTCGCCTATCACGAGATCGTCCGCCTGCCGCCCGAGGGCGGCGACGTCGAGGCGACGCGCTGCGACGTCTATTATCAGGGGAAGCTCTCGCCCGACTTCTATGCCTGGGTCTTTCCCCACGGCGATACCATCAGCATCGGTACGGGCAGCGCCCGCAAGGGGTTCTCCCTGCGCGGCGCCATCCGCGAATTGCGGGCATCCACGGGTCTCGATGCCGGGCAGACCGTGCGCCGCGAGGGAGCCCCGCTGCCCCTCAAGCCCCTGCGCAAATGGGACAATGGTCGCGACGTGCTGCTGACGGGGGATGCCGCGGGCATCGTCGCCCCGGCCTCGGGCGAGGGCATCTACTACGCGATGCTCGGCGGGCGGCTGGCGGCGGAGGCCGCCGAGCGTTTCCTCGTCACCGGCAAGGCCTCGGCCCTGGCCCTGGCCCGTAAGCGGTTCATGCGCCTGCATGGCCGCATCTTCTTCATCCTGCGCATCATGCAGGGCGTCTGGTATCGCAACGATTCCCTGCGCGAGCGCTTCGTCGCCATCTGCCGCGACAAGGACGTCCAGCAGCTGACCTGGGATTCCTACATGAACAAGGAGCTGGTCCGCGCCAAGCCCGTCGCCCACGTGCGGATCTTCTTCAAGGACCTCGCCCATCTGTTCTGGTGGGTTTCACCGTGATGGAATCCGGCCAGTGGAACTGGACGCCGATCGCCGTGGCGGCGGGCATCGCCCTCGTGGTCGCGGTGGCCGGCGGCGTACTCACCACCATCGGTCCCTGGTACCAAAGCCTGCGCCGCCCGGACTGGAAACCGCCGGATTGGGCGTTCGGGCCGATCTGGACCACGATCTTCACCCTCGCGGCGATCTCGGCCGTCCTGGCCTGGAACGCCGATGCGAGCCCGGAGCGGCGCAGCGCGCTCCTGGTCGCCTACGCGGTCAATGCCGTCCTGAACATCGCCTGGAGCGCGATCTTCTTCCGGATGCGCCGACCCGACTGGGCGCTCGCCGAGGTGGTGCTGCTGTGGCTGTCGATCCTCGCCCTGATCCTCGTGACATTGCGGGTCTCCACCCTCGGAGCTGTGCTCCTCCTGCCCTACCTCGCCTGGGTCGGCATCGCGGCCGTGCTCAACCGCGCCATCGTGCGCCTCAACGGCCCGTTCGGGGCGGCGTGAGGCGATGGCTTGGCTGTTCGCTTCCGGGCACGTCGTCGACGCCATCCTCGTCCTCGTCGCCTGCGAAGCCCTCGTCCTCGTGGCATGGGGGCGCCGGCTCGCCCTGCGCCCCCTCCTGTTCAACCTCGCCTCGGGCGCGGCCCTGATGCTCGCCGTCCGGACGGCGCTGACGGGCGGGCCGTGGTGGACGACTGCCGCGTGCCTGTTCCTCTCGTTCCTGGCGCACGCGACGGAGCTCGGACTGCGTCTGCGAACTGCCACCAAAGCGTGCGCCGCCTGCGGCAACGCACCCGGATCGGCTGGCGGAACAATGCCGAAAACCGTCGCGTTCCCGAGCCATGAGTTAATATAGTTCCAGATTTCTGATCGTGTGGAGAACAGGTGTGATGCATCGCCTCGTCGCCCTCGGCCTCGGCCCTGGCCTTCTCCTATGCTCCGCGATCGAGCCGGCAGCCGCCCAGGATGCCCAGGCCGCGTTGATCAAGCGCGGCGAGTATCTCACCACCGCGGGCGATTGCGTCGCCTGTCATACCGCTCCCGGCGGCAAGCCGTTTGCCGGCAACTATGTCCTCGATACGCCCATCGGCAAGATCCGCACGCCCAACCTGACACCCGACAAGGAGACGGGGCTCGGCAATTGGAGTGCCGACGAGTTCTACCGCGCCTTCCACGACGGCATCACCAAGGACGGATCGTATCTCTACCCGGCGTTCCCCTTCGCCTGGTACACGAAGGTCACCCGGGAGGATGCCGACGCGATCTTCGCCTACCTCCAGTCCCTCGAAGCCGTGCGCGAGGTCCGCAAGCCTTCCGAGATCCCGTTTCCGTTCAACATCCGCACGGCTCTGATCACGTGGCGCACGGCGTTCTTCACGCCGGGGGAGTTCAAGCCCGACCCTGAATCGTCCGCCGAAGTGAACCGGGGCGGCTACCTCGTGGAAGGGTTGGGCCATTGTGGCATGTGTCACAACGCCAACAAGATCGTCGGCAACAGCGGCTTGGCGGGCAAGCTCGGCGGTGGCGTCATCGACGGCTGGTATGCGCCCAACATCACGCCCGACGACCACACGGGCATCGGCGCCTGGACCGATGAGCAGGTGGTGACCTATCTCAAGACCGGAACCGCTCCGGGTGACCGCCCCGGCGTCGCCGCTGGCCCCATGCGCCAGACGATCCAGGAATCCCTGTCCAAGATGACCGATGCCGACCTCAAGGCGATGGTCGCGTATCTGCGCACACAGAAGGCCAAGGAAACCTACAAGACCAAGGATCTCCAGGCTTTCAACGCGGCCGGAGCGCCGGGCGCCGGGACTTACCTGAGCTACTGTTCCTCGTGTCATAAACCGGACGGCAAGGGCGTCGAGGGCGCGATTCCGGCTCTCGCCGGCAACACTTCGGTTCAGGCACAAGGGCCCGAGACGGTGATCCGCGTCATCCTGGGCGGCCTCGCCGCCCAGAACGATTACGCCCCGATGCCCGCCATCGGCGCCGGCATGACCGATGCGGAGGTGGCCGACGTCACCGATTACATCCGCAATGCCTGGGGCAACAGCGCCCCCGTCATCACCGAACGCGGCGTGGTGGCCGCGGCGCGGGAGAAGACGCAGACCATGCTGGCCGGCAGTGCGCCATGCGCCGAGGTCGCGCAGCCCGAGGTCGCCAAGGCCCTCGATGAAGCCGGGGCTGACGAAGCTCTGAAAGGCCTGACGCCGGCCGACTTCATTCCGCGTCTCGACGCTCTCTTGCCCCGCATCAAGGCGGCGGCCCCGGGAGCCAAGGACGACGACATCGTCAACGCGGTCACCACGGCCTTCTGCAAGGCGAGCCGTGACGATCCGGCCTACCGGAAAACCGGCTGGCATGCAGTCATCGGAAGTTTTTCGAATGTCGCCTATAGTCAGATCAAGAATCCAGAGAAGCAGGCTTCGACCCCTGGACCGATTTCTCCCGGAGCGCCCCGTCCGAACTAGACTCGCGACTGCAGCTGGGGGTGGAATTCCATCGAACTTGTTTGCGATCACGGGGCTGTGATCGCAAAGCGTTTGTACGGTATCGCTTCGTAAATCTCTCCCGCTCACTGTGCTTGGTGAGGAGTTCAGCGAAGGACGATGCGCGTGACAGCGAGTGCCGAGAGCGCGACGGAATTGGCGCGGCGCGAAGTGCGCAGCGAAACGAACTGGATCGCGACGATTCGGTTTCGCGACGGCACAGAGGTTCCGTGCACCGTAAAGGACGTATCGAAATCGGGTGCGAAGATCGGCGTTCCGGCGAGTTTGGCGTTGCCGGATGTCTTCATGCTGCGGATCATCGGCCGCGATTTCCTCTGCCTCGTCCGTCTGGCCTGGCGCCGGGGTGATTACGTCGGCGTGCGAATCGAGCGTGTCGGCAAGGTGCCGACGCCGGCCGCCCCGGTGGAGGCGCCGGTGCTTAACCCTACCCCGCCCGTGAACGAGCCGCAGAGCACGCCTTCGTCCGGGGGCCTTCGGCGCGCACGCGGTATCTCGGCGTTCTAGGCTTCTGCCCGCTCGTTTCGAGCCGGATCGCGGATGTGGGTCACGCGCCTTCCGAACATCCGGCCTTCGCATCGTCGAAGCGCTCTACAGCGAAGACGGCACGCCTCACGCGCGAAGGCTCGGCATATCCGACCGCTCCGGTTCCCGGGCCGCGTGAACCGCAGCGCCGGTCTCACAACATCTCCGGTACGGCCTGTGCGGGCGGGCGCTGGAGTACCCGCCAGATCAGTCCCACCAGTCCCACCAGTCCAACACCGGCCAGAGACAGGGGCATCGCCCCGAGGGCGAGGCCTTCTTCGCCGTACCAGACACGCAACGCACCCGTCATGGCCAAGCCCCATCCGGAGGCGATCCAGGCGAGGGTGAAGACGGCCATCCGTTCGCGCGCCGTCGTGCGCGCCATGAGATCGGGGGCGAGGAGCGCCAAGCCGACACCGAGGATCGGAAGATCGTAATCGTAGGCGTAGGGGCTCACCAGAAGGCTCGCGACGGCAGTGAGCCCGATCACCTGGCGGGTCGGCATCCGGCGGCGGATGGCGAGGGCCACCAGACCGAGGGCGAGGAATGCGACGCAGGCCTGAACCGCCATGGCCACCGCGGCGGACGCGCCGAGGGTCCGCACGACGGCATAGGCCGAGATCATCCGGAACAGGGGATAGAGCCCCTGTTCCAAGAAGGCCCCTGCCTCGGCGACACCACCGAGGAACGCCCTCCAGACGGACGGGCCGAGCACCAGGGTGGCGAGCGCGGCCGATGCGCCTGCCACGCCCGCGGCGATGAGTGCCGTGCGCCAATCGCGGGTCATCGCGGCCTGGAGCGCGAAGCCGACGGCGAGATGCGGCTTGATCGCCATCAGGCCCAGGGGCAGCCCGGCGCGCGGGTCGTGGCGCGCGAGATAGAGGCAGGCCAAGCCGATGAGGCTGCCGCTCAGGAACCCGTTCTGGCCGCAGGCGATGGTGACGATCAAGGCGGGAAACACGAGGGCGAGGAGCGCGCCGAGATGCTGTGGGGCCAGACGCCGCAGGACCATCAGATAGGCCGCCAGGGTGCCGCCCGTGAACAGCAGGTAGGCCAGTCCACGGGGGAGGAGCGCGAAGGGCGCCACCACCAGGTTGAAGACGGGCGGGTAGGTCCAGGGCAGGAAGGTATCGGGCGCCCCGAGGGTGCGCTGTGCCAGAAGCAGCGTCGTGAAATGGTACGCCTGTTCGACCTCTCCGCGCCAGACAAGGCGGCCCGCGATCAGGAACGCGTCGAAATCGATGAGCGCCGTGATCCGCCCAAGCGGTGGCCAAGTGAGCTCGATCGCCTTCGTGACCAGCAGCACGAAGAAGAGAGAGAAGATCACCCTTTGCAGCAGGGGCGACCGGATCGGACCCGCGACGGATCGGGCGACGGCCGGATCGTTGGAGGCTCCGGCCAGGGCAGTGCGCATGATCTTCGTCTCGGTTGGGACCGGCGGCGAGCCGAACCCCGTCATCGTGCGCCGACCCTTGCCGATAGGCCTTTAAGAGTCCGTGAAATGGGCCGTGCCGCTGCTTTGCGTGGGCCCTCGGCGGATCGCTGGCGCGGGCCGGCGGACGTGATAGGACATCGGCACGTCGGCGGCGGGGTGCGGCCCGCGTTGCGCAGGTGCGGCCGATCCATGTCGGCGGTCGGCACCATCGGAGAGGATCGAGATCGTGCGTTCTGGACTTGCCGTCTTCCTCGGTGCCCACCTCGGGGCGGCCCTCCTCGGTTCGGTTCCGGCCCGGGCGCAGCTCGATATCGACGATCTCGTTCCCTGCGCGCAGGAAGGGCAGGTCTGCCGCATGCCCCACGCGACCAACGTCTATTTCGGCGTCACCGGCCGCACGAACGGGCGCCCCTTCCCGCAGGGCGGCTCGATCCTGTGCGCCGTCTCGACCTTCGGCGATCCGGCTCCGGGCCTCAGCAAGATGTGCTGGTACGCGCCGCTGGCCGCCTCCGGCCGTCGCGAGGAGCCCCGGGGACGGGATCTTCGCGATGACGACGGGCGTGGCCGCCGCGACAATCGCCGGGATGAGCGCGACGACGACCGT
Organism: Methylobacterium sp. Leaf469; assembly: GCF_001424745.1. NCBI lineage: Bacteria > Pseudomonadati > Pseudomonadota > Alphaproteobacteria > Hyphomicrobiales > Methylobacteriaceae > Methylobacterium > Methylobacterium sp. Leaf469. The sequence goes on from NZ_LMRE01000043.1 coordinate 74,726, forward strand.
GATGATCGCGTCCGCGGGCGGGGCGATTCCGAGCGCCGGTCGGACGGCTACGACCGGCGCGGCTCGGATGCCTACGAGCGTCCCCGGCGCGATCGGGATTCCGGCCGGTACTGAATCTGTGGCTCGGTCACGCTCCGGCGGGGCGACCAGCCGCGTCGGCGCTCCGATGAACGTCAGGCGGCACCCGCATGCGGCGCCGGCACCTCCGTCGAGATGGCGTCCACCGTTCGCTGGGGCGGGCTGCCCAGACCGTCCGAGCGGACGATGCGGATCTGCTGGTTGATGGGCTGCATGTTGCCGTAGGGCGTCGAGAATGCGATCTCGGCGGCATCCCGGCCGACGCCGATGCGGACGAGACCGTCGAGGTCGGCCTGTCGCGTCGCGTCGAACAGCCACCAGCGCCCGTCGAGATAGGCCTCGAAAACCGCGTGGAAGTCGCTCGGCACGAGGCCGTGGGCGTAGCAGCTCACGAAGCGGGCGGGGATGCCGAGCGCCCGGCAGAACGCCGTGCCGATATGTGCGAAGTCGCGGCAGACGCCGGCGCGCTTCAGCAGGCTCTCGTCGGCGGTGGTCTCGCCGTCGCTGGTGCCGGGCTGGTAGGTCAGGTGGTCGTGGATCCAGTTGCAGATCTGGTTCACGCGGGCATGGCCCTTGGGCAGGGCGCCGAACTCGGCCTGGGCGAAGGGTGTCAGGCGGTCCGACGAGACGAAGCGGCTCGGCAGCAGGAAGGGCAGGATGTCGAGGGGCAGTTGGCCGATCGGCGTCTCGTTGATGGTGGCCGGGTCGGCCCGGTGGACGGTGAGTTCGACCTCGGCGTTGTATTCCAGCGCGAACTGCCCCATCGGCACGTTGACGCCGAGATAGCGGTTCAGGAGATCGGGCGTCGTGTAGATGTCGCGCTTGAGATTGGGGGTCAGCACCAGGGATTCACTGAGGATCTCCAGGCTCCGCAGCTTGGCGACTTCCAGGTTGAAGATGAAGGTCGTGTCCGAGAGGATGTTGTACGACAGGCTGCAGCCGAGGGTGTAGCGCATGGAAGCTCCTTCCTTTGTGCCCGCACGGGTGCAAGCCTTTGTGCCCGCACGGGTGCAAGGTTTACGCCCGTTCGGACGGAAAAGCTCCGCGATCGAGCCACCGCTGCCCTTCCCGCGCGCCATGCGCGGATCGCTCAGGCCCGGGGCAGCAGGATCACCGTGAGGGAGCGCACGCCCTGCGCCCCATGGATCAGCACACCCTCGATATCGGCGGTGGCCGAAGGGCCGGTATGGAGCACGGCGTAGGCGGCGCGGCCGAAATCGGGCCGGCGATAGGCCGCCTGGATGTTGACCAGGATATCGGCCGGATCGAGCAACACCACGAGGTGCTGGGCGAGGTAGGCCACGGCGTTCACCTGCAACTCGTCCTGGGTGAACAGCACCGAGCCGGTCTCGGCGACACCGAACACCGCGCGCACGATGGCGACATCGACGTCGGCGAGGTCCTGCGGGCGGGCGACCGCTCCGAGATCACGGTTTCCCGTGATCTCCGGCACGGCGGAGGCGATGACGGCCGCCGTGTCGAGACGCTCGCGCACGGCGGCGAACGGATCGGCGCCTGGGACCGGGGCGGCGATGCGGCCGCCCATGCGCTTCAGGCGCTCGCCGAACTCCGCCACGTGGTCGTCGCCCACGAGGGGGGGAAACACCGGCACCTCCGGCAGGGGATGGTCGCCCGCCGGGCGGTTCTTCCGGATGCGGGCCAGGGTGTCGTCACGGGCGCTCATTTGGCGCCGTCCTGCTTGGTCATCCGGTTCTGCTTGTACCAGCTATGGAAGCTCTGGCGCGGGGTCTCGGGCATCTCGCGGCCCTTCCCCCAGGTGTTGAGCGGGTTGTAGACGGCGAAGCGCGGCAGGGCCCTGAGGGCCGAATCGGCCGCCCCGATGGCGGCACGGTAGGCGGCCGGCCGGCTCAACACCTGACCCGCCGCCTTCATCATTCCCTGCTTCAGGAGCGGAATCTGGTGCTCCTCGGCCAGGACCTTGCGCCACGCGAAGATCTGCTCGTGAATGTTGATCTTCACCGGGCAGACGTTGGTGCAGGAGCCGTTCATGGTCGAGGAGAACGGCAGGGTCGAATACTTGCGCTTGTTGAAGGTCGGGTCGATGATGAGCCCGATGGGCCCCGAATAGGTGGCGCCGTAGGACAGGCCGCCCGAGCGCCGGTAGACCGGGCAGGTGTTCATGCAGGCGCCGCAGCGGATGCATTTGAGCGAGGTCCAGAACTCCTCCATCCCGAGGCGCTCGGAACGGCCGTTGTCGACCAGCACCATGTGCATTTCGGTGCCTTCACGCGGCCCCCTGAAATGCGAAGTGTACTGGGTGATCGGCGAGCCCAGCGCCGAGCGCGACAGCAGGCGGATGAACACGCCGAGATGCTCGATGCGCGGGATCAGCTTCTCGATGCCGATGGAGTGGATCTGAAGCTTGGGCACGTTGCCCGAGAGGTCGGCATTGCCCTCGTTGGTGCAGGTGACGACGGTGCCGGTTTCCGCGATGGCGAAGTTGCAGCCGGTCATCCCCGCATCCGCCTCCAGGATAAGGGGACGCGTGTGCATGCGCTGGCTCTCGGCCAGGTAGTGGGCGTCGTCGTTCTCCGGGTCGGTGCCCATGGTCCGGGCGAAGACTTCCGCCACGTCGAACCGGGTCTTGTGCACCGCCGGCACGACGACGTGGCTCGGCTCCTCGTTGTCGAGTTGCTGGATGCGCTCGCCGAGATCGGTCTCGATCACTTCGATGCCGGTGCCGGCCATGTAATGGCGAAAGCCGCACTCCTCCGTGAGCATGGATTTGGACTTGATCAGCGTCTTCGCGCCGTGATCCTGGAGAATGCCGTGGACGATGCGGTTGTGGTCGGCCCCGTCCGCCGCCCAGTGGACGTGAACACCGTTGGCCCGGGCGTTCGCCTCGAACTCCTCGAGGTATCGGTCGAGGTTCGACAGGGTGTGGGTCTTGATCCGGGAGGCGAGTTCGCGAAGCTCCTCCCATTCGGGAATGCCGAAGGCCGCGACATCGCGCTTGCCGCGCAGGTCCCACAGGCGGGCGTCGTGCGCCTTCTGGTGCAGGGGGGCGGCCAGAAAGCGCTCGGCGGCCTCTGCCTGGTCGATGGGCCGGTCGCCGCGGATCTTCGCGCCGCGCGGCTGCGGTTCGCGGGGCGCCTTCACCGCCACAGGCTTCGTCGCGGCTTCCGCGTGCTGGAGGCGCCGGCCGTCCTGGCCGTGGTCGCTCTCGAGAGCCGTCTCGCGCAGGCCCTGATCCTCAATGCTCATGCGGCGGCTCCGTTGAGGATGCGGGCGATGTGGATGAACTTCAGGGGCGTGCCGAGCCGGGCGGCGCAGCCCTTCTGGTGCATCATGCAGGAGGAATCGGCCGAGACCACGTAGGCGGCGCCGGCCTGGGCGTGGTCGGTCACCTTGTCGTAGCCCATCTTGGCCGAGACGGCCGGCTCGAACACCGAGAAGGTGCCGCCGAAGCCGCAGCACTCGTCGGGGCGGGCGGGCGTGACGATCTCGATGCCCTTGACCTTGCTGAGGAGGTCGAGGGGCTTGGAGTAGTAGGGCTTGTTCAGCTCGGACGGCCGGGCGTGGTGGATGCCCCGCAGGGCGTTGCAGTTCGAGTGGTAGCCGACCTTGTGCGGGAAGGAGGCCCAGGGGAATTCCTCGACCTTCAGGATGTCGTGCAGGAATTCCACCAGTTCGAAGGTCTTTGCCCGGACATCCTTCACGTCGTCCGTCTGCGGGATGGCGGTCAGGTGCTCGCGGACCTGATGCGCGCACGAGCCCGACGGCGTGACGACGTAGTCGAACCCGGTGAAGTTCTTCACGAACAAGGCTTCGGTGGCGGCCGCCTCGGCATGGCAGCCGGTGTTGGTCATCGGCTGGCCGCAGCAGGTCTGGTCGAACGGGTAATGGACGTCGAGGCCGAAGCGTTCGAGCAGTTCGAGGGTGGCGATGCCCACCTCCGGCTCGAAGGCATCGACGTAGCACGGCACGAACAGTCCGATGCGCATGGCGTTTTTCTTCATTTCGTGGGCGGCGCCGGAGCGCCGCCCACCCTGGAAACATTCGAAACGATGGTTCCGGTTCTAGCGAAGCAAGTTCGTCTTGGCGAGGTCGAGGACGGAATCGCCGCGCCCGCTCATGACCGCACGCATGACGTAGAGGCTGAACCCCTTGACCTGCTGACCGTCGATCTTGGGCGGCATCGACAGCTCCTGGCGGGCCACCACCACGTCGAGGAGCGCGGGGCCGTCATGGGCCAGTACCTCCCGCACGGCGTCCTCCAGTTCGGCCGGGTCCTCGACCCGTACGGCATGGATGCCCGCACCCCGGGCCATGGCGGCAAAGTCCGGATTGTCGAGGGCGACCCCGGTCTCGATGTAACCGGCAGCCTTCATCTCCATCTCGACGAAGCCCAGCGTGCCGTTGTTGAACACCACCACCTTCAGGGGGAGCTTCTCCTGTCGCAGCGTCAGCAGGTCGCCCATCAGCATGGTGAAGCCGCCATCGCCCGAGAGCGAGACCACCTGCCGCCCCGGCTGCGCCGCCTGCGCACCGATGCCCTGCGCCATGGCGTTGGCCATGGAACCGTGGACCCACGAACCCAGCAGGCGGCGCTTGCCGTTCATCTTGAGGTAGCGCGCCGCCCAGATCGTCGGCGTGCCGACATCGGCGGTGAAGACCGCGTCCTCGGCGGCCGCTTCGCTCAGGAGCTTGGTGAGGTATTGCGGGTGGATGTGGTTCGTTCCGGCCTTCAGTCCGAACCAGCCCTTCTTCGGGGCGCCGGTGGCGAGGTCGTCCAGGTCCTCGCGGGCCTTGGCGTAGTGCTTGAGCGCCGCGTCGAGGTGCTTGCGGTCGTCCTTCGGGGCGAGCTTCGGCATCAGGGCCGCGATCGTGTCCTTCACGTCGCCGACGAGGCCGAGATCGAGCTTGCACCGGCGGCCGAGCTGTTCGGGGCGGAGATCCACCTGGGCGATCTTCGCATCCGTCGGGTAGAACTGCCGGTAGGGAAAGTCGGTGCCGAGCATCAGCAGGGTATCGCAGCCCATGATGGCGGCGTAGCCCGACGAGAAGCCGATGAGGCCCGTCATGCCGACATCGTAGGGGTTGTCGTACTCGACGAACTCCTTGCCGCCGAGCGCGTGGACGATGGGGCTCTTCAGGGTCTCGGCGAGCTGCAGCAACTCGGCATGCGCTCCGGCGCAGCCCCGACCGCACAGGAGTGTGACGCGGCGCGAACCGTTGAGGAGGTCGGCCAAGGCGTCGAGTTCCCGGGTGGCGGGGCGCACCATCGGCTTTCTCGGAATCAGGCCGGCATTCGGCGCGATGTCCCGCTCCGGCGCGTCCTTCAGGGCGACATCGCCCGGGATCACCACCACGGCGACGCCGGACAGCCCGATGGCCGCCCGCATGGCGTTCTCCAGAACCTGTGGCAGTTGCGAGGGGTCCGAGACCATCTCGCAGTAATGGCTGCATTCGCGGAACAGGTTTTCGGGGTGGGTCTCCTGGAAGTACCCGGAGCCGATCTCGGCAGACGGGATGTGGGCCGCGATGGCAAGCACCGGCGCCCGCGAGCGATGGCAATCGAACAGGCCGTTGATGAGGTGCAGGTTGCCCGGGCCGCACGAGCCGGCACAAACGGAGAGTGCGCCGGTGATCTGGCTCTCCGCTCCGGCCGCGAAAGCCGCGACCTCCTCGTGGCGCACATGCACCCACTCGATGGTGTCGCGGGCCCGCAGGGATTCCGTCAGGGCGTTCAGGCTGTCGCCGACGAGGCCGTAGATCCGGCCGACGCCCGCCTGCTCGAGGGTCTCGACGATAAGGTCTGCGACGGTGACGATCTTCATGGGCTTGATCCCTCTGCTGGGATTTCAAACCGTACGGGATCGCCGCGCGTTCCCGGATTGCTGCGTTGCGGCAAAGTCAAGCGCGCTGTCCGCCGGGCCGTCGCGGAAATTGCCGGCGGACGGAGGTGGTGCGCGGCCAAACCCCGAAGTGTCTGCGCCGAACGTCGCCGCAGCCGGTTCTTGCACCGCGCAACGACCTCGGACGCTCCGAGACGAGCACCCGGAGGGTATCGTCACCGACAGCTATTCGTTGGTAAAGTATTTGTTCGTGAGGTAGGCGACCTCGGTGCGGTTCTTGGCCTTGAGCTTCTTCATTATGTTGCGAACGTGAACCTTTACGGTACTCTCGCACATGTTGAGTTCGTATGCGATGATCTTGTTCGGCGTGCCTTTCCGCAGGGCGCGGGCGACGCTCATCTGTCGCGGGGAAAACGCTTCATCGTCCGTCCTCACCGGTTGTGGCTTCGCGGAAGCGTTGGCCAGGGCGTTCAGCATGCAGGCCGCGGGCACATAGACGCCGCCGGCACGGACGAGATGCAGGGCCTGCACGGCAACGTCGAGGGAGCTGGTCGTCGGGATATAGCCCTTCACGCCCAACTGAAGAATCTTGACGATGGTTTCGGGGCTCTCGCTGTCCGACATCACCATGGTCGGGATCGTCTCGTTCCAGGCGCCGAGCTCGGCCAGGTCGTGGCTGATGGCGGCGAGGTCCGCGTCCGCCGCCTGGTGTCCAGGCAGGCAGAACACCACGAGGCAGGCAGCCAGACGCGAGACCTCGCTCTTCCATTGGTCGAGACTTGGATACAGTTCGAAGGTCGAGATCTTGTCGGCAGTGCGAAGCGAGGCGAGGAGGCACTGTCCGACCAGAGGACGGCGATCGATCAGAATGATCGTGTTGCCGATCGCGTTGGCCAGAACCACGCCGGCCGCCGTCAGGTCATTCTCCGAGGGGAGCGTATGATGACGATTCAAGTGACTTTCGAACTTGAAATTTTGTCCGGACGAGAGGCCGGCACGCACAATATCAATATTGCTCATGATAAAGCCCCTCTTTAATATAAATCTAGATACCAATACTATTTTCTAACAATTTTTAGTTTTTGCCCGAGCCTTGACGCTCGTACCCATCTCCACGATCCGACACGCCATCGGCGATGAGAGATGTTAGTGAAATCTTAACGGATTTGTCAAGCTAACTCATTACCCCTTTTGGCGTATTCGCGTCCTTGTCCTGGTGTTCGTCTGGTCGAATGCCTTGGGATGGAATCACCGAATGCAGTCTCGGCCGTGTTTTCGATGAAATGGTGCCTATCGCATTTCTCCAGCCGCGGACGACAAACCCATTCGTAGGAGCCATGTCTTCTGTCGGTTTCTCATCATCGGGAAAAAGGATCGTCCTTCGCGGGGCCGACCCATACGCTTCAGTTCGAGTTCCTGGGGGCGGCAGTCGACGGCGATACTGATGACGCAACGGTCGTCCACTGCCGCCCCCGCTTCCACCCGTCGCGATCGCCGGCTTCCTGTGTAGGGCGTTGCTGGGTTTCCCCGGCATCCCGACGGGCGCCTGCCGCGCATCGTGCACCGCCTGCCGCCCCTCGGCGACGGCTCCTACGCTCTCTGCCTGCTCCACAACCTCATACTCGATCTCGCCTTCGCCGCCCTCGTGGCGGTGGGCGCGAGCGACCGCTACGGCTGGGGGCCACCCTGGCGGTCCTCATCTGCCGTATCGCCTCCACGTTCGCCCAACGCTTCGCCGAGGCACCGTCGACGGCGGGCCTCATCCGGTTTCGCCGCGCCCCAGTGGCCGGCGTCACCGTGGGCTGAACAGCCGATCGCCCGCATGCAGAGACGAAGTCAGTAATCATCCGCACCCGAAACATGCCGCATCCGGTGGCGGGCTTGGGATTCGCTCGCCTTGAGACTTAAATTCTCCGTTGCGAGATGATAGTGTCCGTCTTACGGCGAAACATCGCTGCATTTGATGTCTGCTTTTGGACGTACGGATATCCCGGGTGTTCTAATCCCGACGACAGATTTCAAGGGAGGTCTGAGCCGATGTGGGCCCTCGTTCATGACAATGGTAGTTCCACACCGGACCCCATCGCCGATGAGCGTGAGGCAGTGCGCGCGCATCTCCGCAAGATTTTGAAGCGCCTGTCGCGGAGCGGGAAATCGAACGACAATCAGCCCTAGATGCCATGGCGCGTCGCCTGTGCCGCTCGACGGCACTGGATCTCCGCAAATAGATCGCGCACTCGAGCCCCTTATCCGGGGTAGAAGGCACTGGCCTGGCTCGTATAAGTCTCGCCTCCGGGGCGACAGGATCGATGTCCATACTCGGGCCGAACCGCCTGCGGCTCGCCTTGGGGAACGACGGGATCCGATGTGCATCGCGATCTCGATGCGCGTTCTCCGGTGCAGCTTGCGCGTGGATCGTGCAGGGTGGGCCTACCGACGCACGTCGATCGGGATGAGACCGTGATACCGGTCCGTACCTCCAAAGTGCATGCCTCGGAAGTATATTGCAATGATATCGGCCTGATCAATATCAGACAGTAAATTAATTTATATGATCTGATGAGTATCGGTCGGATTTGGTACGGGAGCCTTCTCCGGATACGAAGGTATTCTTCCCGTTGTCGAGATGCAGCCTGCATCCATGGGAGGTTGAATTGCAGTCTCGCTTTCACTTCGACCTCGAGAACAAGCGTGAGGCGATCCGCGACGAGGAGGGCGTTCTGGCGGCCGATCTTGCGTGCGCGCTCGAACAGGTCGTCTCCGGCGTCGAGGAGATGCGCGCCTCCGGTGAATTGGAGGGGGCCGGCCGGGGCTGGTTCCTCGTCGTCCGGGACGCGGACGGCATCGTCAGGAAGCGTGTGCCGGTCTGAGCGACATCGCCCATCAGACAGGCCGAGCCCCCGCATCCGCCTGACCGCTGGGCATCCGCCTGACCGCCCGGCATGGACGGCAACCCGCTGCCCCGGAAGCACCGGGGAAATGAGACCGGGTCCGCCGGTCCGATCCAATGCACCGATCAGGCGCGAGCACCGGCCCGGCCGCTCGCACGGTACAGGAAGGCGGCGGCCGGGGAGCCCGCACGGCGGAGTGCGGCGACGTTCACCCGATTGAGGACGGTGCCCAGCAGCTTGTCCCGAAGCAGGCCGGCTTGCGCGACGCCGATACCCAGATGCTCCGCCTCGACCTGTCCCCAGCCCGCGACCAGGATGACGCCGCCGAGATACTGTACCGCCGCTCGCACCTCGGCGCCGGACGCGAGGGGGGCGAGGTCGCAGATGACGTAATCGTAGTCCTTCTTCGTCCCCTTGAGCAGGGTGTGCATCGCCTCGGTCCAGATCGGCGCGCTGCAGTGGGACGTGGCGTGGCCGATGGGCAGGAAGTGGAGCCCGTCCGCGGGGTCGGTCTGCACGAGGTCGGCGGGCCGCGCCTTGCCGACCGCGAGGCATTCGATCAGGCCGTCCTGCGACTGGCGCAGCAGCCGCTTCGTGAGCCCGGAATCCGTGGCGTTGCAGTCGATGAGCAGCACCCGCTCGCCGCACGCCGCGATGACGTGCGCGAGGTTGGCGGCCACCGTGGAGGCGCCCTCCCCCGGGAAGGTCGAAGTCACACCGATCCAGCGCGGAGCCCGGCCGGCGAGGCCCGCGTCGATGGCGACCTTGGCGTGGCTCATGGTCTGGGCGAAGGCCGAGAACGGATGCTTCGCGGCGTAGCCGCTGAGCGGAAGCTGCCGCAGCAACGGGCCCTTGCGGCGCAGGCGCTCGCGCCAGCTGCGCAACCGCGCGACACGGTGCAGCCGCGGCACGATGCCGAGACATTCGGCCCCGGTGGCCCGCACGATCTGCTCGGGGCTCTGCACGGTGCGGTCGAGCATCTGCCGCAGCAGGGCGTAGGTGACCCCGAAGGCGCATCCGGCCAAGGCCGCGAGCGCGACGATCAGGAGACCGCGCGGGTTGCTCTTGTCGGTGGGAGGGGCGCCCTGGGCGATGATGCGCGTCTTCGGCCCGACATCGCGCAGACGCTCGCGCAGCCAGATGCTCGCCGATTGCGCCGCCTCGATCCGCGCGGCGACCTGATCGTCGACATAGGCTCGAGCGATCTCGTTGGCGATCCGCGCCGCCTCTTCGGGATCCGGGGCGGTGGCGACGATCATCACGATGTTGCTCATGCCGACCCGTTCGACGCTGTAATCCTGCTGCAGCCGTCGCATGGCAGCGCGACGCATCTCCCCCGGGTTGCGGGGCCCATCCGCTGCGGCGGGCTGGAGCGCCTCCGCGATGCCGCGCAATGCGCCGTCGAGGGGGCTGCGTGCCGCACCGTCCGGTTCTTCGGGGATGAGCCCGGAGACCCAGCTCGCGGCGCCTTCACGGAGCCGCTCGACGAGACCGGGCATCTCCGTGCTGCTCTCGGCGAGCCGCAGACGATCGACCACCGCAAGGGCGATCCTCTCGGAGCGCACGATCTGCATCTGCGTCTCGAGGAAGGACGGATCGGGCAGCGATTCGGCGAAGAGCGCGTCGTCCCGGCTGAAGGTCAGCTTCAGGTTCGTCAGCAGGAGTTGGGTGTGCGACTTGTAGATCACCGGTCGCATGACGACGTAGACCGCCGCCAGCGCCGCGCAGACCAGCGCCAGCTTGACGATGAGACCGAGCCGGCGGTGGACCGCGCTCATCATCCAGCGCCAGTCGATCGTTTCGCCCTCCCCCCCGAGGAAGAGCGGGTTGCCCACGAGGCTGGCGGGACTTCCCTTGACGTGCAGCATCGTTCTCGGCCTTCGATTGAAGCGGGTTTCGTCGGGGGCGTCAGGGCCGTTTCGCCCCGGGTTGCCCGTATGAATACCTGCCGCGGAGCGTCCGGCGCCCGGCTCTCCCTCGACGGTTTCAGCGCACCACGTCGGCGGTGCGCTTCGCCCGCGCCTCCTCGGCGACGCGCGGGACCGGGGGGCGGGTCTGAGCCATGGCGGGCGTCGATCCCTCGCGGCGCTGCAGCTGCACCTTGAGGATGTCCCCGGGCAGCACGGGCGTCGTCTCGAACGCCTCGAACTCCCGGGTCTCGCCATCCTCGACCCGCACGACCGAGAACGTGAAGTGCACGGTGGGCTCGCCCCGAGCGCTCAAGGTGCCTTCGCCGGCCTGAGCGAGGCTTTCGCGCACGATGCGCTCCGCCGAGGCGATCCGGCCGTTGGTCTCGGTGATCTGCGTCTGGGTTTCCAGAAGGTCGCGCAGGGCGGCCACCGTACGCTCGGAGCGAACGGTGGCGAGGGTCCGCTCGGCGGTGTTGATGTTCTGGCGGGCCCGCAGGGCCAGGGTGTCGAACTCCTTCTGCTCGCGCTCGATCTGGGCCAGGGTGCGCTCCAGCGGCAGGACGCGCGACGTCGCGGTCAGGCCACGGACGATGAGATCACGCACTTCGGCAAGCTCGCGCAGGACCGACTGCCGGAGCTTCTCCGTCGCCTCGCGCTGTCCCTTGAGGGAGACGATCTCGTCTTGATGCAGGGTGATGGACTGCTGCAGGGCCCGCAATTCGCTCTGCTGGTGCCCGCGCTGAGCGCGCAGCATCGACTGTTCGCTGCCGGAAAGGCCCGGCGCGGTCTCAGGCGCGGCCTCCGCCCCACCGATGGCGGCCGGTTTCTCGAGCCAGGCGATCTCGGCCTTGAGCCGCGTCTCGCGGGCGGCGAGTTCCCGGCTCTTCTGGGCGAGGATCGGCAGCTCGCCCTCGGTCTTCAGCCGCTCCTGGACCACCGAGAAGGTCATTGCGTCCGGCCGGCGGTAGGCCCCCCCGGCGATGCTGACGGCGTTGAGCACCAGCATGCCCGGCCGATAGGCGTACTCGCCCGAGCGCTCGACGCTTCCGATGATGTAGTAGGGGCGGTACTGCGCCACCCCGACGGCGGTGTTCGGCGGTTCCGACAGGCCAGCCCGCGTCCTGAGGCGCGTCGAGATCTCCTGGGCGAGGTCGGCCGGCTGGAGGCCGGAGACCGGCACGTCGCCGATGAGCGGCAGCGAGATCAGCCCGTCCGCGCCGACGGTGAATTCGCCGGTGAGGGCCGGCCATTCGTAGACGTGGATGCGCAGGCGGTCCTGGGCGCCGAGCCGGTACTGCACGGCATCGGTGGCCCGAAGCGGGGTCGATCCGATGACGCACAGCCCGAGGCACAGGGCGGCGCGCAGGTGATTGACGGACGAGGTGATGCTTGAGGGGAACATGGCCAACCCATCGCTGCCGGTCGCCGGAGGATCATAGCTGCGGCCAAGATCGGGCCCGGACTCGGCCATTCGAGGATCGGAGCGCAAAGGACGGATCACCCGTGGGACAGGGATCCGTCCAATGGGGCCGGGACTACCCCCTTGGACTGAGGGCCCGGCGCGGGGCGGTCGCACGGTGACTTCCAGCCGGGATCTCCGGGACGGCGTAGGGCCGGCCCCCGGCGAATCGCTCGCCGTGAAGCCGGCCCCGTGATGGCCGGTCCGCATGCCGTCGATGGGCATCGCGGGTGTCGTCGGAACCCGGCGTGCCCCCTTCGCTCGGGAACGCCGCCGACCTGAGACGCCCCGGTGATTTGGGACGCTCCGCCGGCTCAGCGATACGGCGTCCGGCCGCTTCAGCCGGATGCCGTATCGCGCACCGAACCCGCGCGGGCCCGGAGCGCGTTGCGCCGCTGGGCGGCACGGTCGGAGACGCTCGCCAGCGCCGCTCCGGCGGCGGCGCCGTCGGCGAGGTGGCGGGCCAGCGCCCGTGCCGTGGGGAAGCGGAACAGGTCGGTGATGGCGAGACGGGGCGCGAGGCCGGCCTTCAGGTCGCGATGGGCCTGAACCGCGAGGAGCGAGTGACCGCCCAGGGCGAAGAAGCTGTCGCCCGGACCGACCCGCTCCAGGCCGAGCACCCGGCGGAAGATCTCGGCGATCGCGACTTCGAGGGCGTTGCCCGGCTCGCCGGCCTCCGCGACCGCGGGCGCCACCATCGCCGCGACGGGCGCCGGCAGCGCCTTGCGGTCGATCTTGGCGTTGGGCGTCAGCGGAAGGCGGTCGAGGGCGACGAAATGGGTCGGGACCATGATCTCCGGCAGGGTGCGGCCGAGCGCTGTGTGCAACGTCTCCGCCGCCGGGGCCGGCCCGTCCGGGACGAGGTAGCCGACGAGGCGCTGATCGCCCGGCCTGTCCTCCCGCACGGTGACGACCGCCTCACGCACCCCCGGACAGGCCCGCAGGGCCGCCTCGATCTCCCCGAGTTCGATCCGGTGGCCGCGCAGCTTCACCTGATGGTCGAGGCGTCCGAGGAAATGCAGGGTGCCGTCCGCCTCGAACTGCGCCAGATCGCCGGTCCGGTAGAGCCGTCCGCCCGACACGAAGGGATCGTCGAGGAAGCGCTCGGCCGTGAGGTCCGGGCGATCGAGGTAGCCCCGCGCGACCCCGGCGCCCCCGATGTAGAGTTCGCCCGGGCAGCGGGGTGGCATGGGCCGCATCCGCGCGTCGAGGACGTAGAGCCGCGTGTTGGCGATGGGGCGGCCGAGGGGCACCGTCCCGGCGCAGGCCACGGCCTCCTGCGTCGCGGACCAGATCGTCGTCTCGGTCGGGCCGTACATGTTGGTGATCTCGGCAATGCCCGCCGCCCGCAGATCGGCGAGCAGATCCCCGGACAGCACCTCGCCGCCGACGTAGAGGTGGGACAAGCCCGCCAGCGCCGCCCGGTCCTCGGGCGCCATCAGCATCATGCCGGCCATGGACGGCGTGCATTGCAGGTGCGTGACCCGGTTCCGCCGGATCTGTGTGCCGAGCCCTTCGGGCTCGCTCGTTGCCGAGGAAGGGACGTTGCAGGCGGCCACCACGGCGGCGAGCGGGCGGAGGCCGTCGAGCACGGTCGCGGTCGCGAGGCCGAAATCGATGAGGCAGGCGATCTCGTCGACGCCGACGTCCTTGAGCTGCGCCACCCGCGCCAGGGCGTCGGCCTCGGTTCCGAACAGGCCGCTGTCCTCGAAGTAGCGTTCGAAGGCGAAATCGAGGATCGCGTCCATCTCCTCCGGGGCGACGGCCCGCAGGTCTATGGCCATCGGCTGGGTGATGCCGGTCGGGCGTTTGAAGGCCGGGAATGCCCAGGCGTACTGCTTGATGAGGGCCGCGGCACTGCGCAGGTAGTCCCGCATCGGTTCCCGCGTCAGCGCCCGCACGGCGTCCCGGTCCTCACCGAGGAACGTGTGGAGCATCAGCGTGACGGTGTGGGCGGCCGGGTCGTGGCCGGCCTCGACCAGGGCGCCGCGATAGAGGGCGATCTTCTCGGCCAGTTCGTCGATGGACTGCCCGAGCAGATGGGTCAGCAGGTTGGCGCCGAGGCGTCCGGCCTCGCGAAAGCTCTCGGGGTTGCCGGCGGTGGTGATCCAGACCGGCAACTCTCTCCGGACCGGGCGCGGCTGCGTCACCACGTCGACCGTTCCTCCGCCGGGCGCCTCGAACGGCACGGCCTCGCCGCGCCACAGGCGCCGCACGGTCTCGACATCGCGCAGGAGGGCCTCCTTGTTGCGCGGCGGCGCATTCTCGGGCCGCAGCACGAAATCCTCGGGCATCCAGCCGGACGCGAAGGCGATGCCGGCACGTCCCCCGCTGAGGTTGTCCACCACCGCCCATTCCTCGGCGACGCGGGCCGGATGATGCAGGGGCAGGACGCAGCTGCCGCCCCGGATCTCGACCCGCCGCGTCACCGCCGCCACCGCCGCACCGGTCACCGCCGGGTTCGGGTAGGGCGCACCGAAATCGTGGAAGTGGCGCTCGGGGGTCCAGACCGCCGTGAAGCCGTGGGCGTCGGCAAAGCGCGCGCTCTCCAGGAGCAGATGATACATCTGCGCGTCGGACCGGTCCGATTGGCCCCAGTGGAACAGGCTGAAGGCCATCGGACCGGCAGTTCGCGCCCGTGCCGCACCGGTCGGGGCCGCGGCGACGACGACCTTGAAGCCGCGCGCGAGGGTCCAGAACAATTCCAGCACCGAGATGTCGAAGGACAGGCTCGTCACAGCGAGCCAAGTCGGCTCAGCCTCGTCGTGTGCGATCCGCGCATCCATGCCGGTAAAGAAATTCGCGACGTTGCGATGCTCGATCACCACGCCCTTCGGACGCCCCGTCGAACCCGAGGTGTAGATGACATAGGCGGCGTGCGCCGCCGTGACGCCGGATTCGGGGCGAGTTTCCGGGAGATCCGTCGCGTCGGCGTCCTCGATGGACAGAACCGTCCCGGGCGTGCCCGGCACCAGACCGGCGAGGGCCTCCTGTGTGAGGACGACGGACAGGCCGCTATCCGCGATCATCAGGGCGAGGCGCTCGCGCGGGTAGTCGGGGTCGAGGGGCACGTAGGCGCCGCCGGCCTTCTGGATCGCCAGCGCCCCGACCACGAGGTCGAGCCCCCGGGCGACGTAGAGCCCGACGGGCTGGTCCGGCCCGACGCCATGGGCCCGAAGCGCGTGGGCGACCCGGTTGGCGCGCGCGTCGAGGTCGCGGTAGCGCAAGGTCTGTGTACCGCACACGAGAGCGGTGGCATCGGGCGTGCGATCGACCTGGCGCTCGATCAGCGTGTGGAGGCAGGCGGTCTCGTCGTACGCCGTCCCGGTGCTGTTCCAGTCGAACAGCATCCGCTCGCGCAACGCCTCCGAGATCAGCGGAAGGTCCTCCACCGGACGATCGGGTTCGGCCGCGTAGGCGGCCGCCAATGTCTCGAGACGCTCGGCCAGGGCCTCGGCCTCCGCCGCCGGCAGGCGACCGGCATCGTAGACGATCAAGGCCTGCCCCGTGCCCGCCACCAGGGTGAGCGGACAATCCGGGAGCGCGTGCTCCGGCGCGGGGGCTGTGGCCTCGACGAGGCCGATCCCGTAGCGCGAGGGGGAGAGCCCCGGGGTACGCCGTGGCAGGTCGGCGAAAGCGGTGGCATGCGCCCGCAGGGAGGCGATCTCGGCCGCGACCGCGCGTTCCAGGGCCGCCCCGGACACGCCCTCGGCCTCGATCCGCATCGGCTGGACGGCGGCGAACAGCCCCGGATCGGTGCGCCCGGCCGCCCCCACCGTCGCGTCCGCGTAGGCGACGTCGAAGCGGGGCTCCCCGGAGACGCGGGCGAGATAGGCGGCGAGCGCCGCGATGGCGCGGACGCCCGACAGCTCCGGCGGCAGCGCGAGCGGCAGGCTCCGCATGACCGCCGCGCCCGTCCCCGGGGGCCGGATCTCCGGCAGTGCCAGCGGTGCCAGACTGGCGAGGCGTGCCCGCGTCCAGGCCTCGTTGCGGGCCGCCCCATCCGTCATGGCGGCGAGGCGTTCGAGTTCGTCGGCATCCGGCACCCCCAGGGTATCGCCGACGGCACACCGTGTGTCTGGATTCACGGGTGCGCCGTCCCCATCGGTCAAACCCTCGATCCGAATGGCCTGGTCCAGGGCCGCCACCGTGAGCCCGTCCGAATCGACGCCCAGCACCGTCCCGGGGGGCGACAGCGTCAATGCGCCGGTGGGCGCCACGGAGGCGACCGCGTAGGCGTCCGCGCCGATGCGGATCTTCGGAGTCACCAGGGGATTGGCGTATCCGGGCCCGAAATCGAGGGCGCGGGCGAACCTGGCGAGATCGGCGCCGGACCGGTCGAACCGGAGCAGACCGGCGGCGGCCGGGCGCCGATGCCGGCGGTACATCGTGAGGGCGCCCGCATCCTGCGGCCGGGGCACGAGCCCGCCCGCCTCGATCCGATCGAGCAATTCGCCGAAAGCTTCGATCCCGGCCTCGAAGCAGCGGCTGTTGAGGGTGAAACCGGTCTCGTCCGGGGCGATGTCGAAGTGGCGCGCGACGTAGATACCGCCCGCATCGATCGTGTCGGTCATGGCGTGCCAAGTGATCGCGTGCGCCGTCTCGCCGTTCAGGATCGCCCAGGCCGGTGTGTTGACGCCGGCGTAGTGCGGTAGCGGACCGTCGTGGAAGTTCGCCGCTCCCTCCAGGGCTCTGCCCCAGACGCTGCGGGGCACGATGCGCAGGTTCGCGATGGAGAGGAACCAGTCGTAGTCGAACTCGGCCAGCGAGGCCGCGACCTCGCCCTCCGCGCCGACGACGCTCAACCCGACGCCCTCGGCCCAGCGCGCGACCGCATCGCTCCCCGTGACCACCGCCCTCACGCGGTACCCGCGGTGGAGCGCGATCGCGCCGCACTGCACGAGCAGAGACTGGTCGCCCATGAGAACGAGCCGGATTTCGGAGGGAGCCCTCATCGCACGTCACCTCGGTTCGGAATGCGCTGGCCCAAACGGCTGCGGCCCGTGTCCGGGGCCTTTTTCGAGCCGGGCCGCCTCCGGTCTAGGTCGGGGGCCGAGCGAGGCTCCACGCCTTCAATCGGGCGACGCCTACGCCTTGTGGACAGGGGGATTCACCGCATGGGGAACGGGCAGGCCGCCTTTTTGGCCGGACCGCCCATGGGGCCGGCCTCGCTAGCGTGAGGTCCATGCCCGGTGCCCCGCCGCGAGGAGGAGCCGGAACCAGGGTCACGTCGAAAGGGAGCCCGTACGTCCCATGTCCGCGTTCACGCAGCAGGCACCGGAAGCCGAAATCCACGACGTCGACAGCTCGGAGACCGACATCGCCGTCATCGGTATGGCGCTGCGGGTCCCGGGGGCCCGCAACACGCGGGAATTCTGGGAGAACCTGCGCGGCGGCGTCTCCTCGATCCGCCGGCTCTCGACGGAGGAGCTCGACGCCGCCGGCGAATCGCCCGCCCGCTATAGCCTGCCGAACTATGTGCCGGTCTCCGCCGACTTGCCCGACATGGAGATGTTCGACGCCGACTTCTTCGGGATGAGCCCGAAGGACGCCGCCGTGATGGACCCCCAGCACCGCCACTTCCTCGAATGTGCCTGGGAGGCGATTGAGAGCGCCGCCCGACCGCCGGAGTGCGAGGCCGGGCCGGTCGGCGTCTTCGCCGGCTGCGGCATGGGCAGCTACTTCTACGACAACGTCCTCAGCCATCGCGATCTGGTCGAGCAGACCGGCCTGTTCCTGCTGCGGCACACCGGCAACGACAAGGACTTCCTCACCACGCGCGCCTCGTTCCTGTTCGACCTGAAGGGGCCGAGCGTGAGCGTGCAGACGGCCTGCTCGACCTCCCTCGTCGCGGTCCACGCCGCGTGCCAGAGCCTGCTCGCCCGCGAATGCGACATGGCGCTCGCCGGCGGCGTCACCATCGAGCTGCCGCACCGGCGCGGCTACCTCCATCAGGACGGCGAGATCCTCGCTCCGGACGGTGTCTGTCGCGCCTTCGATCATCGGGCCGCCGGCACCGTCTTCGGCTCCGGCGTCGGCGTCGTGGTGCTGCGCCGGCTCGCCGACGCCCTGCGCGACGGGGACCCGATCCAAGGCATCATCAAGGCGACGGCGATCAACAACGACGGTGCCGAGAAAGCCGGCTACCTCGCCCCCAGCATCGACGGGCAGGCCCGCGCCATCGTCGAGGCGCAGGGCCTCGCCGGGATCGGCGCCGACGCGATCCAGTACGTCGAGTGCCACGGCACCGGTACCTACTTGGGCGATCCCATCGAGATCGCGGCGCTCACCCAGGCATTCCGCCAGAGCACCGGGCGCAGCGGCTTCTGCCGCGTCGGCTCGGTCAAGACCAATATCGGGCATCTCGACACGGCGGCGGGTGTCGTCGGCCTGATCAAGGCCCTGCTCGCCCTGCAGCACGGGGAGATCCCCGCGAGCCTCGGCTTCGAGCGGCCGAACCCGTCCATCGATTTCGCCGGCAGCCCGTTCGCGGTCGCCGATCGGTTGACGCCCTGGCCGCGGATCACGGGGCCGCGCCGGGCCGCCGTGAACGCCCTGGGCGTCGGCGGCACCAACGCCCATGCGATCCTCGAAGCCCCTCCCAAGATCGCCGCATCACCCGCCGGGTCCGGCGGCCCGGAGCTGATCCTGCTCTCGGCCCGGAACCGGGCTACCCTCGACGCGGCGGGCCGCGACCTCGCGGCCGAGCTCGAACGCCGGCCCGAACTATTGCTCAGAGACGTGGCCTACACGCTGTTCTCGGGCCGCCGGCACTTCGAGCACCGCCGGGTCCTGGCGGTCGCCGACCGGGCCGAGGCGATCGTGCTCCTGACCGGCGGGGACAGCCGCCGCAGCCACACCCATACGGTGGTGCCGGAGGCGTCCGGCGCCGTCTTCCTGTTTCCGGGCGGAGGTGCGCAGCACCCCGGCATGGCGCGCGGACTCTACGACGGCGAGCCGGTCTTCCGTGCCGCCGTCGACGAGGGCCTCGGCTACCTGCCGCCGGCGGTCGCTTCCGAAATCCGAGCGCATTGGCTCGGCGCGTCGTCGCACGGGGCGGAGGCCGCCGCGTGGCTGCTGCGCCCCTCCCGCCAGCTTCCGGCGATCCTGATCTGCGAGGTCGCCCTCGCCCGGCTCTGGTCGAGCCGGGGCCTCACGCCCGCGGCGCTGATCGGCCATTCCATGGGCGAGAACGCCGCCGCCTGCGTCGCCGGGGTCATGACCTTCCGCGAGGCGGTCGGTCTCGTGCGCCTGCGCGGCGAATTGTTCGATACGGTGACGGGCGGCGGCATGCTCAGCGTCGCCCTCGACGCCAGCCTCTTGCGCACCCGGCTGCCGGCGGACCTCGACCTCGCCTCCGTGAACGGGCCGGGGCTGTGCGTCGTCTCGGGGCCCGAGGCCGCGCTCGCGGCGTTCGCCGCGGCGCTCGCCGCCGAGGGCGTCGAGGCGGCCCCCGTCGCCATCGCCATCGCCGCGCATTCGCGGATGCTCGACCCGATCCTGCCGCGCTTCGAAGCCTACCTGCGCACGCTGGACCTGCGCACGCCCATGATCCCGGTGGTCTCGAACCTCACCGGAACATGGCTCACCGATGCCCAGGCCCGCGATCCGCACTACTGGGTCTCGCACCTGCGCGGGACGGTGCGCTTCGCCGACGGGCTCGCGCTCCTCGCCGCCGACCGGGCACGCGTCTACGTCGAGGTCGGCCCCGGTCGCGCCCTGTCGTCCCTCGTGAAAGCACAGGGGACGATCCCGGCCGGTGCCATCCTCAACACGCTGCCGCATCCCGACGAGGCGACGGATGTCCGCCTGTCGTTCCTCGCCGCGTTCGGCCGGGCGTGGGCGACGGGCCTGACGCTCGATCCGGGCCGGCTGTGGGCCGGGCGCGGTTGCCGGCGCGTCGCGCTGCCGACCTACCCGTTCCAGCACAAGCGCTACTTCCTCGATGCCGTGGCACGGCGTGCGTCCGACCCGGCCGAGGCGGTGCCGACGCGCCGGCCCGATATCGCCGAATGGGGCTACCGACCGGTCTGGCGCCAGTCGGCGGCGCCCCTGGAGGCACAGTGCGATCCCCTGCCCCGCACGTGGCTGGTGTTCCACGATGGGGAGGGCGTCGGCCTGGATCTCATCGCCCGCCTGCGCACCGCCGGCCATAGGGTCACCGAGGTGGTGCCGGGCGATCAGTTCGGCCGCCGTGGCCTCGACTCTTACGCACTCTGCGCCGAAGAGGGCCGGCCCGCCTACGAAGCCCTGGTCCAGGCCCTCGACGCGGATGGACGCCGGCCCGACCGGATCCTCCACCTGTGGCTGCTGACCCGTGAAGAGCGGGTCCGGCCCGGGTCGAGCGCCTTCCACCACACCCTGGAACGCGGCTTCTCCTGCCTCGTCGGGCTGATGCAGGCGTTGGGCGAGGCCGCGCCGGTCCACGTCACCGTGGTGACGAACGGGATGCAGGCCGTCGGCGGTCGTGTGCCCGCCCATCCGGACAAGGCGACGGTGCTCGGGCCCGCCCTGGTCATTCCGAAGGAGATGGCGGGCGTCACCATCCGCACCATCGACATGGATTGGCCCGAACCCGCCGCTCCGGCACGCCTCGGCCGGCGGCCCCGCCCCGCAGCGCCGGAGGGCGGCGACCTCGAACGGCTGTGGGACGATCTCATCGCCGAGCCCGGCACCGAGACGGTGGCCTACCAGCGTGCGCGGCGCTGGACGCAAGGTTTCGCCCCCCTCGCCCTCGACGCGGCGGAGGCGGGCCGCGCGCGTCTGCGCGAGGGTGGCGTCTACCTCGTCACCGGCGGCCTCGGCGACATCGCGGGCACGATCTGCGAGGCGCTGGCGCGGCAGTACCGGGCGCGCCTCGTGCTGGTCGGACGCTCGATCCTGCCCGAGCGCGACCTGTGGGACGATCTCCTGCGGGTCCATGGCATCGAGGGGCGGACCGGCCGCTCGATCGCGCGGATCCGCCAGCTGGAAGCCCTTGGGGCGGAGGTGCTCTACGGGTGCGCCGACGTCAGCAATCCGGAGGAACTGCGCGCGATCCTCGCGCAGGCACACGCCAGGTTCGGGCCGATCAACGGCGTGATCCATACAGCCGGCCTGGTGCGGGACGGCCTCGTCGCCATGAAGTCCGAGGCCGACATCGAGGCGGTGTTCGCCCCGAAGATTCAGGGCACGCAGAATCTGCACGCCCTGCTGCGCGACGACCCCCTCGATCTGTTCGTGCTGTTCTCCTCCACCAGCGCCGACACCGCGCCGGCCGGTCAGGTCGATTACGTGGCGGCCAACGCCTACCTCAACGCCTTCGCGGAGGCGGCCGCCGGGCACGGCACCTGCCGGACGGTGGCGATCCACTGGGGCATCTGGAACGAGATCGGCCTCGCCGCCCGCTCCGTCGCGCCCGCGCGGACGCCGCCGGTGCGGCCGACACCGCGCGGTCCGCTGTTCACGGCCTGGACCGAGGACGGGGCCGGCGGCACTTGTCTGGAAGGGCGCTGGAGCGCCACGGACCATTGGATTCTCGACGAGCACCGGATGGCCACGGGCGAGGCGATCTGGCCCGGGACCGGCTATCTGGAAATCGCCGCCCAGGCCCTGCGCGAGCACGGCATCGAGGGCGGGTTCGCCCTCGAGGATCTGATCTTCCTGCGCCCGCTGCACGTGCCGGACGGTGAAGCCTGCCGGGTTCAGGTGCGCCTGGAGCCCGAACGGGACGGTTTCCGCCTCGACGTGCGCAGCCTCGTGTCGGCGGGCGCCCGGACGGGGTTTCGCCGCCACGCGCGCGCCCGGATCCGTCTGCTCCCTGCCGCATCCCCGCGCGGAGATGCGCCACAGGCCACCGGGACGTTGCCGTCGGCCATTCCCTCCGTACAGGAGGCGCATCTGCGCTTCGGGCCGCGCTGGCGTGTCCTGCGCGACCTTGCCATCGCGGACGGTACCGCGACGGCGCGCCTCGCCCTCGATCCGGCCTTCCGGGCCGATCTCGACACGGGCTACCGCCTGCATCCGGCCCTCATCGACATCGCCACCGGCTGCGCCATGGCCCTCGTGCCGGCCTACGATGCGGGCGCGGCCCTCTGGGTGCCCGTCTCCTACGGACACGTACGGGTGCATGCCTCGATGCCCGCGGAGGTGACGAGCCGGATCCGGCTCGGCGTCGCCGAGGGCGGCGAGGGCTTCGCGAGCTTCGACATCGTGATCACCGATGCGGCGGGCGAACCCGTGCTGGAGATCGAGGGCTTCACCGTGAAGCGCCTCGACGGCGGCGTCACCCTGGGCGCGTCCGATGCCGGCATCGAGTTCGTGGCCCCGCGCGCCGATCCATCGCAGGCGTCGTCGCCGGCGGTGCAGGCCCTCGCCGCGATGGTCCGCCAGGGCATCCGGCCGGAAGAAGGTGTCGAGGCGCTGTTCCGGGCGATCGGGGCCGGGCGGCCGCAGGTCATCGTCAGCTCGATGGATCTCGAGGCCCTGCGCGCCCGCGCCGCCGCACCGCAAGCCGAGGCCGCCGCCCGGACCGAGCTTTTCGAGCGGTCCGGGAACGAGGACGCCTACGTGGCGCCCCGCTCCGAGACCGAGCGGGTGCTCGCCGGCTTCTGGACGGAACTCCTCGGCATCGGCCGGGTCGGCATCGAGGACAACTTCTTCGACGTCGGTGGTCATTCCCTGATCGCCGTGCGCCTCCTGCGCAAGATCCGCACGCGCTTCGCCACCGATCTGCCGATCTCGGTTCTGTTCGAGGCGCCGACGATCGCGGCCTTCGCGGCCCTGCTCGGAGACCGGCCCGAGGCGGCGGTACTTTCCGGGACGGGCGACGCGGATCCGGCCCCGGCGGAGGCGGCGCCCAGACGGCTGCACGTCGTGCCGATGCGGGTACAGGCGGACGATGCGCGCACGCCGTTCTTCCTCTGTGCCGGCATGTTCGGCAACGTGCTCAACCTGCGCCACCTCGCGCTCCAGCTCGGGAGCGAGCGGCCGGTCTACGGCCTGCAGGCCCGCGGGCTCTACGGCGAGCACGCTCCCCACGAGACCTTCGAGGACATGGCACGGGACTATTGCGCGGAGATCCGCGCGGTCCAGCCGCGGGGGCCCTATCTGCTCGGCGGCTTCTCCGGCGGCGGCCTCGCGGCCCTGGCGATGGCCCGGCGCTTGGCGGAGGAAGGCGAGGCGGTGCCGGTCGTCCTGCTCCTCGATACGCCGGTTCCCCAGCAGGTGACGCTCTCCCTCTCCGACCGCCTCGCGATGAAGGTGCAGGAATTCCGGTCGCAGGGGGGGAGCTTCCTCGGCGCTTGGATCAAGCGGCGCGCCCGCTGGGAGGCGATGCGCCTGCGCGAGCGGATGCAGGCGCCCGAAACACTCGGGACCGAGCAGTTCCACGACGGCGCCATCGAGGCCGCCTTCCGTCGTGCCCTCGAGCGGCTCGTGCTGGAGCCGTATTCCGGACGGGTCGTCCTCTACCGGCCGGAGGTCCAGGTCGCCCACCGCCTCTCGGGAGGACGCCGATTGGATGTGAACCGCTCCCTCATCCTGGAGGACAACGGCTGGGCGCCCTACGTGCCGGACCTCGATATCGTTCACGTCGCCGGCAACCACGACAGCATGGTGCTGGAGCCCAACGTCCGGGTGCTCGCCGCCCGGATGCGCCGCCATCTCGCCGATGCCGAGGCGGCCCCGGCCGAGCCCTCCCGCTTCGACCCCTCCCGATCCGCGCCCGCCGCGGCCCTCGCCTGATCGGCCACGCCCGATGCGGCGTCGAAGGCCCGGCCGCCGGACAGGCGGCCGGGCTTTCGTACGGTCGGCCTCCCGTTAGCGTCGGTCGTCGATGGGCTGCCTTCAGCCCGTGCCGTCGGAGGATGGGTCGAACGGCGTCCAGCCGGGTGCGCGCCACAGTTTCCAGCGCCAGCGCAGGGCCTTGCTCAGCCGTTCGACCCGGGCGCCGAGGAGGCCCGCCTGCGGGCGCCAGTGCGCGCGCTCCATGTAGGGCCAGAAGATCTCCGTCGCCTGGCTCCGCAAGCGTGCCGCGCAAGCCGCCGGATCGGGTTCCGGCTCACGCGCGGCGGTTGCGGCGACGGTACCGGCGAAGTCCTGCAACGCCCTCGCCGTCTGCGGGTCGATCCCTTCGGGAGCCCAGGTGCCGATCGGTGCACGCCCGGTCATCGCCGCATAGGTGACGAGGGCCAGGGCGTAGTGGCCGAGGCGCGTCGGATGAACTTGGTCTTGGATGAGCAGCGCAGTGGTTCGGCCGGCATCCTTTTCCGGCCATCCCGGAGGCGCGGACCCGTTCGCCGCCCGCTCGATCAGCGTGACGAGGGCGGTGGCGGCGGGGAGGATGGCGATGGGGTTGCCCCGCCGGGCGGCCACCGAGCGCCGGTTGGCCGCCGCAACGAGGCAGTGCCAGAGCGGAGCCGCCGCGCGCTCGTAGGCGATCCAGGCGCTCGGCTCATCCTTGTCGTCGAGGGACATCCACGGAACGTAGAACCATGTCTTGATCCCCGGATTGGCGGCAGAGGCGCAGTCGTGCAGCCGACCGAGCGCGCCGATGGTGTCGTTCCACAGGAACGCACCCATGAGGTCGTGCTGCTCGGTCACCACGAGGGTGTCGTAGAGCCCGCCTGGCCCGTCCGGGTCCGAGGCCTCGTCGGTCACGAACGCGCCGTCACGGCAGGCACGCTGCCGGATCGTCGATCCGGAGCCGTGGCGCCGGCCCCAGGCGAGCGGCTGTCCCAGGCTTGCGGCGATCCGTACGAGATCGTCGGGAATCGGCCGGTCGGTCAGGCTGTGTCCCGAGATGAAGATTCGCGCCGGAGCGGCCGCCTCGTCCGCCCGGGCCGGTCCGGTGCTCGGAGCGAAATGGCTCACGGCCAGGAGGTGAGCGGCGAGGCCGGCGGCCGCGAGACGGCGCGGACGCCGGCCCGGACGGTCACGGCGTTCCACTGCGATCGGTCCTGGTCCAGGCGACCGGCGTCCGTGCCAGGAGCCGCTGGTAGAGGACGGCGTTGCCCGCGAGGTAGGCCATGAGCGCACGTGGCCCGCCGCCGCCATGGCCCTCGGCATCCGCCAGTCGCCAGCCGGCGACGATCGCGACCATAAGGGACGCCGCACTCGCCGCACCGATGGCGAACGGCACCGGCGAAGCGCCCGCCACGGCCGCCGCGGCGGCGATCGCCACGAGGGCGGCATTGGCCAGAAGCAGCAGCGTCAGGGGCGGCACCATCGCGTCGAGCATCTGGGCCACGCATGCGCGGTCGCCGCGGCGCAGACCGGTGATGAGCTGCGGCAGCGCCGTGCGGATCTGTCCCAGATGCCCCCGCTGCCAACGCTCGCGCTGACTCGCGACGGCGGGTTGCGCCGTCGGAAACCGGCTCGTCACGAGCGCCGCGTCGCACAGCATCGGCGCGTGGCCCGCCAGGGCGCAGTCGAGGCCGAGCTTCAGGTCCTCGACGATCTCGCCGCTGTCGAGGCGGGCCTGCGCGATGATCGGCCAGGGGAAAGCCATGCCGCTGCCCGTGAGCTGGCAGGGCAGGCCCAGGGCGGCGAGTCCGCGCGGCCGGAGCGCGTTCTTCACGAAAAAGGCGAACTCCGCCACTTTGAGGCCCGGACGGGCACCGGGCGGGGCGAGGCAGAGGTAGCGCGCCTGGACGGGACGCCCGTGGGCCAGCGCTTGCCCCGCGAGGGCGTCGAGGGCGCCGGTGCCGAGATGGCAATCGGCATCGACGAACACCACCACGCGCGGCGCCGCAGCCTGCAGGTGCCGGATTCCCGCATCCATGGCGTAGCCCTTGCCGCGCGCGAACGGGTTCTGCCGTACCACCACCTCGGCGCCGGCCGCTGCCGCGACCTCCGCCGTGCGGTCGGTACAATTGTCGGCCACGACGACGAGCCGATCGTCCGGCAGCAGCTGTGCCCGGACGCTGTCCAGGGTCGCGCCGAGGTGCCGCTCCTCGTCATGCGCCGGGACGACCACTGCGAGCGAGCGCCGATCCCGCGAGGGAGGCAGGGGCGAAGGCCGTGATCGCGGCCGATGGGCGGCCGCGATCTCCAGGCAGAACAGGGCGGCGGGAATGGCCAGGATCACCGCCACGAGACCGAGGAGGCCTGACAGCAGGAAGAGCGGCACGGTCATCGGAGCCTCGCATCGTTTCGGCCCCCGAGCGGGCGCCCCGCCTCAGGGTTTGCCGATCCGAATCGCGCTCCAAGGCTTCGTCGTGCCTCAAAAGGAAGGCGTCCCTACCGCCTTCGCGTGAGACCGTTCGCCTGCATCGACCCCTTCGCCCACCTTCCGGGGACGGGCCTCTCCGGAGGGCGCATCGAAGCCGTTCAGCAACGCGCCCGATGGAACCGTCCGTAGCCGAGCATCGAGAATTCGAGGTATTCGGAAGTCGTCCGGTGAAGTGGAGATCTTTTATTGCAATAATATACCCACGATTTCGATCGCTTTTCCGCGAATGTTCGCCCGATATGCGTAGTTTGTGACCCTGCGGCTGCGTGCATCTGTGTCCAGCGAAGTCTTCGGTGCGGGGCCGGCCAACGCGACGCGGGTGGTCGGCATGCACCGCGTTCGAGTCCTTCGTGGAGCGGAACCATGCCGATCGGTCTGGCCGGCGCAGTCAGCCTGCGCGAACATTTCCTCAATGCACCCTTCGACGGTCTCGATCGGTCCGAGGTTCTCTCGCTGCTCGCTCAGGATCCGCCGCGAGACTTCGAGGCGCGATCGTTCCGCTACGTCGTCACCCCCAATGTCGACCACGTGGTCCGCCTGAGCGCGGACCCGTCCCTCGCCCCCTGCTACGAGGCCGCCTGGCTCTCGCTCTGCGACAGCAAGCCGATCCTGGTGATGTCGCGGTTGCTGACCCGCGGCGGATTTCTGCACCTTCCGGGCTCGACGCTCACCGAGATCCTGTTCCGGACCGTGATCCGCCCGGGGGATCGCATCGCCCTGGTGGTCGCCAGCGACGCCATCGCGGCGGATATGCGGGTTGCCTTCCCGGACCTCGATCTCGCGATCCTCACGGCACCGCCCGACATCGACGGCGACCCGGCGGCCTTCGCGACCTGCGTCGCTTTCGTCGCCCGCAGCCGC
Organism: Methylobacterium sp. Leaf469; assembly: GCF_001424745.1. Lineage (NCBI taxonomy): Bacteria > Pseudomonadati > Pseudomonadota > Alphaproteobacteria > Hyphomicrobiales > Methylobacteriaceae > Methylobacterium > Methylobacterium sp. Leaf469. Next base: position 101,956 of record NZ_LMRE01000043.1, read on the forward strand.
GCCCGCTTCACCTTCATCGCCATCGGCGCGCCGCGCTCCGAGCGGATCGCCTTCCAGGCCTCCCTCGATCCCGACGCGTGCGGAACCGCCCTGTGCATCGGCGCTGCGCTGGAATTCCTGCTCGGCCGCAAGCGCCGCGCTCCGCTCTGGATGCAGCGGACGGGCATCGAATGGCTTCATCGCCTCGCCAGCGAGCCGCACAGGCTCTGGCGTCGCTACCTCCTCGCGGTGCTGCCGTTCGGACGCCTCCTGCTGAAGGAGGGTCTCGCGCGGCTGCCGGCCCGGCGCGCCCTGCCGCCCCGGACGGTCAAGTCCTGAGCACCCGACGCTCCCCATCGGAACCACGGATCGAAGGACGTGCCGGCGATGAAGATCGCGTACCTGATGAACACCTATCCGTTGCCGAGCACGACCTTCATCCGGAGGGAGATCGAGGCGATCGAGGGACTCGGGCACCGGATCCGGCGCTATGCCGTGCGTGCCTGGCCGCAGGCCCTGGTCGATCCCCGCGATCGCGCCGAGCGGGCCGCGACGCATTACCTGCTCACCCGCAACCTGCGTGGTCTGCTGGGCGCGGCCGTGCGCGAGATGCTGGGCAATCCGCGCGGCCTCGCCCGGAGCCTCGGACCGTGGCTGACGCTCGCGCGCGCCGCTCGCAACGGGCCGGTGCGGCCGGTCGCCTACCTCCTGCAGGCGGCCTACCTTCGCCAGCGCGCGGCGGCCGAGGGGATCGACCACATCCACGTGCACTTCGCCACGAATGCCACCACCGTGGCGATGCTGGCGCGGCTCATGGGCGGGCCGAGCTACAGCTTCACCGCCCATGGCCCGGACGAATTCGAAGAGCCGGAGCGGCTGGGCTTCTCCGACAAGATCGCGCAGGCCCGCTTCGCGGTGGCGATCTCGCGGTACTGCCAGGATCGCCTCATCGGACTTGCCCGCCCGGAGGACGGTCCGAAGATCCGTGTGGCGCGCTGCGGGCTCGCCCTCGAGGAGTTCGCGGCGGTGCGCCCGCGCTGGACCGACACCCAGACCCTCGTCTGTGTCGGACGCCTCTGCGCCGCCAAGGGCCAGGTGATGATTCCGGCGGCGGTCGCGGCCCTGCGCGGACGCTTCCCCGACCTCAAGGTCGTCCTGGTCGGCGACGGCGATCGCCGGGCCGAGATCGAGGCGGCCTGCCGCCGCCACGGCGTCGCGGACCGGGTGATCCTGCACGGCTGGGCGAGCAACGCGGAGGTACGCTCCCTCGTCGCCGCGAGTCGCGCCCTTCTGCTCCCAAGCTTCGCCGAAGGCCTGCCCGTCGTGATCATGGAGGCCTTCGCCCTCGGTCGCCCGGTCATCTCGACCCATGTCGCCGGCATTCCGGAGCTGCTCGATGCGCGGTGCGGCTGGCTGATCCCGCCCGGCGACGTCGAAGCGCTGACGCAGGCGATGGAAGCGGCCCTCCTCGCGACGCCCGACGAACTCGCCGCCAAGGGTGCGGTGGGACGGGAGCGCGTCGCGCGCTTGCACGATCGCCGCGCCCTCGCCCGAACCCTGTGGCGGCTGTTCGAGGAGGCCGGCGCAATCCGTCGCCCCGCTTTCGCCGACGAACGCGCGGGTGCGAGCACCATATCGTCGGCCGGACTGGCTGATCAGGTTTGACGTCCGAGTCCGTGGTTTCGATCGAAATACTCGATGTCACCTCGACAGTAAGTATTCATACATGTAGCTGCGATGTCTGAAATTATAAATAACAAGCTGTCTAATATTCAGACGTGAGACGATTATTTATTTATAATTTATTTCTATGTTCCCGCAACGTCCATCGTCCATTCGTTGTCAACGAGGCCGGTCATGAGCGCGCAGGCTGCCGCAACGTCACAGGGCATCGCATCGCTGGCGCAGCCCTGGCTGCTCGGGGCCGAGCAAATGGGACTTCCGACCGCCGGCGAGGCGATAGGCCTCGACCGGCCGGTTGGCACGATGGTCGCGCTCGAGGCGGCCATCCTCGACGCGCTTCCCGCCAGTGCCGGACAAGCCGCACTGCTCGACGCCGGGGCCGGCGAGGCGTGCGGGCTCACCCTGCCGCGCTCGCCGCTCGACGAGACCGATCTGGCGCTCAAGCGCGGCTTCGACCTCGTGGTCGCGGCGCTGCTGGTCTTCCTGCTGGCGCCCCTCCTCGTCGCCGTCGCACTCCTGATCCGCTTCACTTCGGAGGGACCGGTCCTGTTCCGGCAGACGCGCGGCGGCCTGCACGGGCGCCCGTTCGAGATCTACAAGTTCCGGACGATGACGGTTCAGGAGAACGGCACGGCGGTGGTCCAGGCCCGGCGGGGCGACCCGCGGGTGACGCCGCTCGGTCGCTTCCTGCGCAGCAGCAGCCTCGACGAGCTGCCGCAGCTCTTCAACGTGCTGAAAGGCGACATGTCGATGATCGGCCCGCGGCCGCACGCGGTCGATCAGGAGCGGGACTTCGCCCTCCGGGTCGCCGATTACGCCCTGCGCCACCATGTCAGGCCCGGCATCACCGGCTGGGCTCAGGTCTGCGGCTATCGCGGCGAGACCCGGACCGAGGACGCCCTCGCCCGCCGGATCGCGTTGGATCTGCAATACATCGAGCGCTGGAGCTTCTGGCTCGATCTGTGGATCATGGTCCGGACCTGCCGGGCGGTGCTCGCTCCGCAGAACGCCTACTGATCCCGATCACGCGGGCTCGGGTCGAAGCCCCTCGCGGGCCTCGAACCTCCGGGTTGCCCCTGGGCGCGCGCCAAGCGGACCGCAGGGACAGACCATGTCACGCGCGACGGCCGCCGACGGTACGCGCCGCCCCGCAGCTCAGGGTCGAACCGGGAGCTGCGCGAGGACCGCGCCGGCCTGGTCCCGGATCACCAGCGACCAGCCGACCTCGTAACCGTGCAGCTCCCCCAGTACCGCGTCGGCTTCCGCGAGGGCATGGTCGAGATCGGTGACCTCGACGCCCTCCTCGTCGCGCAGGATGGTCTGGCCATCGGTCAGGTCGAAGTACAGCCGCAGTTTCGCGCCCGCCGCCGTACCGGGGTCGGCCATGGGCCGACGGCTGGAATCGGAGGCGCGCGTCATCGAGCCGGGCTCCGGGCCTGTGTCGCGAGCTTGGCCTGCGCCGCGAGATGGAGCCACAGCGCAGCGGTGGTGACGATGGTTTGTTGTACGGTGTATTCCTGCTGCATCACCATCCCGGGGTGTTCGATCAGGTATTCGAAATAGGGCATCGCGAAGCGGGCGGGATGAATGCGCCGATGGGCCGGCGCGGTCGAATCGCCCTCCGGGAAGATAGCCCAGGCCGGACCGAACAGCCATTCCGGAGAGAAGGCCGATTGAGGCCCGAACCCGTAGATCGTGATGCCGGGTGGCACCGGCACGCCCATGGCACGATGGTCCTCGTGAAGCGGATGCCGGACCTGCCGGACCCCGATTCCCGTCGTCAGGCTCAAGCCCAGCTGGTTGGTGCCGAGCAGCCCTTGCGCGGTCTGCATCATCAATCCTAGCAGCTCGGGGTTCCCGCTCAACCGGTGAGCGCGGAGGAACAGGCGGGTCATTCCTTCGCCCGGCGCGGTGCCCTGGCCCCAGCCCGCGGGCGCGTAGGGGTGCTTCATGCTGGGATAGGTCCCGCCGCGCTGAACGGCCGCGAACCCGGTCGCCTCGCGGACCAGGCCCACGTCGATCCGTGTGCGGATCTCGGGTTCGGCCTGCGCGGCCCGGGCGTAATCCCAGGCCGCATCCGCCCGGCGCTCGGCGATCCCGAACCCCGTGCTCCAGGCCTCCTCGAAGAGCTGCCCGAACGCCCGTCCCTCGCCCAGCCGGAACAGGGCCGCGGCGGCGGCGACGCGGAATTCCCCCGTCAGCCGCTGCAGCGTCGCCCGGCGTGTTTCCCAGGGCACCGCCGCGAACAGGTCGGTGCGCCGTGCCACCGCGAGGGCATCCGCATAGGCCGCGTCGGGGGCGTTGAAACCGGCCTCGGCCCAGCGCCACGCCCGCAATGCGCTTTCGCGGAACAACTCCGCCAACGCGGCCTGCCCGGCCTCGCGCAGGACCCGCGCGAGGCCGGCGGCCGCGCCGGCGTAACGGTAGGTGGCGAGGGGATCGGGGGCGTAGGCGAAGACCCTGTGGTGTTCGAGAAAGCTCGGCTCGCCGAGGAGCGGGTAGCGGGCACTCTCGATGCCGCCGCTCACGCCGCCGTCCGGCCCCTGGAGACGGCGGAAGAAGTCGAGGAGCCAGATCGGCTCGTGCAGGAGATTGGGCAGGGCGTCGGCGGTGGCGTAGATCGGATCGTCCAGCACCTCGCTCGAACGGGGCAGGCCGAAATCGGCGGTCCGGAGGTGTGGCGGAAGGCCCTCGAATACCTCGAGGAGGAGCGTCGCCACATCGACGTGCTGGATCCGGCGGTCCCAATCGCCCGCATCCATGTAGCCGCCCCAGACGTTCGACGGGGCATTCCCCCCGGTGAGCCATGCCGGCTCGGCCCCCACCTCCGACGAGGCGAACCCGTCCAATCCCTCCGTGGACCAGGCAAGCGGCATCCGGCTCCGGCGGACCGGGGCCTCGGGCGTCGGCCGGAAGGCGGCGGGGCGGCGATAGCCGAAGCGTCCGTCGAGGGCGATCCCGCTGCGGTGATTGTACAACCCCCCGATCGCGACCCGCGCCGCGCCGAGCCAGACCTCGTCTCCGACCGGGAAGGGATCGGAAACGCCGAGCCCGGGGATCCAGAGGCGGTAGCGGCCGGGGCGCTTCGGCTGCCAGGCCGAGTAGTCGAGTTCGAACACGAACGTGCCGGCGCGGTTCGCCGCATGGGCTGGCGCGACGGTGCCGCCGGTGCGGTCGGAGACCGGGAGCGGTCGGTCCGGCCTTGCCGCCACGAAGCCGTCCGGGGTCGGCTGCGCCACCGTGGCGAAGATCGGAATCCGGTCGCCGCCGAGTCCTTCGAGGGCGATCCGCTGGCCGTCCCGCAAGCCATGGGCCCGGGCCGAGACCTGTCCGTCGCGGGCCCGGAACGTGCCGATGGGTCGACGGAGGCCGTCGGCGTCCACGCTGTCGGCCAAGGGTTTGGGCAGGCCGTTGGTGGGCTCCGGTGTGTCGGGTGTGGCCCGCAGGCCGATGTCGCCGGAGAAGGCCGCCGCGCCATTCTCATCCAGGATTGCGAAGCGCTTCACCCCGTAGCGGCGAAAATCCACGGCCCCCAGGTCGGGGCCACCCGGCAGCCAGAGGGCGAGGTAGGCGGTCTTGGCGATGTCGGCCGGGGCGTGCCCGAGTTGGGTGCCGCGTAGGGCGAGGGCCCGGGTGGTGCGGTCGTCGTAGGTGAAGGCCGTCGGTGGCAGCAGGTTGCCGGGCCACGCGAGGGTGTGGGTTCCGCGCGGAACCGGGCCGTCGAGCTTGAGATAGATCTGATGGCGGAAGCTCGCGCCCGTCCGGGTCGCGCCGCCCTCATCGTAAAAGATCCCCGATTCGTAGGGCATCGATTTGCGGTAGACGGCCACCACCCGGCGGCCGCCGATCCGGCCGTAGCCCGCAGCGGCGTCGATCGCCCCCCGATCGAGGTGATGACCCGGCGGCGCGTCGCTCGAACGCAGGTGGTCGCGCTTGGGGCCGATCACCTGGGCCCACGCGTCCCCGTGCCGGACCCAGGTGCCGGGCGCCTCGGATCGGGGCACATCGAGGGCGAGGATGCGGCCCGGCACGAAGGGCGGGTCGCGCACCTCCACGGCGAGGATGTCCGGGGTGGCGACCGTGATCTCCTGAACGCTCACCAGGCCGGGAGCCGGTTCGGTCCGGGCGGGTTGAACGCTCGGGGCCGCCGCGAGGAGCAGGCTGGCGAGGATCGAGCGGGTGACCACCCTGCCCCCCCCGATGCCTGCCGGGGGGGGCAGGGTGAGTCGTGCGCTGCCCACTTTCATCGGCCATCCGGAACCCGAGCCGATGTTCCGGCCAATCCAGTATCGAGCGCGGGTGACTCGCGCGAGGACGACGCGGCCGGGCACGGTTCAGAGATACCGCCGCAGGAGTTCGGCGCGGGTGCGATAGACCGTATCCTCGTCGAACCGCGTGCCGGTGCGGGCCGCGGCCCGTATCAGGCCCGCGAGACCCGCGCGGTCGCGGTCGAGGTCCGTGAGCCCGGAAACCAACGCATTCCCATCGTCCATCCGAACGAGGCGCCCTCCTCCGTCCTGGCCTACCAGGTCCTCCGAGTAGGGACTGCCGTAGCCGATGAGCGGCGTGCCGCAGACGAGAGCCTCGATGAGACATCGCGGGGATTCGGGCGTGCGATGGCAGAACAGGAACAGGTGGGCCGCGCGCATGGCAGCCAGAAGCTTCTGGCGATCACCCTCGAAGCCGGGCAGCGCCACACAATCGGCGAGGCCGAGTTCGCCCGCCCGTGCCTGCATGGTCTCGCGCAGGGGGCCATCGCCCCACCAGGTCGCCGTGAACCGCATCCCGCTCTGCCGAGCCCGATGGAGCGCGTCCAGCCAGTCGAGCGGCCCCTTCATGGCGTCGGCCCTGCCGACATAGACGATCTTCAGCGGCTCGCCCTTCAGGAGAGCGCGGCATTTGTCCGCGAGCGCGGTCTCCGTGACGAGGTCGTCGCGGGTGGTGTGGGTGTCGTAGACACAGAACGGGTTCCGCGCATGGGGGGCGTAGGTCCGGAACGTATCCTGCCCCTGGAACAGGCCGAGATGGCTGCGCGCGATCAGGTGCTGATGGTAGCGTACCATCAGTGGCAGCGTGAGCGCGTTCTTCATGCGTCTGCGGAGCGGTGCATCCGTCCCTGTCCGGCGGATCACCTCGTGCTCGACCCGGTCGAACCAGACGGCGTAGGGCCGCCGTCGGCGGATCGATTCGAGGGCGGCGACGCCGCCCCAGTCTCCGGCGAGTGAGCCGAGGGTGTAGCAGAGATAGCGGCTTCTCCGGACGAGGTCCGTCAAGCGGCGGCGCGTCCCGGCGTACCGCGCCGCGAACGTCGCGATGCGGTAGGCCTCCGGCAGGGCGACGATGGACAGGCGATCCGCGCAGGCGAGATCGTCGACCGGACGCCAGACGGTGGAAGCCTCACCAACGACGGGCGGACCCGCGCCCGCGTCGATGCCCGTATAGGTGATCCGAGCGAAGTTCTCGCCCCAGCGATCGAGGCCCGCGCAGGTCTGATCGTCGAGGCACAGCCGCCCCCCGATCCGCCGCAACGGCACGTGGGTGACGAGAAGCACGCTGTCCGGGACCGGGTCGGAGGCCGGGAGGGCGATCGCTTCGCCGTGCGTACCGAAACCTCCGTCGCCGTTCGTGTGCGATCGCGCTGCGACGGCGAACGGGTCTCGTGCGAGAATCGTGGAATCCGATCGGTGGGACATCTGCGGTTCGCCTGCCGGTGGAGATCGGCCCGACGACGCTAGGAACGCGTAAGGATCGGCACAACACCTTCTTTGTACGCGGTGCCCGCATGGCCTCGTCCCGAAGTGGTACGATGGCCGGTGGTCCGGTCGAGCCCTCGCCGCGGCCGCCGAGCGCTCCTGCCCTGCTCGGCCGAACCGGAAGCGAAGTCATCCCTGCTCCCCTCGTGTCGCACGGGTTACGTCGCGGGCCGGAGCGCCTTGCGTTCGGGCCTTGGCGACAAGGATCGCATGGACGCCGGCATGTGTGCCCGCACTTGCACTTGATAGGCCACGCCGAGGATCAGTCCGATCGCCACCGCGAGGAGGTAAAGACTATCGCGCAACAGCAGGATGTATTCGAGGGTCGAGTGAAGGCAGACCATCAGGAGGCCGACGCCGAGGCCGATGAGCAGATCGCCCTCCGGGCCGGCTCGGCTCGGCCAACCGATCCGGAAGGTGGTGACGAGAGGGTAGCCCAGCAGAAGCACGAAGGCGACGAGGCCGAACCAGCCGGTCTCGGAGGCGGCCAACAGGTAGGCGTTGTGGACGAGGTTGTTCCGGTTGCCCTCGTTGGCGATGACGCCGGCGCGTTCCGAGTAGCCGAAGTTCTTGGCGACATAGACGTAGTGGTTCGCGCCAACTCCGAGCGGGTTGCCGAGCAGGATGGCGGTCGCTGCCCGCTCGAAGGCCGCCCGCTCGTCGTATTCCTCCTCGCGTAGGGGATCGCGTTCGAAGCGCTTCTCGAACGAGGTGACGGCGAGCGGTGCGAAGCTCAGGGCGACGCAGCAGCCGGCGATGCCGAGCAGGCCCTTGCGCAGGGTCAGATGGCGCAGGCTCGACAGCACGTAGATCAGCACGAGGCCGAGAGCCGCGTAGAGCAGCGCGGCCCGCGACGTCGTGAGCACCACGGTCGCCATGCCGGTAAGCGGTACCAGGATGGTGGCCCAGCTTCGACGGCCGGCGAGCAAGAGCGCGACTTGAGGCAGCACCGCGAGGTGGAGGACGAGGCCCAGGGTGTTCTGGTGAGCGAAGGTTCCGCTGGTTTGCACGATGCCGAGGCCGAAGCGTTGGTAGGCCGTGATGGCGCATTCGAGGACGACGCCGAGCGCCATCCCGGTCAGCAGGTTGCCCGCCACCTTCGGATCGGTGCTCGCCCGTGCCACGACGATGAGCAAGAGCGCGGCGCGGCAGATCTGCCAGAAGTAGAAGAAGGCCGCCGTGGGCTCCGCCGCCTGGCCGATCGAGAGCAGGACGGCGACGAGGTAGAGCGCCAGAATGATCGAGAAGGACGAGCGCAAGGGCGGCCGCGCGAGCCCGACATAGATCGCCAGACCGAGGAGATCGAAGGCGCTGACCTCGATTCCGCTGACGAGGCCGGGCCAGTCCGCCCCCCAGCTCAGCACTGCGAAGTCGAGCTGTGGCAGCCCCGGCTGCAGGAACGGCAGCAGGCCCATCAGAATCCACAGCCGCTTGCCGAGCACAGCACCGCCGCGGACCCAGACGGCGAACGGCACCATCATGCCGAGGCCGGTGGCGAGGATCAGCTCTTTCACCACGGTCGCTCGTTCCCGTTCATGCCATCGAATGCCTGACATTCGTGACGCGACGATAGCGGCCCACGCTCACGGGGCGTGCCTGCGTCGTTCTGAGGAGCCGGCTCACCCGAGGTCGGTAGGCCCTACGCCCTTCGGCGCGGGTTCGGAGAAGCCGTCCTGCGAATGGCGGCGTTCGCGGGCGCCGGACCCCTTCTAGGCTGACCGCCGCAGCAGCCGAGGCCGGCTGGCGAACGGATCAGGCGGGCAGGGCGACACGTGATCCCTCGGCACGCGTGATCCCGGCCGGCCGGCCGTTCTGTCTGATTTCCGGCGAGTGACTTGTTCCAGGAGCGTACCCGATGAGCACACTGACGATCTCGCGTGGCGCGATCCTCAGCGGCAGCGCGTGGATCATCGGCATCTACGGCGTCAGCGTGATCGTGCGCTTCGCCTCCAACGTCCTGCTGTCAAGGCTCATCGCGCCGGAGATCTTCGGGATGGTGGTGGTGATCCTGGCGATCCGGATGGGGGCCGAACTCCTGTCCGACGTCGGCCTCGGTCAGAACGTGGTCACCAATCCCCGCGGTGATCAGCCGGCCTTCTACAACACGGTCTGGACCCTGCAGGTGCTGCGCGGGCTGCTGCTGTGCGGGCTGTGCTGCGCCTTCGCGGGCCCGCTCGCCGAGCTCTACGGGGTGCCGGCGGCCGCCATCCAGTTCGGGGCGCTCACCCTGGCGGTCCTCGGTATGACCTCGACCTCGCAGTTCCTTCTGCAAAAACGCTTGCGCGTTCAGACCCTCACCCTGTTCGATTTCTTCCAGGATACCATCGGCACCGCCTTGATGCTGCTCTTGGTCTATTGGAGCCCGACGATCTGGTCGATCTTGCTCGGAAACCTGTTGAGCGCGCTGCTGCGCGTCGGTGGCAGCTTTCTGCTCCCCGAGGGCGGCAACCGCCCAATGCTCGACCGACGTCATGTGGGCGAGATCTTCTCGTTCGGGAAGTGGATCTTCCTCTGGTCGATGCTTGGGTTCTTCAGTCTCAACTTCGATCGTCTGTATCTCGGCAGCGTCGCACCCCTGGCGCTGCTCGGCATCTACGGCATCGCCCGCACCATGGCCGAATTGCCGGCGCTCCTCGCCGGACGGCTCGGCCACTCCCTCGTCTTTCCCCTGGTGTCCGCGGCCGGAGAGATGCCACCCGCGCGGCTGCGACGGGAGATCGGCTCGATCCGCCTCTGTTTCCTGCTCGCCGCGGCGGTTGGGATCGGGGCCGCGGCGGCGGGCGGCGATTTCGCCATCCGGGCGATCTACGACACGCGTTACGCGCTCGCGGCCGCCATGCTGCCGCTGCTGCTGCTCGGCACCTGGGCAACGGTGCTTTGCACCACGAACGAATACGTTCTGATCGGACGCGGCAAACCGCAATACGGCACCGCTGCGAGCAGCGTGAAGCTCGCCTATCTGGTGATCGGCTTGCCGCTCGCCTTCACGGCCGGCGGCATGCTCGGAGCGATCCTCATCCTGGTGACCGCCGACGCGGTCCGTTACGCGGTACTCCTCGTCGCGCAGGTCCGAACGCGCGTCAGCTTCGGCGCGCAGGATCTTCTCGCCACCGCTGTGCTCCTCGCAACGCTGTTGATGCTGACCGCTCTGCGCGCGGGGCTGTCCCTCGGAACGGCCTTCGACGGCCTGTGGCACCTGTGAGGGGGCCGCGATGATCGAGCCTGCGTGCCGGACCCCGATCCTGGGTGTCGTCGTGATCGGGCGCAACGAGGGGGAGCGGCTGCGAGCCTGCTTCGAATCGATCGACCGCACCATTGGTCCCGTGGTCTACGTCGATTCCGGCTCGACCGATGGCAGCGTCGCCCTCGCGGAGAACCTCGGCGTCGCCGTCGTTGTTCTCGATACGGCCCGGCCTTTCACGGCGGCCCGGGCGCGCAACGCCGGTTTCGCGAGGCTGCGGGATCTCGCGCCAAGCCTCGCCTTCGTGCAGTTCATGGATGGCGATTGCGCCCTCGTGCCGGGCTGGCTCGGCGCGGCCCACACCTCTCTCTCGGCACGCCGCGATGTCGCCGTCGTCTGCGGGCGGCGGCGGGAACGCCACCCCGACCGTTCCGTGTTCAATCGCCTGTGCGATCTCGAGTGGGACACCGCCCCCGGGGAAGCCCTGGAATGCGGTGGCGATTTCCTGGTTCGCACCGAGGCCTTCGCGGCAGTGGGCGGCTTCAACGGTGGCCTCATCGCCGGCGAGGAGCCGGAACTCTGCGTCCGATTGCGCGCGCGAGGCTGGCGGATCTGGCGCCTCGACGCCGAGATGACCTTGCACGACGCCGACATCACGAGCCTGCGTCAGTGGTGGTGGCGCATGGTCCGCAGCGGCCATGCCTTCGCCCAGGTCGCACGGGTCCATCGCGGCTCGCCCCACGCCATCTGGCGGGCGGCGGTGCCGCGGGCGGTCTTCTGGGGCGTGGGCCTGCCGGTTCTGAGCGGCCTCGGCGTCTTCGTCCACCCCGCTGCGGCCCTGCTCACGCTGCTCTACCCGGTCCAGCTCTGCCGCATCGCGCGCCGCCGGAGCGTCGCCGGACGGGGGGCTTGGGCCTATGCGGGCTTCACGCTCCTGGGTAAGCTCCCGGAAGTCTTCGGAATCGCGACGTTCTACGCAAATCGAATGAGCCGACGCTCGGCAGCCTTGATCGAGTACAAGTGACCGGGAGACTTGTGACCGGGAGACTTGCCGAAGTTCGCTGCGGGCATGAACCCCCGCCGTGTCACCGCCATGCGACGCCCGTGGTGTCGCTCGTCGCGGATTGAGGACGCGGGGGCCCTTTCGTGGCCAAATCGAATCCCAACAAGCGCCTGGAACACCCTGGACGATCGACAACCGCACGCGAATGGACATCGAAAGTCAGGATTTCTCACGAACGAAGGCTGTATCTTGCGGCTTGATGCCACAACTCGACATTCGGATCCGTGGCTCTATCCCCTCCCGACAGGAAAGCTTATCGATACGCTTTTTCCCATAGTAATAATACCGATTAACATATGCGAAATCGTGTTTTTTTGTGGCGAATTACAGTGGATGGGCAGGTCCATCAAATGTGAGGATACGCAGTGGCTAGCATTTCGGGTACGAATATCGGCGACCAGCTCACTGGAACGGCCGAGGACGACATCATCCTCGGTTTGCTGGGGAACGATACGATCACCGATCCGGGTGGCTTCAACCGGATCGACGGCCAAGACGGCAACGATTCGATCTTCGGCGGGCCGAACGTGGATTACATCGCTGGCGGTCCCGGCGACGACCTGATCCGGGGCGGCGCCGGTTCGGACCAGATCATCGGTGAGGCTGGCAACGACACCATCTACACCGATGATGGAAATGATTACGCCGCCGGCAATCCTGGTGACGACATCCTGTATGGGGGCGCCGGCAACGACTTCCTTATTGGCGAGGCGGGACGAGACCAGGTCTTCGGCGAGGCTGGCAACGATCTCGTTGCCGGCGGGGACGATGACGATCTCGTCGATGGCGGTGATGGCGACGACTACGTCGATGGCGATCTTGGCAACGACACGTTGTTGGGGGCCGCTGGTAACGATACGGTTTTCGGCGACTTTGGCGACGACAGAATGTCGGGCGGCTCCGGCACCAACACGCTCGACGGTGCGGCCGGGTACGATACGGCGGTCTTCAATTTCAACTTCAGGGATGCGGGCGTCATCGACTCCGCCGGGTCGCTGGCGAAGATCTCCGGAACCGGCAGCTCTGACACGGTCAAGAATACGGAGGCTTTCGAGTTTCAGGACAGGACCATCGTGCAGGCCGATGGGCAGCCCGGCGTGGACGATCTGTTCTACCTCAGCCGGAATGGCGATGTGTTTGACGCCGGTCTCGATGCCGATGCGCATTTCGCCGAGTACGGATGGCGTGAGGGACGCGATCCAAATGCCTTCTTCGACACCAAGGGGTATCTCGCCGCCTACGGCGACGTCGCCGCTGCGGGGATCAATCCCCTCGAACATTACCTGACCTATGGCTGGAAGGAGGGACGTGACCCGTCCGCGAACTTCGATACCAAGGCTTATCTTGCGCAGAACGGCGACGTCGCTGCAGCCGGGCTCAATCCGCTTCAGCATTTCCTCGAGTACGGCGCCGGCGAAGGTCGTGCCGTGGTTGCGGGGGATGGGGCCTTCGCTCAGGCGGCCGGGGTCGGCATCTACGTCTGACCTCGAGCTTTTGCTTCAGTAGGCAGACGACGGTCCCGCAGCTCTCGCGGCTGCGGGACCAGACTTGCGCCCGAATCCGCTCGACCGAGGCACACCGCCGATGCCTCGCGCTGTCGAACGTATTTGATGGCAACCCCCTCGCGAAAGACCGTGACGATGCAGAAGGACTCCGCCGAGTTGGTTTCGGCACTGTCGCGGTGCCGTACGGCATTTCTCGGCGTGGCCGCCATGAGCGGTTTCGTGAACGTGCTCTATCTGACGGGCTCGTTCTTCATGCTCGAAGTCTATGATCGCGTCATTCCCAGCCGATCCGTGCCGACTCTCGTCGGCCTCTGTGCCCTCGTTCTCGTGCTTTATGGCTTCCAGGGGCTCCTCGAGACCCTGCGCGCCCGGGTGCTGATCCGGATCGGCGCGGCCCTGGACGAGGCTCTCAGCGCGCGCGTCTTCGACATCGTCGTGCGCGCGCCCCTCAAGGGCGCCACCCCCGGCGATGGCCTCCTGCCCTTGCGCGACCTTGATGCCCTGCGCGCCTTCCTCGGCGGGTCCGGCCCGTCCGCCTTCTTCGATCTGCCCTGGATGCCGATCTATCTGCTGATCTGCTTCCTGTTCCATCCGCTCATCGGGGTCGCCGCGGTGGTGGGAGCGGCCGTGCTCGCGACCTTCGGCCTCCTGACGGATTGGGCGACGAAGCATCCGGCGCAGACGGCAACCGGCCACGGCCTGCGCCGCAACGGCCTGGCAGAGGCCGGGCGCCGCAATGCCGAGGTTCTGGCCGCCATGGGCATGCAGGGACGCCTCGCTGCACGCTGGACCGGGGCCAACCGCGACTACATGCGGGCCCAGCAGCACGCCTCCGACGTCGCCGGCGGGTTCGCGGCTGCGTCCAAGGTGTTCCGCATGGCCCTGCAATCGGGCGTGCTCGCGATCGGCGCCTATCTCGTCATCAACGGCCAGGCCAGTGCGGGCATCATCATCGCGAGCTCGATCCTGGTGGCGCGAGCGCTCGCTCCGGCCGAACTCGCCATCGCCAACTGGAAGGGTTTCGTCCAAGCCCGGCAATCCTGGGCGCGCCTGTCGGAGCTCTTCGCCCGCATGCCGGCGAGCCGCCAGCGCCACGCGCTGGCGGCTCCCAGCCGATCCCTTCAGGTCGAGAGTCTCAGCGTCGCCCCTCCTGGCACTCCGCGCCTTGTGGTCCAGGACGTAAATCTCAGCCTCCAGGCTGGCCAGGGGCTCGGCATCATCGGGCCGTCCGCCTCGGGCAAGTCGAGCCTGGTCCGCGCCCTCGCGGGCGTCTGGCCGGCGGTGCGCGGCAAGGTCCGCCTCGATGGGGCGGCGCTCGACCAGTGGTCGGCCGACGACCTCGGAGTCCATCTCGGTTTCCTGCCCCAGGAGGTGGAGCTGTTCGCCGGCACCATCGCCGAGAACATCGCCCGCTTCGACCCGCTGCCCCCCTCCGGGGCGGTGATCGCCGCGGCGCAGGCGGCGGGCGTGCACGATCTGATCCTGCGTCTTCCCGAAGGCTACGACACCCGGATCGGCGATGGCGGGGCGGGCCTGTCTGCGGGCCAGCGCCAGCGCATCGGGCTGGCGCGTGCGCTCTACGGCGACCCCTTCCTGGTGATCCTGGACGAGCCCAACGCCAACCTCGACGCCGAGGGCGAGAATGCCCTGACCGAGGCGATCCTCGGCGTTCGACGGCGCGGCGGTCTCTGCATCGTCATCGCCCATCGGCCGAGCGCGCTCGCCGCCGTCGACCTCATCCTGATGATGGCGGAGGGGCGAGCCCAGGCCTTCGGCCCCAAAGACGAAGTGCTGAAGCGCGTGCTGCGCCCGGCGCCCGTTCTCGTGGAGACGCGTCCCGCCGACACCCGCGCCAAGGCCGGCGCCCTGCAGGAGCGTGCCTGATGGATCTCGCGCTCCCCTCCACGGGTCCCGCCTCCCCGGGGCCGCCTGCCGCCACCGAGAAGTCGATCGCGCGGGAGTCGATCCGCCGCCATCTCGTCGTCGGCCTCGTCTTCAGTCTGCTCCTGGTGGTGGGGGTCGGCGGCTGGGCGACGTTCACCGAGATCTCGGGTGCGGTGATCGCGCCAGGTCAACTCGTGGTCGAGTCCGATCTGAAAAAGGTGCAGCACCCGACGGGCGGTGTCGTCGGTGAGTTGCGGGTACGCGAGGGCGCCCGGGTCCAGGCCGGCGACATCCTCATCCGCCTCGACGAGACCCAGGTCCGGGCCAACCTCGACATCATCCTGAAGGCGCTGGACGAGCTGTCCGGCCGCCGCGCCCGCAACGAAGCCGAGCGCGACGGCGCCACCCACATCACCTTCCCGCCCGAGTTGCTGGCGCGCGCCGGCAGCGACCGGGCGGTAGCCCACCTGATCGATGGGGAAACCCGGCTGTTCAGTGCCCGCGTCGCCGGGCGCGCGGGTCAGAAGGCGCAGCTGCGCGAGCGAGCACAGCAACTTCGCGAAGAAATCAAGGGCCTTTCCGAGCAGATCGCGGCCAAGGCGCGCGAGGTCGGGTTCATCACCGGCGAGCTGCAAAGCGTGCGCGAACTCTACAGCAAGAACCTGGTGCCCCTCGCCCGCGTCAATGCCCTTGAGCGGGATGCCACCCGGCTCGATGGCGAGCGCGGACAGCTCATCGCCGCGACGGCCTCCGCGCGTGGCAAGATCGCAGAGACCGAGTTGCAGATCCTGCAGATCGATGGCGACATGCGGACGGAGACCGGAAGGGATCTCGCCGAGATTCGGGGCAAGTGGTCGGAATTCGTCGAGAAGCGGGTCGCGGCAGAGGATCAGCTCAAACGCGTCGACCTCCGCGCACCGCAATCCGGCATCGTGCATCAGATGACCGTGCACACCATCGGCGGGCTGGTGACGCCCTCCGAGCCTGCCATGCTCATCGTGCCAGAGGCCGACCAACTCGCGGTCGAGGTGAAGATCCAGCCGCAGGACATCGACAACGTCCGCCTCGACCAGCCGGCCGTCCTTCGCTTTCCCGCGTTCAACCAGCGCACCACGCCGGAGATCGGCGGCGTGGTGAGCCGGGTCTCCGCGGATGTCAGCGTCGATCCGAAGACGGGTTCGAGCTACTATACCGCCCGGATCCGTGTGCCCGAGGACCAGCGGCAGCGGCTCGGCAGCGTGCGCCTCGTGCCCGGAATGCCCGTGGAGAGCTTCGTGCAGCTCGGGGATCGTTCGGTGTTGAGCTACCTGCTCAAGCCGTTCTCCGATCAGGTCGCCAAGGCGTGGCGCGAGCGGTAGCGGTGTCTGGTGCCGCCGATCAGGGGGCGATGCTCGATCCCTTTCTCGGCGCCCGGGAGACCAGACGATAGAATGTCCCGATCGCGACCACAAAGACGGCCAGACCGATGAGGGGGGTGAAGGGGGTGACCCCGGGACCTGTGATCGCCAGGGAGGCGCTGCGGCCGGTGAGGGTGTCCGCACCGGCCAGAAGTACGCCGATGAAGCTCTCCCCGACGAGGAAGCCCGAGGACAGGAGCACGCCGCGACGGCGCACCGCCTCGTAAGCGTCGTCCGTGGCCGACGTGCGACCCTCGAACCCGCTCCGAAAGGCCCGCTCGCTCAACCAGGCGATGACACCCCCGATGGCGATCGTGACGACGACGTTCAGCGGAAGATAGATCCCGATTCCCACCGTCAGAGCGGGAAAGACGCGTCCGCTTCGGCGCAACCAAGCCTCGAAACCCACGAGCAAGGCGCCGAGCCCCATGCCCGTGAGCACCATGGCCCAGGGCAGCTCGCCGTGAACGATGCCGCTGGCTATCTGCGTCATCAGGGCTGCCTGTGGCGCCGGCAGGGCCGCGGCTTCGTCCATGCCTTCCCGCGGCAGGGCGCCGACGAAGCCATAGGCGTTGTAAAGGAGCGCCAGCAGGGGTGCGATGACCAGGGATCCGACGCCGACACCGACGATCAGCACCGACTCCTGTCGCCAGGGCGTCGCGTCGACGAGCTGGCCCGTCTTCAAGTCCTGCAGGTTGTCGTTGGCGATGGACGCCATGGTGACGATCACCGCCGCGATGAAAAGGGCGAGGCCGATGACGAACCGGTCTCCCTCGGGTCCCGCCGCGCGGCCAACCACGAGGGGCAGCAACAGGGCCACCAACATCGTGGTGAGGATGCCAATGCCGGAGATCGGACTCGATGACGAACCGAGTAGACCCGCAAGGTAGCCGCACGCCGCCGCCATGAGAAAGCCGAATGACACGGTGAACACCGTCGCGGCGAGGATCAGCACCGGAAGCAGGCCGGCGAGTTCGGCACCCATCGAGAACTGCCCGAACAGCAGGGCCAGTGGAACGGTCAGCGCGGCGGCCGCTCCGACGACCCAGGTAATGGGAATGTCCCGCTCCTGGCGCGGCAGTTCGCTGAGTCCTCGGCCGGTACCGCGCGCGGCCTTCAGGGCGGCCCGGACGCTGGCGAGGATCGGTCCCACCAGGGTCGCCACGGTCCAGGCGCCTCCGACCGCGATGATGCCCGCCCCGATCAAGCGCACCTGCCCCGACCAGACCGCTTCCGCCGCGGCATCGGGCGCGAGCCCGCCCTCGGGCGCGAACGCCGTCATGAACGGGACGGCCAGGCCCCAGGCGATGATCACGCCGGTGAGCAGGGCGAGGCAGGCGCCGATGCCGACGAGATAGCCGACCCCGACGAGGGCGAGGGAGAAGCCGGTCCCGACGCGAAACAAGGCGTGGCCCGCCTGCAGGGTCGTGTGGAGGCCCTCACCGAGAAGGCGCAGGCCGCTCGTCCCGAACGCGATCAGGGCCGCCGCGCCGCCGGCGCCGAGCAGGTCGCGCAGGCCGGAGCCCCCGGCGCCGTGATCGCCCGATGTGTCACCGGCTTTCAGTACCTCGGCAGCGGCGGCCCCTTCCGGGAACGGCAATCCCGCTTCGGCCACGAGCGCCCGCCGAAGTGGGATCGAGTAGGCGACGCCGAGCAGTCCGCCGAGGAGACACACGCCGCTCGTCTGCCACAAGGGAAATCCGTTCCAATGTCCGATCAAGATCAGGCCCGGCAAGACCAGGATGACGTTGCACAGCGTCCCTGCCGCCGAGGCTTGGGTCTGAACGATGTTGTTCTCCAAGATGGAGCTGTCGCCGAACAACCGCAGCAGTCCCATCGATAGCATCGCGGCTGGGATCGACGACGAGAACGTCATTCCCGTCTTGAGGCCCATGTAGACGTTGGCTGCCATGAACACGACCGTGATGGCGGCCCCGAGCAACAGACCACGAAGGGTCAGCTCACGGGACCGGTCCGCATGCGTGCGATGTCGGCCGGTCTGAGCATTCATCGATCAAACCTTCCCGTGCGTCCGATGCACCGCCATCGGCCGATCGCTCGGCGGCCCGCCCCGGATGTGCCCGGACGGTGTCCACGGTGCCTGGAGAAGCCATTGTGTATGCCATGAAGAGGTTATCGGAAAGGTCGATAGCCTAGAGCGAAGCTATCCAAGCATAAAAATCAAGAATTAACATAGTTTAATTTAGGTTTATCATCGCACATCGGAACAATAGAATCATACATGCGTTGTCGATCCAACATCATCGCTCAAGCTGGCGCGCCGCTGAATCCGTGCTGCCGCGGGCAAAGTCCGCGCCCGGATCGCTCTATGCTCGGGCGACAGCAATCCAAGACGAACCACGCCAAGAAGCACCGGATCCGCATGCTCTTTCCGACGGACGATGCCAGTCACCCCCTCGCCGAGCGCTTTCGTTCTTTCATTCGCGATGTGTCGTTCTCATGCGTTGGCGCAAAGTCCGCCCTCGCGCGCAGTCAGCTCAAGATTCTCGTTGCGCGCGATATTACGGCACACGCAGACGACTTGCGGATCTATACGGCAGTGCTTGCCTTCATTTGTCGCTATCGCGCCCGGCCCGACCAGTTTCAGAGCTTCGCGGTGCTTTTCGAACAGCCGGCATCCCTCACTGAAGTGGCCTTCGAGCATTTTCTCTGGACGCGGGCCCAAGCGTTGTCGAACCAGGACAGCGGCTTGGGGCACGCCTACGATTCCCGCGTCAGCCCCGATCCGGAGGATCCGCACTTCTCTCTCAGCCTCGGGGGAGAAGCGTTTTTCATCCTTGGTTTGAATCCACGGGCGAGCCGGCCGGCGCGACGTTTCGAGCGGCCGGCACTCGTCTTCAACTTGCACGACCAGTTCGAGCGCCTCCGGACCGCCGGTCGCTACGAAGGTCTGCGCGACGCCATCCTTCAGCGCGACATCGCGCTTGCAGGTTCGGTCAACCCGATGCTGGCGCGGCACGGTGAACGTTCGGAAGCCTGCCAATACAGCGGGCGTCACGTCCAGGAGACCTGGGCCTGTCCGTTCACGCGTCAGCCGGAGACCCGTCCACGGCCGGATGCTCAGGACGGGATACGCATCGTGGAGGATCTACGGAGCGGTGCCTTCGCGGTCTGACGCCGCCTTCCGAAACGAATCCGATTGTCGCACAGGGAGACGAGCGAGATGAACCCGATACGGCGTGAGACGGAGGACGCGCTCGTCGGCCTGATCCAGGCGGTGCGGGCAACGGGTTACGCTTTCACTACGGTGACGCCGGCGAGCCATGCCCGTGTCAACGCGCGACCGGGCGCAGACTGGGCACGCGATCTCGGCGACGTCCTCGGCTGGAGCCGCCCGTTCCGCGAGGGGGTCGTGCCGCCGGATCTCCTCGGCGCCATGTACCGGGCGGGTGTGATCGAGACCGTGGAGGGGGGTGCGCGCGCGACCATCCGGGTCTCGAGCCTCGATGGGGAACTCTTCCTGCACTCGGCCTACCCGCCAAGCGCCACCGATGCGGTCTTCTTCGGGCCCGATACCACGCGCTTCGTCTCTGCGGTGATCATGCATCTCTCCGAGCGTGACCAGCCTATTCACCGCGCCGCCGATATCGGCGCGGGGTCCGGGGCTGCGGGCATCGCCATCGCGAAGCGCGCACCGGGCGCCGAGGTGGTCCTGGTCGACATCAACCCGGCCGCCCTGTGCGCCGGCCGGATCAATGCCAGGGCGGCCGGTGTCGGCGGCATCGTACCCCGGCAGAGCAATCTGCTACGGGAGATCGAGGGTCGGTTCGACCTCATTGTCTCCAACCCGCCGTTCATGATCGACCGGAGCGGGCGCACCTATCGCCACGGCGGCGGTGCCTTCGGCGAAGGCTTGTCCCTGGCCGTGGTCGAGGCTGCCGCCGAACGCCTCGCCCCCGGCGGCAGCCTCGTGCTGTTCACCGGATCCGTCATCGTGGGCGGCACCGATGGTTTCCGCGACGCTGCGCTGCATCTCTGTGAACGGGCCGGTCTGCAGGCCCAGTACCGCGAATTCGATCCGGATGCCTACGGCGAGGAACTCGACGACCCGGCCTATGCGGAAGCGGACCGCATCGCCCTGGTGGTGCTCACGG
Organism: Methylobacterium sp. Leaf469; assembly: GCF_001424745.1. Classification (NCBI taxonomy): domain Bacteria; kingdom Pseudomonadati; phylum Pseudomonadota; class Alphaproteobacteria; order Hyphomicrobiales; family Methylobacteriaceae; genus Methylobacterium; species Methylobacterium sp. Leaf469. Next base: position 122,516 of record NZ_LMRE01000043.1, read on the forward strand.
CGACCCGTCCCGCGTGACGTCCTGACGTCCAACGAAAATTCCGAAAGATCCGCTTCATGACAGAGACCGTGGTCGACGTGTCGATGGCCCAGGCCGATGTGTTGTCGAACATCCTGCAGGGATTGTCCGAAGCGCAGAAGCGCCTCCCAGGCAAACTCCTCTGGGACGAGAACGGCTCGGATCTGTTCGAGCGGATCTGCGCGAGCGTCGATTACTATCCGACCCGTACCGAAATTGCTCTTCTGACTCAGGTTTCGGCCGAAATTGCTCCATCGATCGGCTCCTGTGTCACGATCGTCGAGTTCGGCAGTGGAGCGAGCCGCAAGATCCGTACGCTGCTCGACGCCCTTGATCGGCCGGCGCGCTACATCGCCCTCGATATCTCGGGGGATTACCTCGACGCCGCCATCGCGGGTCTCGCACCGTCCTATCCCGGCGTCCACATGATCCCGGTGCACGCCGATTACACGACGCCGGTGCAGGTGCCCGTCGATCTCTCCGGGACCACGGTGCTGGGGTTCTTCCCCGGAACGAGCATTGGCAATTTCCTGCCCGACGATGCGAAGCGGTTTCTCGAGCGGGCCCGCGCCACCCTCGGACCGAGCCGTTTCCTCGTGGGGGCCGATCCGACGCGCGACGTCGCGAGCCTGATGCGCGCCTATGGGAACGCCGACGGCCTGATGCCGGCATTTCACATCAACCTTCTGGCGCGCCTGAACCGCGAGTTCGATGCCGATCTCGACAGCGACAATTTCCACCACACGGTGCAGGTGCACCACGATCCGTTTCGGGTCGAAGCGCACCTCGTGGCGCACACGAGCGCGATCTACCGCCTCGGCGGCACCGCGATTCGATTTCGGGCCGGCGAGAGCATCCTGACGGACGTCTCTTACAAGTATTCACCGGACGAGTTCCAAGCCCTCGCGAGGGAAGCGGGATGGTATCCGGAGCGGGTATGGCTCGATCCGCAAGGCTTGTTCAGCCTCCATCTGCTCCAGACCTGATGGCGGACGGTAGACTTCCGCCAGTGCATGTCAGGGTGCGTCAATGACGATTGATCGAAGTGACCTCGCGGACTTTCCGACCTCGGCAGCGATTCTATTCGGACTCGGTATCGGCGGATTTTTCGACGGGATCGTGCTGCACCAGGTCTTGCAATGGCACCACATGCTCACGAGCGCCGGGTACCCGCCCGACAGTGTGGCGAATCTTCAAATAAACACCCTGTGGGATGGGCTGTTTCACGCAAGCACCTACCTGTTCGTCTTCGGGGGGCTCGTCGTTTTGTGGCGCCACGCACGCCGGAACCACCTGCGCTGGTCGGGCTGGCTGCTGCCGGGTGGCATTCTGATGGGCTTCGGACTCTTCAATCTCGCGGAGGGCACGATCAACCATCACCTTCTGGGCCTGCACCACGTCAACGAAACGGTTCCACGTGCACAGTGGATCTATTGGGATCTGGGTTTCCTGATCTGGGGCGGTGTCATGCTGATCGGTGGTTGGATCATGCTGCGATGTGGTCGAATGCACACGTGATCGCTGCGCGGTCGGTCGGAGACATATCGGCCCTACCGTGAAGCCCAACGATGTCCGGCGAGGCATCAACGGAGGGAACTGGCCGAGATCGGTCGAGTGTTCGCCCGCAATCGCGCCGATGCACAGAACAACCGTGTGGTTCTGACGCCAGCACGGTTGTTCCGGGCGCGCGTACGAAACAAATAGGCGTCCGGTCGCTCTACCGCCCACCGCCGCTGCCGCCACCGGCACTTCCGTTCGGAATCGCCCGCTCGGGGAGGCTCGCATTCCCGCCCGCTGCCGAGTCCGTGGTCACCGTGTCGGCTCCCGTCGGGCCCCGCGAGATCACCAAGTCGATGTCGTTGCCGGTGGTGTTCGGTTGTTGCTGCACGATGGTTCCGGGTGGGAGCGTGTCCCCGCGCCCGATCGGAGTCTGCGCCAGGGCCAATGATCCGGTGGCGGTCAAAAAGCAGAGTGCAGCATAGGCCGAAGTTTTAGATTTCATTGCACGCTCCTGTGGTCGGATCGATTTGAGGTAAGACAGCTGTTCGAGGTTGGCTGCTGTCCGGGAAGTCATCGGCACCATTCGGGCCGGTAAGTCGACCAAAGCCTCGATCTTCTCGGAAGATGACCGGGTGTCACGCCGCCTCAAAGGCGAGTGGGGTGCGGCGCGTACGAATGAGCGTCTAAATGATCGGTTTGCCACCCGTCACCGCGACCGTGGCGCCTGAGACGTAGCTCGCTTCGGAACTCGCCAGCATCACGTAGACCGGTGCGAGTTCGCAGGGTTGCCCCGGACGTTTCATTGGTACTTGCGAGCCGAAGCTGCGGACCTTTTCCTCGGGCATCGTCGCCGGGATGAGCGGTGTCCAGATCGGGCCCGGCGCGACGCAATTCACCCGAATCTCGCGCTCCGCCAGCATCTGAGCGAGTCCGCCGGTGAAGTTCTGAATGGCGCCCTTCGTGGTGGCGTATGCGAGCAAGTGGGGGCTCGGCGAGTCGGCATTGACCGACGTGGTGTTGATGATAGCGCTGCCCGGTTTCATATATGGGAGCGCAGCCTTCACAAGGTAGAACATTGCGTGAATGTTCGTTGCGAAGGTGATTTCCCACTCAGCGTCGGAGATCTCTTCCGGGTTCGCGAAGGTTTTCTGGTGAGCGGCATTGTTGACCAGAACATCGACTCGCCCGAACTCCACCACGGCCCTGTCGACGATGGCGCGGCAATGGCTGGAATCCTTCACATCCCCCGCCATCCGGATCGCCTTGCGGCCTGCGGACTGGACCAGGCGGCACGTTTCCGCAGCGTCGTCGTGCTCGTCGTAATAACTCACGAGTACGTCCGCCCCTTCGCGTGCATAGGCCAGGGCCACGGCGCGGCCTATTCCACTATCGGCACCGGTGATGATCGTGCTCCGGCCTGCGAGGCGTCCCGAGCCCTTGTAATGCGCCTCGCCGTAATCAGGTTTCGGATCCATATCCACATCGCGCCCCGGCGGTGTGAGGGGGCGCTGATTCTCGAACGGCGGCTTTGGGAATTGCGTCATGGCGAACGAGGTTTCCTTGCCGAATTTTTCTGTCGAACAAGTTCACTTGCAGAACTGACCCTGGAGCCGTCGACCCGGGAGACCGCGTGTCGACCGAGGCCGCATCGTGGATGCGACCTCACCGGTTACGGGTATGCGGGGAACGGGGATGGCGAAGCGACCGCGAGAAGACCCGAGCCGCTCCGACACCGCCGGTTCGGAACGCCTCAAATCAGGCGATCTGTTCCTTTTGCGCGCCGCTGTCGGGGCGTGCGGGCCCCAGAACCGGCTCTTCACCCATGGGTACGTTCTGCACCACGTTGTAGGTTCCCTTGCCGTCCAGCGACGGACCGCTCGTCCAACGGCCTTCCGGCGGCACCGTGCCGTCCGCGGCCGTTCCGAAGAAGCTATAGCTGAACTTCTCGTGCTCCTTGCTTTGCGGGAAGCTGTTGGGGATCGGCAGGGCACCCTCGTGGCCCCCCAATTCTTCGACGACGGCGAGCCATTGTTGCTGGTGCATCGTGTCGCGCGCGATGAGGAAGCTCCACATGTCGCGCATTCCAGGGTCGTTCGTGGCGTTGAACAGGCGAACGGCCAATGTCCGCCCCGTCGCCTCCGCCGCCACGTTACAGTACATGTCGGCGGCAAGATTCCCGCTGGCATAGATGTGTGACATGTCGAACGGAGCGCCGTCACAATTGGCCGGAAACGCAGCCATCCCCGTGGACAGCAGATGTCGGTGCAGCATTCCCTCGACGAGATGCCGGGGGTTCTCACCACCCATGACGGCGCCCACCACGGCATCCGCCACACCGGCTTCCTGAACCTTCGTCGGGGCCGTCTCCAGATTCATCGCGACGGCGGTCGCCAGCATCTCGATGTGGCCGATCTCTTCGGTCGCGGTGTGAAGAAGCATGTCGCGATACTTCGTTGTCGGTCCCCGTGCGCCCCAACCCTGGAAGAAGTACTGCATACAGACGCGGATCTCACCTTCGATGCCGCCGATCGCCTGTTGCAGCATACGCGCGTAAACCGGATCGGGTGAATCGACCTTGACGGGATATTGGAGACGCTTGTCGTGATAGTACATGGTTTAAGCCACCTCAATGCATCGCCGCCCCATGCTTGCGGCCCGGGACGGCATGGATGGTGAACCGCGGTCCCACCGCACGGCATGCGCGGCAGGAGAGGACTTGGAGGTGTGGGCCGAGTCCAACGCCGTAAAACGGAACTGGACTTGACTCATGCCTCCTTATCGAAACGGACGTGGCCGACTCGAATACAGGACCAGGAAGGCAGATCTCGCGCTTTAGCCTGCCGACCCGTGTCCTGATGTGACTTCAGCGGTCAGGAACCACGACCGCCGTGGCTCGCCTCGCCGCCTTTTTTGCCGGCCTCCGAAGCCCGCTCGCGGTCGTTGGCAAAGTTGCCACCGCTGGCCTGTCCGCCCTTGTGGCCAGCCTCCGAAGCCCGCTCAGGGTCGTTGGCGAAGTTACCGCCACTGGCTTGTCCGCCCTTGTGCCCGGCTTCCGAGGCACGTTCCCGATCTTCGGCGAAGTTGCCGGATCCACCGCGGTGCTCGGACTGACCCTGATTGCCGTTGGATTGTGTCATCTCACCCTCCTGATTGTTCGGTAGATGAGATCCAAGAACTCCAGACTTAAAAACAATGTTCCAAGAAAAATCGTGGTATCGAACCAAAAATATGTAGATATAATCTATGATAAAGCGAGATAACTCAGGATAAGCCGATGATAGATGCTGGTTTTATCCGCAGGCTTGGGACGGCGTGCCCCTCCGAACAGATCGCGAGCCCAGGATGGGGTTTTGGGACCCGCGAGGCCCACCGCAGCTCGACAACCGGCGGTCAGGCATGCGCTCGGTCAGCGCAGTCCACAAAGATTCCGGTCCGATGGAGCTGCTGCATTCCGAGGTAAGGGGCGCCTGCCATGTCTGCAGACCGGGCGCGCCTTGATTTCCCGCTAGCCTCATCTGGACCGATGTCGCATGCATCGCTCGACGCGCTATCTCCGCGTCAGGGATCGGCGGTCCGGACCGATGTCCGTGGTATCGCCGAGGAGTCTGCGTCCGGACCCGATGACTTGCAATGCGTCTCGGCTGGAGCACTCCCGCCGGGCGACGGCCTCGAGGTCTCGCAGGTAGATGATCACAGGTTCGCGAATGGTGTCGGTGCGGCCGATCACGGGCTCGACTTTAGCCGTGACATGCGTGATCACCGTATCCCAGAATTCCGGGGTTTTCGCGCGATTTCTTGGCATGAGGTACGACTCCTCCGATCGATACCGACACGTGTCGGACATCGAAAGGGAAGCTTCATCAACATAGGTTTCAGGTGGTGTGCGATTCTCGTTGTGCACCTTCGATCCGCTGGGCCGTTCATGGGGCCTGCATCCCTGCGAGGGGGCTTGCATGTTGCAGGTGGGCCTGGAGGTGCGCCTGGGTCGGACTAGGCACTCGGGACAAGGTCGGCGTCGTGTGGGCTTAGGATCTGTTCACGTCCGGTTGTCGACACCTCGGGCACGAGGATGAGCCGTCGAAGGTTCACGCCATGCGAGGATTCCATGAGCAGCGATGACGGGGACGACTGGTCTCCTTCCCCGGACGGCAATCTGGCGGGTCGTTGGTCCGAGCCTGAAGCGCACCCGATCGCGCTTCCACACCGAAGCCGGAACGTCCTGGGCATGATGCGTTCCGTCATCCGGCGTACGGTCGAGTCGAGTGAGACGCTCGAAGACTTCGCCCTGCATATCGAAGGTCGCCTCGACGCGCTCACCCGTACGCAGTCGGCGATCGATTGCGCGTCGGATGGAGGCGTGGATCTTGCCACCCTTCTGGCGACGGAGTTCATGGCCGGCCAAGCCCGTGAAGACGATCAGGTTTCCCTCGATGGGCCATCGGTTCGGCTGGCACCAAGGGCCGCGATGAGCCTGGGATTGGCATTCCAGGAACTGACTACGAACGCGATCAAGTACGGAGCCCTGTCGGCCCGGGGCGGCCACGTATCCGTGACATGGCGCCTGAAACTATCCCACGATGCGCATTGGCTCGCGGTCACGTGGCAGGAGCGCGGCGGTCCGAGGATCGCGGCGGCACCGCTCGTCACTGGCTTCGGTACCGAGATGCTGAACCGTACGCTCGCGGATGAACTCCAGGCCGAGACGATACTGAGCTATGATGCGGACGGTCTGCGCTGTAGCCTCAACTTGCCCTTCACCGATCACGCCTTCGCGCGCGAGACGTGAGATGTGATTCGCTGAGCCAGGCGTCGACGACGGCGGCTCGCCCGATAGGCACGTTCGTGAAGAAAAAGAGGGTTCCGATCCGTCGTGGCCTGCGACGGCACGATGCGATCGCTGCTCGGTGATGTCCAATCCAGATTTCACAACGTGCCGGCTATAGATGGTTCAGTATAGTCTAGCGCCGACCGACCAATAGATCACTGCGTGACGATGGTTCGGTGCTCTACCGAGGTTCGAGCTTTAATCCATCAATCTTATGTGAAATCTACCGCGGAACGAATCCCTGAGATTTGTTTTGGATCGTTTGCCTACGCGCTTCCCGGTTGAGGTCCAGGATCGGGCGAACTCATGACACGAGTGAGGTGCCCGTCCCGGTGCTGCGTGTTCTACTGTGGTTCGGGCTCGCCCGAATATCAGGAATTTATATTTCCATCTGGATGACGAATATTTGATCCATCTGATATAAAAATCGGCGAGGTTTATACAAATGTCACTCAATGGTAATCAATACGGCTCGGCGGAAAAGAGAAAATCGAAAAACTTGCTGTTAATCCTGGGAATTTTGGTGGTACTGATCGCCGTCGTTTTCTTGGCACTCTACTTGTTCGGACAGCGCTTCGGCGTTCCAGTCTGAGCATGCCCCATCGGATCGGCAGGAAAGATTTCAGCTTCATGGGGTCGAAGTCGCAAGGACGACGGATTCGCGTGACCATCCTATCCAGCCTCTGCATCCTATCCTTGACGTGGCTCCCAGCACGCGCGAACCCTTCGATGGCTGGCGCGATGACGCAGAAGTCGGATTGGCGGGAAAAGTGCGAGCGACGTGCCCAGCAGAATGGGATGCGGCACAAACTAAGGGCGCCGTTCGTCACGCAGTGTATCGCAGGATATCGCATCAACGCGGGCAAAGATCTTCAATCGAAGAAACAGAAATTCTAATCACCTCCGGTCGGTCGATGCCTCGTCATTGAGAAGAAAGCGCGCGCCGCGGAGCCGAAAGAGAGCTTTGGAATGGTCGTATCCCTGGAGGGCGAGTGAGCGCGGTCGATCTGGGTTCGAATTCGCGCCCCGGGTATTTCATCGGAAGCTCGGCGCCACAGCCTTGTCACTTCGGCAGCCTCCTCGCCATTCCCGGCAATGTACGTGTAGCCGCGACGCTGGGCAGCACGCATCTCGAAAGGCCGAGCGCTCGGGGTTGACCGACCGCGAGACCCATGGCTTCTACGGGCGCTGGCACTCCCGACTCCGTAGCTCAGCTGGATAGAGCAGCCGCCTTCTAAGCGGCAGGTCGTTGGTTCGAGCCCAACCGGGGTCGCCAGTTTCTGCCGCACCAACTCTTCGAATCTCGGAGTGTTTCGATACCGCCGACCCGGACCCCCGGCGTTCGCCCGTCGCTCAGGCGGATCCGACCCGGTACTGGCGCGGCGGGGCCGTGCCGTTCACCGCGAAGTCGCCGACCGTGCGGTCGCGGTAGATCCGGGGATTGTGCGAGGCGATGGTGCGGGCGTTGCGCCAATGCCGATCCAGGCCATGGCCACCCTTCACCGCCGAAGCGCCGAGGGCGTCGAACAGCGTCGTGGTGGCTTCCAGCACGAGGTTGGTGACCACGCTGACGGCCTGGTTGACCTCGACATCCGCGATGGCCGCAGTGGACTCGGCGGATCGACCGGTGCGATGCACCGCATAGGTCCGTTCCAGGGACTCGGCCGCCTTGAGGACGATGGCGCCGGCGGCGTAGGCCGCGCCGCGCACGCGACCGACCACCTGCTGCACCTGAGGGTCGTCACCCGAACGGCTGCCGTTGCCGTGGCTGTAGACGCGCTGGCGCTCCGCCACGAGACGCGTGACGTCGAGGGCCGCCGAGCGACCGATCCCCGCGAGGGTCGCGAGATGGACGAGTTGGAAGAACGCCATGGCGTAGGGGAAGCGTTCCGGATCGGGCTTGATCAGCTCCGGCCCGAGGCCGACGTTCGTGAACACCGCCGTGCCGCTGGCCGTCAGCGCCTGTCCGAACCCGTCCCAGTCGTCGAGGATCTCGACACCGGGTGCGCGCACGGGGACCGCCGCCACCATGGCGACGCCGGCCTCGTCCTGCGCCGAGACGTGGATCCAGTCGGCGAAGAGCGAGCCGGTGGTGTAGAACTTCCGGCCGTCGAGGCGCCATTGCGCTCCGTCCGGCCGCAACACCGTGTCGAACTGCCCGACCTTGGCCTCGCCGGTCTCGGAGACGCCGCTGCCCACGGTCTCGCGGTCACCGATCCGGCCGATCCAACGGGCCCGCCACGCATCCGACGACGAGCACAGCATGTCCTCGGTAAAGCCGAAATGCGCCCGCAGGGCGTTGGTCACGTTGGGATCGGCCTGAGACAGCTCGATGAGCAGATTGAACAGCTCGGGCAGACTCGCGTCGAAACCACCCGCGTCGCGTGCCAGCCGGAGGGTGGTGAAGCCGGCCTGCTTCAGCCAGCCGATTTCCTCATGGGGCAGCGTACGCTCCCGGTCGCGGGTCACGGCGGTGGCGCGGATCCGCGCGAACACCGGCCGGAAGCCCGTGGCGAGATCCTCGTAACGTGCGCTCGGCCCCGCGCCCCATCCCGCATCTGTTTGTACCATCGATCGTTCCCATCCCGGCGAAGGCGCGGAATCGAGGGCACCCGGCAAGGCTCTGCCCAACCCGATGTCACGCCGCATCGCCTTGGAGTCGGCAATCCGCAGTGTCGAAGCAAGTCTCAAATGGCAGGATCATCGTATTTGAAAGATGACTGTCAGTCTTGGTGTCTACAGAGACCAGCTGTTTCCAAGTGGGGTATCGCGTGAAAGATCATGCTCCGGCGTTCTGCGACGGCCGGGCGGATCCCCGGGCCGTTCAGCGCAGGCGCGGTAGGATCGTCTCGGCGAACCGGCGCATCTCCGCCTCGAACGGTTGGAACTGGAGCATGAACAGGTCGATGCCGGCTGCGTGAAAGGCGGACAGGCGTTCCGCGATCCGACCGTAGCTGCCCACCAGCCCCGCGGCGGTGCCACCGTTGGTGCCGACATGGCGGACGGGTCCGTCGGGCTGGGCGAGACCGGGCTTGGCGAACATCACGGCGGCCGGGTCCGTCCGCGCGCGGGTGTCGGCCCGGATGGCGGCGTCGCGTTCGGCGAGTGCGATGAGCCGCGCATGCTCGGCCTCGGCCTCGTCGTCCGTGTCGCGGGCGATGACGAAAGCCGAGAGGCCGTAGCGCAGGGGACCATTGGCGGCCGGGCGCCGGGCGACGTCGGCGATCAGCGCCGCGACCTCTTCCAGGGGCTGGCCGTTGATGAACCAGACATCGCCGTGATCGGCCACCAGGGCGCGGGCCGGTTCGGATTCCCCGCCGACATAGAGGGTTGGCCGGCGGCCACCGGTGCCGGCGGGCCGCAACTGGTAATCCTCCACCCTGAAATGTTCGCCCGTGAACCGGACCCGTTCGCCCCGCATGAGCCGGTCGACGAGGCCGATCCATTCCCGGCCATAGGCGTAGCGTGCGTCGTGAGCCGGAAACGGCAGGCCGGCCCGCTCGAACTCGGCCTTGTTCCAAGCATTGACGAGGTTGAGCGCGAAGCGTCCCTCGCTGATCCGGTCGATGCCCAGCGCCGCCTTCGCGAGTACCACCGGATGGACGAGGCCCGGCTTGATCGCCGCGATGATCTCGATCCGGTGCGTCAGGGCGGCCAGCGCCGCCGATGCGCTCCAGGCATCGAGCTGGTCGCGCGCCTCGTCGTAGGGGTTCATGGTGTGCTGGGCGACGAGCACGGAATCGAATCCGAGGGTTTCGGCCTCCAGCACCAGGGCGCGGGTGCGTGCCCAGCTCGCGTCGTCGGGCTCGTCGGGATCGTGGTGGGCGGCGCGCGATCCGTGCACGGGCGCCCAGACGCCGAAGCGTGGGGAAGCGGCGGCCATGCTCAACCCCGGCTCGCGGCGGGTCGCCAGATCCGCACGGCGGTGGCGTCGATCTTCCGGGGGATCAGGCCGGCCTCTTGGAAGGTGTCGGCGATGGTCTGCTGCTCGGACAGGGCGGCCTTCTCCACGGGCTGGATGGCGTAGCTGCGCCGTTCGTTGACCGTGGCGACGATGTCGGGCGGCAGGTCGCCCCAGACGGGGCCGAGAAGCGCGACGGCGTCCTTCGGGTTGGCCTTGACCCATCGCCCGGCCTCCACGAGGGCATCGAACACAATTCCCACCACCTCCGGGTGCGCGGCGGCGAAGTTGTCGTTGACGAGAAAGTAGCGGTTGTACCTCGACAGGCCGGTCGCGTCGGCAAGCACCCGAACGGGGCGTTTGGCCTGGGCGATGGCGAGGAACGGGTCCCAGATCGCCCAGGCGTCGAGGCTGCCCCGGGCGAACGCGGCGGCCCCGTCGGGCGCCTCGAGATAGGCGGGCGTGATGTCGGAGAACCGCAGGCCTTCGCGCTTGAGGGCGGCGGCGAGGATGAAGTGGCAGCCCGAGCCGCGCGAGACGCCCACCGTCTTGCCCTTGAGGTCCGCCACCGAGCGGATCGGGGATTCATCGGGCACGATGATCGCCTCGGCGCGGGGCGAGCCCGCCTCCATGGCGTAGAAGGTCAGGGGCGCGCCAGCCGATTGCGTGAAAACCGGAATCGCGTCGGCGACATCGGCGTGGAGGTCGACGGCGCCGCTGTTCATGGGCTCGATCACGCCGGTGAACTGGTGCCAACTCGGCGCAAAACCCTTCGCGGCCAGGCGCTCGACCAGGGTGCCCTTGAGCTTGAGCACGGTCAGCAGGGTCGACGAGCGCTGGAAGCTGAGGCGGACCGGCTTGTCTGCGCCGAGCGCCGGGCGTCCACCCGTGGCACCGAGGGCCAGGGCGGCTCCGGCGCCGCCGAGGAGGCCGCGCCGCGTCCAGGGGGCGGAAGTTGTCATGGATCGTATCCTTGGGCTCGTTCCCGGAGCGTTTGCCCGGAAGACGGAGGTTGGCCATCGGACGGGACGGAATCGTTGCGGCCGCGGCGCGGGGCCCTTGGGAAGCGGGCCCGCGGCGATCGAACGCCCGAAGGTGTGGTGGCCGAGGAGGGCCGCGGCGCCGGCCAGCAGGGCCGGGTCCGGAGGTGCCTCAGCAGAACCGGACGGATCCGGCAGCATCGCGTGCAGGATGCGGATGAGGCGTCCGGTCATGCCGCCCCCGTCGGCAGCAGGTCGCCGTAATGGCGCGCGGCCACATCCGGGTGCGAGCGCAGACGGCCCTTGAGGGTGTTGCGGCCGACCTCGTGGAAGAGCGGTTTGTCGGGATCGCCCACTGGGCCCCGTGCCTTGTCCGCGAGGGAAGGCGGAAGAGTCAGGAGCGGCACGACGGCGTCGTGACGTGCGCCGAGGAAGAACGCCACGGAGAGCCGGTCGCGCCCGGCCGGTGGCGTCAACACCCGGTGTACCGTGGCGCGCAGGTAACCGTCGGAGGCGAGCTCCAGCAGCTCGCCGACATTGACGACGAACCGGCCCTCCCGCGGCTCCACGGAAATCCAGCCCTCCGGCCCTTCGACCTCGAGCCCGCTCTGCCCGTCCTGAACCAGGAGGGTGAGGAGCCCGCTGTCCTTGTGGGCGCCCACGCCCTGGTCGCCCTCGGTGCCGTCGCGGCCGGGGTAGCGGATGATCTTGATGTGCTGGTTCGGGGCGCCGGCGTAGATCGGCTCGAACGCGTCCTCGGGTTGGCCCAGCGCCTCGGCGAAGGCGCGCAGAACCCGGATGCCGACCCGCGTCACCGCCTCCTGCCAGCACAGCAGGCCGACCCGCAGCTCCGGCAGGCCGGCGGGCCAGAGGTTGGGGCCCTGAAGCCGCGTCCAGGCCGGATCGCCCGCACGCCGCGGCAGGGCGGGACGCTCGGCGCCGATGTCGAACTGCTCGCGCCAGTCCGGGGTGCCGCGGGTGATCTCGCGCCCGGCTTCCGTGTAGCCGCGAAAGTGCGGCGAGCGGATCATGGCCACCGCTCGCTTCTCGGAAAGCGACAGGGCGAAGAAGCGTCGCGCCAGGGCCTGGGTCTCGGCAATCTGCGCCGGGGAAATGCCATGCCCGGACAGGGTGAAGAAGCCGACGTCCCGGGCCGCCTGCCGCAGGGCGGCGAGGAAGGCCGCCCGTTCGGACGGTCCTTCGTCGAGGCGGCGCAGGTCGAAGTCTGGAACTCCGGCCACGGGTCAGGCCGCCTTGGCGTAGGTGCCGACCGCCGCCAGCGCCTGGTCGAGGTCGGCCAGGATATCGTCGATATGCTCGAGGCCGATGGAGAGGCGCACGTAGCCGTCGGACACGCCCGAGGCGCGTTGGTGCTCGGGCGAGAGCTGGGCGTGCGTGGTGGTCGCCGGGTGGATGGCGAGGCTGCGGGCGTCGCCGATGTTGGCGACGTGGTAGAACAGCTTCAAGCCCTCGATGAAGCTGCGCCCGGCCTCGCGCCCTGCGGCGAGTTCGAAGCCGACGAGGCCGCCGTGCCCGCCCCGGAGGTATTTGGCGACCCGCTCGCGCGCCTTGCCGGTGTGGTGCGAGGGATGGATCACCCGCTCGATCTCGGGCCGGCCGGAGAGATAGTCTGCCACCGCCTGCGCATTGTGACTGTGGCGCTCGATGCGCAGGGCCACGGTCTCGATGCCCTGAAGGGTGAGGAAGGCGTTGAGCGGCGAGACCGCCGGGCCGAGGTCGCGCAGGAGACGGACACGGGCGCGCAGCACGTAGGCGATGGGTCCCAGCGGCTTGGCCGCCTCCGTCCAGACGGCCCCGTGATAGCTCGGGTCGGGGGTGGTCAGGGCGGGTTGGCGCTCCGGATGGGCCGACCAGTCGAACGTGCCGCCGTCGATGATCGCCCCGCCGATGGCGATGCCGTGACCGCCGAGATACTTCGTCGTCGAATAGACGACCACGGCGGCACCGTGGTCGAACGGGCGCGCCAGGAGCGGCGTCGCGGTGTTGTCGATGATGAGGGGGATGCCGAGCGGCCGGCCGATGGCCGCGACCTCCGCGATGGGAAACACCGCGAGTTTCGGATTGGCCAGGGTCTCGCCGTAATAGGCCCGTGTGCGCGCGTCGGTGGCGCGGGCGAAGTTCTCGGGATCGGCGGGGTCGACGAAACGAACCTCGATGCCCTGCTCGACCAGGGTGTTGGCGAACAGGTTCCAGGTGCCGCCGTAGAGATCGGTGGAGGAGACGATGTTGTCGCCGGCCCGCGCGAGGTTCTGAACCGACAGCGCCGAGGCCGCCTGCCCCGAAGCGACGGCCAGTGCCGCGGTACCGCCTTCCAGGGCCGCGAGGCGCTGTTCGAGCACATCGACGGTCGGGTTGTTGACCCGGGTGTAGATGTTTCCGAACTCTTTGAGAGCGAACAGGCTCTCGGCGTGGCCGGTGTCGCGGAACTGGTAGGACGTGGTCTGGTGGATCGGCACCGCGACGGAGCCCGTCGTGGAATCGGCACGCCATCCGGCATGGAGCGCGAGGGTCTCGGGATGCGAGGAAGCGTGTGGGCTCGGCATGATGGGATTCCTGCAGGGCATTCGACGAATGCGTCGCCTTCCCACGGAACGAACGAATTTCGATCCAGTAAGGCCAGAGCAATTCGTTCGGTCGGATGATTATCCCAGCGCCTGTCGTCACGATCATTTGCTGAGTTGCCTGATGATGAAGCAACGCGGCCCGTAGTCAATGAAACGGTCTTTTGAAGAATCCTATTCTGCGACGAAAATATTCGCGATCATGCGCCGCACGGGGGACGGAACGTTTGTCGCGTCCCGGGGAACCCATCCAAAAAGGAGCACGCAGGTATTTCCATACGTCGGAAAGGCGCCGATAGTCCGTGCCTTGACGTGGGCGCCGTTGGCGTGGCGCCATCGATTTTTCGCTGATTCCCGTCGCTTCGCGCCACGCGTTCGGCCCGGTTCCGGACGCATGGCAACGAAGGAGCGTGGCGAAGGCATAGGGTATCGGACGCACGGGCATGAACGACGGCGCGATTCTTCTCCTGACCGATCGGCCCGATCGTAGTGCGGCCCTGGAGACGATTCTCAATACAGTGGGGCGTTGCGAAGTCGTGGCCGGAGACGGAAAGCTTTCGCTCGGCACCCGGCCCATCGCCATCGTGGCCGACCTCACCCTGACCCGCCGTGAATCCGTCGGACGTCTGCGTGCGGTGCTGCCGGTGGGCCAGGCCACGCCGCAGATCGTGAGCCAGGTTGCAAATCCGGTCGCCGGCCGCGTCGTTCGCATCCCGGTGATCTGCCTGATGCGCTCGACGTCCGATCAGGACTTGCGGCAGGCCCGCGACCTCGGCGCCACGGTCTGCCTGCCGGCCTATACGGCGCCGCACCTCGTCGCCCAGGTGATCCGGGATCAGGTCTCCGCGCGCGGCGAGACCGCGAGCGGCGTGTCGGGCCAGGGAATCGTGCGCGCCACCGAGGCGCTCACCGGCCTGTTCGCAGCGGCCCGCGAGGGCGGCGACATGGCGCTCGGCGTCGTCGAGGCGGGTCTGACGCCGATCCTGGCAGCGGTGCGCGAAGGCGGGCTGACCCAGTGGCTCGACACCGTCTGGACCCACGACGACGCCACCTACCAGCACTGCCTGCTGGTTGCCGGCGTCTCGGCCCAGTTCGTCAATTTTCTGCAGTTCCGCGAGCAGGACCGGCAGCACTTCGTCCGGGCAGCCCTGCTGCACGATCTCGGCAAGGCCCGGATCCCGCAGGCGATCCTCAACAAGCCGGGCCGCCTCGACGCCGACGAGATGGCGATCATGCGCACCCACCCGGTGATCGGCTACGAGATTCTGCGCGACAGCGGCTGCGACGCCGCGACTCTGAGCGCCGTACGCCATCACCACGAGATGCTGGACGGATCCGGCTATCCCGACGGTCTCGCCGGATCGGCGATCGGCGACACCGTGCGGCTCCTCACCATCTGCGACATCTACGCGGCCCTGACCGAGCGGCGCTCCTACAAGCCGCCGATGCCCATGCGCGACGCCCTCGCGGTCCTCGAGAGCATGGATACCAAGCTCGAAGCCGGCCTCGTGCGGTGCTTCGGTGATGCCATGTCGGCCACGACAGCATGACGGTTATGCAGCGATCGCGCACGGGACAGGCCCTCGGGCCGCGCGGTTGTCGTGGGACGTGATGGCGGTGATCCGCCTGCCGCTGTCGAAGTCGGCCATCGCGGAGGCCGCCCCCCGGCATCGGCTCGATCGCCGTGGCTGCACGGACGCCGTCGGAGAATCTGGCGCACTGGCGACCCGTCGGGACCGTGGCGCTGGCGGCGGCTCGTCCGATGCGGGCGCTGGCCGGCTCCGCGATCCGGCCCTTCCGGTGGGTCGGAACGCCGACGGCCCGATACGGCAGGCCCCGGGCCGAAATCGCCCGGAGCCTGCTGTCACACGTCACGGGGGTGGGGCGAACCCCATGAGCCTCAGGGCTGGAGGACGCCGTTGATCACGTGGATCACGCCGTTCGACTGCATCACGTTGGCGACGGTGACCGTGGCGGTGCTGCCCTTGGCATCGGTCACGTAGACCTTCTTGCCCTTGGATTGGACGACCAGGGGCTCACCCTGGACGGTCTTGAGCTGGGCTTCGCCACCGCCATCCTTCGCGAGCTTCATCAGGTCCTTGGCGGTGTAGGTGCCGGGGACCACGTGGTAGGTGAGGATCTTGGTGAGGGTGGCCTTGTTCTCGGGCTTCACCAGGGTCTCGACGGTGCCGGCGGGCAGCTTGGCGAACGCGGCGTTGGTGGGGGCGAACACCGTGAACGGGCCGGGACCCGACAGGGTCTCGACGAGGCCGGCGGCCTTCACGGCGGCGACCAGGGTGGTGTGGTCCTTCGAGTTGACGGCGTTCTCGACGATGGTCTTCGAGGCGTACATCGGCGCGCCGCCGACCATCGGGTTCTTGGCGAGGGCGGCGGCCGGGAGGGCGGCGCCGATGGCGAGGCTGAGGCCGAGGGCGGCGAGCTTGGAGGCCAGCGGGCGGCGGGCGGTGAGGTTATGCATCGGATTCTTGTCTCCTCTGATGTCCCGAGCGGGGCAATCGAGGTGACTTACGGCGCGTTTGGAGAGAAAGTTTCAGGAATGATCTGTTAGACGATCCGCTCGCCCGGTCGGTCCTCCCGTGGGGATCGCCAAGACTTGCGAGAAGGACTTGCGAGAAAGCCAGCGCCTCGGGCGCCAAGGCTTCGAGACCGAGCAGGGAGAAGAGCGATGGGACGTTCGGTGGCGGTGCCGTGTGACTGACGATGTTCTGCTTCAGACGCGACTGACAGCCATCGCGGCCGGTGACGAGACGGCGCTGAAGGCGCTCTATGACGAGACGGGAGCGAAACTCTTCGGCCTCGTCCTGCGTATCGTCCGTAGTCGTGAAGCGGCCGAGGACGTGCTTCAGGATGTCTATCTCCGGATCTGGCAGAAGGCCGAGACCTACGCGCCCGCAGCCGGCCGGCCGATCACTTGGATGTGTGCCATCGCCCGCAACAGGGCCATCGATGTGGTGCGCGCCCGCAAGGAGACTCCTCTGGCGGATCTCGTCGACGGCGAGGATTGGATGAATCAGGTGCCCGACCCGCACGACGGCGAGAGCGATGTTCTGGATCGCGGTGCCCTGGCCCTGTGCCTCGGCCGCTTCGACGCCGTGCACCGGCAATGCCTCGTGTTGGCCTATTGCGAAGGGTTCTCCCGCGAGGAACTGGCGGCGCGGTTCGATCGACCGGTGAACACCATCAAGACGTGGCTCCACCGCGGACTGGCGAGCCTGCGCTCGTGCCTGGACGCCAACGCATGACCGGCGATCCCTTCGATACCGAGGATTCCTTCGGCGCCGGCTCGCCCGACCGCGACATACAGGCCGCAGAGTATGTGCTCGGCACCCTGCCGCAGGCCGAACGCACCGCCTTCGCCCGTGCCCTGGCGACGGATGCGAACCTGCAGGCCGCCGTCGCCAACTGGCAGACGCGCCTGGCGCCCCTCGCGGAGACCGTGCCGGAGGTCGCGCCGCCGGCGGGAACCTGGCTGCGCATCCGGGCGGCGCTGAGGCCAACCGGCGACGATCCCCGCGTCGAGAGCCTGACCCGTGGTCTGCGGCGATGGCGCCTGGGAGCGCTCGGCGCGTCGGCCCTGGCCGCCGGTCTCGCCTTGGCGCTGGGCCTCGGCCGCTTCCTGCCGCCCGACCCGGATACGGGCCAGTACGTCGCCGTGGTCAATCGGGGCGGCGAATTGCCGGCCCTGGTGGTGCGGGTCGACACGCGACGCGGCGTCGCGCAGGTCCGCTCCGTTGCAGCCGACACGCCCCGCGAGAAGAGCCTGGAGCTTTGGTACATCGCTGGCGGTGGCGCACCACGCTCCCTCGGCCTTGTCGAGGCCGGGCGTGCGAGCATGGCCATGCCGGAAATCGCGCGTGGCGCCAGCCTCGAGACCGCCGTGCTGGCCGTGAGCGTCGAACCGCCCGGTGGCTCACCGAGCGGGGCACCGACGGGACCGGTGGTCTATTCGGGCAAGCTTCTGCGGGACTGAATCGCCCGACGGCAGGCCGGATCCCTCGCCCCTCGGCGACCGCCCGTTGCGGCCGTCCAGTTGTCCACGTTCCACAAGGGTTCCTGGCGGTCGACGGTCGCGAGGAGCTCTTCGATGGGCTTCGACAGCATGGCCTCGAGACGAGGGCGGCATCGAAGTTCTATTCGCGGTCGAACGACAGGTCGCCGGGGCTGCAATGCTCGAGATCCCCCCGCCGGGCGAACCGAATGTTTCCGCAGCCATATCGCCGGGGCGGGTTGCCCATGTGCCCAATCGCTGGCAGGCCTCGCCGCATGAAGGTCTCCTCCGTTCCACGGCCCGTATCCGCCCTTCGTGCCGCCCTGCGGAGCGATGCCGGCGGTGGCCTCGTCCTCATGGCGAGCGCGGCCTTGGCGCTCCTCATCGCCAACTCGCCCCTGGCGTCAGCCTACTTCGGATTGCTGGCAGCCCATCTCGGGCCCTTGAGCGTGCTGCATTGGGTCAACGACGGCCTCATGGCGGTGTTCTTCCTGCTGGTCGGCCTCGAGATCAAACGTGAAGTCCTCGACGGCCGCCTGCGTACGTGGCCCGACCGGATCCTACCGGGTGTGGCGGCCCTCGGCGGCATGCTCGCGCCGGCGTTGATCTACGTGTTCGTGAATCGCGCCTCACCGGAGACCCTGCGCGGCTGGGCGATCCCGACGGCGACCGATATCGCGTTCGCCCTGGGAGTCCTGGCGCTCCTCGGGCCGCGCGTGCCGGTCTCCCTGAAAGTGTTCCTCACGGCGCTCGCCATTCTGGACGACCTCGGGGCGGTTCTCATCATCGCCGCGTTCTATACCACCAGCCTGTCGCTGCCGATGCTGGTCGGGGCCGTGATCACCGTCGCGGTCCTGGTCGCCCTGAACCGAGCCGGGGTGAGCCGGCTCACCCCGTACCTGCTCCTCGGCGCGGTCCTGTGGGTTCTCGTTCTCGGGTCCGGCATTCACGCCACCATCGCGGGCGTGGTGCTGGCCCTGACGATCCCCTTGCGCACCAGCCCGGCCAAGCCCGACGACCCGGCATCCCCGCTGCACAAGCTGGAGCACGCCCTCCAACCCTGGTCGTCCTTCGTGGTGCTGCCAATCTTCGGCTTTGCCAATGCGGGCGTGGCGCTGGGGGGCATGTCCGCCGCGATGCTGTTGGAACCGGTGACGCTCGGCGTGGCCCTCGGGCTGTTCCTCGGCAAGCAGATCGGGGTGTTCGGCATGATCGCCGTCGCCGTCAAACTCGGCCTCGCCCCGCGTCCGGCCCATGCAGGGTGGTGGCAGCTCTACGGCTTGTCACTCCTGTGCGGCGTCGGCTTCACCATGAGCCTCTTCATCGGTCTCCTCGCCTTCGCGGACACACCCGCCCTGGAGACCGAAACCAAGATCGGCGTTCTCCTCGGCTCCGTCAGCTGCATGGTCGCCGGGGCCCTCGTTCTCCTCTTCGCACCACGGCCCGGATCGACGGCTCGAAGCTGACGCTCGACGGAAACCCATGCTCGCCCAGACGTCTCCCACGGCCCCCGACGACATCGCCCACGTCATTCAGATCGCCCTCGCGCCGGCCTTTCTGCTGACGGCGCTGGCGACCCTGCTGAACGTGTTCTCGACGCGCCTCGGGCGCGTGGCCGACAAGGTCGACGCCGCGTCGTCCCACCTGCGCGGGGCCGGCCCAAACGAAGCAGGGCGGCTCGCGCGGCAATTGTCCTACCTGCGCCGACGCTCGTTCGTGCTCGATGTCGCGGTGGTGCTCGCCTCGATCGGCGGCATCATGACCGGCCTCGCCGTTCTGACCCTGTATGTCGGAGCGTTGCGCGATGCGGCCACCGCCTCGATCCTATTTGGATGCTTCGGCGTGGCGCTGATCTGCACTGTCGCCGCCATTGCGGCCTTCCTGTCGGAAATCCTCATGGCGGGCCGCGGTGTTCGGGACGAGGTCGATCGGCAGACCCGCCACGCGACGGATCTCGAAGGCTCCGGTCCATGAGAACCGGCGTCGGCGCAAAGCCTACCGGCCGGTCTGAAACTTGAGATCGAGGGCTGCGAGCGCCAGGAGCGGCGGCGGCATCGGAACGCCGGCCTTGCGCATGGTGCGGGCCGCCGCGCGGCAGCCGGCCTGGTCGTTGCTGGCGGCTGCGGTCTCGATACCCGCCACGGTGGCGGCGTCGGGTTTCGGCGGCGGGGGCGAGGCCGCCGGTGCAGCCGCCGCCTTTGCCGATGCGTTCGCCTGGGCGAGGGCACTCTTGCGATCGCCGGGCGCCACCGTGTCGCTGGATCCCGTGGCGCCGCTCAAGCCGGATTTCTGTTGAGGCTCACCGCCACCGCCGGAGGGCTTGCCCTCGCTCTTGCCGGACGGGTTCGACACCGCCGTCGTCTGGCTCGGTGGCGTGGCGCCCTCCTGCTTCTTGGCTTCCGGCGCCGTCACGAACGCCAGCAACTCCTTGCAGAGATCGGCCGGTCCGCCTGACGCCGCCGGAGGGGCGGCGTCCTGCGCCGAGGCCGGTAACGCGAGCAGGGTCGCCGTCGTGAGGAGTGCGATGCGCGACAGGGATTTCAGCATGCTCGTTTCCTCAAACTCCTGGGACCGCGCGGGTGTCTGTCCGATGCGACTGGTCCGCAGATCCGATGGCACGCGCGTCAGGACCGCTTCGGGTGGGAGGCTTCGCCTTCGGCCTTGCCGTGAGCGGCGTCGTTGGCCTCGCCCACCACCGGCATGCCGTTCCATTTCGGTCCGACGAGATTGATACCCGGCTCCGACACGCGCGCACCCGAGGTCGCGAAGGCCTGATAGGCGAAAGTCTGGTTGCTGGTGAGCGCATACATGGCCAGCACGCCGAGGGCGATGGCGGCGATGACGGCGGCGGCGAAGGCTTTCATGACGTGTTCTTCCTCGTCCGTATCATTCGGCCGGCGCGGGGTGGCGTCCCGTGAGCTGCGGGCCGCTGGCCGTCTTGGCCTGTTCCTTCTCCACCCAGAGGTCATGGTGCGCGCGGGCCCAGGCGAGATCGACCTTGCCGCTGCCCATGGCGTCGTAGGCGCCCTTCATGCCGAGCGTACCGATGTAGATGTGCGCGAGGATGCCGACGATGAAGGCGACACCGATGAGGGCGTGGATCACCTGCATGACCTGCATGCCGTTGATGTCGAGGAGCGCGAACGGGAACAGCATCATCAGGCCGGTGACACCCATGGCCGCACCGAATCCCGCGACCATCCAGAACACACCCTTCTGGCCGGCGTTGAAGCGCTCGGCATGGGGGTGGGTTTTTCCGATGAAGCCGCCGCCGGCCTTGATCCAGGCCCAATCGATCCGATTCGGGATGTTGTCCTTCACCCAGACGGCGATCATGATCACCACGCCGAGCATGAACGGCCACGCGAGGTAGACGTGGCTGTACTTGGCCCATTGCGCCAGGGTGCCGAAGGCCTCCGGGCCGATGACCGGCATGAGCAGGCGCTTGCCGAAGATGTAGTTCAGGCCGGACAACGACAGGATGATGAAGCACGTGGCCGTCATCCAGTGGGCGAACCGTTCGAACGCGTTGAACCGCAGGATCTTCTTGCCCGATTCCTGGGTGTCGTCCGTGAGGATGCGTCCGCGCCACAGGAAGAACCCACCGAGCGCCGCGATCATGCCGAGGATGCCGAGCGCGCCGATCCAGGGTAGCCAGGACTCGCGAAAGGCCCGGTACTCGCGGCCCTGCGGCTGAATCAGGTTGGCGGATTTCCGGTCGGGGATGCTGACGCGGCCGGTGATCTTGTCGGCCTGCTTGAACAGGAATTCCTCGTTGACCGAATCCGCCGTGGGCTTGGCGCCCATGGGGTTCTGCCCGTCCTGGGTGATCGGGTTCTGCGCCCGTGCGGCGTCGAAGGCGCCCGGGGCGGCCAGGAGCGTCGTCGCGAGGACGAGAGTGCTGAAGAGCGTGACTGCCCGCCGCATCGGCGTTCCTTTCGAATGCTTCTCGTCGTTGAGGCCGCCGCGGGCGGCGGCCCCGGAGGGGCGATCAGATCGCCACGGTCTCGCGGTAGGCGGTCTTCCAGCCCCAGGCGCCGGAGCCGTAGCCGCGCTTGACCACGCGCTGCTTGTAGATCTCGGCGATCATCTCGCCGTCGCCGGCGAGCAACGCTTTCGTCGAGCACATCTCGGCGCACAGCGGAAGCTTGCCCTCGGCGAGGCGGTTCGAGCCGTACTTCTCGTACTCGGCCACCGAGAAATCGGCTTCTGGACCGCCCGAGCAGTAGGTGCACTTGTCCATCTTGCCGCGCGAGCCGAAGTTGCCGACGCGCGGATACTGGGGCGCGCCGAACGGGCAGGCGTAGAAGCAGTAGCCGCAGCCGATGCAGATGTCCTTGGAGTGCAGCACCACGGCGTCGGCCGTGGTGTAGAAGCAGTTCACCGGGCACACGGCGGCGCAGGGCGCGTCGGTGCAGTGCATGCACGCCATGGAGACCGAGCGCTCGCCCGGCTTGCCGTCGTTGAGGGTGACGACGCGGCGGCGGTTGATGCCCCAGGGCACCTCGTGCTCGTTCTTGCACGCGGTGACGCAGGCGTTGCACTCGATGCAACGGTCGGCGTCACAGAGGAACTTCATACGGGCCATAATGGATGCGCTCCTCTCACGCGGCCTTGATCTGGCACAGGGTACACTTCGTCTCCTGCATGCCCGTCACAGGGTCGAAGCCGTAGGTGGTGACTGAGTTCGAACTCTCGCCCAGCACCACCGGGTCGGTGCCCTTCGGGTAGTAGTCGCGCATGTCCTTGCCCTCGTACCAACCCGAGAAGTGGAAGGGCATGAAGGCGACGCCCTTGCCGACGCGGTCGGTGACGAGCGCCTTCATCTTGGCCTTCGCGCTGTTCTCGGCGCCCGTCACCCAAACGAACTGACCGTCCTTGATGCCGCGCTCGGACGCATCACCGGTGTTGATCTCGACGAACATGTCCTGCTGGAGTTCGGCGAGCCACGGGTTCGAGCGGGTCTCCTCGCCACCGCCCTCGTACTCGACGAGGCGGCCGGAGGTGAGGATGATCGGGAAGTCGCGCGCGACGTTGCGCTCCACCGCCGATTTCTGCACGGAGAAGCCGATGTTCGGCATGCGGAACTGACGCTCGTCCGGCCGGGTCGGATACTTCGCCACGAGGTCGGGGCGCGGCGTGTAGATCGGCTCGCGGTGCACCGGCACGGGGTCCGGCAGGTTCCAGGCGTTGGCGCGAGCCTTGCCGTTGCCGAACGGGATCACGCCGTGGTCGAGGCAGACGCG
Organism: Methylobacterium sp. Leaf469; assembly: GCF_001424745.1. Taxonomy (NCBI): domain Bacteria; kingdom Pseudomonadati; phylum Pseudomonadota; class Alphaproteobacteria; order Hyphomicrobiales; family Methylobacteriaceae; genus Methylobacterium; species Methylobacterium sp. Leaf469. The sequence goes on from NZ_LMRE01000043.1 coordinate 145,577, forward strand.
CTGGATGCCGCCGGACAGGTCGGTGGCCCAACTCACGGTGTCGGGCTTCTCGCCGCCGATCTTCAGGATGGTGGCGCGCTCCTCATCCGTGAGGTCCTTGTCCCATCCGAGCTTCTTGAACACCCCGAAGGTGAACTCGGGATAGCCGTCCGTGAGGTCGGAGCCCTTGGTGAAGGAATCTTCCGCCAGCAGGGTCTCGCCGTTGCGCTCGGTGCCGAAGCGCGCCCGGAAGGTGCTGCCGCCATCCTTCACGTGAAGCGATGTGTTGTAGAGGATCGCCGAACCCGGATGCCGGAGTTCCGGCTTGCCCCAGCACGGCCAGGGCAGGCCGTAATAGTCGCCGCCGACCTCCGGATCGTCCTTCGGCGCGCGCAGGGTGATGAGGTCGAACTTCGCCTGGTTGCGCATATGCGCCTTCAGGCGCTCGGGGCTCTGGCCGCAATAGCCCGTGGACCAGCCGCCGCGGTTGATCTCGCGCAGGAGATCCTCCGCCGAGGGAATGTTGTTCTCGACCTTGATGTTCTTGAACAGGGTTTCGGCGAAGCCGAGCTTGGTCGCAAGCCGGTACAGCACCTCGTAGTCGTTCTTCGACTCGAAGGCCGGTTCGACGATCTGCTCACCCCACTGGATCGAGCGGTTCGAGGCCGTGCGCGAACCCTCCATCTCGAGGGAGGTGCAGATCGGTAGCAGGTAGGTGTTGTCCTGGCGGGCATCGAGGGCTGCGAAAGTCGTGGGGTGCGGATCGGCCACCACCAGCAACTCGAGCTTGTTCATGCCCTCCACCGCCTCGGGCAGGCGGGTGACGGTGTTGCCGCCGTGGCCGAACACCATGAAGGCCTTCAGCGGGCTGCGCTGGTCGATCTGCTCCGGCGGCAGGTTCACCGCATCGAACCACCGGGTCGAGGTGATGCCCGGCGCTTCCATGTTCTCCTTGCGCGTGCGGGCCTTGCGACCCGCCGTGGCCGGCACCTCGTCGAAGCGCGACTGCAGCCACTCGTAGGGTACGTCCCAGACGCGGGCCCAATGGCGCCATCCGCCCTCGACGAGGCCGTAATAGAGCGGCAGCGACGTGACATCGAGGCCCAGATCGGTGGCGCCCTGCACGTTCGTGTGACCGCGGAAGATGTTGGCGCCGGTGCCCGGCTTGCCGACGTTGCCGGTGGCGAGACACAGGATGCAGAGCGCACGCACGTTGGCGGTGCCCACCGTGTGCTGGGTCGCGCCCATGCACCAGATCAGGGTGGCGGGCTTCTCCTTGGCGAACTTCTCCGCCACCCGGCGCAACTGCTCGCCGGGCACGCCGGAGACGCGCTCGACCTCCTCGGGCGTCCATTTGGCGACTTCCTTACGGACGTCGTCCATGGCGTAGACGCGCTGGGCGATGAACTCCTTGTCCTCCCAGCCATTCTGGAAGACGTGCCAGAGGATGCCCCAGACGACCGGGATGTCCGTGCCGGAACGGATGCGGACGTACTCGGTGGCGTGGGCGGCCGTGCGGGTGAAGCGCGGATCGATGACGATCATGTTCGCGCGGTTGATCTCCTTGCCGGACAGCACGTGCTGCATGGAGACCGGGTGCGCCTCGGCCGGATTGCCGCCGAGGATGATCATCGTCTTGGCGTTGCGGATGTCGTTGTACGAGTTGGTCTGGGCGCCGTAGCCCCAGGTGTTGGCCACCCCCGCCACCGTGGTCGAGTGGCAGATGCGCGCCTGGTGGTCGACGGAGTTGGTCCCCCAGAATGCGCCGAACTTGCGCATGAGGTAGGCGGCCTCGTTGGTGAACTTGGCCGAGCCGAGCCAGTAGACCGAGTCGGCGCCGTTCTTTTCACGGATCGCCGCGAGCTTGTCGCCGATCTCGTCGATGGCCTGGTCCCACGAGATGCGCTGCCACTGGCCGGCAACGAGCTTCATGGGGTATTTCAGGCGGCGATCGGAGGAGACGAGTTCGCGAATGGCCGCGCCCTTGGCGCAGTGCGTGCCGCGGTTGATCGGGCTCGCGTAGGACGGCTCCTGACCGACCCAGACGCCGTTGACCACTTCGGCCGTCACCGTGCAGCCCACCGAACAGTGGGTGCAGACGTTCTTCTTGATGACGGTCTCGGGGCCGACCGCCGAGGAGCCGGCGGCGCGGGCCTGCCGCACGGAGCCGAGCTGGAGCGAGCCTGCCGCCGCGAGCGCGCCAGCGGCGAGACCGGATTTCTGCAGGAACCCGCGGCGGTCGAGCATGCCGGAGGCGAGGCCGGCGGCCACGGCCTGATGCTTGGTGCGGCTCGCCGCGCCGCTCTTACGCTTCGTCAGCATGGCTGCCTCACTTCTTGCCGGCGTCGTTGGTGCTGTTCTTCAGCGTCTCGTACCCGTTGGTCCGGTAGAACGCCTTCACGTGGTCGGTGAGCCGGTAGCGCCCCTTGGTCTCGTCCTGGCCGGGGTCGTAGGCCTGGGCGTCCGTCGCCGTCATGGGCGTCGCCGAGACACCGACGGCGGCCGCGACCGTTCCGCCGCCGAGCGCGCGGAAGAACTGGCGACGACCGAGCCGGTCCTTCTGGTCTTTCGGATCCTGTCGCATGGTCGACACTCCTCAAACGGCGGGGGATGCGCCGTCGGCGCGATCCATTGAATTCGGATGGCGGGGGGTCATGCGTCCATCGCGAAGGCCTGCGCCTCCACCTCGATGAAGGCACGACCCAATCCACCGACGGTCCGATAGAAGCGCGCGGCCTTCGCCCGCTCCAGATCGGCGAAGAAACGCCCGGCCCAGGGCTCCAGATGCCTCGTGAAAAAGTCTCGCGCGGCGTCGGGTGCCGCGTCGAACCGACCGGCCACGAGCCCGGCCATGCAATCGAGGAGGATCGCGAGGTGATCCTCGGGCTCGGTCATCGCCGTATCCCGCTCGATCCCGAGACTCCGCAGATCCTCACGCACCCGAGCGAGGGGCCGTTCGTTGAGGAAGCCGGTGAGGTAGTAGGACGCGTAGGGCAGGAGCTCGCCGCGACCGACCCCGACGAAAAGGTCGTGATATTCGCGTGCCACCGTTTCCGGGGCCACCTCGCGGCTGGCGCGCGCCAGAACCTCGACGGGCTGGCCGAGCAGACTGTCCCCGCCCCGAAGTCGCCCGAGGGTTTCGAGCACGGCCCGGTCCGGCGCATGCCCGAGGAGAACGGCGAGAAGATCGTAGTGCTGGGCGCGCCCATGATCGACGTCGTCGACGGTCGCGCTCATCGGAGCGTGACCGTTCTGACGCCCTTCGTCCGCGTGCTCGTTGGCCCCTGCGACGGAACGCATCCCACTCTCGAACCTGAACCTTGCGACCTTGAACCCGGGACGATCCCGATCTGCGTGACCTTCACGGAACGTCCGCTGCGCCATGGCGCGAGCCGACGGTATCCGGGTGTTTCGCTCAGCACCGTAAGCCGGGATCGTACTTTGGAGCTACGATAAAAAGCGTTCGAGACTGGCGCAATCCCGATTCCACAGCTCAGCTTGGCCTAGCACCGCCATGGCGTCGCAGGCGCGATACTGAAACTGTATTGATCGATGTTGCGCGTGCTGGTTCCGGGGAATTCGCAGGAGCGGTACTATCCATCGGTTTTGCCAGGAGCTTCGACGCGTCCGACGCCTCGGCGACCGGCTGCCCTTCGGAAGCAGCGCTCTCGAAAGTCTCGCTTTCGGCATCGGCCTGCGGTGCCGGTTCCACCCGGCTCGTGTCGGCGGCGAGCGGTTCGGATGGATCGCGGTTGAACAGCCGGCCGAGCATGGCCTTCACGTCGTCGACGGGCAGGAGCGGGCCGAGGCCCGGCACGCCGCCGGGCGTATTCCAATCGTAGGCATATTCCCGCGCTTCGCTGACGAAGTCGCGGATGGCGGGATCGACGGACCACATCTTTCGAAGCGCGGCGTTGCGCATGGCCGAGGGCACGCCGGCACGCAGGAACGGCGTCAGGTCCGTCTCCGCCGTGAGGTCCGCGAGGGAGGGCAAATCGGCTAGGAGGTCGCGTTCCGCCTCGGCGGCCGCATCCGACGCGATGGTCTCGTCCGCCGGGGTGGGGGGATGGTCGACGAAGTCCTCCGCAACCGGCGGGATCTCCGCCCGCTCGCTGAGGCGAACGTCGCGCTTGCGCCGGGCCCAGCGCGACAGGAAGCCGTCGCTCATGACCGTCTCCCCTTGCGGCCGGCTCCGGTGCCGGAACCGCCGGCCTGCCGGGCCAGGGCCTCGGGGTCGGCCCGGTCTCGTTTGCGCTTCTCGAACACGCGCTCGATGTGGTGCGCTTCGAAGAAGGCGAGGAGCTTGGCTTGCAGATCGGGCGGCATCGGCACCGCCTCGACCACCTCGCCGATGCCCTCGGCCATGGATTCGCCCTCGTAGGGGTCGGCCGTGACGGTGGCGACCTCGTAATCCCCCTCGCCGAGCTTGCGCAGGGCGACCCAGAGGGAGGGGCGTCCGGACACGAGATTGTCGCGGTAATGCGCGGTCTCGGCCGGGTGCAGATGAACGTCGTAGGCACCCGCATAATAGGTGCCCTCGTCCTCGGTGCCCGAGAGGCGCGTCCCCGGCGGCGCGGCGGGGGCCGCCGGCAGGATCGCGACGGGGAGCCAGGCGTGGGTCGCCCACGGCCCTTTCAGGCGACGCTTCTCCACGACGACACCGACTTCGAAGTGATTGTCGGGGGGGGAGTCGGACATGGGGAGATTCCTCAAGCCGCCGGGGAGGCGGCACGCAGGGGCAGGCCGGCGACGATGTTCTGCGGCTTCATCTGGACCTGGTTCGTCGTTGTGCCCGCGAGGATCAGGTAGACCGGTCTGTCGCCGACCTTCGGGTCGACCTGGCCCGTGTCGGCGAAAACGAGCCGGAAGAGTGCGATCACCCGCTCCTGCGTCGTGGAATCGACGGTCTCGCCCCGCCAGAGCGCGTTGCCGATGCGCGTGCCCTCCGCGTCGAGGCCGACGAACCAGCGCCAGTCCGTGTCCTCGAGCCGGTCGAGGGGGGTCACCGTGACCTCGGTGTTGAGGAGGTGACGCACGAACACCTCGATGACGCGGGCCAGACCCTCCCGGCTCCGGGGGCTCGATCCGAGATTGAGCGCCATGGAGAACGCGTCCGAGCGGCTCCAGTAGGTCCAGGCATTCTCGTCGTTCAGCACATCGAGCTCGTTGGCGGCTTCCTTGCCGAGCATCGCCACGAGGGGGGAGAGCGGGGCGGAGCCCTCGCGCGCCTCGATCACCTCGGCATCGGCGAGGAGCACGGCGCCCTCGTGCCGGCTCACCCGCTGGGTGCGGAAGAACAGTTCGGCCGCCCGCAGGACGTAGGGATCGTCGCACGAATCCAGCGCATTGCGCAGGATGAGGTGCACGAGTTGGTTGAGGAACAGGGACGGCGTGCCCTGCAGGCCCTCGCGCACGAGACTCAAGTAAGCCGCCTCGATGGAGCGCGCAGCGAGAAGCCGGTCGCGGAACGCCAGGAGCACCGCCCAGTTCTCCCGTGCGTCGGCATCCACGATGGCCGCCAAGGCCTCCGTGGTTACGGTGCGTCGGGGCTCGGCCAGGAGATCGGCGTGGAGCCTCCGCTCGGCGGCGCACGCTTCTTCCGGCGGGATCAATTCCGGCCGCGCCAGATAGGCGAGGATCAACTCGTCGGTGGCCCCGAGGCCGCCGCCTTCCGTGCGGCGGGTGAGATGGTGGCCGCTCGATACCCAGAACTCGGTCATTCCTGGCAACGGCCCCTGTTGGCTGCGTGCGGCATCATGGCTCCATCCGGTCGCGTCGCGCGAGACCGACGAGGTCGGCGCGCTCCTCCCGCTCGTCCTCGTCGGTCTCGACGAAACGGAAGGCGCGGGCGCCGGCATGGAGGCGGTCCTCGCCGCCGGGCTTCTGGTGCAACGTGCGAAACGCTTCCGCGATCGCGCCGTCCGTCTCCGTGCGATGCATCGCCACGACGGTGCCGACGGGAAGGTCGCAGAGGGAGGCGGCGAAATCGATCTCTTCCCGCGCCGCTGCGAGGGCGGCCGCCTGGTCCGGTGCGCCGAGGCGTTCCCGCAGATGGTGCGCCAGGTCCGCGACGGCCTCGTCCCGCTCGGCCTCGCTCGCCTCGCTCACCACCACCAGGGTCGAGAACCCGAACGAGCGCACCCCGAGGAACCCCGAGCGAAAGGCGACCCGGTCCTTGCCCGTCAGGTTCGACAGATCCCGGTCCCAGAACAGGAACGAGCCGGTCACGGCCCATTCGCCGGGCTCGGCGGCGTCCGCGAACACGAAGCTGTCGGACGGGTCGAGACGCAGCGTTCGGGGTAGCTTGAGGGGGCTCACAGCCGTACCGCCCGGGTGGCGGGATCGCGCCAGACCGGCGTCGTCAGGCAGGGGGCGAGCGGCAGGCGCTCGACCGCGCCGTCATGCTCGAGGACGGCATCGCCGTTGCGGTCGATTTCCGCCCGCGCCCCGACGGCCGCCGGCACATGGGCGAGGTAGCGCGCCGCGATGCCGTCGAACCCGTCTTCCGCCCAGGTGGTGAACGCCTTCATGAGGTTTCGCGCGAAACTCTCCACCAGGGCGAGGCGGATGCCGGGCCCGAAGCCTTCCTCGTCCAGAGCCGTGGAGTCCGGAGTCAGACCAGGATCGTCGCCGTGAGGCTTCGAGACGAGCAGCATGGCGGAAAAGACCAGCCAGTCCGGAACCGCATCCTCGGCGCAGTCCCGAGGCCAGCCGAGGCGTCCGCCGCCGAGACGCGCCCCGTCGAACCTCAGTTCGTCCGGCCAGAGCAGGGTGATGGGCATCTCCGGCGGCCCGTGAGTCCCCACGGCATCGACGAGAGCCACCATGCCGAGAAGGAGGGCGCGGCGGGCCGACGCGAGCGGCTCCTCGGGGGCGAGGACGACCGCGAGATCGAGGATATCCGCGCGCTCGACCAGAACCAGGGTCCCGGCCGCATCGCCGCCTTCGTCCGCGGCGAGCGCACAGGCGCGCGCGAAGGCATCGTCTGTCGCCGGTGCGCGCAGGCCGGTGAAGGCCGGCGGCAGCACGAGGCGAGCCGGATCGGTCGCGGACGGGACTGTCATGGGCGCGCGGTCAATCCGGGTACTTTCGCGGGTGGGACTTCACGGGCCGGACGGGGGCCCCGCCCGGTGCGATCAATTGGTGCGTTCGTAGTTTCGAACCGTTCGATTATATAACGGATGCGCGAGGCCCCGCGAAGGGCCCGCGCCGGTCCCCAACGCCTCAGGTTGCCCCGTGTCCGATCGTCTCGTGTTCGCCTGTTCCTGCGAGGGCACCATGCCCCTCGACGCTACCGCCATCGCGCGCGGCTGCGGCGGGACGCTGAAGACCGCCGACCAGCTCTGTGGCCGGGAACTCGACCGCTTCCGCGAAGCCCTCGGCACGGGCGTCCCCGTCACCGTGTCCTGCACCCTTCAGTCGCCCCTGTTCGACGAGGTCGCCGAGGAACTGGGTGCCGAGGACCGCGTCACCTACGCCAAGATCCGCGAGACTGCCGGCTGGTCCACCGAGGCCGGTCGGGCCGGTCCCAAGATGGCGGCTCTTCTGGCCGCCGCGGCCGAGCCCGTCCCCGACGCCAGCACCGTCTCCATCGAGAGCCAGGGCGTGGCGCTCATCTACGGCCGCGACGCCGTCGCCATCGAGGCGGGACGGCGGCTTGCAGGGGATCTCGACGTCACCGTCCTGCTGACCCGGCCGGACGCCGTCGAGCCGCCGCAGCGCAACGACTTCCCGGTTCTCCAGGGCACCATCGCGGGCGCCACCGGCCGCCTCGGGGCCTTCGAACTCCGGATCGACGATTACGCCCTCCCCGCCCCGTCCTCGCGGACGCACCTCGTCTTCGGCCTGCCGCGCAACGGTGCCACCTCGACCTGCGACGTGGTCCTCGACCTGAGCGGCGGCACGCCGCTGTTTCCGGCTCACGACCTCCGCATCGGGTATCTGCGCGCCGACCCGCGCGACCCGGCGGCGGTGGAACGCGCCATCACGGCGGCGGCCGATCTCGTCGGCACCTTCGACAAGACCCGGTTCGTGGATTTCCGGGCCGATCTCTGCGCGCATTCGCGCTCGCGCATCACCGGCTGCACCCGCTGCCTCGAAGTCTGCCCCACGGGCGCCATCGCGTCGGCGGGCGACACCGTGGCCATCGATCCCGCCGTCTGCGCCGGCTGCGGCAACTGCGCGGCCGTCTGCCCGACGGGGGCCGCCGCCTACGCCGTGCCGCCCGCGGATGCCCTGATGCGACGCCTGCGCGGCCTGATGCTGGCCTACTCCGAGGCCGGCGGCCAGGACGCGACGATCCTGTTCCACGACGGCGATCACGGCGAGCCGCTCATCGATGCCCTGGCCCGCCACGGTGACGGCCTGCCCGCCCGCGTCCTGCCCGTGCGCCTCAACGAGATCACCCAACTCGGCCCCGAGGCGATGGCGGCGCTGTTCGCCTATGGGGCCACGGGCGTGCATGTCCTCGCCCGTGCCCGGCCCCACCACGACCTCGACAGCCTCCACCGCACGGTGGCGCTCGCCGACACCCTGGCGCAGGCCCTCGGATATGGCGGGGCGGGACCGGCCATCTCGGTGATCGAGACCGACGATCCGGACGCCCTCGGGGCGGCTCTGTCGGGAGCCCGCATCGGCGCCGCGTCGTCCCGTCCGAGCCGGTTCATGCCCGTCGGCGGCAAGCGCGAGGTGCTGCGCTTCGCCTTCCGCGAGATGTACGAGGCGGCGCCTCGCCCGACGGCCTATGTGCCCCTGGCGGCCGGTGCCCCCTTCGGCGGACTCGACTTCCGCACGGAAGATTGCACCCTCTGCCTCGCCTGTGTCGGCGCCTGCCCGACGCATGCCCTTTCGGACAGCGCCGAACGGCCGTTGCTGGCCTTCGAGGAGAGCCTGTGCGTCCAGTGCGGCCTGTGCGCGGCGACCTGCCCGGAATCGGTGATCGATCTCCGGCCCGGCCTCGACTTCGAGGCCTGGACCGCGCCGCGCCGCGTGGTGAAGGAAGAGGAGCCGTTCTGCTGCATCAGTTGCGCCAAGCCGTTCGGCACCCGCAGCACCATCGAGCGGGTCGTCGAGAAGCTGCGCGAGCGTCACTGGATGTTCTCGGGCTCCGGCGGCGCCGAACGGGTCAATGCCCTGATGATGTGCGAGGATTGCCGCGTCGAAGCGGCCCTCAACCAGGGCTTCGATCCCCATGCCGGGCCGGAGCGGACGCGCACCCGTACGACCGAGGATTACTTCCGTGAGCGGACGGAGCGGGGCGAGGCCGTCTGAGCGGGTCCGATGGACGGCTTGTCCTGGCGGCCCATGGTGCCGCACGATCTCGGCGCGGTCGTCGCCCTCGCTGAGGCCCTGTTTCCGGACCATTACGAGGCACCCGAGCGCTTCGCTGAGCGCCTCCGGGCAAGCCCGACCCTTTGCCGGGTGCTGGCGCCGGAGGCCGGTGCGATCCGCGGCTATCTCATCGCCTATCCCTGGCCGCTTGGCCGCATCCCGCCCCTGAATCAAGCCTTGGAAAGCATCGCGGGCCACGATGCGATCCACGTTCATGATCTTGGGCTGCACCCGCGGGCGGCGGGCCAGGGCCATGCCCGCGCGGCCGTGGCCGATCTCGTGGCGCGCTCCGACGGTGCGGCCATCGCCCTGGTGGCGGTGAACAGGTCCGTCCCCTTCTGGCGGGCTCAAGGGTTCCGTGAGGCGCCCTGCCCCCCTTCGGCGGAGAAGCTCGCGAGCTACGGGGCCGACGCCCGCTACATGGTCCGGCGGCCCTGACCGGCCCGTGTCACGGCAGGGCGGTCGCCTTTTCGAGGAACCGCACCAGGGCCGCGCGGTCGTCCGCGTCGGTGATGGTCTGCTCGGGCATGCGGGTGCCCGGCGTGTAGCGGGCCGGGCCGACCTCGAACAGGCGGGCGATGGTGGTGGTGTCCCAGACGAGGTCCATGGATTTCAGGGCATCGGAATAGCGATACCCGGGCTCGCTCGCGATGCGGCGACCGATGATGCCGGCGAGATTCGGGCCGGCCCGCGGGCCGGCCTCCGGCGTCAGGGCGTGGCAGGCGACGCAGGCGCGGAAGACTTCTGCGCCGCGATCGCCGTGAAAAGCCGCCAGGGTGTCGGCCGGGCGCGGCAAACTCAGGGCGCCGATGGGCTCGCCCGTGGTGGCGTTCCAGCGTCGGACCAGCCGGTCGCTGCCGCCCGTGACGAGTTCGTCGCCCCGCCACGCCACGGACCACACCGGCAGGCCCGGACCGACGAGACGGCGCAGGATGCGGCCGCTGGCGCGATCGATGAGAGCGACGGTGCCGCCCGCCGTGGCTGCGGCCAAGCGGGTCTCGTCCGGCGAGAAAGCCAGGGCGATCACCGGGTTCGGTCCGACATCGGCGGCCGCCCGCTCACCGCCGTCGGGGCGCAGCAAGCGCACGATGGCATCCCCGCCCGCCACGGCGATTTCGCCGTCACGGGTCACCGCGAGGGCGTTCAGGGGCGTCGGAAGGGGGGTGACGCGCGGCGGCCCGTCCGCACTCGGCCAGATCCGCAAGGTGGCATCGTAGCCGGCGGTGGCGATCCGTCCGTCGGACAGAAAGGCGACGGCGTTGATGGGGCCCGTGTGCCCTTCGAGCACCCGCCCGGGGCCGCCGGCCAGGGGTCGGACCCGCGCCGTCCCGTCCCAGGACGCGGAGGCGATCTGGAGCCCGTCCGGCGACACCGCCAGCCCGGCCACCGGTCCGGTGTGCTCGGAGAGGACGCGCTCGGGCTCCGACCGCCCATTGCGCCACAGGGCGATGCGGCCATCCTCCGAAGCCGTGGCGAAGCCGCCGTCCGGTAGGGTTGCGACGGCGTTCACCGCCCCTTCGTGGAAGCGCAGGACACTCAGCGCGGTGCCGGTCGCGATTCCCCACACGATCACCGCCTGGTCGAAACCGCCCGAAATCGCGATGTCTCCACCCGGGACCACCGCCAGCGCCCGCACCGGACCACCATGGCCGCGCATCTGTGCCAGGGCCGGAGGAGTCGCCAGCGACACGGCCAACAGGCCGAACATTCCAAGGACGGATCGCATGACGCGCAGGGGCCGCATGGCTCTCGGTTCCAACGGGCCGGCTCCCCGCCGGTTCGGCCGGACCATAACCGAGGCGCGACGGCCCTGTCCCCGGACGCACCCTGGGGCCCTGTGCCGCGCAGACCTGCACCGCACACGCTTGATCAACGCAGGCCGATGCCGCATGCGGAGTCGTATGGATGGCCCTGCGTGGATGGAAGCTGGGATTTGCCGACTGCGCGTCCTCGTGGAAACGGCGTGACGCGGCACGCCTCGGCGGCCCTGATGCCGCTGGCCGACGCGGTGGCACGCCTCGTCTCGGGCGTGGTTCCCGTCGCGGAGCGGGTGCTTCCGGCGACCTTGACCTTGGGTTTCGCGGCGGCCCACGACGTGGTCGCGAACCGAAACTCGCCCGAACGGCCGACGGCCCTGCGTGACGGCTGGGCGGTGGAGGCCGAAGGCGTCACCGGGGCCTCGGCATACGCACCGATTCTCCCGAGTGCGCCGCCGGTCTGGGTCGAGGCCGGTGAGATTCTCCCCGACTGCGCCGATACCATGCTGCCGCCCGAGGCTCTGGAGGGCCGGACGTTCGTCGCGGATGCCCCCGCCGGCGACGGAGTCCGCCGGCCGGGCGAGGATCTCGCGGCCGGTACGCGCGTCCTCGCCGCCGGTACGCGTGTCGGACCGCTGCACCTTCTCGCCTTGGCCGCGGCGGGCCTCGCTCAAGTCCCGGTGCGCAGCCCGCGCGTCGCCCTCGTCGCCACCGGTGGTTCGGCGCCCTTGGCCGAAACCCTGGCGGCCCTGATTGCGGCCGATGGCGGCGATCCCGGTACGCCCGTCACCGTACCGGATGATCCCGCGGCGATCGCGTCGGCGATCCGTGCGGCTGCGGTTGACGCCGTTCTGGTCCTCGGCGGAACCGGTCCGGGGCGGACGGACCACAGCGTCGCCGCCCTGGCGCTGGCCGGCGAGGTCCTGGCTCACGGCATCGCGATCCGGTCGGGCGAGACCGCCGCCATCGGGCGCGCCGACGGCCGTTCCGTCCTGCTGCTCCCGGGCCGCCCGGAAGCCGCGCTCTCCGTGTACCTCGCCCTCGGGCGTCCACTCCTCGCCGCCCTGTCGGGTGGCGATGGGCCAGAGCCCGTGAGCGGAATCCTGACGCGCAAGGTCAGCGCCACCATCGGGGTGAGCGACGTGGTGTTCGTGCGCCGCCACGCCGGCGTCGTCGAGCCGCTCGGCGGGGCCGACCTCGCCCTGTCGCGCCTCGCCGAGGCCAACGGAGCGATCCTGGTGCCGCCGGAACTGGAAGGCTATCCGGAGGGCACGACGGTCGAGGTCCTGACCCTGTGACGATGCCGGAGAACGAGATCCCGTTTCGCGAACGCCTGGCCGCCGCCGCCCGGCAGGAGCAGTTCCTGTCCGTGGTCAGCCGGGAGGAGGCCGCGACGCGCTTTCGGGCGGCGGTTCCCCATCGGGTCCTGCCGCCCGAGGACGTCCCGTTGGCCGAGGCCCTTGGCCGTGTGCTCGCCACGGATGTCGCCTCCCCCATCGACGTGCCGCCCTTCGACCGGGCCCTGGTGGATGGCTTCGCCGTGCGGGCCACGGACACCCAGGGCGCCGGTGCGGCGAGCCCCCGGCGCCTCGTCCTCAACCGTGAGATCCTGGCCTGCGGTGTCGCGCCGAGCCTCGCCGTGGCCGAGGGCAGCGCCACCCCCATCGCCACCGGCGGCGTCATCCCGCGCGGCGCCGACGCGGTGGTGATGGTCGAGCAGACCGAGTTCCTCGACGCGGTGCTGGCCATCGACCTCGTTCAGGCGGCGCGGCCGGGCCAGTTCATCGGCTACGCCGGGGGTGACATGGCCGCCGGCGAGACGGTCCTGCGCCGGGGCCTGCGCATCACCGCCCGCGAGATCGGCATGCTGGCCGCCTGCGGCCTCGCCCGCATTCCCGTGGTGCGCCGGCCCAGGGTCGCGGTGCTGTCCACCGGCGATGAACTCAGGGCGGCCGGACTGCCCCTTCCCCCGGGGGCGATCTACGATTCCAACGGGCCGATCGTTGCCGCGTCCGTCATCGAGAACGGCGGCGAGGCCGTGTCCCTCGGCATCGTTCGCGACGATGCGGCAGCCCTTCGCGAGGCCCTGCAGGCGGCCCTCGCCGAGAATGACATCGTCGTGCTCTCGGGGGGCACCTCGAAGGGCGCTGGCGACGTCTCGCATCGTATCCTGCGGGATCTCGGGAGCCCCGGCATCCTCGTTCACGGCGTCGCCCTCAAGCCCGGCAAGCCGCTCTGCCTCGCCGTGGCGGAGGGCAAGCCCGTCGTCGTGCTGCCGGGTTTTCCGACCTCCGCGATGTTCACGTTCCACGATTTCGTCGTGCCGCTCATCCGCGCCATGGCGGGGCTGCCTCCGCGCGAGGACGAGGCCGTCGCGGCCGTGCTGCCCCAGCGCGTGGCCTCCGAACTCGGGCGGACCGAGTTCGTGATGGCGTCGCTGGCCGAGACGCCCGAGGGGCTCGTCGCCCTGCCGGTCTCGAAGGGATCGGGCTCCGTCACGGCGTTCTCGCAGGCCGACGGCTTCTTCTCCGTTCCGGCCGCCCGCTCGGGCGTCGAGGTCGGCGAGACCGTGTCCGTCACCCGCCTCGGGGCGGGGGTGCGCCCGCCCGACCTCACCCTGATCGGCAGCCATTGCGTCGGGCTCGACCGGGTGATCGGCCTGCTGGCCGAGCGGGGTCTTCGCGCCCGCACCCTCTGGGTCGGCTCCGCCGGGGGCCTCGCCGCCCTCCAGCGCGGCGAATGCGATCTCGCCGCCCTGCACCTCCTCGACCCCGAGACCGGGCTCTACAACGGTCCCTTCCTCGCCGAAGGCTTCCGCCTCGCGCCCGGTTGGGGGCGGCTCCAGGGCGTGGTGTTCCGGCGCGGCGATCCGCTGTTCGAGGCGAGGGCGGCCGAGGCCGCCGTCACCGCCGCCCTCGCCTTGCCCGACGCCGTGATGGTCAACCGCAACGTCGGCTCGGGCACCCGCGCCCTCGTCGACGATCTCCTGAAGGGCGCCCGGCCCGCCGGGTTCTGGAACCAGCCGCGCTCGCACAACGCCGTGGCGGCGGCCGTGGCGCAGGGGCGTGCCGATTGGGGCGTCGCCATTTCCACCGTGGCCCGCGCCTACGGCCTCGGCTTCCTACCGCTCACGGAGGAGCGCTACGATTTCGCCTACGCGGCGGACAGGCGCGACACGCCGGCCCTGGCGGCGTTCCTCGACGTGCTCGCGGACGATCGGACCCGCGCGGCGCTGCGCGATCTCGGTTTTCGCGTCGGAGACACCCCATGACCGCCCCCCGGATCATCGGCCTCGCCGGCTGGAGCGGGGCGGGCAAGACCACCCTGCTGACGCGGCTGATCCCCGCCCTCGTGGGACGCGGGCTACGGGTGGCGACCCTCAAGCACGCCCATCACGACTTCGACGTCGACCGGCCGGGTAAGGATTCCCACCGCCACCGGGAGGCGGGCGCCGGCGAGGTCATCGTCTCGTCCGCCCGGCGCTGGGTCCAGATCCACGAAGTCGCGGACGGCCCGGAGGCGACGCTCGCCGATCTTCTGCGCAAACTCTCGTCGTGCGACCTTGCCCTCGTCGAGGGGTTCAAGCGCGCGGCGCACGCCAAGCTCGAAGTCCACCGGGCGGCCAACGGCCGGCCACCGCTCCATCCCGGCGATCCGCGTATCGTCGGGGTCGCGAGCGACACCGATTTCCCGGAGGCGGGCGTTCCGGTGGTCGATCTCGACGATATCGCCGGCATCGCCGATCTCGTCCTCGCCCGGGCCGAATCCTTGGAAGCGACCCTCGATCGCCTCGAGCTCCCGGAGGACGCATGGCGCAGCTGAGCGACGATTGCTTCGCCTTCGGCGGGGCGCTGATGCGGATCGAGGACGCGGCGAGCCTCATCGCGGCGCGCCTGCCCGTCCTCGCCGGCACCGAATGGGTGTCCCTGGTCGACGCCGACGGGCGCGTGGCGGCCGAGGATGTGGTGGCCGGTCACGACGTGCCGCCCTTCGCGAATTCCGCCGTCGACGGTTACGCCGTGCGCCATGCCGACTTGGATGGGAACGGGGAAACCCGGCTCCCCGTCCTGGGTCGGCTCCCCGCCGGCGCCGTGCCGGATGCCCTCGCGGCATCCGGTGGCGCCGTCCGCATCTTCACGGGTGCCGCCCTGCCGCCCGGCGCCGACACGGTGTTCATGCAGGAGGACGTGCGCCGCGAGGGCGACGCCGTCCTGTTGCCGCAAGGGTTGAAGCCTGGCGCCAACGCGCGCGCCGCCGGCGAGGATGTCGCGCGGGGCGAGCGGATCATCGCGGCGGGGCGACGGCTCGTGCCGCAGGACCTGGCCCTCGCCGCCGCCACCGGCCATGCGCGCCTGCCCGTCCGCACGCGTCTGCGGGTCGCCCTGTTCTCGACGGGCGACGAGCTCGCCGAGCCGGGAACGCCCCTCGGGCTCGGTGCCATCCACGATTCCAACCGGGTGATGCTGGCGGCCCTCCTCGGGCGCCTCGGCGTCAGGGTGGACGATCTCGGCATCCTGCGCGATGCGCCCGAGCCCCTGGCGAGGCGTCTCGTGGACGCCGCCCGCGACCACGATCTCATCCTCACCTCGGGCGGGGTCTCGACGGGGGAGGAGGACCATGTCCGGACCGCCGTGGAGGCGGTGGGCCAGCTCCTGTTCTGGCGGCTCGCCATCAAGCCCGGCCGCCCCGTGGCCATGGGTCTCGTCGACGGCACGCCCTTCGTCGGCCTGCCGGGCAACCCCGTCGCGGTCTACGTGACGCTGCTGTTCGTGGTGCGTCCCCTGCTCGCGCGCCTCGGTGGGGCGAGTGTCGTACCCCCGGTTCCGCAGAAGGTCCGCGCCGCCTTCGCCTATCGCAAGAAGTCGGGACGCCGCGAGTTCGTCCGGGTGACCCTGGCACCCGGCCCCGACGGGGTGATGGAGGCACACAAGTTCCCCCGTGAGGGCGCAGGCCTTCTCACGTCGTTGACCCAAAGCGATGGCCTCGCCGAACTTCCGGACGACGTCATCGGCGTCGCGCCCGGCGACACCGTCGCGTTCTATCCCCACGCCGTACTCTGGTAGCGCGTCCCCGATCATTTGCGGTCGGGGATAAGACGCCGCTCTGCATCGGAAGAGAACTTCTTATTGCGCTCGTCCGCCCGGGCGTTGCATCGCAGCCGAACCCCTGCTTCCGGCACGCATGACCGAGACCCTTCACGAGACGTTCGCACGGCTGGCCACCCTCGATCGCGACGTCGTCGCCATCGCGTGGCTGTCCTTGCGCGTCAGCCTGTCGGCCGTGGCCATCGGCCTCGTTCTGGGCATTCCCTTGGGTGCGTTCCTTGCCGTGACACGGTTTCGGGGCCGGTCCGCGCTCGTCGGGCTGCTCAACGCGTTCATGGGGCTGCCGCCGGTGATCGTCGGGCTCGTGCTCTACCTCGTCCTGTCACGGTCGGGACCGTTCGGGTCGCTCGGCCTGCTGTTCACCCCTGGCGCCATGGTGGCGGCGCAGGCGGTCCTGGCGACCCCCCTCGTCGCGGCCCTGACCCGCCAAGTGATCGCCGACGCCGAGGACCATCTCGGCGAGCAGTTGCGCTCACTCGGTCTCTCCGCTCCGCGCCGGGCGGGCGTACTCATCCACGACACCCGCTTCTCCCTCGTGACCACGGCACTCGCGGCATTCGGAAGGGCGATCTCGGAGATCGGCGCCGTGCTGGTGGTGGGCGGCAACATCGACGGTCACACCCGCACCATGACGACGGCGATCTCCCTGGAGACCCAGAAGGGCGATCTCAGCCTCGCCCTGGCGCTGGGCCTCGTCCTCATCGGACTCGTGGTCACGGTGAACGCGGTGGCGGCCCTCCTGCGCGGCCACGCCGCCCGCGCCTACGGGTGAGCGCGATGGCGGGCATCACCCTCACGGACATCCGCCTCGTCCTCAATCGCACCACGATCCTCGACAGCCTGAGCCTCGCGATCCCGCCCTCCGGCATCACCGCCCTCGTCGGCCCCAACGGGGCGGGCAAGAGCGCGACCCTGCGGGTGATCGACGGGCTGTTGGTTCCGACGGGTGGCAGCCTGCGGGTGCCGGGTGCGGCGCGCCGGGCCTTCGTGTTCCAGAAGCCGGCCCTCATCCGGGCGAGTGCCGCCGCCAACGTCGCCCTCGGCCTCGTGCCCCTGAGCCTGTCTCGGCCCGAGCGCCGGGAGCGCACCCGCGCGGCGCTCGCCCGCGTCGGCCTCGCACACCGGGCCGGCGACCCGGCCACCCGCTTCTCCGGCGGCGAGCAGCAGCGCCTCGCCCTCGCCCGCGCCTGGGCGGCCCGGCCCGACCTCCTCCTCCTCGACGAGCCGACGGCGAACCTCGATCCCAGTGCCACCGAGCTCGTGGAAGCCCTCATCGCCGAGATGGCGGCGGAAGGCACCAAGGTGGTGCTCGTCTCCCACAATCTCGCACAGGTCGCGCGGCTCGCCGCCGACGTGATCGTCCTCGCCCGGGGCCGCGCCGTCGAGCACGGCCCGACCCGGACCACCCTCCTGTCCCCGCGCACGCCCGAAGCGCGCGCCTATTTCGATGGAGAACTGCCTTGGACTTCCCTCGCCGCAGCGTCCTGACCCTCGGTCTCCTCGCACTCCTGGGGGCTTCCCCCCTGGGGGCTTTCCCCGCGAGCGCCGAGCCGGCCTCCATCGTCGTGGCCTCGACCACCTCGACGGAGCAGTCCGGCCTGTTCAAGCACATCCTCCCCGCCTTCGCGGCGAAGACCGGCATCACCGTGAAGGTGGTGGCGCTCGGCACCGGTCAGGCCCTCGACGCGGCGCGCCGGGGTGACGCCGACGTGGTTCTCGTCCACGACCGGGCGGCGGAGGACGCCTTCGTGGCGCAGGGCTTCGCCAAGGCGCGGTTCGACGTGATGTACAACGACTTCGTACTGGTGGGGCCGAAGGGCGACCCGGCCGGCACGAAGGGCACCGACATCACCGCCGCCCTCCGGAAGATCGCCGCGGCCAAGGCGCCCTTCGTCTCGCGCGGTGATCGTTCGGGAACCCACAGCGCCGAGCTGCGGAGCTGGAAGGAGGCCGGGATCGATCTGCCCGCGGTGAAGGGCGAGTGGTACCGCGATGTCGGCCAGGGCATGGGACCGGCCTTGAACACGGCCTCCGCCCTCGGCGCCTACATCCTGGCCGATCGCGGAACGTGGCTCGCGTTCAAGAACCGGGGTGATCTCGCGATCCTGGTCGAGGGCGACAAGCGCCTGTTCAACCCCTACGGCGTGATGCTGGTCGACCCGGACAAGCATCCCACCGTGAAGGTGAAGGAGGGGCAGGCCTTCATCGACTGGCTCGTCTCGCCCGAGGGCCAAGACTCCATCGCAGCGTATCGGATCGGCGGCGAGCAGCTGTTCTTCCCGAGCGCCGGGACCGTTCGCGCGCCGTGACCCTCAGCGCGACTGACGCTGGCGCACGACGTACCAGAGGGCGGCCCCGAGCACGATCGCCACGAGGCTTACCCAAACCCAATTGAAATCCATCGCCGCCAGGGTGTTGGCGCTGGAGTTGGAGCCCGCCGGCCCGGTCTCCGGGATCGGCGGGGCCGGGTTCATCGACTGTGCGACGGCCTCGCCCACGGCGCCGAGCAAAATCGGTACGGCCAGTATCCGGTTCATCGGTCGATCCTCACGGTTGCCGTCCGGCCGTACCGTCGAATGTGAAAGCCGGCGCAGCGGCGAGCTCGGCCTTCGTCAGCCGCAGCTCCGCCCGGACGGGTGCGTTGCCGGAGGCGCCTGCGAGCACGGTCGCGCGTTCCCCCGTGGGCGTCTGCGCGCCCGTGGAACCCGTTGCGTCGGTGACCCGCCCGCTGTGCTTGTCCTCGACGGCGCCGAGGACGTCGCGGGTGGTGTCGCTCCCCGGCATCGTCTGCGGCCCGGCCTGGGCGGCCTCGGCCGTCGACGCGGCATTCTGGGGGGTGGCGACCGAGGTCGGCCCCGAGGTGAGTGGCACGTCGCCGACGTTCCAGGCCAGCAGTTCGAA
The DNA here is from genome assembly GCF_001424745.1 of Methylobacterium sp. Leaf469. Classification (NCBI taxonomy): domain Bacteria; kingdom Pseudomonadati; phylum Pseudomonadota; class Alphaproteobacteria; order Hyphomicrobiales; family Methylobacteriaceae; genus Methylobacterium; species Methylobacterium sp. Leaf469. The sequence goes on from NZ_LMRE01000043.1 coordinate 164,649, forward strand.
GGGGACCGCGACGTACTTCTCACCGATCCCCAGGAAGCCGCCGACGCCGATCACGACGGTCTCGATCCGGCCGTCGGCTGCGAGCAGCACATCCTCGATGGTACCGACCCGGACGTGATCCATCCCGACGACACCGACCCCGATCACCTTCGAAACCCGCATGGTGCCTGGGGCCGGTGCGGTCCGGAACTGAGCCGGCTTCGCGGCACTCGCCTCATCGGCGGCGCGTGCGGGTGCGTTCAGGGTCAGGGCGCCGGATCCGCACAGGATGGCGGCAAGGAGTACGGCGCTCCACCGATACGATTTCATGGCTGACTCCAGGCGCCGGGACACGGGCTTCACGGTCTCAATGCGCGGGCGTGCGGTCCGGTTCATCGCGGTCCCATTCCGGGCGCCGGGGCGACAAACCACGAAAAATCGTCCAGAGCACCCAGCCGGACCCCGCTTTCGAGGCCCCTGCCCCTGATGCCTGCCGAGCCCCTCCTCGTCGCGGCCGCGCTCCTGCCCTTCCTCGGCAGCGTGGCGGCGGCCCTGCTGCCCCGCGACGCGCGCAACGCCGCGGCCCTTCTCGCGGGGTTCGTCACACTCGCAAGTCTCGCCTGTATCGGAGCGCTGTATCCCCGCATCGGCGGGGCGCCGGTGGTGCAGACCCTCGACTGGCTGCCCTCCCTCGGGGTCGCACTGGTGCTGCGACTGGATGGCCTCGCCTGGCTGTTTGCCGTCCTCGTCCTCGCCATCGGCGCCCTCGTGGTGCTCTACGCGCGTTACTACATGTCGGCGCAGGACCCGGTGCCGCGGTTGTTCTCGTTCTTCCTCGCCTTCGTCGGCGCGATGCTCGGCATCGTGCTCGCGGGCAACCTGATCCAGCTCGTGGTGTTCTGGGAACTGACGAGCGTCTTCTCGTTCCTGCTCATCGGCTACTGGTACGACAACCGCGCGGCGCGGGACGGCGCGCGCATGGCCCTCACCATCACGGCCCTCGGCGGCCTGTGTCTCCTCGTCGGCATGGTGATCGTCGGGCGGATCGTCGGCAGCTACGATCTCGCCGTGGTGCTCGCGTCGGGGGATGCCATCCGGACGAGCCCGCTCTACCTGCCCGCCCTCGTGCTGATCCTGGCGGCGGCGCTGACGAAATCGGCGCAGTTCCCGTTCCACATCTGGCTGCCCCGGGCGATGGCGGCACCCACGCCGATCAGCGCCTACCTGCACTCGGCCACCATGGTGAAGGCCGGCATCTTCCTGATGATCCGCTTCTGGCCGGTGCTGGCCGAGACCGACGCCTGGTACTGGATCGTCGGCACCGCCGGTATGGCGACGATGCTGATCGGTGCCTGGAGCGCGATCTTCCAGCACGACCTCAAGGGCCTGCTCGCCTACTCCACCATCAGCCATCTCGGGCTGATCACCCTGCTTCTCGGCCTCAACTCGCCGCTGGCCGTCGTCGCGGCGATCTTCCACACGGTGAACCACGCCACCTTCAAGGCGTCGCTGTTCATGGCCGCCGGCATCATCGACCACGAGACCGGCACGCGCGACATGCGCCGCCTCAGCGGCCTGTGGCGGGCCATGCCCTACACCGCGACCCTCGCCATGGTCGCCGCCGCCGCCATGGCGGGCGTGCCGCTGCTGAACGGCTTCCTGTCGAAGGAGATGTTCCTGTCGGAGGCCGTCGACAACGTGGGCGACCATCCGCTCCAACTCGCCCTGCCGGTTCTGGCGACCTTGGCCTCCGCCTTCACGGTGCTCTATTCCCTGCGCTTCATCCGCCAGACCTTCTTCGGGGCACCGCCGCACGATCTGCCGAAGGCGCCGCACGAGCCGGAGCGCTGGATGCGCCTGCCCATCGAGGTCCTGGTGCTGGCCTGCATCAGTGTCGGACTCGTGCCCAACCTCACCATCGGGCCGGCCCTGGAGACCGCTTCGCGTTCGGTGTTCGGCGAGGCCGGCCCAGCCTACGACCTCGCGATCTGGCACGGCTTCAACGCACCCCTCGCCCTCAGCATGGGGGCGCTCGCCGGCGGTGTCGGCCTCTATTTGGCGTTCGGCCGGCGCATCAACACCAACCCCCGCGGCGGCCCCTGGCTCATGCACCGCCTCGACGGCGGCTGGATGTTCGAGCGCGCCATGACCGGCCTCGTGCATGCGGCCCGCGGGCTCGAACGGGCGCTCGGGGCGACGCGCGTACAGGTGCAATTGCGCGCCTTGTTCCTCGTGGCCCTCATCGCGGGCCTGTCGGCCGTGCTCGCGCGCGGCCTGCCCGCCCTGCCCGTCCCCGATCCCTCCGGGATCGATCCCGCCTTCGCGCTCCTGTGGCTGGTGGGCGGCGCCTGTGCCGTGGGGGCCGCCGAGCGCGCCAAGTACCATCGCCTGTCGGCCGTGATCCTCACCGGTGGGGCGGGCCTCGTCAGCAGCCTCACCTTCGTCTGGCTGTCGGCACCCGACCTCGCCGTCACCCAACTGCTCATCGAAATCGTGACGACGGTGTTGCTCCTCCTCGGCCTGCGCTGGCTGCCCAAGCGCGATGAGGCCATCCTGGCACCGGCGGCCGAGAACCGCCGCGCCCGGCGCCGCCGGGTCACCGACTTCGTCGTCGCGGGCGCCGTCGGCATCGGTCTCGCCGGCCTCGCCTACGCGGTGATGACCCGTCCGTCGCCCGAGGGCATCGCCCGCTGGTTCGTCGAGGAGGCCTATCCCCAAGCCGGCGGTCGCAACGTCGTCAACGTCCTGCTGGTGGATTTCCGCGCCTTCGACACCATGGGCGAGATCTGCGTGCTCGGAATCGTCGGTCTCACGGTCTTCGCCCTCCTGCGCCGCTTCCGTCCAGCCGCCGACAGCCTGGAGCGGCCGAAGCAGCAGCTCAGGCAGGAGGCCGCCGACCTCGCCCACGCGGAGCGCAGCGTCGGCGACACCGCGTCCGACGCCCTGCTGATCCCCTCCGTGGTGATCACCTGGCTGTTCCCGTTCGTGTGCGTGCTGGCCCTTCACCTCTTCCTGCGCGGGCACGATTGGCCCGGCGGCGGTTTCGCGGCGGGCATCGCGCTCACCATCGCGTTCGTGCTCCAGTACATGGCCCACGGGGCGCAATGGGTGGAGGAGCGCCTGCGCATCCGCCCGATCGCCTGGATCGGCTTCGGGCTCCTCGTCGCCGTTCTGGCGGGGGCGGTGCCCTGGCTGTTCGGCCGCCCCTTCCTCACCGCCGCCTTCCAGTACGCCGACGTGCCGGTCCTGGGGAAAATCCCCCTGGCCAGCGCCGTTGCCTTCGATCTCGGCGTCGTCGTGCTCGTGGTGGGGGCCAGCGTGCTCATGCTCGTCGCCCTGGCGCGGCAATCCCTGCGCCGCGCCCGCGAAGCGGCCGCCGACCTGGAGACCGACGCCTGATGGAAATCGTTCTATCCCTGGGGATCGGCCTGTTCGCCGCCTCGGGCGTATGGCTGCTCCTGCGGCCGCGCACCTTCCAGGTGGTTCTCGGGTTGTCGCTGCTCACCTACGCGGTGAACCTGTTCATCTTCGCCATGGGCCGCCTGACGATCGGCGCCCCGCCGGTTCTCGAAGCCGGCGCCGATGCGGCGCGGATCGCCGATCCGGTGCCCCAGGCCCTGGTGCTCACCGCCCTCGTCATCAGCTTCGCCCTCACGGCGCTGTTCCTCGTCGTCCTGCTCGCCGCACGGGGCATCACCGGCAGCGATCACGTCGATGGCCGCGAGCCCGGCGCATGAGCGCACCGAGCGATCACCTCGTCGTCCTGCCCATCGTGCTGCCCATCGCCGCGTCGGGCCTGATGCTGCTCCTCGACGAGCGGCGCAGCCGCCTCAAGGCGGCGATCAGCCTCGCGACGACCACGGTCCTGCTGGCCACCGCCCTCATCCTGGCCTGGGGCACGCTGGAGGCTCCCCAGGTCTACCGCCTCGGAAACTGGGCCGCCCCCTACGGCATCGTTCTCGTCGCCGACCGGCTCGCGGCGATGATGCTGGTGCTGACGGGAATCCTCGGCCTCGCGGCCCTGGTCTTCGCCGTCGCCCGCTGGGACCGGGCGGGGCCGCGCTTCCACGCCCTGTTCCTGCTGCTGCTGATGGGGGTGAACGGCGCCTTCCTCACCGGCGACCTGTTCAACCTGTTCGTGTTCTTCGAGGTGATGCTGGCCGCGTCTTACGGCCTCGTGCTGCACGGCTCGGGCGAGACGCGGATCAGGGCCGGGCTCACCTACATCGCCGTCAACCTCATCGCGTCGCTGTTCTTCCTCGTCGGCGTCAGCCTGATCTACGGCACCATGGGGACCCTCAACATGGCCGACCTCGCCCGCCGCCTGTCGGGGCCGGCTGGGGCCGAGGCCGGGCTGTTCGAGGCCGGCTGCGCGGTGCTCGGCGTCGCCTTCCTGATCAAGTGCAGCGCCTGGCCACTCGGGTTCTGGCTGGCCCCGACCTACTCCGCCGCGAGCGCGCCCGCCGCCGCCATCCTGGCGATCCTGAGCAAGGTCGGCATCTACGTCGTCGTGCGCCTGAGCCTGCTGCTGTTCGGCACCGGCGCCTCTGCGGAGTTCGGCCAGGGTTGGCTGTTCGCCGGCGGCCTCGCCACCATCGCGTACGGCACCATCGGGATCCTCGCCGCGCGCGACCTCACGCGGGCGGCGGCCTACGCGGTGATGATCTCGTCCGGCACGGTGCTGGCCGCCCTCGGAACCGGCAGCCGGGCCGCCCTGTCGGGCGCCCTGTTCTACCTCGTCGGCTCGACCCTGGCGGCGGGGGCGCTGTTTCTGCTGGCCGAGATCCTCCAGCGCGGCCGCGACCCGGCCGCGGCGTCCCTGGCCGTGTTCGCCGACGAGTACCACGATCCCTTCGACGACGACGGTGCCACCGAGACCGGCCGGGCGATCCCGGCGGCCGTGGCCATCGTCGGCGGCGGGTTCCTGCTCTGCACCCTGATGCTCGCCGGGTTGCCTCCGCTGGCCGGCTTCATCGGCAAGCTCGCGATGTTCACAGGCCTCGCGGGCGGTGCAATGGCGCCCATGGCCTGGAGCTTCATACTCGTCCTGACGGTCTCCAGCCTCGGGACCCTGATGCCCCTGGTGCGCCTCGGCATCCAGGGCTTCTGGGTGCCGCACGACGGTCCCGATCCGGTGATCGGGCGGCTCGAATTCGCGGCCCTGGCTGGACTGATGACCGTCTGCCTCGGCCTCACACTCTGGGGCGGGCTCGGGCTCGCCTACACCGATCGCACGGTGGCGTGGCTCGCCGACCCCACCGCCTACGTCCGCGCGGTCCTCCCCGGGGGCGCGCCATGAACCGGTTCCTGCCCTATCCCCTGCTCTCCCTCGCCCTTGTCGCGACGTGGCTGCTGTTGAACCCGCCGCTGACCGTCGCGACGGCATTTCTTAGCGTCGTCGTCGGATGGCTCGTGCCCTTCGTCATGCGGGCCCTGCGGCCCGAGGCCGTGCGCGTGCGTGCGCCGGGCACGATCCTCGGGCTGGCGGGGCGCGTTCTCGGCGACGTGGTGCGATCCAACATCGACGTCGCGAAGGTGATCCTGGGCCTGCGCCGCGGCGCACGCCACACCGGCTTCGTGTCGATTCCCCTCGACCTGCGCAGCCCCTACGGCCTCGCGGTGCTGGCGATCATCCTCACGGCGACGCCCGGCACGCTGTGGATCCAGTACGATTCCAACACCGGGCGCCTGCTCCTTCACGTTCTCGACTTCGTCGAGGGCGACGAATGGGTCCGCAGGGTCAAGGATCGCTACGAGCGCCCATTGATGGAGATCTTTCCGTGAGCCCGACCCTCGTCCTCACCTACGGCCTGGGGCTGGCGCAGGCGATGCTGGTCCTCGCGATGGTGCTCGCCGCCTGGCGCGTCCTACGCGGTCCCCGAGCCCAGGATCGCGTGCTCGGCCTCGACACGGTCTACCTCAACGGCATGCTCGCCATCGTGGTTCACGGCCTGCGCACCGGCAGCGGGCTCTACTTCGAGGCGGCGCTGATCATCGGCTTGCTCGGCTTTGCCGCCACCCTGGCACTGGCGAAGTTCCTGATGCAGGGCGAGGTGATCCAGTGACCGGCGCCGACCTGCCCGCCTGGGCCGCCTGGCTCGTGGTCGCCCTGGCGCTCGCCGGGGCCGGCTTCTCGCTCACCGGCGCCGTCGGCCTGATCCGCCTGCGGACATTCTACGAGCGCGTGCATGCGCCGACCCTCGGGGCGACCCTCGGCATGGCCCTGATCGTCACTGCCTCCGTGCTGTACTTCTCGGTAGCAGAGGGGCATTTGGTCCTGCGCGATCTCCTGATCGGGCTGTTCCTCACCGTGACTACGCCCGTCACCCTGATCCTGCTCGGCCGCGCCGCCACCTACCGCGACCGGGCCGAGGGCAACGCCGACGCACCCCCCGACCCGTAAAGCGTGCGCCTCACCCGCTCGCCCGCAGCGAGGCGCCGAGGATTGCCCTGAGCTGGCGGGTGGTGGACGCATTGGCATCCGGATCGCCCGGCCGGGGCGTGGCGATCGCGAAGATCTCGTGGATGCGGCCGGGCTTCGGGCGGAGCACCACGGCCCGGTCGGCCAGCACGGCGGCCTCCCCGACATCGTGGGTGACGAGGACGATGGTCGGGCGCGTCTCGGCCCAGAGGCCGAGAAGGTGGCCGTGCAGATCCTGGCGCGTCACCGCGTCGAGGGCCGAGAACGGCTCGTCGAGGAGGAGAACCTTAGGCTGCGCCACGAAGGCTCGGGCGATGGCGGTCCGCTGCTGTTGACCGCCGGAGAGGTCGCGCGGCCAACGGTCCGCGTGCTCGGCGAGGCCGACCCGCTCGAGGGCATGGGCGACCCGCCTGACTCGCTCCGGTGCGGAAAGATCGGCGAGGCCGAAGCCGACATTCTGCGCGATGGTGAGCCAGGGCAGCAGGCGCGGCTCCTGGAACACGAGTCCGACGCCGGGATGGGGCCGGTCGAGCACCTCGCCGTCGAGGCGGATCGTTCCGCCGCTCGCCGTATCGAGGCCGGCGGCGAGGCGCAGGAGTGTGGTCTTCCCGCAGCCCGAGCCGCCGACCAGGGCGAGAATTTCGCCACGCGCCACCTCGACGGAAATGCCCGCGAGCGCCCGCGTCCCGTCGGCGTAGGTCTTGGAGACGTTCCGGAAGGTGAGCACATCCGCCCCTAGAGGATGTCGCGCGCCACGTCCTGCCAGCGCAGGAGCGGTCGGGTCAGGACGACGAGGATCGTGTCGGCCGCCTTGCCCAGCAGCGCGAAGGCCAGGATCGCGGCAAGGATCTGCTCGGGCTTGCCGAATTGCTGGCCGTCCACGAGGAGGTAGCCGAGCCCCTCGGACGCGCCCATCAGCTCGGCCGCCACCACGAACAGGAAGCCGAGGCCGAGGCCCGTGCGGAGCGCGACGATGGTGGCGGGCAGGACCGCCGGGAGCAGAATGCGGCGGGCCAGCGCCGGTTTCGACAGCCGGAAGATGCGCCCGACCTCCACCAGCTTGCGGTCGACGGAGGCGATGGCCCCCGATACGCCGACATAGACCGGAAAGAACACGCCGACGCCGATGAGAACCACCTTGGGCGTCTCCAAGATACCGAGCCACAGGATGAACAGGGGCACCCAGGCCAGCGACGGTACCGCCCGCAGGGCCTGGAACGCCGGATCGAGGAGGTGGCGCGCCAGTGGCAGGGTGCCGGTCACCGCGCCGAGGGCGATGCCGAGGCCTGCCCCGAGGACGAAGCCGAAGGCGACGCGCACGAGGGTGGCCTGGACGTGCAGCCACAGCTCGCCCGAGGCGGCGAGGTCCGACAGGGTGGCGAGAACCCGGCTCGGCGGCGGAACGAGGCGCCCCTGCGCCAGGCCGCCACGGACGGCGATCTCCCACCCGATCGCCAGACCGAGCGGGAGGAGCAACCCCAGCACCGCGCGGCCCACGCGATCGCAACGGAGCGGGAGCCCCGAGGCGGGCGCCTCCCGACCATCCGCCTCCGCCGTGTCGGTCAGCCCCGCAGCCATGCTCAGCGCTGGGCCGTTGCGGGCGAGAAGCGAGTGTCGATGAGGCCGTCGACGGCCGCAGCCACATCCGTTTCGGCCGGGATGACGCCCGCCTGCTGCAGGGCGAGGCCGGCGGCGCGGATGCTCGCCGCCTGGACCGGTCCGATCGCGGGCTGGCTCAGATCGGTGCGGGTCAGTTGCCGGGCGATGACGGCCTCGGGCAGCTTGGTCGCCGCGATCAGCGCTACCTGCACGGCGGCCGGATTGGCCAGCGCGTAGGTGCGGGCGCGCTCGTAGGCGGCGATCACCGTGGCCACGAGGTCGGGATGATCCTTCGCGAAATCCTCGCGCACGTCGAGGACGCCCCAGGTGTTGGCCGAAGCATCGCGGAAGAACAGCACGTTGCCGCCCTCGATCTCGGCTGCCGCCATCATCGGGTCGAGGCCGGCCCAGGCATCGACGTCGCCGCGCTCCAGGGCGGTACGTCCGTCGGCATGCTGCAGCAGGACGAGCTTGGCGTCTTTCTCCGTGAGGCCGGCGCCCTGGAGGGCGCGGATGAGGAAGATGTGCGGATCGGTGCCGCGGGTGACCGCGATGCGCTTGCCCTTGAGGTCGGCAGGTTTGGCGATGCCGCTGTCCTTTCGGGTGACGAGGGCGGTCCATTCGGGCTGCGAGAAAGCGTAGATCGCCTTCACCGGGTTGCCGTTGATCCGCGCGAGCAGGGCGGCGGCCCCGGCCGAGGAGCCGAAATCGATGGCGCCGCCATTGAGGAATTCCAGCGCCTTGTTGGAGCCGAGCGACTGCACCCAGCGCACTCCGATGCCCTTCTGCTTCAAGGCTTCCTCAAGGAAGCCCTTCTCTTTCAGGACGAGGCTCACCGGATTGTAGGTCGCCCAGTCGAGGCGGACCTCCTTCACCTCGGCCGCCAGCGCCAGGCACGGGGCCGCCAGGAGCGCGAGGGCGCCGCAGGCCATGGCGAGAAGCGTGCGGCGTGGAACGGCTTTGAGGTGACGCATGGGAGGCTCGCTCGTTCATCGCGGCGGCCCGTGGGCCGCCGCCGGTTGGGGAGTCTAGCGGCGCGGCAGGGAGTGCAGCGCCTTCAGGAACACGTCGACGTCGTGGCGGGTGTTGTAGAAGGCGAGCGACGCGCGCACCGACTGATCGACGCCGAACCGGCGCAGGGCCGGCAGGGCGCAGTGATGCCCCGACCGCACGGCGATGCCGCGTGCGTCGAGGTGGTGGGCCACCGCCTCGTTCTCGTGCCCGTCGACGACGAAGGACATGACGCTGGCTTTCTGCCGGGCCGTACCGATGAGGCGCAGGCCCTTCACCTCGGCGATGCCCGCTTGGGCGTACTCGAGCAGGTCGTGCTCGTAGGCGGCGATGCCCGGCAGTCCGACGCTTTCGAGGTAGTCCAGCGCCGCGCCGAGACCCACGGCCCCGGCGATGTCGGGCGTGCCCGCCTCGAACTTCTCCGGCGCGCCCTTGTAGACGGTCCGCGCGAAGGTGACGTCCTCGATCATGTGGCCGCCGCCCTGCCACGGGGGCATCGCCTCGAGCAGGTGCTTCTTGCCGTAGAGGGCACCGATGCCCGTTGGGCCGAACACCTTGTGGCCGGAGAACACGAGGAAATCCGCGTTCAGCGCTTGCACGTCCAGCGGGATGTGCGGCGAGGACTGGGCCGCATCCACCAGCACCGGTACCCCGTAGGCGTGGGAGAGGGCGATGATCTCCGCCACCGGGTTGATGGTCCCGAGCGCGTTGGCGACGTGGGTCACCGACACGATCTTGGTGCGGCCCGACAGCAGTGCGGCGAACTGCTCGAAGATGATCTCGCCGCGATCGTTGACGGGGATCACCCGCAGTGTGGCGCCGGTGGCCTGGGTCAGGAGTTGCCAGGGCACGATGTTGGCATGGTGCTCGATCTGGGAGACGATGATCTCGTCACCCGGACCGACATTGGCGCGGCCGTAGGAATTGGCCACGAGGTTGATCGCCTCTGTGGTGCCGCGCAGGAAGACGATGTCGTCCTTGGAGGGCGCATTGAGGAAGCGCCGCACCTTCTCGCGGCCCCCTTCGAACAGATCCGTGGAGCGGGCCGCCAGGGTGTGGGCGGCCCGGTGGATGTTGGAGTTGTGGCGGGCGTAGAACTCCGACGTGGCGTCGATGACGCTCTGCGGCTTGTGCGTGGTGGCCGCGTTGTCGAGCCAGATCAGGGGATGGCCGTTGATGCTCTGGTGCAGCGCCGGGAAGTCCTTGCGGACGCGCTCCACGTCGAACGGCGCGGCGACGGGGCTCGCCCCTTGGGTCGAGACATGCGGCGCATGCCCGTGACCCTGCCCACGGCCCGGCTGCACCCGCGGCGACGCGCTGCCCGGCCGGCTGCGGTCGGCGAGGAAGTAGTACTCGCCCTGCGAGAACGGCTCGTCGCCGATCTCGACCTTATGGGGCGACTCCCGGCCGGCCGGCTCCGGCGAGAGCCGGCCGGTGCGCGAGAACGTCTCCTGGGCTTCGTCCTTGCCGTGGCTGCCGGGCGCTGCCGGAACCAGGGACGGGGCGAGGCCGTGGGCGAAGCCGTTGGCGCGCGGATGGTCCTTGGCGACGGTGCGGTGGAGGTCGACGCCACCGGGCAAGGTGGCGGCCACCTCGGGCACGCTCGGCACGAAGAACTCCGGCAAGACCCGCCCCGGGCCCTGCGCCTCGGGGTGGACCGACGGAAATGCCGACGGCTGGGCGAAACCCGGCCCGGACAGGCCCGGCAGGCCGACCGGTGGCGTGCCGAACGCGCGCGCCCCCAGCGTCGAGACATCGGGCTGCAGGCCCGACGGACCCGAGCCGGACGGGATCGAGGGCGTGCCCAGATCCGCCTTCGGGGCCTGGGGGTGGCCGAAGCCCTGGGGAAGATTCTCCAGAGCCTGCGGGGCTTGCGGGGTCTGCGGCAGGTTCGGGGTCAGGGGCGCGCTTGCGGCCTGCCCCTGACCGTAGATCTCGCGGGCGAGGCGCCCGACGAGATCCGAATGCACCGCATCGCCGAACACGCCCGTGGGGAGACTGCCCGTGGGAAGACCGGCGGACGGCGCGTCAGGCGTAGTCATGGTAGTTGCCCAGGAGCACGTTATCGAGACGCGCGATGGCATCCTCGACCAGGACGGCGGCCGAGAAGTAGCGGGTCACGAGGTGCGAAGCGATGGAGTGGTCGTTGGTGCCCATGTAGCGCACCGACAGGCCGGTCTCGATCTCGCCGGTGACCCCGGACTTCTGCAGGCCGACGACGCCCTGTTCGTGCTCGCCGACGCGCAGGAGCAGGATCGAGGTGGTCTGGGCGCCGGTCACCGGATCGCGGTCGATGGGCAGCTTGTCGCTCGGCACGATCGGCACGCCGCGCCAGGTGAGGAAGGGCGAGCCGAACAGGTGGATCACCACCGGGGGCACGCCGCGCCGGGTGGCTTCCCGGCCGAAGGCCGCGATGGCGCGGGGATGGGCCACGAAGAAGGCGGGCTTCTTCCAGACCAGGGTGAGCAACTCGTCGAGGTCGTCCGGGGTGGGCGGGCCGCCGCGGGTCGGAATGCGCTGGCGCTGGCTGACTTCGTGCAGCAGGCCGAACTCGGAATTGTTGAAGAGTTCCCACTCCTCGCGCTCCTTCACGGCGTCGACCGTGAGGCGGATCTGCTCGCGCAGCTGGTCGATCTCGTTGGAGTAGAGGTCGGTGACGCGGGTGTGGGTGTGCAGGATCGTCTGGATCGTGGAGAGGTGGTACTCGCGCGGATCGATCTCGTAGTCGACGAAGGTGGTGGGCAGGCGCGGCTCGCCGGTGTGCACCGCCAGAAGCTCGATGCCCTGCTCGCCGTGGGAGTTGGTGTGGCCCTTCAGGCGGTCGCGCTCTTCCACGTACTGGGTGATGCGCGAGCGGATGCCCTCGTCCTCGATGGCGGCCCGGTCGAGGGTCAGGAGCGTCACCGCCGAGAGCGCCTTCACGGCCGGCGCGGGCGTGTTCTCGCCGACGAGGTCGCCGTCACCGAAATAGTCGCCACCGGTGGCCAGCCCCTGGCGCAGGCGCCCCTTGAACGGTCCCGACAGGGTGAGTTCGACGGTGCCCTCGGCCACCACGGTCAGGCTGCGGTCCGACGAGCCTTCCTCGGCGATGACGTCGCCGGCCTTGTGCTGGGAGGCCGTGAACCGGGAGGCCAGGGCCGAGAGCTCGGCGTCGCCGAGCCGGCTGAACAGGGGGATGCGGCGCAGGGAGGCCGGGCGCACCAGGCGGGCACCGTCGTCGTTGGACAGCTCGATCCGACCGGGCTTCGCCAGCACCACGGCGCGGCGGTTGACCCGGTAGACGCCGCCGGCGACATCGACGAAGGGCAGCAGGCGATGGAACCAGCGCGGAGTGTTGGCCGCGTTCTGGACCGAGGTGACGGTCGCGGTGGCGAGATTGCGTGCCGCAGAAGCGCTCACGCTCAGACCGGGTCCACTCATTAGGGGTCGTCTCCGTATTTCGGGCAGAGGCATGGGAATGCGCGCGACGCGAATGGAATCGCATCGGAACCGCGCCTGACGTGCCCGCTCTCGGTGGTTATGTTTGCGGCCCGCCGCTCGAAGGGCTTCGGTGCGGGAGCGATTTCGGTTTAGCTTTCGCGATTAACAAAGGTCAACAAAATGGTCTTCTATATATTGGCACTGAAGGAGTTCAATGCATTGTACATTGGTGTCTCGTAGATAGAACTGGCTAGGCAGCAAGGGAGGGGCAAAAAAATCATCTCGTGTTGCTGTCTCGCGTAGAACACCTGGACTGAAAGGAATTTTTTAAATCCCGTCTCCGAAGAACTGATCCATGCTCATGGCGGGGACTTCGGCTGTCTTGAGCCGCGACACCACCCGGGCCGGCACCCCTGCCACCGTGGTGTGGGCGGGCACGTCGTGCAGCACCACGGCCGCCGCGGCGACCTTCGCCCCCTCCCCGACTCGGATGTTGCCGAGCACCTTGGCGCCGACGCTGAGGAGCACGCCGCGCTCGATCTTGGGGTGGCGGTCGCCGCTCTCCTTGCCGTTGCCGCCGAGCGTCACCGATTGCAGGATCGAGACGTCGTCGGCGATCACCGTGGTCTCTCCGATGACGACGCCGGTGGCGTGGTCGATGAACACCCCCGAGCCGATCCGCGCGGCGGGATGGATGTCGGCGCCGAACACCTCGGAGATCCGGCTCTGAACGTGCAGGCTCAGGGTCGCCCGGCCCTGGTGCCAGAGCCAATGGGCGACCCGGTAGCCCTCGAGTGCGGCCAATCCCTTGTAGAACAGGAACGGATCGAGGTAGCGCCGGCAGGTCGGGTCGCGCTCGCGGATGGCCACGAGGTCGCGCACGGCATGTGCTCCGGCATGCGGATCCGCCTCGAAAGCCGAGAGGCAGAGGTCACGCATGGACAGGCGCGCGAGGTCGCCGTCGCCGAGGCGGTGGGCGAGACGATACGCGAAGGCGTGGGACAGGCTCGGCTGGTCTAGGATCGTCGCCTGGATGATGCCGGCATAGAGCGGTTCCTCGACGATCGCCGCTTCGGCCTCGCTCCGCATGGCCCGCCAGACCTCGGATTCCGCATCGGTGTGGCTGACGCTGCGCAGGGGCGGCCGCGTGAAGCCGGCGCGGGCGATGCCGGCTTGGAGGGCGCTCGTCATTCGATGTGATCCTGCGGTGGGGATGGAGCCGCGACCGGACGAGGCGTGCGCCGGATCAGGCGATGCGTGTGAACAGGGACGCGCTGTAGCCGACGAGGACGCCGTGCCCGGCGAACTCGACGTCGACGGCCAAGGCCTCGCCCGGCGCCGGATGGATGCCGATGACCCGGCCCGTGGCGTGGCGCCAGATGCCCAGCGCCTCCGCCACGTCGAGCCGTGCGAAAACAACCTGATCGCCCTGAGTCATGGTGTTGTCTCCCTGGCCCCGATTCGCCGAAGCGAAATCCGGGGTGTGATACTTTTTTTCGTTTCGGCGTCTGCCCGGAGTTTGTTTTGCTTTAGTATTATGGATTTGTAGTATTTATTCGGTATATGTCATCATTGTATCCCGATTTTAGGTAATGTCCAAGATAGATCGTCTGTTTTGCTCATGCCATTGCTCCGCTTCCCCCGAGGGCGCCTGCACGAGGATATGGAATACGGGAGAAGCCGTGCGGTTCTGCGGGGCGCCGAACACCAGTGCGTCGGGCCTTCAGGGGCGTCACGCCGGATGGATCAGCGCGCCATGCCCCAGCGGCGAACGGTGAAGCGTTCGAGGGTCGCGAAGACGACGTTCTCCACGAACAGGCCGATGAGCACCACGAGAACGAGGCCCGCGAAGACGCGGTCGGTGTAGAGCTCGTTGCGGTTCTGGAAGATGTACCAGCCGAGCCCGCCGCGTCCCGACGCGGCGCCGAAGACGAGTTCCGCCGCGATCAGGGTGCGCCACGCGAAGGCCCAGCCGATCTTCAGCCCGGACAGGATCGCCGGCAAGGCGGCCGGGATCAGGATCTGCAGCACGTAGGACGGACCGCGCAGGCCGTAATTGCGCCCCGCCATGCGCAGGGTCTCGGGCACGCCTTGAAAGCCCGAATAGGTGTTGAGGGCCATCGGCCACAGCACGGAGTGGATCAGCACGAAGATCAGGCTGCCGGAACCGAGGCCGAACCACAGCAGGGCCAGCGGCAGGAGCGCGATCGCCGGAAGCGGATTGAACATCGCCGTCAGGGTCGAGAGCAGGTCTCGGCCGAACTGCGTCGAGACGGCCAGCGTCGTCAGCCCGAAGGCGAGCACGATCCCGCAGACGTAGCCCTGCACCAGGAGGGAGAGGGAGATCCACACCCGGTCGAGCAACTCGCCGTCGATCAGGCCCTCGATCAGGGCCGACAGGGTGGCGACGAAGCCGGGGAGCAGCAGGTCGTTGTCCTGCCAGCGCGCCAGCCCCTCCCAGACCACGGCGAGCACGGCGATGATGAGACCCTTGCGCAGCCAGTCCTGCTGCCAAAGACGCGTGGACAGCGGCAGCAGGCGCTCCACCGGTGCCTCGACGAACGGCGGCAGGACCCGGTCGTATTCCGGGCGAATAGGCGGCGTGAGCGTCCGGCCCATCATGCGGCCGCCGGTGCGGATGCGGGGTCCGTCTCGAACAGACGTGCGTGCAGCCCCTGCACCGCAGACTGGAATTCGCGGCTGCCGAGGCTGCCGAGATCGAACGCGTGACTGTTGAACTCGCCCCGGACGCGACCGGGATGGGGGGAGAGCAGGGCCACGCGGTTGCCGACCACCAGGGCCTCCTCGATGGAATGGGTCACGAACAGCAGCGTGAAGCGGGCCTCGTCCCACAGGTTCAGCAACTCCTCCTGCATCCGGCGGCGCGTCAGGGCGTCGAGGGCCGCGAACGGCTCGTCCATCATCAGCACCTTCGGCTGCATGGCGAGCGCCCGCGCGATGGCGACGCGCTGCTTCATGCCGCCCGAGAGCTGGTGCGGGTAGCTGTCGGCGAAGCGCGACAATCCGACCTTGTCGATGTAGTGCCGGGCACGTTCCCCGGCCTCCCGTCGGCTCAGCAGACGCGTCGCCCGCAAGGGGAACGCGACGTTCTGGGCCACGGTCTTCCACGGGGGCAGCTGATCAAATTCCTGGAAGACGACGATGCGGTCGGGACCGGGCTCGCGCACCGGCACCCCGTCGAGGGCGATCTCACCCTCGACGGGACGGATGAAGCCGGCCGCCGCCTTGAGGAGGGTGGACTTGCCGCAGCCCGATGGGCCGAGCAGCACGAAACGGTCCGCTTCGTAGACATCGAGATCGATGCGGTGCGTCGCGCGCACCACTCGCTCCGGCGTCCGGTATTCCAGGGTGACCCCGGCGAGGCGCAGGAGGGGCGACGGGGCCGGCTCCGGGCGTGCCTGCGGCGGCGATATCGCGCGCGTCCCGTGGGCGACGGGGCGAGCCGGTTCCCGCTCGAGGAGAGGGAGGTCCGATCGTGTGGCGGCGAACGTCATGGTGCGCGCCGCCTTCAGCTGCCGGTGTCGATGCGCGGATCGGCGAAGAAGTAGTCGCCGATGGCGTTGGGCTCGGTCTTGATCGCCCCGACCCGGTGCATGAACTTGCCGAGACCGATGGTGTTCTCCGGCGCCACCTTGAAGGTCACTTCCGGGTTCTTGATGATCTTCACCAGCAGGTCGCGATCGATCTTGCTGCCGGTGGTCTTGAGATAGATCTCGGCGGCCTTTTCGGGCTGCGTGGTGATGAACTTGGCCGCCTCGTCGAGGGCGTCGAGGAAGGCCTTGTAGGTCTTCGGACTGGTCTTGTAGAATTTCTCGGTCGCGTAGAGCACCGTGGACGAGGCCGGGCCGCCCTGGACCGCGTAGGAGTTCAGGACGATCCGGGCCTTCGGATTCTCGGCGAGTTCCTGATCCTGGAACGGCGGGTTGCCGAAATGGCCCGAGATCTCCGTGCCCCCCTTGATGATGGCGGCCGCCGCCTCCGGATGGGGAATGGCGACGCTGATCTTGTCGAGCCGGGCGTAGTCCTTGTCGCCCCACTGCTTGGCGGAGGCCATCTGCAGGATGCGCGACTGCACCGAGACGCCCACCGCCGGCACCGCGATCCGATCCTTCTCGGTGAAGTCACCGATGCTCGTGACGGCGGGATTGTTGGTCACGAGGTAGTAGGGAAAGTTCCCGAGCGAGGCGACGCCCTTGACGTTCTGCCGTCCCTTCGTGCGATCCCACAGGGTGAAGAGGGGGCCGACGCCCGCGCCGGCGATCTCGATGTTGCCCGACAGCAGGGCGTCGTTCACGGCAGAGCCGCCCGACAGCTGGACATAGTCCACCTTGATGTCGAGGCCGGCTTGCTTGCCGTGCTTCTCGATGAGCTTCTGATCCTCGGCGACGTTGAGGAGCAGGTAGACGACACCGAACTGCTTGGCGATGCGCAGCTGGCCCTCGTCCGCCCTCGCCCCGCCGAAGCTCGCCAGGGACAGCGCAAGGCTTGCGACCAGTCCCACGGCGTTCCGACGCGAGAGCGCGCCGCGTTGCTTTGTCATCGTCCGCGCCTTTTTCGATCAAATCTCCTTCGCAATGTTGCCTTGCGAAGAAGCTTGAATCTGCACAGTCGTTGTTCTTGGGTCAACGAAAGCATTATCTTTAAAGAGCGTCGATTGGAGGTGAAGTGCCCTCGGAAAGCCCTCGAAATTGGACCGGAATCCTTTTGCCCCGCTTTTCCACAGAGGCACGGACGAGGATGGTGTGACAGGCCACGCCGAGGACGCGACGCGGTCGCTCGCACCGAGACCGGCCCCTATGCGCAAGCCCTGCGATCCTCGATCTCGGTATTCATGGAGGCGTTCGCGCGGGGCGAGCCCCGGGGGACATGCTCACCGGGACCCCGGTCAGGCGTCGGCCTCGTACGGTCCGGAATCCTCCAGCATCGCGGCGATCCACAGGGCGGCCCGGCCGAACGCCGCACCGCCCTCCCCTCGCGACCCCATGATTTCCGAGAGGCGTACCGCCGTCATCGCATGGCCGCCGTCTCGCAACCGCGCCACGAGGCGGGGGGCGCTCGCCCCGGCGACTGCCGCGAAGCTGCGCCGCCCACCGTGGAGCGCGCCGGCAAGCAGAGCCGCGGCCTCTTCGAGGATGGTCTGAGCGCCTGCAATCGCGCCGGGCACGAACGCTGTTCCGGCGGCGTCCGGAGCCGCAAGGTCGGGCACCAAAAGTCGATCGGTTCCGATGGACCAAGGATCGCAGACCAGGGCGCCGTCCACGATCCATACGGGGCCGGCGACCTGCCGTACGGGGCCCCACCGTTCGGAAAAGGCGCCCGCGAGGGCGTCGAGGGCGCCGGGCGCGGTTCGATCGTAGGTGCGCGCGAGCCGCAGCGTACCGCCACCATGGGGAAGATCGACCGCCGCCTGCCAGATCTGCGCGCCCGCCGACCACGCTTGGCCCACGACCTCCGCCACGTCGAAGACGTGGAAGGCATCGAGCCGGTCGCGCGGCCGCAGGAAGCCCGGTGGGCGCTGGGCGAGGCGGCGCAGGATCTCGCCCGTCCGGGTCGCCGCGAGGGGAGCGGGCAGGCGCAGCAAGGGCTCGCGCGGCAGGAGTGCCGTCCGCCCGCGCGCGCCCTGGCCGAGCGCCAACAGGCCATCGGCCCGCCGCCGGGCCACGCTGGTGAGAATCTGACCCCGGCCGAGGCCGCCGAGCGACAGGCCCGGCGTGAGGGCGCGCCCAGGCAGATGCGTGACGAAGTCCGCCTCGTCTTCGGCCGGCGCGTAGGTGCGTTCCAGCGCGAGGGTCGCACCCGTATCCGTGTCGGCGAGTGCGACCCGCGCCAGGACTTCGCGCCCTCGCGTCACCAGCCGGGCGCCGAGGGAGACGAGGCGCGTCTTGGCCATGGGCGTTTCGTAGGGCTGGCCGAGGCCGAGGGCGGCGGCACCGCCCACCCGGACTCGCGCCAGGAGTTCGGTCACAAGTTGCAGCACCCTGGCTTCGTCGTGCGTTGCATTGCGGGTCGCGTAAGCTGCGATCTGCGCGGTGAGGTCGGCTTCCGCCAGCAGGATTTGCGTGGCCCCCCGCGCCTGTGCGGCCCGACGCAGCCGTCCGAGGGCCGCCGCATGGGCCTCCGGCCCGGCCGTGACCCCGGCGTCGAGAAGTCCGGCGACGAGTTCGCCCACGGCGTCCGCGAGGTCGTCCGTTCCGTGATCGAGGGGAACTCTGTCGTCCCCGAGCCGCACCTCCGCCCCGCCCCCGGCCTCACGGAAGGCGCGGATCGCCACCGCCACATGGGCGCAGCCGCCGCCGGCCGCACAATCGCAGCGCGCGTAGCCGACGGCGTCGGGAACAAGGAAGCGCACGCTCGCCGTGGGCAGACGCGCCGCCGGGACCGCCCCATGATCGAGCCCCACGGTCACGCCAGCGGAAAGCAGGCGCTTCAGCTCGGCTGCGGCAGCGGAGCTGAGGCCGGCCTCGAATGCCTGGCCGTCCAGGGTGCCGGGGTCCCAAGGTCCCGCTTCCCCATCCGCCCGCGAAGCGGGTGCGCCCGCATTCGCGCTGGCGCGGTAGGCGACGACGAGGGCGACGCGGTGGCGGCACATTCCGCTCGCCGGGCAGGTGCAGGTCGCCTGCCCCGGTGGCTGGCCGGGGTCGAGGCGGGTCAGCGTCCCGTCGGCGAAGCGGGCTTCGACGGTGCTGTCCGGCGCCTCCGCGAGGACCGGTCCCTGCCCGGCCGTGACCTCGCGCACCGCCCGTTTCACGAGGCCTGCGTTGGAAAGCTGGGTCAGGCTCGCGTCGGTAAGCGCGAGGAGATCGGCGCGCGCCATCCGCCACTAGCTCCGGATGACGTGCGCGAGCCAGCCGGCGAGTTCGCCCGGCGTCATCGCGGCGATTTCGGCCCCGGCCTCGACCAGACGCTGCGCCATGGCCCGGTCGTAGGCCGGCCGCGCCTGCGAATCGAGGGCGGCGAGCCCGAGCACCTTGGTGCGCTGGCCTGTAAGGGCCCGCACCCTGGCGACGAGCACGGCCTCGCTCGCACCCTCGTAGAAATCCGAGACCACGATGACGATGGCGCGTTCGGGAGCGGTGATCAGCCCGGCCGCGTAGCCGACGGCGCCGCCGATATCGGTGCCGCCGCCGAGCTGGACCTTCATGAGCAATGCGCAGGCGTCGTCGCAGTCGCGGGTCAGGTCGACCAAGGCGGTGTCGAAGGCAACGAGGTGGGTCTCGATACCCGGCAGCTTCCACAGGCAGGCCGCCATCACCGAGGCGTGGATGACCGAATCGAGCATCGACCCGCTCTGGTCCACGAGAAGGATCACCTGCCAGGGCTGCATCCGGCGCCGGTTGCGGGCGAAGAAGTGCAGGCGCTCGACGGTGATGCGCCGTCGCTCGGGGTCGTAGTGGCGCAGGTTGTCCCGGATGGTGCGATTGAGGTCGAGGTCCCGGGCGCCGGGGAGCCGGGTATGGCGGCGCCGGTCGAGGACGCCGCCGAAGGCGACCGCGAGATCGCGGGCGAGCTGTTCCATGAGGCGGCGCACCACTTCCTGCACGAGCCGGCGCGCCATCACCAGCACGTCCGGCGCCATGAGGTGCTTGGTGCGCAGGACCGCCTTGAGCAGGGTCTCGTTGGGTTCGGCGCGGGCGAGCACCTCGGGGTTCGTGATCACGTCGTCGATGGCGTAGAGTTCGATGGCGTCGCGCTCCAACCGCTCGATAGTCTCTTGCGGGAACAGAGTGTGGACCGCGTTGATCCAGTCCGGCACGGTGAGGGCCGAGCCCTCGCGGCCGCCTTGTCGGCGCTCGCCTCGTTCCGCGCCGCCGCCATCGCGGCCGTAGAGCCAGTCGAGTGCGCGGTCCATGGCCGCCGCCCGGCCGGAGAGGCGGCAGCCTGCGCCGGCGCAGGCGGACTCCGCCGCCTCGCCGAGGATCAGGCGCCAGCGCGTGGCCGGATCGAGGCTCATCGAAGGCGCGTCTCGGCCAGCAGGCTCGGACTCCGCAGCAACTCGCTCGCGGTGACCGGGTCGAGATCGCCGAAGCCGCGCTGGTTCGCTCCCGTGGACGGCGCCCCCCATGGGCTTTCCAGGGTCAGTTCGCCCAGGGTCTGCGAGGCTTCCTCGAACTCGGGCGCCCCGGTGAACAGGCCGTCGGCGAAAGTCAGCGACGCCTTGCCCGGTGCCCCACCGGAGAACAGGAAGGCGTGCTCGATCCACCAGATGCCGCCGCCGTCCTGCGGATCGCCGAGGCGCCAGCCGCGCGCCGGCATGCCGCGCAGGCGTTTCGATTCGACGACCACACCCTCGAACCGCTTCGTCTTGGCCGCGCCCCGTTCGGCTTCGGTGAAGGCGAACGTCTCGCGGCCGAGCTGCGGGAAGGGCTGCGCGATCTCGTAGTCGCCGAACAGCGTGCCCCAGGCGGTCAGCACGTCGGGGTCGAGATGCAGCGGGTGGACGAGGCCGATGAGGCCCGCCGCCTCCGGCGCGAGGTCGATCTCGGCCGGTGCGTCCACCCCGTCCGTGAAGCTCAGGTCCTCGGCGACGCGAAACGTCGCGGTGGGCAGAGTCCGCGGGTCGGCGTCGGCGAAGGTCCCCCAGACGAGGCGCTGGGTGAGGTGGCGGACCAGGGGATGAGCGGAGAAGAACGGTCCGAACACCTCCGGCCGGACCCGGCGCGAGGTGACGAGCATCGCCTCCAGCCGTGCCACCTGCAGGCTCGCCACCGCGCGGGCATCCTTCTTCAGGGCGCTCCAGCGGGCGGTGGCCGCCGCCGCCTTCTCGGCGTCGTCGGACTTGATCGGTTTCGGCAGGTCCTTGAGCCGTGCGCCCGCCGCATCCCGCACCCAGGGCTTCAGCACCTCGTCGAAGCCGGCGCGGAACTGCCGGGTACCGAAATCGAGGTCGAGGCCGCCGCGCTCGTCGAGGTCGAGGTCCGGGGCGAGCCGGTCGGACAACTCCTCCGGTGAGAGGCCCCGTGCCTCGGCGAGCTGCGCGATCTTCTCGCGTGCCTTTTCCTGAAGGCCCTTGAACTTGAGCTTCTCGGCGATGCCGTTGAGGTTCATCAGCGCCACGTCCGAGCCGATGTCGACGAGCACGTCGAGGCCCGTGACCGCGCGGACATGGGCCGCCTCCCCCGGCCAGCGACGGATCAGGCGCGTGAGGTCGCGGGCCGTGCTGTCGTCCCCGAACCAGCCCAGGGTGCGCAGGGCACAGCCGTCCTTCGAGGGCGTGCCGGCGGCGGTCCAGGCGGAGAAGAGATCCCAGGCGAAGGCCGCGAGACTCTCGGGCGTGCAGGCCTCGCGCACCATCGGCACCCCGGCATAGACGGCATCGGGGTTGGTGAAGGACAGCATCTCGCAAAGCGTCCCCACGGCCTCGTCCGGGAGCGCCCCGCCCGCGCGCAGGCAGGGTTTCGCCAGCGCTCCCGGCACGACCCAGGCCGGAGGCTTGCCGACCTTGGCCGGCACGCGGCCGAGGGGGTCGCGATCGAGCACCTGGGCTACCGCCGCGGCGACGCGCGGCTCGCGGTCCGCATAGGCTGCGACCACCGCTTCGATGGCGGCACGCCCGTCCGGGCGGTCGGATACGAAGACCCGCAGGGCGTGTTCGGCGGCGTCGCGGGTCGCCCCGGGCTTGCCGACGGCGTCGGGCACGAGGCGGGTGATCGCCGTGCTGCGGTGCCGACGCAGCCAGGCCAGTGCCGGGGTACGGGCCTTCTTGAGCTTCACGAGGGCGCGCGCCGCGGGCGGAGCCAGGCCCTCCGCATCGATGGCGAGGACGGTGGGCAGCAATCCGACGGGATCGGCTTCGATCAGGGCGATGAGGCCCGGCATCGCCGTCTCGCCGAACCGCGACAGCATCCTCGTGACGATCTCCGGCCAGAGCGAGATGTGGCTGTGACCCACGAGGATTCCGGCAAGCGACCACAGCTTGAGAGCCAGGGGGGCCGGCTGCTTCTCCGTGCTTCCGACCAGCCCATGATACGGCGACGACATCCAGTAACGGCAGCTCTGATCGATCTGCCGCAGACGCGCGGCGAGCCATTCGAGCAGGGCGTCGGGATCGTCGAGCGGCGGTGGGGACAGTGCCGACGGGATCTTGACCCAGCCTTGCTCCGGTTTAGCCGTCTCGGCCGCCTCGATGAAGGCGGGGAGTTCGCTCATGTCGTTGAGGATGCGGGCGCGATAGCCGCGCCAGTGATTGTCCGGTACCTCCATCGCCTCGAAGGCGAACGGCGTCGGTAGCGGCGCGAGGTCGAGGACGAGATCGTCCGCACCCCGCATCCGGGCCCGCCACGGCGGATCGCGCAGCACACGGGGCCACGCGGCCCGCTCCGCGAGGGGAACGGCCCGGGCCTGCACGAGCCCGTCGAGGAAGCGCGCGGCGCGCCCGTCGGTGTCCCCGATCCAGCCCCGGATCGTGTCGGGGCCGTGGGTGTCGAGGGCGCGCACCGCGCGGGCGCGGAGCGCCGGCTCGGCCCGGCCGCCGGCCAGGACCGCGAGGCAGCGGGGGACGATCACGGCCGGGTCTGCCGCCATGGCCGCGTCGAGGGCGGCCGCGATCGGCTTCTCGTACAGGTGTGGCAGCAGGGTGGCCAGGGCACCGGGCTCGCCCGTCGACAGCATCGCCCGCGCGACCGCCGTCCGCTGCTCGTCGAGGGCGTAGTGCAGGATCCAGTCGAGCCCCGGCAGGGCCGGCTGCCCGGTGGAGCGGGCCACCGCGATAAGCGTGGCGGCGGCGTCCGACTCATTGACGCCGTCGCCGAAATACATGTGATAGCTGCGCTTCGTGCGCCAGGGCGCCGCCGCGGCCGGATCGGAATCCGCCACGAGGGGCAGGAAGTTCCTGTCCGCGGCGACATCGATGCCGGCCGCCGTGGCGGCTTCCAGCACGGCGAGGGGCTGCAGGCCGTGCCTCGCTGGCCGGTCGTCCGCGAGGATGAAGGCGAAGGCGGCCGCCGTCGGCCAGTCCGGCGTCTCGGCGATCCGGTCGTTCAGGAAGGCGACCGCCGCGTCGTAATCCGCGTCCGTTGCGTGGACGAGGGCCGCGCGCGTCGCAAGCTGAAGTGGCGCCGCCCAGGCGAGGTTCTGATAGTGGCCCTGCCTGCGCGTGCCGGGCCGCATCCGGTCGGCGAACCGTGCCGCCTCCATCGCCCCCCCGCTTTCCACGAGGAAGCGCAGAGCCGCATCCATGAACCTGAGGAGGTCGGCAGCGTGATGGGTGCCTGCGCGGAAGCTCCGATGTTCGGTCTCGTCCTCGGCCAGATCCCAGATGGATCGGATCCAGTCGCCCATGCCGTCCGGTGTGGGCATCGTTTCGATGAGACGGAGGCTTTCCGTGTCGCCCACGAGGGCGGGCAGGGTCGCGCGGACCGCCCGCAACGCCTCCTCGCCGGTCAGGTGTCGGCCGGGCCTGAGCCGTGTCGGCAGCGGAGTGCCGTCGAACACCGCACCTGACGGCGTCGGGGCCGAAGGGCCCGCTGCGGCCTTCGCCACGGATGCGGCTTCCGGCTCGGCAGCCAGCGAGACCGGATCGCCCGGCGGTTCGGGAGGCGCTTCCTCGGGCGGCGCGACCTTCGAAGCCTTCGGAGTCGCCTTACTGGCCGTCGTTTTGCCGGCCGTAGCACTGGCCGGCGCGGCCTGCTCGACCGCCGCGGCCGGTGCCGCACCGACCCGGGCATAACCTTTCGCCGTCTTCTCGCGGACGAGCTTGTCCTTCTCCTTCACGGCGGCGGCTTCGTCCGGAAAGGTCTTGTCCTTGCTCTGACCCTGGGTGCCGAGGCGTCCGAAGCGCACGGTCAGCGTCGTCCCGGTGACATCGGCTTCCCAGAACTTGGCGGACGAGCCCTCGACCAGTTCGTAACGGTCCATGTCGGTTCCCCTCTCTATTCGCCGCCCGTCGCCGCGAGCAGGCTGGGCGTGCGCAGGATTTCGCTCGCGGTCACCGGATCGAGATCACCGAAACGATGCGCGGTGGATGCACCCCAGCCCGTCTCGGTCAGGGTCAGCGCCCTCAGGGCCTGGACTTCGTCGCCCTCCGGCCCGGACCGATGCCACAGACCGTCTTCGAAGCGGAGCACGGCGAAGAGGTCGGCTCCGCCGAGAGGGGTAGGCCGTTGCACCGAACAGACATGCTCGCTTGCCGTATCCGACGACCAGCCCTGAGACCGCAGACCGCGCAGGCGCCGCCCGGCGACCCGCACGCCGTCGAAGCGATCCGTGGCGGAGGCCGCCGCCTCAGCCGGCGTGAAGGCGTAAATCTCCCGTGCGAGCTGGGGAAACGGCTGGGCGATCTCGTAATCGGCGAACAGCGCGGTCCAGGCCGCCAGGGTGTCGGGGGTCAGGTGCAGCGGGTGGACGAGGCCGACCACGCCGTCGAGGGCTGCGAGGTCGAGGTCGAGTGCGGCATCCTCCGCATCGGTTGCGGTCAGGTCTTCGGCCAGCCGGAAGGCGACCCGCGGCGCGGTCGTTGCCAGCCGGTCTTCGTAGAGTCCCCAGACGAGGCGGCCGGCGAGATGGCGGATCAGCGGATGCCCCGCGAAGAACGGCTGGAACACGTCCGGCCCGATGCGTCGCCCCGTCGCCAGCATGGTCTCGAGCCGGGAGATCTGGAGCCGGCCCGCATCCTCCGCGTCTTTCTTCAGCCCTGCCCACAGCTTGGCCGCCTGCTTGGCCAGTTCGGGGTCGTCGGTCTTGGTCGCGCGCGGCAGGGCGGGAAGCCGCTGGCCGTCCGCATTCCGTAGCCAGGGCCTCAGAGTCTCGTCGAGGCCGACACGGAAGTGACGTGTGCCGAAGGACAGGTCGAGGCCGCCGCGTGCGTCCAAGCCGAGATCGGGGGAGAGCCGGTCGGCGAGTTCGACAGCATCGAGCCCGCGCGTCTCGGCGGCGTCCGCGATGGCGTCGCGCGCCGCCTCGCGCAGCTGCAGCAGCGGGTTCTTCTCGGCCAACGCGCTGAGGTTCATGAGGGCCGCGTCGCTGCCGATGCCGGCGAGGACGGCGATGCCGGCCTTGCCCCGGGGTTTGAGGCCCGCTTGGCCCCAGGCACGGATCTGACGGGTGAGATCGCGGGCGCAGGCGTCGCCGCCGATGAGCGCGAGGGTCCGCATCGCCCATTCGCCGGCCACGTTGGCGCCGGCCGCGAGCCAAGACTGGAACACCGCGAGGGCGAAGGCGTCGAGGCTCTCCGGCGTGCAGGCCGCCCGCACGGGCGCGATCCCCGCATACGGGGTCAGGGGGGACGAGAAGGCGAGCATCTCGCAGAACGCCGTTATCGCCGCATTGGGCAGCGTACCGCCCGCGAGTAGGACCGGACGCGGAAGGGCTGCGGGTACGAGCCAGGGCGGCAGCTTCGGGGGCTTGACCGGCACCTGATCCAGCGGATCGCTGTCGACGCCGGATACCACCGCCTCGGGCACGCGCGGATCGATCGCCGCATAGGCCGCCACCGCCGCGTCGAAAGCCGCCCGGCCCGCGGGCTCGGAGGCGAGGAAGCGCAGCGCCGCATCGGCCGCGTCGCGTTCCGGGCCCGGGGCGCCGAGGGCATCGGGCAGGAGCCGCAGGGCGGCGGTGCGGGGATGGGCGCGCAGCCACGCCACTGCCGCTGGCCGCGCCCGCTTGGTCCGATGAAAGGCCCGCGCGGCGATGGGCGTGAGGGCGGCCGCATCCACCTTGAGCACATGCGGAAGCTTATCCTCCGGCTCGGCCGCCACGATGGCGACGAGGCCCGGCAGGGCGCGTTCGCCGAAGCGGACGACCATCGCGGCAGTCTGGTCGTGCCGGACCCCGGAGAGTGCCAGCAGGGGGACTGTCTTCTCCCAGAGGATGAGCGCCAGCGGTTCCGGTTGCCAGGTGACGCCGGTGAACCAGGAATCGTAGATGTAGCAGAAAAATCCGCCGAACCCGTCCCGATCGAGCCGGCGGTCGAGCCATTCCAGGGCGGCCTCCGGGGAAGTTCCGACCGCCGGGACCGGTGTGACGGGCGGCGGGATCGGCCTTGTGTACTTCGCCTCGCCCTCGGCCTCGGTCTCGCGAATCCGCTCCACCAAGCGGTCCATGCCCTCGACGATGAAGCCCGCCCGGTAGCCGTAAGTCGCGTCATCCATCGCCTCCGCGGCGTCGAATTCGTGCGCGAAGGGCGTCGGGATCGGCGCCAGGTTAAGAGCGATGCGCCCGCGCGCTGCGGCCCCGCGCCGCCAGGGGGGATCGCGCAGGATGCTCGGCCATGCCTCGCGCGGCGCGGGCGGCCGGTCATCCGCGAGCAATCGGTCGAGCCGCCCGGAGAGCTTGCCGCCGCCGGAGGCGGCCCAGGCTCGTGCCGCCTCCGCGCCGTGACGGCCACCAGGGCAATGGCGCGGGGCGCGTAGGCCGGGCCGCCCTTCGCCTGTCCCTTGCCCTCCATCGCCTCCAGATAGTCAGGGAGCATGCGGTCGGGGAAGGCGATGTCCGCCGCGTCCAGGGCATCGCGGACGAGCTTCGCGCCGGTGAAGGGCAGGAGCGCCATCAGGCCCTCTTCGGCACCGGTGTCGAGGAGGGCCTTCGCCACGATGGTCCGGTCGACGCCGATGGCGTCGCGCAGGAGCCACACGAGACTGGTCGTTGCCGATTCGCCGGCCGCGTGCGCCACGGCGATCATTGTCGCGGCAACCTCGGCGGCGGTCACGTCACGGGTTGCGAGGATTGCCTTGTGCATGGGATCGGCCTGCCACGAGGCGGCCTGCGACGGCGGTAGATCGACGATGAACGGCATGGCGCTGTAACCCTGGCGGACGAACAGGCGCGATGTCCCGTGACGGTCCAGCATGGCGGCGGCGCGTAGCGCATGGTCGGCCCCGGCGCGGTCGTCGGCCAGGACAGACGTGAGCCAGAAGCCGAGATGTGGATCTGGGTCCTCCGCGTGAAGCCGGAGGCAGGCGGCGAGTGCGGCGTCGAAATCCGCGTCCGGTGCCGCCGTGAGGGCGGAGCGCACCCCGAAGCTGTTCGGGATGTCCCAGACCGAGGCTGGCATCGTACCGTACTTGCTGGTCGGACGGGGACGAAGCTGGTCGAAGAGGCTCACCAGGGGGGCGATGCCGGAGCGTGCCACGAGCCAGCGGGCGAAATGCATGAACGCGGCCCGAGTCGCCGGACCCCGGGGGCCGAGCTTCCGGCCCCAGAACCGTTGGTCCATCGTCGGACAGGCGGCACGAAGCAGATTCAACCAATCGCGCGCCTGCGCCGCGTCGAGGGCCGGCGGCTCGCGGTCGAGACGAGCCGCGAGGGCCTCAGCTTCGGCGCCCTCCGGCGCAGAGTCCAGCAGGTCGCGGATCGCGGCGACGAAAGCGGCCCAGTCGGCCGCGGGATCGAGGGCCGGGCCGGGCCGGGTTCGGGTCGGCAGGGACGTGCCGGAGAAGATCGCCCGATCGGCCTGCGCTGCCTCTGGCATGGCGCTCGCGGAGACGGGACCGGCCTCCGGTGGGACCTCGATCGCCGCCGGGGTGGGTGTCGCGTCGGTCTCACCGGTCGTGGGGCGATACCCCTTGCGGGTCTTTTCCAGGATCAACCGGTCACGTTCCTGCCGCGCACCGTCGGCCTCCGGGAAACGTTTGACCTTGGACTGACCCTTGGTCCCGATCCGTCCGAACCGGACGGTGAGGTCGCATCCCTCGACGCCCACGTCCCAGAATTTGGACGACGATCCTTCGGTCAGTTCGTAACGCTGCATACCGTTCCCCCCTTCCGCGCAGAGATAGACCCCGTCGCACTGATCTAGGTCAACCCGTACCGCGCGAGTCTGTCCGCGACCCTCGCCTCCTGCGCGAAGGCAGTGGCCTGGTCGATGGGCATCGCGCCTTGCCGCATCCAGGCCAGCGCTTCGGCCTCTGCCTGGGCGGGGCCGATACCGCCCCGTCGTAGAATCGCTGCAGCGATGCGCTCGCGCTCGCGCGGTGGAAACCATGCGAAGGCCATGCGCAGCGCGGGCAATGCCCGCAGGAAATCCGCGTCGTCCCAGGCGCTGACCAGTGCTTCGACGGCCGCCAGCGTCGCATCCTGCGCGACCTCTTCCCGGGCGAGGGCGAACAGGCCGGCGAGGAAATCGCCGAGGGTATCGGGCAGGCCGAAGCGGCGTAGCCGGCGCGCGGCTTCGTCCGGCCCCGCTCCGATCTCGCCGCAGGCGACCAGGAACCCGAGGGCCGCCCCCGCGAGTGCAGGCGGTGCGTCCGGGTCGGCCAGCCGCCGCCCCAGCATGGCGACGAAGGGCGGGCGCAACGGTGCGAGGCCCGGCACGGTGTCCCGGCAATCGCGGAACAGGTCGCGGCAGGCGAGGACGAGTTCGATGGCACCGAGCCCTTCGCGGGCATCCACGATGGTCTCGATGAGAGGCAGCGCGCGCTCCCCCAGGGCGACGCAGAGTTGGGCGAGGGCCGGGGCCGCCGTTTCCCCGAAGGCCGCGCCGAAGCGGTGGAGGCGCACGAGCCGGCGCCCGGTACCTCCGAGGTCGGCAACAGCGTGCGCCGTGGCGATGCCCCGGCTCAACCGCCCGAGCAGGTCACCCTCGATGGGGAGGCCGGCGAAGAGCGCGTCGGAGAGAGCGAGGGCCAGCACGTGCAGGCTGTCCGGGTCGGCCTCGATCCGCGCGGCGAGCCGAGCCGTGGCGGCCATGGCGAGCGTGCCGCCCCAGAGCGAGGCTTCGATCAGGGCGCCGGGCCAGTCGGGATGCCGTGCGATCGCGAAGCTTTCGCGGGGCAGTCCTGGTTCGGCGAGGTCGGGGCCCTCTTCGCGGCCGATGCCCGGAAGTCCCAGGACGACGGTCTGGTGGAGCAGGTGCGCCCGCGCGCGGTCGGCGGGCTCGGCCCAGTCGATCGGCACGCGTCGGCGTAACGGACCGGGTTCCAGGTCGGCGGCGCGCAGTCGCTCCTCCACATCGGCGACGAGGGGCGGCTGTCGGGTGCCCGGGGCGAGCCGTCCCTCGCGGTGGCCGGCCAGGGCCCGCAGCATCGCGGCCAGGGCCGCGTGGCGTGGGGCGGCGGCGGACGCCGTCCAGGCGGGCGGCGCATTGAGGGCGTCCTTGACCAGGGTGGCCAGGGCCGCATCGATCAGGTCGGCGCGCAGGATCGCCGGGTGGGCGCGCAGGCGCGCGAGCGCACCCGCATGCGCCGCCCAGGCGATGCGGTCGGCGGTCGAGACCACCTGCCCGGCCTCGCGCAGGGCGGTCGCGATGGTGCCGGCGGCCCAATCCGCTGCCGGGTCGAGCCCCTCGGCGGCGACGTGTTCGTAGTAGCCCGGTGAGGGCATGCCGGCGCTGTAGCCGGAGAACCGGTCGAGGCGGGCATAGGAATAGGGCACCAGGTAGCTGCCGGTCCGCTCGCCCTGATCCGGCGGTGCCGGTTCGGGCCGGGCGCCGTCGGCCCGAGCCGCGTAGCGTCGGATGGCTTCCGCGTGCCAGCCACCGCAGACCAGCACCACCGGCTTTCCCCCGGCCGCGCGTAGGGCCCAGGCCGCGTGGGCGCCCATGAAGCGCTCGCGCGCCTCCTCGGCCGGATCGTCCGTGCCGGGCGGGCGCAGGAGGGCGAAGTAGCGCGCGAGCCGGTCCGGCAGCTCGTGCTTCGGGGCGGCTTCGGCCAGCATGTCCCAGAGGGCGTCCTGATCCTCGGCGCCGAGGGCGGAGGCGAGCGCCCGTTCGGCGGCTTCGGCCCGGGGGCCGTGCGGGTCGGCGTAGCGGTTTCGCCGCTGGCCGAAGGCCGGATCCCAGGCCGGCAGGTCGCAGAACAGGGTCTCGGCGCCGACGGCCCGGCCCGAGACGAGGGCCTGCCATTCCGGCGAGAAGGCGCAGAACGGCGTGTAGGAGGCGTGGCTGGCGTGCTCCGTGGCCCGGAACGAGAAGATCGCCACCGGCAGGGCGTGGTCGAGGGCGAGGTCGGCGAGGTGCGGGTTGAAGTCCGACGGCCCCTCGATGAGCACGAGGGCCGGGCGAACCGTCTCGATGGTACGGCGCACAAGGCGCGCGCAGGCCGGCGAATGGTGACGCACGCCGACGACCGTGAGCGGCTCGCCGGTCTCGGGGCCGTTCATTGCGGGGTGAGGAGGTGACGGGCGGCGTAGAGCGCGCGCCACGCCGCGCCGTCGCGGCGGCCGACGCGCTGTTCGAGGTAGCGGCGCAGGCGCGCCAGATCCTCGGCATCGTCCTTGGCGGCGGTTCCGGCGAGGCAGGCGACGATGTCCTCCGGCCGTCCCGCGTCGCCGCGCAGGAAATGCGCCTTGACGCCGATGGCGTGGGCGACGCTGACGGCCTCCGCCGTGCTCATCACAGAGGAGAGCCGCTCCAGGCCGGTGCCCTCGTGATCCACGGCCTCGCGCAATTCCCGGAAGCAGGTCACGAGGAGTTCGAGGATTTCGGGGTCGGGCGCGCGCGGCACGCCGGACCGGACGAGGAGTGCGGTGGCTTCCCGGCGCACCAGCGCGAGTTCGGCCGCCGCGTCCGCGATGGGAAACACCGTCTCGAAGCCGAAGCGGCGCTTGAGGGCCGCCGACATCTCGTTGACCCCCCGGTCGCGGGTGTTGGCCGTCGCGATGAGGTTGAAGCCCTCGCGGGCATAGACCATGCCGGCATCGCCCGTCAGTTCCGGCACCGCGAGCACGCGGTCGGAGAGCACGGACAGCAGGCTGTCCTGCACCTCCAACGGACAGCGGGTGATCTCCTCGAACCGCACGATGCGACCCGCGCGCATCCCGGTATGGAGTGCCCCCGGCACCAGGGCGCGTTCGCTCGGCCCTTCCGCGACGAGGAGCGCGTAATTCCAGCCGTAGCGGATTTGGTCTTCGGTGAGCGAGGCGCCGCCCTGGATCGTCAGGGTCGAGCCGCCGCTGATCGCGGCGGCGAGCAGCTCCGACAGGAGGCTCTTCGCGGTGCCGGGCTCGCCGATGAGCAGCAAGGCCCGCGACGTCGCCAGGGTGACCATGGCACGCTCGACCAGGGCCGGCGAGCACACGACCTTCGGCTCCCCTGCCCCATCGCCGCAGATGAATCGCTTCACGCCCTGGAGCGAGAGCTGCCAGCCGGGCGGGCGCGGTGCCGTATCCTCCGCTCGCAGCCGTGTGAGCTCTGCCGCGTGCACGACCTCCGCCGGGGGCCGCTGGCGGGTTTCGCCGTCCGTCCTCGCCCGTTCGACCTTCGCCATGCCGCCTCCCCCGCCGAGGTGCACCGCAGTGCCGCCTCACCCGGCCGAAGACTGCCCCGGTCCAGGGCGGTTTCTCAAGGGCCCGCGATCGCGAGGGTGTTACGTAAACCCCCGTCCGTGAACGCGCGCCCGAGCCGCCACCCTACGCGACCACGAGGTTGAGGGCGTGGGTGGCCGGCGCGAGCTGCACCCGCCGGCCCCATTCGAAGGCGATGAAATCCTGCTCGATCCCGTCCGCGAACACCACGCCGCCGTCGTTCATCCGCGACGTGACCGCGAGGGACGCCCCGGTGAGCTTGCCCGCGCGGAGCTCCGTGGTGCTCGTCACGCTGGGGAACGGCTCGCGCACCCAGTAGCCCACCGCCGCCTCCTCGACGCCGATCCGTAGGGTGAGATGGGTCGCCTCGCCGATGGAGCGGGCCCAGCCGGTCAGACCGGTGCCCGAGGCGACGATGAGACCGCTCGACGACTGGTCCTCCGAAACACCGTCCGCCTCGATCCGATAGCGCGCGGATTGGTGGCTGCGGTGGCCGACGAAGATCTCGTTGAGCGCGAGTAGCGTCTGCCCGTCGTCGAGCACCGCCCGCACCATGGTCCGTCGCTCGATCTGCGCCGCCCCGGCGACGCTGGCCGCGAGCAAGGGCCCCAGGCGCTCCACCGCGACGCGGGCCAGCACGCCGTCGTGGAGATCGGGCGCCGGATTGACGCCGATCACCGGCTGGTCGCGCAGGTACTTCGCCACGTTGGCGACCAAGCCATCCTGTCCGACCGCGACGATCACGTCATCGGGGGCGAACAGGAACCGGTCGAGGTCGCCGCGCCGTGCCAGAGCCTGCCGCCACGCCCCCGGCACGGCGGCGCGCGCCTGGCCGAGTACCGCGTGGAAGCGGGCGTGCCGCGCTTCCATCTCCGCGAGGTTCTGGCCGCGGCTCTCCAGGAAGAACCGGGCCTGGCCACGGGTGGCGTGCCGGGCCAGGAGGGCTTCGTAGTCGGTGTCGCGGATCACGAACACGGCGCGCGGGGTGACGACGGACATGGTGTCCTCAGCGCGGGAAGGCCGGCGGCGCCACCGGTGGGCCCGGCTTGCAGAACTCGCCCAGGACGGCCGCGAGAAGGTCGGGCGTGACGTTGACGTGCTCGATGGTCTCGAGCTTGCCCGCGAGTTCACGGGCGGCCAGCCCGAGCAGCACAGCGGGCGGAAGGTCGCGATAGATGGCCGCGCGCCGCTGCTCGGCCTCGGCCCTGGCACCCTCGACGAGGCGGATGCGCTCGGCCTCGGCCGCCGCCTCCAGCCCGTGGGCCTCGGCCAGGCCGGCCGCGCGGTCGCGGGCATTTTCCGCCTCGCGCGCGATGAGCACCGTCTCGCGCCGAGCGAGTTCCGTGCGGGTCTCCAGCTCGTTCTCTGCGATGGCGCGCTCCTTCTCGACGGCGAGGGCGCGGCGGGCAAAGGTCGCCGCGTCCGCCTTCTGCTGAAGCGACTCGAAGGTCGGCGTCTGCAGGGCGCGCTCCAGTTCGCTCGTGGGCGCGAGGTTGGTGAGCCGCACCGAGACCACGGCGACGCCGATCTCGGCGAGGGAGGGGGCCGCTCCCAGCACTGACTCGAGGGCGATGCGCAGGGGTTCGGGGCCGGCGTCCAGCAGCGCGCCGACGGGGTTTCCGCCGATCTCCTGCAGGACCGCCTGGCCGGCGATGCCGCTGAGGCGCGCCTCGATGCGCTCGATGGGTTCGCCGCGCGGCTTGCCGGTGTGCAGTCCGAGGGAGAAATCGACGCGGCCGGCGAGCAGGTCCGGATCGACGACGCGCCAACCGATAGTCCCCTGGACCACGACGGTCTGAAAGTCGCGGCTGCGGCCGCGCACGAACAAGGTCATCTCGCGGTCGTCCATCGGCACCTCGCTGATGCTCGCGGTCTCCGGCCGGAACCAGAAGACGAGCCCCCGGCCGCTCTGCCGGACGCGGCCGTTGCGGTAGCGGATGACGTGGCTGCTCGCCTCGCTCTTCAATTGCGCGATCGGGCCGAAATTGCGGATCGTGGCCATGGGATCTTCCTACAGGATGGACGCGGATTCAGAGCGGTTTCCGAACGCGGTAGAGTTCGGCGGGGCGGAACGAGGTGCCGGACTCGCGGGCCCCCGTCGGTGCCAGCCAGCCGCGGTCGAGCATCCGGCGGCGGAAGGCGGGCTTGTTGAGGGGGATGCCGAGGATCGCCTCGTGCACGTCCTGCAATTGGCGCAGGGTGAAGTGCTCCGGCAGCAGGGCGAAGCCGATCCCGGAATAGTCGAGCTTGCCCCGCAGCCGCAGGATCGCGAGGGCCAGGATGTCGGCGTGGTCGAAGGCGAGGGACAGCGGGCTCCGCCGTTCCCGATCCTGCGCGGAGAATGCCGTGACGGGGCCGCCGGTCTCGCCGGCCCACGGCACCTCGACGATGGCCGCCGACAGCTCCGCCGCGCCGTCCAGGGCCTGCCGGAACGCGGCTTCCGGCAGGAGCGCGAGATAGGCCACGGAGACGATGCGCATGCGCGGGTCCCGGTCGAGGGCACCGAAGGTGTAGAGCTGCTCGAGGTGCGGCCCGGCGATGCCGGCCTTGGCGCGGAGGACGCGTTCGGCGGCCGCGTCGAGGGTCTCGTCCATCCCGACGAAACCGCCGGGCAGCGCCCAGCGATCGGCATGGGGGTGCTCGGTCCGCTTCAGCAGCAGGGCCGCCGGGCGGTCGGCATGAATACTCATCAGCACGAGATCGACGGTGAGCGCCGGGCGCGCGAAGGCGTTCGGATCGTACGCTGCGAGGAACGCGTGCTCAGACATGGCATCACCATATATTTAATCTGCGTATAACTAAGATGCGAATTAGATATATGTCAAGGCATCGGGATCGTAGCGCGTCATACCGGTTGATCGCTTCGCGATGCGGATGTGGGCTTCGCTGAGGCCGCCCGTGGACCATCGTGGGGACATGAAAGTCGATCGTCCGGGCCGGCCGCCGCGCAAAACCGGGTCTGGCCGACCCATGAGCCCGGGGAGGGCGGCCGGCGCCGCCCAACCAGGGAGACGTCACATGCGCTCGATCTCGATTCTCGTCCTCGTCGGCCTGCTCGGCGGCGCGGCTCCGGTTCTCGCCCAGGGGACCGACAGGGCTGCCAGCGGAGGCGGCAATCAGGAGTTCCTCGGCGTCGATCTCGACAATGGCGGGGTCTACTACAACGGCCGCAACTCGGGACGGTACTGCGTCTACCGGACGGTCGAGGTGTTCAACCGCAACACCGGTTATGTCGAGGCGCGCCGCATGCGCCGGTGCGGACGCGGTCTCTACCTGCCGTAGGGAGCGCCATCATGCTGATCGCCCTCTCGCCCCTTCACCTGGCGGTCCTCAGCCTCGCCATCGCGCTGGTTGCAAGGTAATGGCCTTGCGCGCCATGCTCCGGCCGAATTTGCCCTCGACGTCCGGTCGGATACCCACCGAGCGTTCGTCGGAACCCGTCTTCTTCCATGTGGCAAGGAGAGCCCGTGCATGAGGAACAACATAACGGTCCGGAATGCGCGGGCTCGCGCCACCCGCTGGCTCGTGGGGGTTGTCGCCCAGATCACGCTCCTCGCCGGTGCCGTCGAGCCGGTCCGGGCCGCGCCCGATCCCGCCATCTTCTCCGACAATGCCGATTCCGTCGCCGTCGTGATTGGCAACCGCAGCTACAAGCAGACGGTGCCGGTCGACTTCGCGCACAACGATGCCGAGGCGATGCGGGCCTACCTCGTCCAGCGGCTCGGTTACCGCGACACCAACGTGTTCGTCCTCAAGGACGCGACTCTCAACGAGTTCAATCAGGCCTTCGGCACCGAGCGGAACCCGCAATCGGGCCGGCTTTGGCGCAGCGTGCGCGAGGGCCGCTCGAACGTCTTCGTGTATTACTCGGGCCACGGCGTACCGGATCTGGCCACGAAACAGCCCTTCCTGCTGCCGGAGGACGGCAACCCCAACCAGGGCGAGAGCGGCTACAGCCTGGAGACCCTCTACCGCAACCTCGACCTCGTGAAGCGCAAGATCGGCGCCGAGCGCCAGCTCGTGGTGATGGTCGATGCCTGCTTCACCGGCGAGACCGGCCGCAAGGGCGAAAGCCTGCTCGCCGTCTCGGCACCCGGTTTCGCCCCGTCCCGGCCGAAGGCCGAGACCGGAATCGTGCGAATGGTCGCCACCTCCAGTGCGACGCCGGCCAACTGGGACGAGGCGAACCGGCTCGGCCTCCTCACCAGCCGCTTCCTCATGGGCGTCTCTGGGCTGGCCGACGCGACGGATCGGCAGGGCAACGGCGACGGGCAGGTGCAATGGCCCGAGCTGAAACGCTACCTGCGCACGGAGGTCGAGGAGGCCGCGCGCCGCGCCAGCGGCCGCGAGCAGGTGCCGGAGATCGACGATGCGCCCATCGTGCTGAAGGCCTCCCTGCCCGTCGAGGCCGTCGCCAAGGGCGTCGCGGCGGTCCGCGACGAGGCGGCGTGGCGCCGTGCCGAGACCTTCGGCACCCGCGAGGCCGTCGAGGCCTATGTGGGCACCTGCGGCGAGGTCTGCGCCCACAGGCCCCAGGCCATGGAAAGGCTGCTCTCCGGTAAGCGCAGGGACGCGGCAGCCATCGACCAGGAGAACTGGGCTCGGTTCGGCCAGCAGCGGCAGTACCAGGCCTATCTCGATTCCTGCGGCGAGGTCTGTGCCTACCGCAGCCTCGCGGAGGGCTATCTCGGCGGCTCGGACCCGAACGGCGATCCGCGCGTGAAGCGCTGCGACGACCTCGCCGCCGGCACCGACGACCCCGACCGGCCCAAGGGCGTGACGGGGGTGAAGCTCGGGCGGATCGAGGCCAGCGCGGCCATCGAGGCCTGCCGCGCCGCCGCCGCTTCGTACCCGACCTTGCGCCGCCTCGCCTACCAGCTCGGCCGCGCCTACGACAAGTCCGACCGCTACAAGGAGGCCTTCGCGGCCTATGACGGCGCGGCCAAGGCCGGCAGCGTCTCGGCGATGAACAACCTCGCCACGCTCTACGAGAACGGCCAGGGCGTGAAGCGCGCGCAGGCGGAGGCGTTCCGCCTCTACCGGCAGGCCGGCGAGGGCGGCAACCGGGTCGCCCTCGCCAACGCCGCCCGCATGCTCGAATACGGCAACGGCATTCCGAAGAACGAGGCTCAGGCCGTGGCGCTCTACAAGCGCGCGGCGGAAGCCGGCGACGTCGCCTCCATCTCGAAGCTCGTGCCGCACTACGCCACCGGCGCCCACGGGTTTCCGAAGGATCTGCGACAGGGCTTCGACCTGTTCCGGCAAGCCGCCGACAAGGGCGATCCCGTCGCCATGGCGACCATGGCGGCCCTGATCGACAACGGTTTCGGCCGGTACTTCCCGGGGGTCAGCGCCTCCGGCCTGGTGCTGCGGGCGCTCAAGCGCGGCGAACTCGGCGCGGCCTCGGTTTCGGCCACCGACACGGGCGCCCAGAAGCTGAAGCCCGAGACGATCCGCGCCGTCCAGCGTGCCATCAAGGAGGCCGACTACTATTCGGGCGCCCTCGACGGACGCTTCAACCCGGTCTTCGTGCGCGCCCTCGACCAATACGCCAAGGCGAACGAGGCGGAATGAGACGCGCTCGCGCGTTCGGGCTCCTCGCGGCCCTGGTCGGCACGCCCGCCGCCGCCGATCCGGGCACCGCCGCCCTGGCGCCGTTCGTCGATGCCGTCGCCGCCTGCGCCGGCCGGGCCGACCTCCGGCTGGCCGTGGTCGGCGTCGAGCCCGGCCAGACCGCGCTTTCCCGCGAGCAGGCCGAGGAGGTGCGCCTCGCCGTGGAGAGTCGGCTCCAGGCGACGGGCCGGGTGCGCCTCGCGGCGGCGGCCGACGTGGTGCGGATCAAGGCCCTGCGCGAGGGCACCACCGGTCTCTCCGGCGCCGAGGCTGAGGCGCAGATCCGCGAGGCCTTCGCGGGCGACGCCAGCGTGTTCCTGGTGGAGCCCCGCCGGGCCGGCGAGACAGCCGCGTTCCGACTCCAGGCCATCACCCGGAGCGCCGCCTGCAAGGTCACCAGCGAGCCCGTCGTCGTACCGATCCGGGTCGGCGCAGGCGTCGCGGATATCGATGCGGTGATGGAGCTGGCGGTTCGGGCCTTCGCGCAGGCAGCGCCGAATGCCGGCGCCGTCGCGATCTGTCCCTTCGTGGCCGAGGGCGGCCATTCGACCTGCGCGGGCGCGCTGACCGACCGCCTCGTCATCGCCCTGGACGCCGAGGCCCGCTCGGCCAACCGCATCCTGAAGGGCGCCCGCCTCGATGTCCGCCGCAATCCGCCGGGGACGACCTGCGAGGGTCCGGTCACCGCCCGCGGGCGCTTCTCCCAGGATCGCGACGCCGGCGGCAATGCCCGTGCCTGGATGGAGCTGGAGTTCCAGCGCGACGGCGCCGTACTGGCGCCCACCGGGCGACGGCGCATCGGCACCGAGGGGCTCGGCTGCGACCCGACCCCCCGCCCCTTCCTCGACCATCTGGCGGCGACGGCCCGGACCGACGGCGGACGCCTCGCGGTCTCCGCCACCGCCACGCCGTTCTCGACGGGGCAGCGCCTGGAGATGCGCATCGAATCGAAGGCCGCTCAGAGCCTCTATTGCTGGGTCGTCGCCCCCGACGAGACCGCCTTCGTCGCCCTGCCGGTGCGCGGCAATCCCGCCTCCTCCGTTCCTCTCAAGGCCGGCGACGTCCGGCGCTACCCACGCGGCTACGGGCTCGACGAGATCGTCGCGGGCGCGCCGTTCGAGAACCTGTTCGCCTGCTTCGGGGTCTCGGGCGGCCTGCCGCCGGAACTGGAGGCGCGCTGGCTGGCCGTTGCCCCCGGCATGGAATCCGACGCCAGGCTCCTACAGGCACCCGAGGTGCTCGATCTCGTGGACAGGATCCGGGCGACACCCGGCGTGACCGAGGCGGCGGCACGCATCGTCGTGCGCTGACGGGCGTGCGTTGACGGGCGTGCGTTGACGGGCGTGCGTTGACGGGGATGACGGCCGAACGCGTGGGCGGTATCGCTGCACCGTCCGGGACATCGCGGAAGGGATCGGGCGGGGACATGACCGGCGGATACGACGAGCGATGCGCGGCCGACCTCGCCAACGTGTGCGAGGGGCGCGACCTGTCCCGGGAGGATCGGGCCTGGCTCGCGCGCGTCGTGACCGGCGCCGTGCGGCCGAACCGCGACAAGCCGCTCTGGGACCTCGCCCACGCGTTATGTGCCCTCGCCCGGCTCACGTCCGCCCGGGACGGACGCGACCTCGTCTCCCTCGCCCTCGATCCGGGTCTCGCCAGGCCGAACACCATCGCCGCGCGCTTCGGCGAGGCGCGGGCGGACGGGGTTTGCGCCGACGAACGCGGCCTCGTTTTCGCCGACGGCGCGGGCTGGCGCACCACCTGGGCCGGGCTCGCACGCCTGCTGGCGCTGGCCGAGTTCCTGCTGACGGCGGAGGATCTCGGGCAGTTCGCTCTCCTGTCCGGCTGGTTCGGGGAGCTCGCCGAGACGCCCGATGGCGACGCGGCCCCCCTGTTGGGCAAGCGCCTGGGCCGCCACCTCGCCGCCTACCGCAACGCCCATCTGCCGCTCGCGCCCCTGGAGCGACGCTTCCGCGGGCTCCTCGGTTACCTGCGCGGGCGAGCGGAGTTCGACGACGACGACATCCTCGCGTTCTGGTGCAGCGAGATGGAACAGGGCGAACGGCCGGGCTTCCGCACCATCGCCGAGCACTTCGTCACCTTCGAGGCCGCGGCAGGCCTGCGCAACGGCCTCGACAACCTGACGGCGGCCGATTCCCTCGAAGCGCATGTGGGGTGGGAGGAGCGCCTCGATGCGTCGTTGGCCGACCTCGTCGCGGGCGACCCGGCCGAGACCCTGGTCGATCTTCTCGCCGGCCTGGCGGAAGGCCCCAAGATCCTGACGGGGGCCGAGCGCGACGATCTCGCCGATCTCCTGCGCCTGGAGCCGTTCCACCGCACCCGTCCGCTCACCGCGCTGCGGGCCACGAGCTTCGGGCGGGTCCAGGCGGGCCTGTCCAACCGCCTGCGGCGTGGTGGTGGCGGCCCCGATCTCGCCGAGCGGGTCGCCTGCACGGAGGCCGAGACCTATTCGGTCCTGGCGGAGCGGGTCGCTGCGCTGGCGGCGCATCTCGACCGGATGCTGCGCATCGCGGCGGCACTCCGGGTCCCGGCGGAGGCGGAAGGGCTCGCACCGGAAACGCGTGACGCGCTGGCCGCCGCTCGGGCCGATATCCGGCGGGTCCGGCGCGCCGGGTTCGACGATCCCGCCCGTCTGGCCGAAGGCTTCGCCGCCGCCGATTCGGCCCTCGTGCGGCTCGCCGGAGAGATCGACCGGTTCCAGCGCGCGATCGCCGGATTGGTGCGCCACCGTCCCCTGGAGCCGGCTTTCACGGCAGACCGGGACATCTTCGCGAAAACCTTCGCGCAAGCCTACGTGGCGGAAGCGACGGCATGAGCGACGAAGCGGCCCGGCTGCTCGCCGAAATCCACGCCGCGCGTGCCTTGGCGCGTGCCTTGGCGCGCGCCGCGACGCCCGCCACCCGGCCGGGCGTCGCCGCCCTCTGGGCTCACGCCACCCGCGATCCGGGCGGCCCGGTCGATCTCGCGACGGTCCGGGCGATCCGGGCGGACCCCGGGACGGCCCGACGCTACCGCGCGCTCCTCGCCAGCCAGGCGATGGCGCACGCCCCCTTCGCCGTCGCGGCCTCGGACGGCCCCGTCGCGTCGCGCCGCATCGGAGCCTTCACCCTCGAAATCCTGGCCGCGATGGAGGATGCTCCGCCGCTCCTGATCCTCCGGGGCAGCGAAGCCCGGTCGCCACGCCTCATCGAGGTGATCCTGGGAGACGAGACCCTACGGGTCGCGCTGCCGCCCCCCATCGAGGGCGCGATCCTCCTCGCCCTCGATCCGGCGGTCCCGGAGGCGGTTCGCCTCGGGGCGATGCTGCGGGATCCGGCCTGTGCGGCCTTCCTCCTATGACGTCGCGCACATGATCGGCGCCCCGGCATGATCGGCGCTCCGGCATGACGCAGGCCTCGGTTCTCGTGGTTGTGCCGACGACCGGCGGCCCGCTTGTGCTGCGCGGCTTGACTGCGCGCCCCGGCCTGCCGACCTCAGCCGCCTTCGCGGTGGGCGATTACCGCCCCCTGCCCTGGTCCGGGGATTACGCGCGGCTCGCGGCCGAAGGCGGCCCGTTGTCCCGCCTACCCGGCATCACCGCCGGGCCCTACGAACTGCGCCTCAGCGGGTCGTTCGACGCCGGGCGCTCGTGGGAGGTGCCCGTTTGCCTCGCCCACGGCCTCGTCGCACACGGCTTTCGATTGACCCCCGAACCGTCCGAGGCGGATCTCGTGGTCTGGGCGACCGGCGCCGTCGATCTCGACCTCGCTGTCCTGGCCGCCGATTATGCGCTCCTCGACAAGATCGAGCGCTCCCGCGACCTGATGACCGAGGCGGCGCGGGCCGACCTCTACGTCCTTCTCCCCAGCGGTCCCGAAGCCGCGCAGGCCGAACGGATCTTCCGCGCTCTCCCGAGGGCGCGTCCTTCGGCGATCCTGCCGTCCGCATCGATCCCGGCCGCCCTCGCTGCGCTCGTGCGCGGCACCCTGCCGACCGTTGCCACCGCTGGCCGGCGTCGTCGTGCGCCGCCTGCCGTCGCGGCCGGTCTCGTGATCGCGACGGCCTTGGTCGCGATCCTCATGGCGCTCGACGGCCATCCGACGAAGGAGCGACCGGAGGCCCCCCCGGCCCTTGCCGAGGTCGACGCGGTCAAGGCTCGACCGGCCACCCTGCCGGATGGCGGCGCGCCGCCGCCAGGCGTGGAGGTCGAGGAACTCGTCGCGCCGGCGGGCTCCTCGTGCCGGCGCGTAGCGTTCGGTGCCGATCCGCCCGAGCGTCGCGCCGTTCCGTCGGAAGCGAGCGGACGCCTGCGCGCGAGCCGGCTCGCCCCGGACCTGTGCGGCCTCGCCTTTCGCCTCGTGCGACCCGGCGCCCGCCTCGCGGTCGACCCGGCCTTGGCCGCCGCCGCCCTGCCGCCGGTGCGCCTTCCCGACGGGGCGCAGGCCTACTTCCTGCGGGAGGGCAGCCGCCAGAACCTCGTCTACGTGGTCCAAGCCCTATCGGAGGCGGGCGTGCCGAGCGCGTCGGATCGTCTCGAACACGCGTTGCGACGGTGATGCTGCAATCACCGGTCGCAGCCGTCGCTTTTTGACGCAGCGTCGGACGGCGGGCATAACGCCGTCGCCGAGAGGAGAACAGGGATGGCCGAGAGCCGCCGAACGCGCCGCTCGATCCTGCGGGGAACCTGCCTGATCCTGACGTTCGCCGTCGCCGAGGGCGCGCAAGCCCAGAGCGTCGGGTTCGATCCCGCCGATTATGGGCGCGCCCAGCTACCTCTGCGACAGACCACCGGCGATGCGGCCTCCTATGTCGACCGCAACAAGGGCGCGTTCGAGCCCATCGCCGAACTCGACCCCAAGGACGCGCTCGCGGCGCTTGCCCGCCCGATCGGCCGGGTGGACATCGTCCTGCGCAACACCCGCAGCGGCCAGACCGTCGGCGCCTCCTGCACGGGCACGCTGCTGCCCGGCGACTACGTGCTGACGAACCACCATTGCCTGCCGCAGGCGGGCGACCTGACCCCGGTGAAGGCGTCGATCCTCATGGATTACCTGACCCTGGACGGGCAGGGCTCGCGGCGCTTCGACATCGATCCGAACCCCCTGGAATTCGACCCGCGCCTCGATTTCGCCCTCGCCCGCGTCGCCGGCAACCCGACCGCCATCTACGGCTCCGCCCGGCTCTCCGGTGCGGCGGTGTCGGGCAACCGGTCCATGCTCGTCATCCATCATCCCCTCGGGCGGCCGAAGGTGATGAGCCGCTTTCGCTGCTTCGCCGTGAAGGATCAGGGCGAGGGACCCGATCTGCGCCACAGCTGCGACACACTCGGGGGCTCCTCGGGCTCGCTGATGTTCGACGCCTCCGTGGCGGGCGTCGCGCTGCACAAGGAAGGCGGGCTCGACCCGAAGGACCCGTCGAGCTTCAACAACGCCACGCGCCTCTCGGCGATCCTCGGGAAGAGTCGCATCCTGGCGGAGATCGCCGCCACGCAAGGGCATCCGCCCGCGGCCACGACCCCTGCGGCCAGCGCCGCCGCGACCCCACCTCGCCCGCCTGCGGCACCGGCTGCCGCCGCCGACGGCGCCCTCGATCCGGATCGGATGAACGCGATCCTGCGCGGTCGTTGATCGCCGCCAGGAAATTCGACGCATCACACCGGGCCGGGCGGCGAAAACCGCTCTGGTCCGTCCACGGACAGGGTGTGCGGGGCGGG
Source organism: Methylobacterium sp. Leaf469 (assembly GCF_001424745.1). NCBI lineage: Bacteria > Pseudomonadati > Pseudomonadota > Alphaproteobacteria > Hyphomicrobiales > Methylobacteriaceae > Methylobacterium > Methylobacterium sp. Leaf469. The sequence goes on from NZ_LMRE01000043.1 coordinate 207,602, forward strand.
AGCAAGGCCCCGAATATGAGGAGGATCGGACCCCATGCGGATCGATGACGCGCCCGCCCGCCACCTTGAGCCCGTGCGGCTCACCGAGGCCGCCGCCCTCGATCGCGCTGCCCGCGCGCGCTGTGGACGCGCGGGACTGATCCTGGCCCTCACCCTCGCCACCCTGCTCGGTCAGGCGGCCCGCGCCAACCCGCTGACGGAAGTGCCAGGCGCCCGACCCGACGCGGCGCCGCGTGACGGGGTCAGCGAGCGGGCGGAGGGGGCGGTGCGCAACCCCGATGCCACCGCCATCATCCGGTCCCTTGCGCCCTTCGCCGATGGCAACCCGGGTGCCCCGGTGCGGGCCGTCGTGCCCGATGACGGCGGGCCGGCCCTGCGTGTCGATGCAGGCCGCTCGGTCGATCTCACCGTATTCTTCGCCTACGACAGCGCGCGCCTGACGCCCGAAGCGCGCATCCAGCTCGAACCCCTGGGGCAGGCGCTGCGTTCGCCGGATCTCGCCGGTCACGGTTTCCTCATCGCCGGCCACACCGATGCGGCGGGGGCCGCCCCGCACAACCGGCGTCTCTCCCTGGCCCGGGCCAGGGCGGTGAAAGCCCACTTGGTCGAGATCTACGGCATCGCACCGGGGCGCCTGCGCGTCCACGGCTGGGGGCCGAGCCGCCTGAAGGACCCGGCCGCGCCGCTCGCGCGGGTGAACCGCCGCGTCGAGGTGAGCCTGATCGCGCCCGCTCGCACCGGCGTCCTGCGCTTCGTGGTGCCCGTCGCCGAAACGGCTTGCGGCGGCCCGTCCCCCGCCGATCCGCGCCTCAGGGTCACCCTCGACCTCGACGATTTCGATGCGGCGCCGACGCCGCCAGCCTGCTCCGAATGACCCCGACCCCGAGACTCAGGAGAGAGATGATGCCGCTACTTCGGACCGCCGTGTTCCGCACCGCCGCCTTCGCCGCGATCCTTTCGGCGGGTCTCTCCGGGCTCGTCACGCCGGCCCAGGCGCAGGCAAAGCCCAACATCGTGGTGATGGGCGAAGATGCCGACGAGGATTCGGTGCCACGCGGCAACCGCATCTTCCAGCGGGTGATCACCGAACTGTCCGAGACGATGAACCTGCGCGGCTACAACGTCTACGACGAGACCGCCGTGGCCATGGGCTTCACCCAGCCCAACCGTGTCCGGCGGCGCGACGCCGAGCTGATCGAGGTCGCCCGCGCCGTACAGAACCCGCCCGTGGACGTGGTGGCGGTGTTCCAGGTCTACGCCTCGGCCTCGAAGTCCGCCTACTCCGACATCGTGCGGCCGGAGGTGCGCATTCCGGGTCGCCTTCTCAACGTGCGGACCGGTCAGTCGCTCGGTGCCTTCGAGGTCGCCGGCGTGCAGCTGCCGCCCCTGCCCCAGGGCTGCGACCGGGAATGCCTCCTCGAGCGGGTCGGGGCCGAGGCGAAGACCATCGCGGCCGATGTCGCGGCGGCCCTGACGGCGAAGCTCGACGGCGTCGTCGCGCCCCGGCGCGGCACCGACGCGGGCGGCCCCGCCTTCACCGCCCCGCCCCTCGCGGGCGGTGCGCCCGCGGCGGTTCCGGGGGGCGAGGCCTGCGGCGGCCTGCCGACGGCCTACACCGTGAAGTTGAGCGGCTTCTCGGCCCAGGAGGTCCAGGCGGCCGAGGAATACATGGCGGCCTTCCGCTGCTACGAGCACCACCGTCCGGTGCGCTCCGGCGGCGCGTCGGCCGAGTACTGGTACGAGACCCGTTCGGATTCGGCGCGTCTCGGCCGCAACCTGCGCCTGATGCTGGAGCACATGAGCGCGCCGGGCCAGGTGCAGTTCTCGGGCAACATCTTCGTCATCAGCCGTGTGGCGACGCGCTGAAGCCCCGGAGTCCCGCCCATGTCGTTTCCGCGCTCCCGCCACGCCGTCCTGCGGCTGCTCGCCCTCCTGGGCCTTCTCGCAGCTCCCGCCCATGCCGCCGAGGCGACGTTTCCGCCCACCGGAGCGGTCGGTCTCGTTCCGCCGCCCGGGATGGTTCCGGCCAAGGCCTTCGCTGGGTTCGAGCACCCCTCCGGCGCCTCGATCGTCATCATCGAGATGCCGGCGGAGGCCTACGGACAGCTCGTCGCCAAATTCACGCCCGAGGCCCTCGGACCGACCGGCTTCGTCGCGAAGGGCACGGGCGAGGGCTTGTCCGTGACAGGGGGCGAGGGCCGGCTCCTGCGCGGCAGCCAATCGGCCAACGGCCTCGCCTACACCAAGTGGATCGCGGTGGTGCGGGGTGGAGCCGGCACCGGCCTCGTCACCGTCCAGGTCCCGGAGGCCGCCCGCCGGCAGGTGCCCGACAAGGCCGTGGAGGCGGCACTCGGGACGATCGCGTTCCGGGCACCCGGCAACGTCGCCGACCAGATCGCGGCCCTGCCCTACTCCGTCGGCGATCTGGCGGGCTTCCGCCCGGTCCGCACCCTGATGGGCAATGCCCTTCTGCTCACCGACGGCCCCAAGGACATCGATCCGGAGGGCGAGCAGGCGATCGTCATCGTGGCGCCCTCGCTGGGCCAGGTTCCGGTCGCGCCCGGCCAGGAAGGCGCCTTCGCCCGCAAGGCCCTGGGCACCATCCGCGAGGTGCGGGACATCGCGGTCACGGACGAGAAGAACTCGACCCTCGGAGGTGCGGCCGTGGTCCGCCTGCGCGGAACCGGCAGCGACACACGGTCCGGCCGGATGATGGGTGTGCACCAGACGATCCGCTTCGATGGCGCAGGGTACCTGCGGGTCATCGGCCTCGCCGGTGCGGACCAGCGGGACGTTCTCGCGCGGATCGATCGCATCGCCGCGTCCATCGCAGTGCGCTGAACCCGAGGAGCATCGTCATGATCCGTCCGGCAGTCCTTCTCACAGGCTCGTTCCTGTGGCTCGGAACGGCAGTCCTCGCAACCGGTGCATCAGAGGCGGACCTCACCGACATCCCCGGCACGACGGCGCAATGCCGGGAGGCCGAGAGCCGCATCGCCTGCCTGCAGACCCTGACGGAGCGAAGCGCCCGGCGGCTCCGGCAGGCCCTGGCGAAGGCGCGGGCGGCCATCGCGCACAGTCCCACGATCTCCGACGCCGAACGGCCCGCGGCGCGTGAGACCCTCGAGCGGACCCAGCGCGCCTGGCGCATCTACGCGCGCCTGCGCTGTGAGGCGGAGGTCCCGGTCGCCTTCACGGGTGGGACCGGCCGCAACCAAGCCGTGCTGACCTGCCTGCGCGTGCATGATGCGCGCCGCACCGCCGAGCTCGGCGACTTGGCTGGAATCGATTGACGTCGAGGAAGAGGGACGCCCCCATGAGATGGCTCGTTCTTTTGATCGCCTCGCTCGGTGCCACCGACGCCCGCGCCTGGCAGGCGGCCGATGCGCGCGCGCCGCTCCTCCAGGATTGGGCGGCCCTCAACGCGGCCTGCCGGGGCGGGCGCGGCGGCGATCCCCGAACCCTCGATGCCTGTGCGCGGCGCGACGTCGTCGACCGACGGCTCATCGCGGAGGGCTGGTGCTACGGGCGGCCCGGCGACGCCGGGTTTCAGCGGGCCTGGCGCCGTTGCACCGATGACCCGCGCGGGCGGCCGTGACGCCCGAACCCGTGACGCCCGAACCCGTGGCACTCGCGGGGCCCGGCGACACGCCGATTGGACGCCGGAACGCCCGATCTCGAACACGGAGCCCGTCATGACCCCTACGATCCGCCTCGTCTGCGCCCTCCTCCCGCTGCTCCCGTCCGGGGCCCTCGCGCAGGATGTCGGCGCGAGCATCCTGCAGGGACTCCAGCAGCAGCAGTTTCAGGGGCTCGATGCGGCGATCGGCGCCCAGTCCGTCGAGGACACCGCACGGTTGCCCCGGGGGGATGCCGAACGTCCGGTCCGCCGCGCGGCCCTTCCGTTCACGACCAGCGCCGAGCTGCGGGCCGCCACGATCGGCCGGCACATCCAGGCCTTGCGGGCGACGAACCCCATCGCCGCGGTCGAAGTCGCACGCGAGATGGCCAAACACGATTACGACGCGATCTTTCGCAGTTTCCTCACCCAGACCGATCTGCGGGCAGACGATGCCGGCGACGTGCTCACGGCCTTCATCGTCCTGCAGTGGATGGTGGCGAACAACGTCGAGGTCGACCCGAGCCCCACTGCCCTGCAGGCGATCCGGCGCCGAATGGTCGAGCCGATTGCGGGCAAGCCGCCCCTGTCGCGACCCGCCACCCGCGCCGCCTTCGCCGAACAGGTGAAGCTGCGCACGGTCCTTCATCATGCTGGCTGGCAGGCGGCCCGGCGCCTGGGGCTGGTGCCCGATTTCCTGGCCGGGTTGTCGAAGGACTTCATCCCGGTGGCGTCCCTGCGGAGCGTTGCCTTCACCGACGAGGGGCTGGTTCCGAAAGGGCGCCGGCCCGGTTCCGCCGGACCAGCCCCGGATGCGGACTCGGCCGGGGGCCGGGCCGGCGCCACCGCGCCGCGGCCCGTCCCCGCTGCCGACGCGGTTGTGTCTAGCCCCGCGCCCCTGGCCGAGCCGCGCCACACCGCGAACTGGTCCGCCGTCGAGGGCGTGTACTTCCGGGCCGCCACGGGCGTCGGCGTCGGCGGCATGGTGGTCATCGAGTACGAGCCGCTGATCCTGTTTCGCGACGGCAGCAGCTACGAGATCGACGACGCGGCCCTGGAGGATGTCGATCTGACGGAAGAGCGGATCGCCAAACCCCGCCGGTTCGGGCGCTGGAGCCGCACGGGCAATCGGTTCGTCCTCACCGGGGCGGACGGGAAACCGCAGGACAACACGCTTCAGGGCGGCTCGTTCTTCAAGGCCTATCCGGCCGACGCGGGGGAGCGGGCTATCGCGCGGACTTACCGGCGCCTGTCGGGCGGCGGCAACAGCGCCATGGGGGGCGACGTCATGGTGTCCGTGGCGAGCCGGTACGCGTTTCGTGCGGACGGAACGTATGGGCGCGGAGGCTCCGTGGGGGCCGTCAATTCGGGTGCGACCTCCGGCGCCGGCTCGGCCATGAGCCGACGCGGTGCCCCCGAGGGCGGGCGCTACGCCCTCGACCACCACACCCTGACGCTCATCGGCGAGGACGGGCGAAGCCGGCGGCTGTTCTTCGCCTATGGCTCACGGAAGGACCCGCCGCAGCCGGACCGCGACATGGCCTTCATCGGCGCCAGCGTCTTTTCGCAGCCGGATTGATCCGGGCGGGCATCGCGGGGCGGCCCACCCCGCCCCCATCCGGTGCCGCGAGCTTGCGCCGGCCGGTCCTCATGCGGGATCGGAATAGGGCTGTCCGAGACGGCATTGGACCCCAGGCCCCGACGCGGCGCATCGTATCCGCACAAGGGGAGATCGCGATGCTCGGTGTACTTGGTGGGATGGGTCCGATGGCGACCGTGGACTTCATGGGCAAGGTCGTCCGCAACACCCCGGCCGCCTGCGATCAGGACCATATCCGGATGATCGTCTGCTCGGCGGCCGACATCCCCGACCGCACGGCCGCGATCCTCGGCGAGGGGCCCGATCCCTTCCCGGCCATGCGCGACACCCTGCGGCGGCTCGAGGCGGCGGGTGCGCGCCGGATCGCGATCCCATGCAACACGGCGCATCGTTGGCACGCCGCCCTGCAGGCCGAAACGTCGCTGCCCATCCTCCACATCGTAGACGCCGTGGCGGACGCCCTCGCCGGCGGAATGGGCGATCGCATCGGTGTGCTGGCGACCCGTGGCACGATCGCGGCGGGCATCTACCGGGAGCGTCTGGCCGCGCGCGGGTTCACGTGCCGGACACCCGATGCCGCGGGACAGGCCGAAGTGACGCGCGCGATCCGCCTCGTGAAAGCCGGGCACTCGGCAAAAGGCGGGCACTTGGCAGAAGCGCACACGATCCTGGCCGGGCAGGCCGAGGCGCTGATGGCGGCCGGGTGCAGTCGGATCGTCATGGCATGCACGGAAATCCCGGTTGCGCTGGCCTCCGTCGAAGGTCCCCTGGGCACGGCCCTGGTGGATGCCACCGAAGCCCTGGCCCGTGCCTGCGTGCAGATCTGCCTGCAAGACGATGCGGGCCCGTCACTGGCCCGTGCCGCCTGAGCCCGCTGGCGCGGCGCAGACGGCCCCGTCCGCCCAGGCGCACGGCCTTCCCCCGAGCGCGGCGATCAGGCGTCTTCGGCGTCCTCGACCCGGTAGCGCAGCCAGACGGTGCCGCCTTCCAGGGTCTCGGTCTGAAGGTGCCGGAGCGCCTTTCCGGCCGCCGGTCGCTCGCCCGGTTCGCCGTGATACTCGAAGATGGTGGGCACGCCCGCGAGGCCGTCGAGGGCCGGCGAGACGAGAAGGCTGACCTCATCGATCAAGCCGGCCTTGAGGAAGGCGCCGTTGATGATGCCGCCACCCTCGAGAAGCAGGGTCCGTACGCCGAAGGCCGCACCCAGGGTGTCCATGGCGGCGGACAGGTCCCGGCCCTCCGGCCCCGCGAACAGGTAGGAGACCCCGTCCTCCCGAAGCTCGGCGAGGTAGGCGTCGGAGACGCCCTCGCCGAGAACCGCCACCACGTGATCGCCGCCGGCATCGTCCCGCCCGTAATGGACCTTGCCGTGCGGATCGATGGCGACGGCCAAATCGCGGCCCTTGCGGTCGCCGAGATGGGTCCGGCGCAGACTGGCCGGGATGGCCGACGGCAGGCGGGGATGTCCCTTGGCGATCTCCGCCATGGTCGTGCGGCCCACGATCCATCCCTCGCCCCCGAGACGTGCGGCGGTCTCCTCGTAGTATCGGTGGACCAAGCCGTCCGCGATACCCGTGGCCGGCGGTGTCCACCGGCTCGGGTGGAGCCGGCCGTCGATGGAGCTTCCCATGTGACAGATGATTCTCGGGCGCATGGCGGGCCTTCGCCTGTTCTCGGGTTACGGTCGTGTCAGATAGCACGCGGTTCGCTGGCCATGACCCGCGGCGCCCGGTCCGAAAGGTCGACTTTCGGCCCGGATCGCAACCCGACGTCCCGACATCTGCCGCCGTTTTTTGCGCCTCTCCTCAGGCCGCGTCGGGCAGGCGCGCGAGGAGCTTGTCGAGGGTGATGGGATAGTCCCGCACCCGAACGCCGGTGGCGTTGTGGATGGCGTTGGCGACCGCCGCCGCGGCTCCCGAGATGCCGAGCTCGCCCACGCCCTTGGCCTTCAGCGGTGTCGCGGCGGCATCGACCTCGTCGAGGAAGATCGCGTCGAGGTGCGGGATGTCGGCATGGACCGGGACCTCGTACCCGGCCAGATCGTGGTTGGCGAAGAAGCCGCGCTTCGTGTCGACGGCGAGTTCCTCCATGAGGGCGGCCCCGATGCCCATGGTCATGCCCCCGATGATCTGGCTTCGCGCCGCCTTCGGGTTGAGGATGCGCCCGGCCGCGCACACCGCCAGCATCCGCCGGACCCGGATCTCCGCGGTGTCCACATCCACTCCGACCTCGACGAAGTGGGCGCCGAAGGTCTGGATCGCGAATCGCTTGGTCAGGTCGCCGAACTCCATGGCGTCCTCGGCCACGAGATCGCCTCCGCTCGCGGCCCCGGCGAGGGGTGCGCTCAGATTGCCGGACCGGACGAGGCCGTCCGCGAACACCGCGTCGGCGGAATTGATGCCGAGGCGCTGCGCCACCGTCTCGCGCAGGCGCATGCAGGCCGCGTAGACGCCGGCGGTCGAGGAGGCGGCCCCCCATTGACCACCCGAGCCAGAGCTTTCGGGAAAGGACGAATCCCCCAGCCGAACCACGACACGGTCCAGGGGCAGACCCATCATCTCGGCCGCGGTCTGGGCGATGATGGTGTAGGTGCCGGTGCCGATATCGGTCATGTCGGTTTCGACCGTGACCACGCCGCGGCCATCGAGCCGAACCCGCGCGGCGGACTTCGTCACCGGCGCCCCGCGGATGGCCGAGGCCATGCCGAGGCCGACGCGCCAGCGCCCGTCCCGCACCTGCCCGGGCTTGCCCACGCGCCGGTCCCAGCCGAAGCGCTCGGCGCCCTGACGCAGGCATTCGACCAGCTGCCGCTGGGAGAAGGCGCGCTCCGGCGTCTCGGGATCGACCTGGGTGTCGTTCAGGACGCGGAAAGCGACGGGGTCGAGCCCGAGCTTCTCCGCCATCTCGTCCATGGCGACCTCCAGGGCCATCATGCCGGGGGCCTCGCCCGGCGCCCGCATGGCGCTGCCCTCGGGGAGGTCGAGTTGCGCCAGGTGAAGGCGCGTCATCCGGGCCGCGCCCGCATAGAGCAGCCGGGTCGGAACGACGGCGGCCTCCGGGCGTCCGCCTGCGAGGTTGCCGGACCAGCTCTCGTGGCCGATGGCGGTGATGCGCCCGTCCGCGGTCGCGCCGATGCGGACGCGCTGGATCGTGGCCGGACGGTGGGTGACGTTGTTGGCCATCAGGGGCCGCGTCAGGGCGACCTTGACGGGGCGGCCGGCCGCCCGGGCCCCGAGCGACGCCAGGACCGCGTCGGCGAGGATCGTCCCCTTGCCGCCAAAGCCCCCGCCGATGTAGGGCGAGACCAACCTGACCCGGTCCTTCGGGATGCCCAGGGTCTTGGCGAGGTCGCGCACCCCCCAGTTCATCTGCTGAATCGAGGTCCACAGGGTGAGGCGGTCGCCGTCCCAGGACGCCACGGAGGCATGCGGCTCCATCATCGCGTGGGTCTGGTCGGGCGTCGTGTAGGTCTCGTCGACCCGGAAGGCCGCCGCGGTGAAGGCACCCTCGAAATCCCCGACCTGCGTCTCGGTCGGCCCGCCGAACTGGCCGGGCTTCGGCACCGGGGCGGTCTCCTTCGCCGCCGCGAGCTCGAAGCGGCCCGGGGTGGCGACCGCATCGACCCGGATGAGGGCAGCGGCGGCGCGGGCCTGCTCGAAGGTCTCGGCGACCACGACCGCGACGGCCTGATGGTAATGGTCGATGTCCGGCCCCGCGAGCGCCCGGGCGACGTAGAACGCCCCCCGGTCGAGCGGGCCGGCGTTCCGCGCCGTGACGACCGCCAGCACACCGCTGGCGGCCTCCGCACGGGACGTGTCGACGGAGCGGATCCGGCCCTTGGCGATACCGGCGCCCACGACGAAGCCATGCGCGAGGTTCACCTGCGGGTCGTGCCAGTCGTTGGCGTAGGGGGCGGTCCCCGTCGTCTTGAACGGACCGTCGATCCGGTCCGTCGGCTTCCCCACGACCACCAGCCGGTCGATGGGGTTCTGGCCCGCGGGTGTCTCGAACTTCATGCCACCGAACCCTGCGCTGAGCCTGTTGCGATGCTGTCTCCCGTCGCGGCGCTCAGGCCGCGTCGGGCATGCGGTTCAAGAGCTTGTCGAGGGTGATGGGGTAGTCCCGCACGCGGATGCCCGTGGCGTTGTGGATCGCGTTGGCCACCGCGGCGCCGACGCCGCAGATGCCGAGTTCGCCCACGCCCTTGGCCTTCATCGGCGACGACATCGGATCGACCTCGTCGAGGAAGAACACCTCCTGGTGCGGGATGTCGGCGTGGACCGGGACCTCGTAGCCGGCGAGATCGTGGTTGACGAAGTAGCCGCGCTTCGTGTCGACGGCGAGCTCCTCCATCAGGGCGGCGCCGACCCCCATGGTCATCCCGCCGATCACCTGGCTGCGGGCGGTCTTCGGATTGAGGATGCGCCCGGCGGCGCAGACCGCGAGCATCCGGCGTACCCGGACTTCCGCCGTGGCCACGTCGACCCCGACCTCGACGAAATGCGAGCCGAAGGTCGATTGCTGGTGGGTCTTGCCGAAATCGCCGAACTCGATGGCGTCCTCGGCGACGAGATCTCCCGCGGTCGCCGCCTCGGCGAGTGGGACGGCGCGGTTGCCAGAACGGACCTGCCCGTCCGCGAACACGGCGTCGGCCGAATTGACCCCGAGCTTGCCCGCCACCGCCTCGCGGAGCTTCACGCAGGCCGCGTAGACGCCGGCGGTCGAGGAGTTGGCGCCGAACTGCCCGCCCGAACCGGCGGACACCGGGAAGGTGGAGTCGCCGAGCCGGACGATCACCTTGTCGAGGCCAACCCCCATCATCTCGGCGGCCGTCTGGGCGATGATGGTGTAGCTGCCGGTGCCGATGTCGGTCATGTCGGTCTCGACCGTGACCATGCCCTTCGAATCGAGCCGGACGCGGGCGGCCGATTTCAGCACCATGTTGTTGCGGAAGGCTGCGGCCACGCCCATTCCGACGAGCCATCGCCCGTCGCGGACTTGCCCCGGCTTGCCCCGCTTGTCCCAGCCGAAGCGTTCTGCGCCCTGGCGCAGGCATTCGACGAGGCTGCGCTGCGAAAACGCACGCGACGGCTTCTCCGGATCGACCTGGGTGTCGTTGATCTCACGGAACCGGATGGGGTCGAGCCCGAGCTTCTCCGCCATCTCGTCCATGGCGACCTCGAGGGCCATCAGGCCGGGAGCCTCGCCTGGCGCGCGCATGGCATTGCCCTCGGGAAGATCGAGCACGGCGAGGCGCAGGGCGGTCATCCGGTTCGGTGCCGCGTAGAGCAGGCGGGTCTGCAGGACCGCCGCCTCGGGACCGCCTTCCGGCAGATCGCCCGACCAGCTTTCATGACCGATGGCCGTGATCCTGCCGTCCTGGGTCGCACCGATGCGGATGCGCTGGAGGGTCGCCGGCCGATGCGTCGTGTTGTTGAACATCTGCGGACGCGTCAGAGCGACCTTCACCGCCCGTCCCGCCGCGCGGGCTCCGAGCGCCGCGAGCAGCGCCTCGGACCGCAGGAACAGCTTGCCGCCGAAGCCGCCGCCGATGAAGGGCGACACGAGGCGCACGTTCTCCTTGGGAACGCCCAGGGTCAGCGCCAGATCGCGCACGCCCCAGTCGATCATCTGGTTCGACGTCCAGACCGTGACCTTGTCGCCATCCCAGGACGCGACGGACGCACAGGGCTCCATCATCGCGTGGGCATGGTCGGGCGTGGCGTAGCGCTCGTCGAGCTTCACCGGCGCGGCCGCGAACGCGCCCGTGAAATCGCCCACGGCGGTGGCGGATGGACTGCCTTGGACATCGCCCGGATCTGTCGCCCCGGCCTTCGCCACGGCCAGATCGAAGGCTCCTTTCGAGGTGGAATACCGGACCTTGACCAGGGCCGCGGCGGCGCGGGCCTGCTCGAAGGTCTCGGCGACCACCACGGCGACCGCCTGATGGTAATGCTGAATCTGCGGACCGCCGAGAAGGTTCGCCGTGTTCAGCTTGCCCTTGTCGAGCTTGCCCGCCGTCTCGGCGGTGACGATGGCGACGACGCCCGGAGCAGCCTTGGCGGCGCCCAGATCCATTGATGCGATCCGGCCCTTGGCGATGGTGGCGCCGACGACGACCCCGTAGGCGAGCTTCGCCTGCGGATCGTGCCAGTCGTAGGCGTAGGGGGCGGTGCCGGTGGTCTTGTACTTGCCGTCGATCCGGTCGGTGGCCTTTCCGACGACCTTGAGCTGGTCGATGGGGTTCTGGCCGGCGGGGGT